>NZ_MSIE01000132.1 GCF_001921205.1 Actinophytocola xanthii | reverse complement strand
CACCCGACACGCCGACCAAGATCAGTTCAGGAACAGGCTCTGAGGGCCCCGCTCAGAGCAGGGTGAGCGCGCCCCGGTCTCGTCGGGTGCGTTCGAGTTCGAGCAGGAAGCGCTTGCGCGGCAGCCCCCAGGCGTAGCCGGTGAGCGCTCCGGCCGCACCGATCACCCGGTGGCACGGGACGATGATGCTGATCGGGTTGTGGCCGTTGGCATGCCCGACGGCGCGGGCCGCGGTGGGACGGCCGAGCCGTTGGGCCAGCTCGCCGTAGGTCGTCGTCTCCCCGTAGGGCACGTCCCGCAGTGCCGCCCAGACCTGCTGCCGGAACGGCGTGCCGCGGGGCGCGAGCGGCACGGTGAACTCGGTCAGCGTTCCGGCGAAGTAGGCGTCCAGCTCCTCGACGACCTGGGCGAAGGGGGCGTCGTCGCGCTCGGCGCCGGCCACCTCGCCTGCCGGGAAGTGCTGGTCGGTCAGGTACAGGCCGGTCAGCCCGGCCTCGGTGCCGACCAGTGTGACCGGGCCAACGGGGCTGTCGATGACCGTGTACATGTCGCCTCTCATGATGCCAACGGTGCCGGTCCCGCGAGCGGGCGGCTGGCGGGAATCGGCCGTGGCCGTCGGTGGGTATGGGTTTCTGTCGGTCGGGACTGGTGGAGTGTGCCCATGATTGACACGTTCCGTTCCCTGCACAGCGGCTCCATCCTCGTTCTGCCCAACGCGTGGGACGCCGCCAGCGCCCGGCTGGTCGAACAGGCCGGCGCGCCGGCGATCGCGACGACCTCGGCCGGCGTGGCGTGGAGCCTGGGCGTCCCCGACGGTGACCACCTGGCCCGGGAGCAGGCCATCGCCCTGGTGGCGCGGGTCGTCGCCGCGGTCGCCGTGCCCGTGACGGCGGACATCGAGAGCGGCTTCGGCGCGACACCGGGCGAGGTGGGCGACACGGTGCGTGCGGTCGCCGACGCCGGTGCCGCCGGGGTGAACATCGAGGACGCTCTGCACGACCAGCCCGGGCTGCGCCCGGTCGAGGACCAGGTGGCCCGGATGGCCGCCGCGCGGGCGGCCGCGCCGCTGTTCATCAACGCTCGCATCGACACCTATCTGCTAGGGATCGGGCCGGAAGAGACTCGGATGGCGGAGACTCTCGCCCGGGCGCGGGCCTACCTCGACGCCGGCGCGGACGGGATCTTCGTTCCCGGGGTCGTGGATCGTGACCTTATCGCCGAGCTGGTCGCGAAGATCGACGCGCCGCTGAACGTGTTGGCGATGCCCGGTGCGCCGGCCGTCCCTGAGCTGGCCGAACTCGGTGTCGCGCGGGCGAGCGTGGGGGCCCGCGTCGCCCTCGCGGCCTACGACACCGCGGTCCGGTGCGCGAGGGAGCTGTTCTCGTCGGGCACCTACGAGTCGCTCGCCGCCTCGTTGACGCACGGCGACCTGAACGCGGCACTGGCCGGCAACCGGGCTTGACCAGGGAAGATCCACTAAAAGAGACCGGTCGGTCGGTATTGACATACCGACGGGTTGGTTCTTGAATGATGTGCGGGCGCCCCAGAGTTCGTAGTTCAGCCGAACGATTGGGGATGGGACATGAACACCGCTGCACTGTCATCGATCCAGCACAGGCCGGCTCCGCTCTGGCTGCGCGACCTCGCGCACGGCCGGGCCGCCTACGAGGAGCTGCTCGGGTGGCCGGTGTCGGTGCGGGTCTCCGAGCGGGTGCTGTGCGTCGCCGTCGGCAACGCGCTGTCCGCGGTGTCGATGCCAGCGCCGCTGGGTGCCTTGGTACGCAAGGAACTCGGCGTGGCACTCCAGTGTGGACCCGTGTTTTCTGATCCGGACGGTGCCAGGTGGAGCTTCCTGACACGTCCGCCCGAGGAGTTACGGCCGGGAGTCGCCGGGGAGTTGGCCAGGTTCGACGTGGCCGTCGCCGGGCGGGGTGCGCACCTCGTCGTGCCCACCTCGCCCAGCGGAGGGTCCGTTGTCCGCACCTGGCGGTGGCTGGAGCCGCCGGCGCCGGGCCGGTCTCTCCCGCCCGCCTACCCGGTGATCGCCGTCGTCCGCCGGCTGGCCGAGCGACCGGACATGGCCGCCTAACTCCTCAGCTAGGCCTTGCTCATCTCCCAGGGCGCGTTCTGACCGCCGTTCTCCCGGTGGCTGGAGTTGGAGATGTCGGTCGTCAGCTGGGGCCAGTGGCCCTGGGGGAAGCCCTCGTCGGTGTGCACCCGCTGGTTGAGGTCCTTGGTCGCGGGCAGCAGGGAGCTGGCGACGAACGCCTCCAGCACGCCGAGTGCCGCCGCGATGATGCCCCAGACCTTCGCCGCCGAGACGCCGGCCGCCGCCGCGGCCGGCGGGGCGCCGACACCGGTCGCCGCCGCGCCGGCTTCGGCGGTGAGCTCGACGACGAACGAGACGATCGCCGAGACCACGGCCAGCCAGGCGACCCCGATCGCGACGGCCAGCTTGGTCAGTACGTCGTCGACCTCGTCGCAGGCGGCCTTGATCGCGCCCAGGGCGCGCTGCTGCTGGGGCAGCACGTTCTTGTAGGCGGTCGCGGCGCCGCCGGTCCACTCGTCGTCGGTGCGCATGGCACCGAGGGTGAACACGTCCTGCCAGGTGCTGGCCTTCGCGCCGACGTCGTTGGTCCAGCTGTCGCCGTGCGACCACAGCGTCCACGGCACGCCGGGCTGGGTGACGAACTTCCCGATCTCGGTCAGGACCTTTCCGATGAAATCGCCCACCGTCCGCAACGCGTCCCGGATCCGGTCCAGCACGAACCCGGGCAGCCAGTCCAGCACGCTGTTGATGTTGTCCACCAACCGCTGGTACTGGCGTGGGATCTCCTCCATCGCCTCACGCACGCGCCGCAGGACGTCCTCGAACTCCGCCTGGCTCAGTACCTCACCCATGTCCGCACCCCTCACCAGATGTTGTTCATACGGTGGACGCCTGCTTCCTCTTCCTCCTGGTACGTCTGCGCCGAGGCGCGCAGCGCGGCGGCCACGGCGGTCGACATCGTCCGGCCCTCGTCGAGCAGCCGGACCAGCTTGTCCTGGAACTGCTGGTAGATCGCCGTGACCCCGAGCTTGTCGGCCACATAGGAGAAGTGCAGTGCCTCCAGGTCGAGGCCGCCCGCCGTCCCCTTCGCGGCGTCGAGGTCAGCGGCGCACTGCTCCCATGTGTCCGCGTCGGCGCGTAACGCGCCGAGGGCGACCTCGTACTGGTCCTGGGTCGGTGCCATCGAAATCCTCCGGTCGTTACTGTCGAATGCTCACAGCCGGGTGCCGAACAGCGCGGCCACGAACTCCCGCGGGTTGTCGGTCAGCGCCCGCAACTCCTCGATCGCGCTGTCGGAGCGTCGCCGCGGCGCGGCCTCGGCGACGGCGGCGCGAGCCGCCTCGAACGCGCTGCGCAGCTCGCTCGCGATCTCGAGGTGGTTCGCCGTGCCGATCCAGCGTGTGTCGGTCTCGATCTGGACCTCGACCACCCGCGGACCGTCCATCCCGACCGTGACATGGCCGCCGTCACTGCTGCCGCGCACCAGCCTGCGCCGGTAGTCCTCGGCCGCCGCGGCGGTCTTCGCCTCGGCCTCGGCCTCGCGGCCCGCCCGGTGCAGCAGGGTGAGCAGCCGGTCCACCAGGTCGGCCGGCGGGTCGATATGGACCGGGCCAGCCGGGACCGGCGGTGGGGCCACCGAGGTCGACCCGGTCGTCTCCTGTGCCTCGGCCACCGCCTCCGCCCAGGCGGACAGGCGCGCCACCCCGGCCGCGTCCACGGCCTCGAGCACGGCGGCGCCGAGCACGCGGGCGTCGACGCTGTCGTACCAGTCCCGGTCCAGGCGGGCGTCGACCACGGCGCCTGCCTCGTCCACGACGACGTGCACCGTGCCCGACCGGTCCTGGCCCGCGTGCTCGGCCGGCGCGGGTCCGGCGAGGACCCGGCTCATCCGTTCCGCCTCGCCCGCCAGCTGGTGCAGGGCCTCGAACCCGGCTCCCATGACCATTCCGGTCTCCCTCCACTGTCGACAGTGCGCTTCGACGGAGGGGTCGAGCGGAACGTTCCGCCCCGTTCCGATCCTTCACCTGAGCAAACAGGGAACCGAGCCGCCGGTCGGGACATCTACTCTCAGCTCATCCATCCAGAACGGGGGAGACATGCCCGAGATCGAGTACCAGTTCGGCACCGGCGAAGGTGACCCGAACGTGCACGCGTCCGCGGCCGACGTGGACGTCGACGGCGACGGCACGCTCGACGCCGTGGCCCTGGACTTCGACGGCGACGGCCGCGTCGACGACGTCATGTGGGACTCGGACGGCGACGGGGTCGCTGACACCGCGGTCCTGGACCTGGACGACGACGGGGTCGCGGAGGCCGAGTATTCCGATCCGACCGGCATGGGCACGTGGAACGCGGAGGGGCGGGGCACCGACGCCGCCGCGACCGAGTCGGCACCGCAGCCCTCCCCGGCGCCGGCGCCGAGTCCGGCCGACACCTCGGAGTCGCCCCTCCCGGAGCAGGGTGACGATCGCGGCGACGGCAGCTACGAACCGCGCCCCGAGGAGACCGGCGGCGGCGAGGACGGCGGCGGCGGGGAGACCTCCGGGCTGCCGGGGCTCGACGGCGGGGACACCGGCGGGGAGGCCGACCAGGGCGAGTCGAGCACGACGCCCGCCTCGGACACCCCGGTCGAGGACGGGTCCGACACGGAGTACGAGCCGCGACCGGACGAAGGAGACGACCTCACCGACGACGGCGGGGACAGCCACGGGCTCTACGAGGACACCGGCACCGTCGAGGACTGGCTCGACGAGGACCTCAACTAGAACGACCTCAACTGACACGAGCGGTGCCGCCGACCGGAGCGACCGGCCGGCGGCACCGCACTGACAGGGGATCAGGCGGGCTCGCTGTTGGTGCGCACGGCGTTGTAACCACTCGTCGCCGCCTTCCGGCGCTCGTCCTCCGCGTCGTCCCTGTTGACCTGCGCGCGGCGCATCAGCGGCATCACGAACCACAGGACGCTGAACAGGATCGCGGCGAACATCGTGATCGCCACGGCCACCCAGTTGCCCAGTACCGCGTCGGTGAGCAGCAGCACGGTCGCGACCATCGCGACGGCGAGACAGGCCATTCCCATGACCGCGAGGCGGTTGGCGACCGCGACGATCACCGGTCGCTGGCCCTGTCGGAACAGCAGGCGGTGCCAGGCGGCCGGGGCGCTCAACAGCGCGACAGCCGCGGTCGCGAACACCACGGCGATCAGGTGGATGACGTGTTGGAAGTCGGTGGCCCGCAGATAGGGCTCGGTGAAGGCGACGGCGAGCAGGAAACCGAACAGGAACTGGACACCAGCCTGGGCGACGCGGAGCTCCTGCAGCAACTCGTTGAGGTTGTGCCTTAACCGTTCGTGCTCGGGGTCGTCGTGGTCGGAGTGGGGATCGGCCATGCCGGGCGGATACCTCCCGTTCACTTTGTGGAAACCTCGCTTTTCGGCAGCAGCCGCCCGAAGCGGAGCAAAGGGAGTTTTCCACTCGCGGACGCATTACGAGACGGCCATACCGTGTCGTAAGGTCGGGCGGTGTCGAAGGAGACCGCACGAGGCCGGCCACGCATCCCGGAGCTGGACGAGCGGATCCTCGGCGCGACCCGGGAGCTGCTGGCCCAGCACGGATACTTCGGGTTGAGCATGGAAGCCGTGGCGCGGCGCGCGAGGGTCGGCAAGCAGACGCTCTACCGACGGTGGCCCCGTCGGCCGCTGCTGGTCTACCAGGCCCACTTCGGCGGCGCGGAGCGCGCCACCTCGGAGCTGCCCGACACCGGCTCGCTGGCCGGCGACCTCGCCGGGGCCACCTCGTACATGGACCACGTCTTCCGCCTACCCGGCACCGTGACCCTGGTCAGCGGCATGGTGGCGGACTGTCTCGTCGAGCCTGAGCTGATGGCCCAGCTGCGGGACAAGATGATGACGCCCGACCTCGAGGTGGCCGAGGTCCTGTTCGCCAGGGCGGTGCGGCGCGGCGAGTTACCGGGCGGCACCGACCTCCGCGCGCTGGCCGAGATCATGGCGGGGTCGATGTTCGCCCACCACATCCTCTACGGGCAGGTGCGGGCCGGCTTCGCCGACGTCCTCGCCAGCACGCTCGCGCGCCTGGCGAGCTGACCCCACCGCCGCCCCGGCCGGACCTGAGGAGCCGGCCCGGCTCCCGACCACTCACAATGGGGACGTGCCAGCACTCACCACGACGTTGCGGATCGGGCCCTACCCGGTGGACCCGCCGGTCGTGCTCGCGCCGATGGCGGGGATCACCAACGTGGCCTTCCGCCGGTTGTGCCGCGAGTACGGGGCCGGGCTGTACGTCTGCGAGATGATCACCGCTCGGGCCGTCGTCGAACGTGACCCGAAGACGCGGCACATGATGGCCTTCGACCCGACCGAGTCCCCGCGGTCGGTGCAGCTCTACGGGGTCGACCCGGCCACGATGAGCGAGGCCGTAAAGATCATCATTGGCGAGGGCCTCGCCGACCACATCGACACCAACTGGGGCTGTCCGGTGGCCAAGGTGTGCCGTCGGGGCGGTGGGGCGGCGCTGCCCTACAAGCGCAGGCTGTTCGCCAACATCATCGCCGCGACGGTGGCCGCCGCGCAGCCGCACGGGGTGCCGGTGACCGCGAAGTTCCGGATCGGCATCGACGACGAGCACCACACCTACCTGGACGCGGGACGGATCGCCGAGGCGGAGGGCGCCGCCGCGGTCGCACTGCACGCCCGCACCGCCGCGCAGCGTTACTCCGGACAGGCGGACTGGACGCACATCGCCGCGCTGAAGCAGGCCGTACGGACCATTCCGGTGCTGGGCAACGGCGACATCTTCACGGCGGCGGACGCCATCGCGATGATGGAGAAGACCGGCTGCGACGGTGTGGTCGTCGGCCGGGGCTGCCTCGGCCGTCCCTGGCTGTTCGGGGAGCTGCAGGCCGCCTTCCGTGGGGAGCCGCTCCCGCCCGGGCCGAACCTCGGTGAGGTCGCACGGGTCCTGCGCCGGCACGCGGAGCTGCTCGTCGAGCACGACGGGCCGGAGAAGGGCATCCGCGACCTGCGCAAGCACATGGCCTGGTACTTCATGGGCTTCCCGGTCGGCTCCCAGCTGCGCCGGGAGCTGGCGATGGTCTCGACGCCGGCCCAGCTGGACGACCTGCTGGAGCGCCTGGACCCGACCGTGCCGTTCCCGGCGACGGCCGAGGGCCCGAGGGGCCGGCAGGGCTCGCCGGGGAAGGTTACGCTGCCCTACGGCTGGCTGGACGACCCGGACGACCCGAGCGTCCCCTTCGCCGCCGACCTCATGCACTCCGGCGGCTGAGCATCCCGGGCACCTCGCGCGACCCGGCCCCGCCGCGGCCGGCAGTGCCCAGGGCGGACGTGCCCTAGCCTGTGAACGAACCACGACCGGGGAGAACCATGGCCCGAACCGCCGTCCTGGCGGCCGCACTCGCCGCCGTCCTGTTCCTCGTGGGGTGCAGCTCGCTGGTCGCGGGGCAGCCGGCGCCGGTCAGCGGCGGCTCCCCGGACGCGGACCGGGACCTGGTCGAGGCGTACTACACGGAGCTGAACGCCGCGGCCGACGAGGGCACCGCGAGCCAGGGCCGCTTCCTGCGGGTCACCCAGCACCCGGACTACCGCGACCGGCTCTGCGAGCTCGGCGGCCTGACCCTGCACGTCCGGCCGGCCATGTCCACGTTCCGGTCCGACCCGGAGTGGGTGCCACCGGAGGACACCCGGCGTCCCCGCGGCTCGGTATACGTCCTCGGCGTCTCGATCAGCATCCGCCAGCAGGGCGCCCTTCTGGGTGAGCAGATCGGTTCACAGCGCGTGGTCGTGCTCGACGGGCGGGCCTACGGCTTCTCGCCCTGCCCCGCGGGCGGGTGACCAGCGACGGCCCGTCACGGTTCGACGACCTGACGCGCACCGCTGGCGCAGCCCCCATCGCTGGGTTGGAGCAGCGCCCGTTCCACCGGTAGAGGGAAAACTGAATCAAGCCGCCGCAAGCCTCAAGGCCGCTCCCGCCAGGGTCGAAGAGACCTAGGTAGGGAGGTGAGCGCGGTGGCCGTTCTGGACCAGGGGTTGGCCCAGCCAGGACCTGCGCGCCGCGACCCACCGGCCAGCGAGCCCACCGTCCCCATGCAGCATCCCACCCGGCGTCTCGACACGCTGGCCGTACCGGTCAGCCCTCCGGTCGTCGACTCCGTCCCGGACTCCCCGACCGCCGCCTCCGTCGTGCCACCGGCGCCCGTCCACAACGGGCCGCCGGCCCCGGCCGCCGTCCAGCTCGGCACCCGGGGCGACGCCGAGGACGTCAGCCTCGTCGAACTGCACGAGTCGATAGCCGAGCTGCTCGCCTCACGCAACCAGTGGCGCCAGGCCTACGAACACCTGCGGCACGCCCTGCGGCTCGCCACCGTCGAGCGGGCCCCACGGGTGCCAGAGCAGTTCCGGCTCGAGGTCGCCCGGCTGCGTCGCGAGCACGCCGAGGCCCGGGAGCAGAGCATCCGCGACGCGCTGACCGCGAGCTACAACCGCCGCTACCTCGACCAGCGCCTCCTCGAGCAGGGCGAGCCGGACGGGGACGGGCTGGCCGTCGCCCTGGTCGACCTGGACTGGTTCAAGCGGGTCAACGACACCTTCGGCCACCTCGTCGGTGACCGCGTGCTCCGACAGGTCGTGGAGCTGCTCCAGGTGGCGTTGCCCGAGCGCGGCTTCTGCGCGCGCTACGGGGGCGAGGAGTTCGTGCTCATGCTCCCCGGCGTGGACGCCTCCACCGCGATCACCGTCGCCGAGGCGGCCCGGGCCCGGGTCGAGCAGTTCCCGTGGTCGACGATCGTGGGCGGCCTCCGGGTGACGGTCAGCATCGGCGTCGCCCACCAGTCCGCGGACACCGGTCAACTGCTCACCCGGCCCGACCAGCAGCTGCGGCACGCCGACGGGCTGCTGTACACCGCCAAGCAGTCTGGCCGGAACGCGGTCGCCTACCGGGTGGGCAACGAGGTCCGCCTCTCCGGCGCACCGAATCGCCGACCGCGCTGACGGGAGGGGTGAACGGTCCTACACCGTTCAGGTCACAGTTTATATTAGGCCGTTCGGCGTAGCGTGTTGCGCCCAACTGCGCCTGGAAAGTGGCCAAAATGAGATCCCCGGTCGTCACCGGAGCTATCCGGCCGTACTATCTCGGCTCGGAAGACCCCAAGGAGCCGCAACACACTTGCCGTCAACAACGTCTTGATTAAGAAAGCGGCACGAGAACGTGTGCCGCAGCGCGAGCCGGCGCGAGGAGAAAGGAGATCGGGTGCCCGACGACGACCACCTGGGTGGCACCCGCTCCGGTGATCCGCAGGGGTACGGCCGCAGGCACCGGCGCGCGGAGGAGCCCGACGAGCAGCCCCGCCGCCGACGCCGTTCGATGGAGGACAACAGCGGCGGCCTCAGCGTGGCCGACCTGGTCCAGCGCCACACCGGTTCCCGCTCGGGCATCACGCCCGTATCGCATTCGCCGAGCGAGGGCGGACGGCGCGCGATGCCGTCGGACGAGCAGGCGGTCCCGCGCCGGTCCCGGAGCGCCGACCCGCACAGCGGACCCGTGAGCCGCCACTCCGACGAGCTCCGCCCCCAGGGCGACGAACGGGCGAACGGCGACCAGTTCGGCCGGCCCCACCCGGGCGAGGCCCCCGGCGGTCCGCGTCCGGGCGCCCGCCGCGCCCCCGGACAGTCCAGTGCGCCACGCGCCGACGCCCGGCCCGCTCCCCAACCGCCCTCCGGCCGGCGCGCCGCTCGGCCGCCGTCCGGCCCCGTGCCGGGCGCGGAGTACGACCTCCCCCGCGACTACCCGGTCGAGAGCCGGGGCCGGCACCCGTCCGGGCCTCTGCCCGATCCCGGGCGCCCGCCCCGGCAGCCGGACTCGGACTTCGACTTCCCCGAGGGTGGGGTCCCGGACCGTGCTCCCCGGCCCGGACGGCGCGCCGCGCGATCGGACAGACCCGGGCGGCAGCCCGCCGTCCCCCCGGCAGACCTCCCCGGGCACGCCTCCGGCCCCCGTCGGCAGCCGGCCGTTCCCGCGGAGTCCCCCGGCCACGCGTCCGCGTCCTTCCGCAAGCCCGCCGAGCGGCCCGGCCACCCCTCCGCGCCCGTCCGCCCGCCCGCGGCACCGCCAGCCGACCTGCCCGGCCATGCCTCGGCACAGTTCCGCCAGCCAGCGCCCCCACCGGCAGACCTCCCCGGGCACGCCTCCGCGCAGTTCCGCCAGCCAGCGCCTCCACCAGCCGACCTGCCTGGCCACGCCTCCGCCCAGTTCCGGCAGCCGGGGGCGGCCGTCGCGCCGCCCGGCGTCGACCGGCCCGGGCGACAGCCCGCCGTCCCGCCGACGGACTTTCCCGGCGCGGCACCCGTCCCACCGCCCGACCGGCCGAGCCGGCCGCTGGCGGGGTCTCCCGTTCCGCCGGCACCGCGCCCCCTACCGGGCCGCCAGCAGCCAGGGCCGGTCGGCCGCCGTCCGTCGGTCGACGACCGCCCGTCCGGCCCGCCGCCGCTCCACCCGGGTGAGGACCGGCCTCCGTTCCACCCGGCCGGCCCGGACGGCGACCTGCCGCCGGGCGGTCGTGAGCCCGCGATCCGCCGCGCTCTGAGCGGCGAGGAGGACCTCCCCTCCGGTGCACCCGGCCAGCGCTCGGTGCCGGCGCGCCCGCTGCCGGCACCCGGACCGGCCGAACCCCGCGCCGTCCCGCCCCGCGTGCCGGAGGAGGACGCCATCTCGATGACCACCGAGATGGAGGCCATCGGCGAGGAGGTGCAGAAGCGGCGCTCGATCGACCACACGCTCGCCCGCTTCTCCGCGGTGCACGACGAGCTCAAGGCCGAGGAACGCGAGAAGAAGTCCAAGCGCCGCAAGCTGCTGCCCTGGCAGCACGACGACGAGATGGAAGAGCTTGACCGGCTCGACGAGAGCGTCGGCATGCAGACCCTCTCGGCGCCGCGGAAGGACGCCGAGCCGGAGCCCGAGCCGGCCGACGAGCGGACCGGCCTGAGCCGGCTGCGGCGGAAGAAGAACAAGCGCCAGAACCGCTCCACGATGGCCGGCCGCGCGTTCGCCGTGGTCGCCGCGGTTCTCGTGTTCGTCGGTAGCGGTGTCGCCTGGGGCTTCAAGAGCTGGATCGAGTCCAACTCCCAGCAGGTCGACGCGCTCGACCCGAACTCGTCCGCCATCCAGGACGCGGCGGCACAGCGTGGCGACGAGAACTTCCTGCTGGTCGGCTCGGACACCCGGGCCGGCGCGGCAGCCGAAGAGGGAGTCGGCGACGAGACCGAGGTCGTCGGCGCCCGCTCGGACACCGTCATGATCGCGCACATTCCCAAGAACCGGGAACGGGTCGTTGTGGTGTCGTTCCCGCGCGACCTCGAGGTCACTCGGCCGGAGTGCGAGGTCTGGGACGCCAAGACCGGCAAGTACACCGGTGACATCGAGCCGGCCGCGGAGCTGGTGAAGATCAACACCGCGTACCAGGTCGGCGGGCCCAAGTGCGTGACGAAGATGGTGCAGGAGCTCTCCGGGCTCGCCATCAACCACTTCGTCGGCGTGGACTTCCACGGCTTCAAGGACATGGTCGACGCCGTCGAAGGCGTGGAGATCTGCGTCGAGCGGCCGCTGGAGGACGAGGTGCTGGGCACCGTCGTCCCGCAGGCCGGCAAGGCCGTGACGATCAGCGGAGACCAGGCGCTGAACTTCGTGCGTGCCAGGAAGGTCGCGGGCGATCCCACCTCGGACTACGGGCGGATCAAGCGCCAGCAGCGCTTCCTGTCCTCGCTGCTGCGCAAGGCGATGTCCACCGAGGTCCTGCTGGACCCGGGCAAGCTCACCGGCTTCGTCGACGCGTTCAGCAAGTCCACCTTCGGCGACAACATCGGCGTCGACCAGATGTTCATGCTCGGGCAGTCGATGCAGGGCATCGAGGCCGGTCGGGTCACCTTCGTCACCGTGCCGACGGTCGGGGAGGCCAACGAGCGCGGCAACGAGGAGCTCCGGGTCGAGGACACGAAGTCGTTGTTCCAGGCCATCCGCAACGACACCCCGCTGCCCGGCGAGGCACCGGCCAAGAAGCCCGATGACGCCTCCCAGGAGGGCCAGGGCACCACGACCCAACTCGCCTCGGGCCTGCGCCAGGAGCAGGGTCCGGTCGACCCCAAGACCGTGAAGATCCAGGTCTTCAACGCCGGCAACAACCAGGACGGCATCGCCGGGGCGACCGCGGACGAGCTGGCCGAGCTGGGCTTCCAGGTCGTGTGGGTGGACGCCTCGCTGGAGAAGGTCGACCAGACCGTCGTCAGGTACTCCAAGGCCAGGCAGGCGCAGGCACAGACGCTCGCGGCGGCGGTGCCGGGCGCGAAGTTGGTCGAGGACCCCGCCGCCGGCGGTGCGGTGCAGCTCTTCATCGGCCCGGACTACGACGGTGAGGTCGTCTCGCCGACCGGCGGCGGCACCGAGGAGCCACAGCCGGAACTGCCCGAAGATCTGTCCACTGTGAACGCGGGAGACGTCTCCTGCGCCTGATTTGGCCGCAGGTTCACGTCCGGTTCACCGAGTGGTGCGCCACCGGGGTCGGCTCGCCCGTAGGCTGTCGGCATGCGTGAGGCCTACCGTGTCGAACTCGATGAGCTGGCTGTTGAGCTGGCGGGCATGTGCTCGATGGTCGCGACCGCGATGGAGTCGGCGACCAGGGCGTTACTCGATGCGGACCTCGGTCTCGCCGAACAGGTCATCGGCGACGACGTGAAGGTCGACGACGCCCGCTCGGCCTGCGAGGAGCACGCCTACGCGTTGCTGGCCCTGCAGGCGCCCGTGGCGACCGACCTGCGTACGGTGCTCGCCGCGATCCACGCGGCGGAGAGCCTGGAGCGCATGGGTGACCTCGCCCTGCACGTCGCCAAGGCGGCCCGCCGCCGTCACCCCCAGCCGGTGCTGCCCGAGCAGGTCGCTCCGCTGTTCCGGGAGATGGGTCGGGTCGCCGTCGAGCTCGCGCGCAAGGCCGAGCAGGTGATCCTGACCAAGGACGTCGACCAGGCCCACGCCCTGGAGGACGCCGACGACGAGATCGACGACCTGCACCGGCACCTGTTCACCGTGATCATGGACAAGGACTGGTCGAACGGGGTCGCCGCCGCCGTGGACGTGACCCTGCTCGGTCGGTTCTACGAGCGCTTCGCCGACCACGCCGTCTCGGTCGCCAAGCGGGTCGTGTTCGTCGTCACCGGCCGCATGCCCGGCGCGTCCCACGACGAGGTCGTGTAGCGCCCGGGCTGTAGCGCCCGGGCTACGGCCGCCGGGGGGCCACCGACTCGATCATCTCGCCGAGCGCGTGGACCAGCCGTGATGTGTCGGCCGGAGAAAAGGTGCTGCTGATCGTGCCGTCCTCGCCGGCCGGCCGCGACAGCGACAGGTAGCGACCTGCGTCGGTGTCGATCCAGGTCAGACCGCCGCCCGAGACCTCCCGCCCGTTGCGGTCGCGGCCGGAGACGGCGAAGAACCCGGTTCCGGTGCGCGGGCGCTTGAGGTAGCCGGCCGCCATCCGCAGGCGCTGGTCCGCACCGGCGCGCGGGTGCACCGGGACGAACACGTCCTCGTTCCGCTCCGCGCCGTCGAGCCGGGCGCCGACGGGTACCGGGGCCGGCCGGGAGACCGTCACCGACTGGCCCGGACCGGCGGTCATCTTGGGCAGCAGGCCGACGAGGCTGACCGCCAGCGCGGTCGGGCGGATCAGCTCGAGCCGCAGGCTGGAGCCGGTGAGCCGGGCCAGGACACCGGTCTCGCCGGCGGCGGAGGCCCGGGCGTAGATCTCCTCGCGCTCCTTCACCGTGCCCAGCACGGCAACCGAGATGACCGGGTCCGACAGCGTGCGCAGCGCGCGTTCCAGGTCAGGGACCACCTCTCCCGCCCGGATGAGCCCGCGGCGGTCGAGGTCGGCGAACACCTCACGGGCGATCCGCAGCCGGTCCACCTGCAGCCGGCCGACCGATGGGATCTCGAACGGGAAGAGCCGGATGTTCGTGCCGAGCAGTTGGGCGAGCACGTCCGCCTCGGTGAGCGACAGCGTGAAGGCCATCACTCACCGATCACGGGTGGCGCGGTCATCTGGTCGGTGCCGAACACGGCGTCCGGGTCGGCCTCCACCAGGAACGACGGCCGCTGGTGCTCGTCGTCGTCCTCGCCGTTGCCGCGGGCGCCAGGGACGCCGCCCATCATGCCGGCCCCGCCACGGCCGCCACCCCCTGCCGCCAGCCCGCCGCCGCGCACGGCCGCGTTCTCGGCGGCGAGCGCACCCGCCCCGGCACCGGGGCCCATGCCGCCCATGCCGCCGCCACCGAAGCCGCCGCGGCCGG
>NZ_MSIE01000131.1 GCF_001921205.1 Actinophytocola xanthii | reverse complement strand
ACCGTCGACCAGCACGGCCCGGTGCTCGAACACCGAACGCGTGGTCACCAGCGAGAACGCCACGTCGAGCGGGTCGGCCGAGCACCGCGCGATCCGCTCGGTCTGGGCGTCGAGTGCCTCGGCGGTCCGGGCCGACAGCACCCAGGGCAGCACCCGGGGCGATACGGCCCGTGGCGTCGCCGGGACGGGTTCTGGCGTGTCCTGCTCCAGGATCACGTGCACGTTGGTGCCGCTGATGCCGAACGAGGACACGGCGGCCCGCCGGGGACGGTCGAGCGCCGGCCACTCCACGGCCTCGGTCAGCAGCGACACCGCGCCGGAGTCCCAGTCCACATGCGAGGACGGCTCGTCGACGTGCAGTGTCCGCGGCGCGACCCCGTACCGCAGGGCCTGCACCATCTTGATGATCCCGGCCACC
>NZ_MSIE01000130.1 GCF_001921205.1 Actinophytocola xanthii | reverse complement strand
CCCGGTGCCGTGCGCCTCCACGACGTCCACATCGGACGGTGACAGCCCGGCCGCGTCCAGCGCCGCCCGGATCACCCGCTGCTGCGCCGGCCCGTTCGGCGCCGTCAACCCGTTCGACGCGCCATCAGAGTTCACCGCCGAACCCCGCACCACCGCCAACACCCGGTGCCCGTTGCGCCGGGCATCCGACAACCGCTCCAGCACCACCACCCCGACACCCTCCGACCACCCGGTGCCGTCGGCGCCCTCGGCGAACGCCTTGCACCGGCCGTCGGCGGCCAGACCGCCGTGCCGGGCGAACTCGGCGAACGGGCTGGCTGTCGACATCACCGAGACGCCGCCGGCCAGCGCCAGCGAGCACTCCCCCGAGCGCAGGGCGTTGGCCGCCAGGTGCAGGGCCACCAGCGACGATGAGCAGGCGGTGTCCACCGACACCGACGGTCCCTCCAGCCCCAGCGCGTAGGACACCCGTCCGGAGGCGATGCTGGGTGCGCTGTTGATGCCCTGGTAGCCGCGGAACTCCTCGGGGTCGAGCAGCGCGCCGTAGTCGCCGTAGAGGACCCCGGCGAACACGCCGGTGCGGGTGCCGCGCAGCGAGAGCGGGTCGATCCCCGCGTGCTCCACCGCCTCCCAGGACGTCTCCAGCAGCAGCCGGTGCTGGGCGTCGGTCGCCATGGCCTCGCGCGGGGACATGTCGAAGAAGGCCGGGTCGAACGCGGCGGCGTCGTGGAGGAAACCGCCGAGCCGCGGGTGCTCGCCGGTCTCCTCCAGCGGCCAGCCCCGGTCGGTGGGAAACGCGGAGACCGCGTGGGTGCCCTGCGCCACCAACCGCCACAGGTCCTCCGCGTTCGCCACGCCGCCGGGGAACCGGCACCCGATGCCCACGATCGCGATCGGCTCGCGGTCCCGCGCCTCGAGCTCGGCCACCCGCTGGGTCGCCCGGCGCAGGTCGACGGTGACCCGTCGCAGGTAGCCGACGACCTTGTCCTGGTCTTCCCGCATTCTTCTCCCGTCCAACCCGACGCCCCGGCGTTAGTCCTGTGTAGACGCGAAGTTCTCGTCGATGAGGTCGAACAGCTCGTCGACCGACACCGAGTTGATGTCCTCCTCGGACGGTCCGGACGGCCCGCCGGCGTCACCGCCGTCCTGCCGCAGCCGGGCGGTGAGCCGCTCCAGCCGGGCCAGGACGTCGAGCCGGTCGCCGTTCAGCACGGCCGGGTCGGCGAGTGCGGCCTCCAACCGGTCCAGCGACGCGAGCGCGGTGCCGGTCCCCGGCGCGGCGGCCGGCACCAGCGTGGCGAGCAGGTGCTCGACGAGCGCCGCGGTCGTCGGGTAGTCGAACACGAGGGTGGCCGGCAGCCGGTGACCGAGCGCGGCGCCGAGCCTGTTGCGCAGCTCCACCGAGGTCAGCGAGTCGAACCCGAGGTCCCGGAAGCGACGGTCGGGCTCGATGCCGGTCGGGTCGTCGATGCCGAGCACCACGGCCACCTGCCCCCGGACGACCTCGCCGAGCAGCTCCCGCCGCCCGGCCTCGGGCAGCCCGGGCAGCCGGTCGACCAGGGCGCGGGCGGCGCCCGCCGCACCGGCCGCGGTCCGCCGACCCGCCGGTCCCAGCGCGCGCAGCACCGCGGGCAGGTCGGGGCGGGTGCGCAGGACCGCGTGGTCCAGCGGCAGCGGCACCGCCAGGGCGGTGTCGGTGGTGGCGGCCGCGTCGAACATCGCCAGGCCCTGGTCGACGGAGAACGGGACGAGCCCGTCGCGCCGCAGCCTGGCGTGGTCGAGCTCGGTCATCGCCCCGGTCATCCCGGTCGCGCGGGCCCACTGTCCCCAGGCCAGCGACACCGCGGGCAGGCCCTCGGCGCGGCGGTGCGCGGCCAGCGCGTCGAGGAAGGTGTTCGCGGCGGCGTAGTTGGCCTGCCCGGCGCTGCCGATCACGCCGTTCGCCGAGGAGAACAGCACGAAACCGGCCAGGTCGAGGTCGCGGGTGGCCTCGTGCAGGTGCCAGGCGGCGTCGACCTTGGGCATCAGCACCCGGTGCAGGGCCTCGGGGGTGAGCGACTCGACCACCCCGTCGTCGAGGACGCCGGCCGCGTGCACCACCGCGGTCAGCCCGGGGACCGCGGCAACGAGCTCGTGTGCCCGGTCCCGGTCGGCCAGGTCGCAGGCCACGATGTCGGCGACGCAGCCCAGCGCGGACAGCTCGGCCACCAGGTCGACCACGCCCGCCGCCGAGGGACCGGAGCGGCTGGCCAGCACCAGCCGGCGGAAGCCGCGGCCGGCGAGGTGGCGGGCCAGCTCGCGGCCCAGGCCCCCGGTGCCCCCGGTGACCAGGACCGTCCCGTCGCGGTCCCAGGTCCGCGGCACGGTCAGCACGATCTTGCCGACGTGCTCGGCGCGGGACATCGAGCGGAACGCCTCCGGCGCCCGGCGCAGGTCCCAGGCGCGGGTCGGCAGCGGGGTCAGCGCGCCCCGCTCGAACAGGGCGAGCAGCTCGGCGAGCATCTCGGCCGTCCGGTCCGGGCCGGCCTCGTCCAGGTCGAACGCCCGGTACCCCGGCAGGTCCTCGCCGGTCCGGACGTCGTTCTTGCCCAGCTCGGTGAACCGGCCGCCGGGCGCGAGCAGCCGCAGCGACGCGTCCACGAACTCCCCGGCCAGCGAGTTCAGCACGACGTCGACGCCCGCGCCGCCGGTGACCTCGCGGAAGGCCTGCTCGAAGTCGAGCGTGCGGGACGAGGCGATGTGGTCCTCGGCCACGCCGAGCCCGCGCAGCACGTCCCACTTGCCCTCGCTCGCGGTGGCGAAGACCTCGGCGCCGAGGTGGCGGGCCAGCTGGACGGCCGCCATACCGACCCCGCCGGCGCCGGCGTGCACGAGCACCCGCTCGCCCGCCCGCAACCCGGACACGTCGACCAGGCCGTACAGCGCGGTGAGGAACGCGGCCGGCACCCCGGCGGCGGTCACGTCCGACCAGCCGGCCGGGACCGGCACGACCCGGCGCTCGTCGGTCACGACCAGCGGGCCGAACGCGCCGTGCGCCACGCCCATGACACGGTCGCCGACGCGGACGCCGGTGACCTCGGGCCCGGTGGCGACGACGACGCCGGCCGCCTCCACACCCATCAGCCCGGCGTCGCCGTGGTAGCGGCCGAGCGCGTCGAGCACCTTGCGGTACCCGAGGGTCGCCAGCACGTCGCGGAGGTTGAGCCCGGCCGCCGACACGGCGACCCGCACCTGCCGGCCGGTCAGCTCACCCTGCGCGGCCGTGCTCGGAACGAGCCCGAGCCCGTCCATCGAGCCCGGGGTGACGACGTCCATCCGCCACGCGCGGTCGCCGGGCGGCGCGGCGAGCGCCGTGCGGTCGGCGGTCAGCCGGGGCACCCGCACCTCACCGTCGAGCACCGCGAGCTGCGGTTCGTCGCCGGCCGCCACATGCGGCAGGGCCAGCGCCAGGTCGTGGGCCGGGTCGGGCCCGGCGAGGTCCAGCAGACCGAACCGGCCGGGGTGCTCGGCGATCACGGTACGCACGAGCCCCCAGGCGGTGGCCGCCGCCGGGTCACGCCCGGTGACCGCGCCGCGGGTGAGGACGACCAGCCGCGCGCGGGCGAACCGCTCCTCGGCGAGCCACGCGCGGACCAGGGTCAGCACCCGCTCGGCGGTCTCGTGCGCGGCCGCCACGACCTCCCCGCCGGCGGTGACGCCGCCGGTCACGTCGATCAGGACGGCGTCCGGCACCTCGGCCAGCTCGTCGATCCGGTCGACGATCGTGACCAGGCCGGCGGGATCCACGTCGGTCGCCGGCGCCGACGGCCAGTCCAGGGTGTACAGCGAGCCGGACGCGACGCCACGCCGGTCGGGAGCCGGGGCGCGCAGCTCGAGGCGCCCGACCGTGAGCACCGGGGCGCCCTCGGCGTCCGCGGCGACGAGCGAGACGGCCGTGCCGTCGCCGTCGGGCAGGCGGCGCAGCCGCACGCGCAACGCGCTCGCCCCGGTGGCGTGCAGGCTGACGTCCTGCCAGGAGAAGGGGAGCGCGCCGGCCTCGACCTCGACACCGCCGGCCAGGACCGCCTGCAGTGCCGCGTCCAGCAGGGCCGGGTGCAGCCCGAACGCACCGGGGGCGCTGTCATCTTCGGTGTCGGTGTCGGTGGGCAGGGCGACCTCGGCGAACACGTCTCGACCGCGTCGCCAGACCGCGCGCAGGCCCCGGAACACCGGGCCGTAGTGGTAGCCGGCGTCGGCCACCTCGGCGTAGAAGTCGCCCAGGTCCACCACCGAGCCCCCGGGTGGCGGCCACTCGGCGAGGTCGGGGTCGGCGGGGCTCACGGCGGCGGGCAGCAGTGAGCCGGTGGCGTGCTGGGTCCACGGCCCGGTGTCCGCGCCGTCGGGTCGGGAGTGGACGGTGAGCTGGCGCCGACCGTCGTCGTCGGGCGCCTCGACCCGGACCTGGACCCGCAGGCCGCCCCGCTCGGGCAGCACGAGGGGCGCGGCGAGGGTCAGCTCCTCCAGGCACGCGCAGCCGGCCTCGTCGCCGGCACGCACCGCCAGCTCGACGAACGCCGCTCCGGGCAGCAGGGCCCGTTCGCCGACCCGGTGCTGGGCAAGCCAGGGGTGGGACTCCACCGAGAGCCGTCCGGTCAGCACCACGCCGTCCGCACCGGCCAGCTCGACCGCGCCGCCCAGCAGCGGGTGGCCGGTGCCGGCGAGCCCGGCGTCGCGCAGCTGTCCGGCGGCGTCCCGGGACCGGGTGCCCTGGCTCGGCCAGAACCGCCGGTGCTGGAACGGGTACGTCGGCAGGTCCACGGTGGACGCGCCGCTGCCGGCGAAGAACGTCGGCCAGTCCACGGCGCCGCCGTGGGTCCACAGGTGACCGAGCGAGGCCAGCAGGCGGCGCGTGCCGCCGTCGTCGCGGCGGATGCTGCCGGTCACCAGCGAGGGGGCGCCGGTGGCGGCGAGGGTGTCCTCGAGGTCGCCGGCGAGCACCGGGTGCGGGGCGACCTCGACCAGGCAGCCGTGCCCGGCGGCGGCGAGCTGCTCGACGACCGGCTGGAACGACACCCGCTCACGCAGGTTGCGGTACCAGTACCCGGCGTCCAGGGCGGCGGTGTCCAGCAGTTCCCCGGTGACCGTCGAGTAGAACGGCACACCGCCGACGCGCGGCTCGATGGGCGCCAGCGCCGCGGGGAGCAGGTCGGCCAGCGCCTCCACCTGGGGCGAGTGGGAGGCGTAGTCCACGCGGACCTTCTTCGCGCGTACGCCGTCGGCCGCGCAGGCGGCGAGCAGCTCGTCGAGCGCGGCGGTCTCGCCGGAGACCACGGTGGTCGTCGGGCCGTTGACCGCGGCGACCGAGAGCCGCCCGGCGAACGGGGCGAGCCGCGCCTCGACCTCGGCCAGCGGCAGCGCCACCGAGGCCATCCCGCCGTGCCCGGAGAGCCGTTCGGCGATGGCCCGGCTGCGCCGCGCCACCACCAGCGCCCCGTCGGCCAGCGACAGCGCTCCGGCCACGACGGCCGCGGCGACCTCGCCCTGCGAGTGCCCGACCACGGCGACCGGCTCGACACCGAAGGAACGCCAGGCCGCGGCGAGGGAGACCATGACCGCCCAGGTGGCGGGCTGGACGACGTCGACCCGGGCCAGCATCGCCTCGTCGTCCAGCACCTCGGCCAGCGACCAGTCCACATGCTGCGCCAGCGCGGCGGCACACTCCGCCATCGATCCCGCGAACACCGGCGAGGACGCGATGAGCTCGCGACCCATGCCGACCCACTGCGAACCCTGGCCGGGGAACACGAACACGGTTCCGCCGACCCGGGCGGCGACACCGGCCGGTGCCGGGCGGTCGGCGGCGAGGTTGGCGAGCCCGGCCAGCAGCTCCCGGTGATCGCCGGTGAGCACGGCGCGGTGCGGCAGCGCGGCCCGGGTGGTCGCCAGGGACAGCGCCACGTCCACCGGCCGCGGCGGCCGCGGCCCGGACAGCAGCTCGCCGAGCCGAGCGGCCTGGGCACGCAGCGCGGTCGGTGTCCGTGCCGACAGCGGCAGCGCGACGACCTCGGGTTGTTCGGCCGGGCCCGGTGCGGGGGCGGGTTCTGGCTCGTGTTCGAGGATCAGGTGGGCGTTGGTCCCGCTGGCGCCGAACGAGGACACCGCCGCGCGGCGCGGCCGGTCCGCGGCGGGCCAGTCGGACTGCTCGGCGAGCAGCGCGACCCGGCCGGCGCTCCAGTCCACGTGTGAGGAGGGCGCGTCCACGTGCAGGGTTCGCGGGGCGACGCCGTGCCGCATGGCCTGCACCATCTTGATCACTCCGGCAACCCCGGCCGCCGCCTGGGTGTGCCCGATGTTGGACTTGACCGTGCCGAGCAGCAGCGGGGTCTCCCGGCCCTGGCCGTAGGTGTCCAGCAGCGCCTGCGCCTCGATCGGGTCGCCGAGCACGGTGCCGGTGCCGTGGCCCTCGACCACGTCGACGTCCTGGGTGGACAGTCCGGCGTTGGCGAGAGCCTGGCGGATGACCCTGGCCTGGGCCGGCCCGTTGGGCGCGGTCAGACCGTTGGAGGCGCCGTCGGAGTTCACCGCCGAACCACGCAGTACGGCCAGGATCCGGTGCCCGTTGCGCAGCGCGTCGGAGCGGCGTTCCAGCACGAGAACGCCCACGCCCTCGCCCCAGCCGGTGCCGTTCGCGGCATCGGCGAAGGCCCGGCACCGCCCGTCCGGGGCGAGCCCGCCCTGCCGGGAGAACTCGACGAACATGTAGGGCGTGGACATCACGGCCACCCCGCCGGCCAGCGCCAGCGAGCACTCGCCGTCGCGCAGGGACCGCGCGGCCCAGTGCATGGCGACGAGCGAGGACGAACAGGCGGTGTCCACGCTCACCGCGGGACCCTCGAGCCCCAGGGCGTAGGCGACGCGGCCGGTGGCGATGCTGCCGGCGCTGCCGTTGCTGCGGAAGCCCTCGAACTCGTCCTCGTCGAGCAGCAGCCGGTAGTCGCTGTACATGACGCCGGCGAAGACACCGGTCCGACTCCCCCGCACCGAGGCGGGGTCGATCCCGGCGCGCTCGAGCGCCTCCCAGGACACCTCGAGCAGCAGCCGCTGCTGCGCGTCCGTGCCCTCGGCCTCGCGGGGCGACATGCCGAAGAACTCCGCGTCGAACTCGGCGGCGTCGTGCAGGAACCCGCCGAACCGGGTGTGCGAGGTGCCGGCCCGATCCGGGTCGGGACCGAACAGCGTCTCGGTGTCCCAACCCCGGTCGGCCGGGAACTCGGAGATCGCGTCGACCCCGTCGGCGACCAGCCGCCACAGGTCCTCCGGTGACCGCACCCCGCCCGGGTAGCGGCAGCTCATCCCCACGATCACGATCGGGTCGCCGTCCGCCGGGGTGGCGGGAGCGGCCGCGGCGGCCGGTCGCGGTGCCGCTGTCACGTCCAGTTTGGACAGCAGGAGCGCGGCGATGTCCAGGGGTGTCGGGTAGTCGAACGCCAGCGTCGAGGGCAGCCGCAGGCCGGTGCGACCGGACAGGCGCTGGCGCAGCTCGACGGCCATCAGCGAGTCCAGGCCGCGGGCGGCCAGCGGCTGGCTCGGGTCGAGCCCGTCCGGGCCGGGCAGCCCGAGCACCACCGACGCCTCGCGCACGACCATCGCGGTGACCGAGGTCCGGCGCCGGTCGGCCGGCAGCGCCAGCAGCCGGTCCTGTTCGGACACCGGTACGGCACCGGTCGTCGCGGTGGCGGTGCGCGGGCCGGGTCGGACCATGTCCCGGAACACTGCGGCGACCTGGGCGCCCTGGTCGAGCTCCCGGCGCAGGCCGGGCAGGTCGAGCCGGGCCGGCACCAGGGTGGGCTCCGGTCGGCGCAACGCCGCGTCGAGCAGGCGCAGGCCGTGCTCGACCGGCATCGCGCGCAGCCCCTGGCGGCTCATCCTGGCGAACTCGGCGGCGCCGAGATGGCCGGTGAGACCGACGCCGCTGGGCTGCCACAGGCCCCAGGCGAGGCTGACCGCCGGCAGGCCGGCGGCGCGGCGGCGGACCGCGAGCTCGTCCAGGGTGGTGTTCGCCGCGGCGTAGGGGCACTGGCCCGCGGTGCCGAACGTGCCGGCGACCGAGGAGAACAGCACGAACGCGGCCAGCGGCGTCGACCGGGTCAGCTCGTCGAGGTGCAGCGCCGCGGCCACCTTGGGCGCGAACACCGCGTGCACCCGCTCGGGTGTCTGGTCGAGCATCATGCCGTCGCCCAGCGCGCCGGCCAGGTGCAGGACCGCGGTCAGCGGGTGGTCGGGGTCCACACCGGACAGCAGGTCGCGTACCCGGTCCCGGTCGGCGACGTCGCACGGCACGACCCGGACGCTGTGCGCGCCGGCCTCGGTCAGCCTGGCCACGAGCTCGGCCGCGCCGGGGGCGTCGGGGCCCCGGCGCGAGGCGAGCACCAGCCGGCGCACCCCGTACCGCTCCACCAGGTGGGCGGCCACCTCGGCACCCAGCTCGCCGGTGCCGCCGGTCAGCAGTACCGTGCCGTCGGGGTCGAGCGCCACCGGGGTGTCCGAACCGGACGGCGAGGTGCGGACCAGGCGGGGCACCAGGACCTCCTGGCCGCGCACGACCAGCTCCGGCTCGCCGGAGACGGCGAGCGCCCGGGCGAGCGGAGCGTCCTCGAGCGTGTCCAGCTCGACCAGGCGCAGCACCCGGTCGGGGTGCTCGGCGGCGGCGGAGCGGACCAGGCCGCGTACCGGCGCGGCGAGCAGCGCCCGCTCCGAGTCGGCGACGGTGACGAAGACCAGCTCGGCCGCCTCCAGCCGGGGGTGGCCGACCAGCGCCTGGAGGGCGGCGAGTGCCGACGTCGCGGCGGACTCGGGGTCGGCCGGGCCTGCGGTCAGGTCGACGAGCACCCGGCCAGGCGCGGTCATGCCGGAGTCCACGCCGGAGTCCAACTCGGACAGCAGGGTCTCGACGTCCGGCAGGACCGTGGTGCCGCCGAGGAGGCTCGTGCCGGTCCCGACGACGACCGTCGAGGACGAGGCGTCGGTCCGGGCGGGCGGTGCCGGCTGGAGCTCGACGCGGTACAGGTCCTCGATGCTCGCCGCCGCGGCCTGGCGGACCTGCTCAGGGCTCGCCCGGCGCAGGTCGAGGCCGCGGATCCGGGCCACGGGCTGCCCGGCGCCGTCGGCGAGCCAGGCCGAGAGCCGCGGACCGTCCGGATGGGACTCGACGTCGACCACGACCCGCAGCTCCGAGCCGCCGACGGCGTGCAACTCCACCCCGGACCACTCGAACAGCAGCAGCGCGTCGCCGCCGGGGTCGAGCGCGGCCGACGCGCGCATGACGTTGAGCGCCCCGTCGAGCAGGGCCGGGTGCAGGCCGAAGCCCTCCCCGCTGATGCCTTCTGGCAGGCGCACCAGGCCGAAGCACCGCTCGCCGCGCCGCCACAGCTCGGTCGTGGTCAGGAACATCGGTCCGTGGACCACGCCCTGGGCGGCGATCCGCTCCCAGAACCCGCTCATGTCGACCGGTTCGGCACCCGGCACGGGCCAGTCGGCCAGCTCGGCGAACCCCGGGTCGGGCTCCACCCCTGCCGCCGTGCCGGCCAGCTCGCCGCTGGCGTGCAGCGTCCAGGCGTCCTGCTCGCCGGTGCGGCTGTGGATGGCGACCGGGCGCAGCCCGCCGCTCTCCGCCCCGACCACGACCTGGACGTCGACCGCGGCGTCGGCCGGCAGCGCGAGCGGCGCGACCATCACCAGGCTCTCCACCCGCGGCGACCCGACCCGCCGGGCGGCGGTGGTGGCGAGCTCGAGCAGACCGGTGCCGGGCAGCAGGACCGTGCCGTACACGACGTGGTCGGCGAGCCAGGGCTGGCCGGCCAGCGAGAGGGTTCCGCTGAGCACCCGCCCGGACCCGTCGGCGAGGTCGACCTCGGTGTCCAGCCACGGGTGCCCGGGCGCGCCGCCAGCGAGCGAGGGCTGGGCGGCGGGCCAGAACCGCTGGTGCTGGAAGGGGTAGGTGGGCAGGTCGACCGTGGACCCGCCGGGGAAGCACGAGGTCCAGTCGACCGGGAGCCCACCGGCCCAGGCGTGGGCCACCGAGGCCAGCACCCGGGGCAGGTCGCCGTCGTCGCGGCGCAGGGTGCCGGTGACCACGCCGGACCGGCCGGCGGCCTCGAGGGTGTCGGCGACGTGGCCGGTGAGCACGGGGTGCGGGCTCACCTCGAGCAGGCAGCGGTGGCCCGCGGCAGTGAGCGCCTCGACCGCGGGCCGGAACCGGACCCGCGCGCGCAGGTTGCGGTACCAGTAGTCGGCGTTCAGCTCCGCGGTGTCCAGCAGGTCGCCGGTGACGCAGGAGTAGAACGGCACCTCCCCGCCGCGCGGCCGCACCGGCGCCAGTGCCTCGGTGAGCGGGCCGGCGAGCGCCTCCACCTCCGCGGAGTGGGAGGCGTAGTCGACCGGCAGGAGCTTGGCCCGGACGCCCTCGGACACGTACTCGTCGACCAGCGCGCGCAGGGCGTCCCCGGGCCCGGAGACCACGACGCCGGCCGGCCCGTTGACCGCGGCCACCGACAGCCGTCCGCCCAGCTCCGCCAGCCGGGCCTCGACCCGGTCCGCGGGGAGCGGCACCGAGGCCATCCCGCCGTGCCCGGAGAGCCGTTCGGCGATGGCCCGGCTCCGTCGCGCCACCACCAGCGCCCCGTCGGCCAGCGACAGCCCGCCGGCCACCACGGCCGCGGCGACCTCGCCCTGCGAGTGCCCGACCACCGCCGCCGGCTCCACACCGAAGGAACGCCAGACCGCGGCGAGCGAGACCATCACCGCCCACAGCACCGGCTGCACCACGTCGACCCGGGCGAGCATCGCCTCGTCGTCCAGCACCTCGGCCAGCGACCAGTCCACATGCGGCGTCAACGCCGCGGCACACCCCGCCATCGACTCCGCGAACACCGGCGAGGACGCCAGCAGCTCGCGACCCATCCCCACCCACTGCGAACCCTGCCCGGGGAACACGAACACCGCCGCACCCACCCGGGCGGCCGCGGTGCCGGTGACGACCTCGGGTGCCGGCTCCCCGGCGGCCAGCGCGTCGAGTGCCCGCAGGGCCCCGGGGCGGTCGGCGGCGAGCACGACGGCGCGGTGCGGCAGACCGGCGCGGGTGGCGGCAAGCGAGTGGCCGACGTCCACCGAGCGGACCGGGCCGTCCACCCGGGTGCGCAGGCGGGCGGCGAGCTCGGCCAGGGCCGGTGCGGTGGCGGCGGCCAGCGGCCAGGGCACGACCGCGGGCTCGGGCCCGGTCGGCTCGACGGGAGCGGCCGGTTCGGCGGGTGCCTCCTCCACGATGACGTGGGCGTTGGTGCCGCTGATCCCGAACGAGGACACGCCGGCGCGGCGGAGTCGGTCGCCCGGCGGCCAGGCCACCGGCTCGGTCAGCAGCCGGACGCCGCCCGCCGACCAGTCCACGTGGGACGAGGGGGTGTCGACGTGCAGGGTTCGGGGCAGCTCCCCGTTGCGCAGGGCCAGCACGACCTTGATCACGCCGGCCACCCCTGCGGCGGCCTGGGTGTGCCCGATGTTCGACTTCACCGAGCCCAGCCACAGCGGTCGGTCCGGCGGGTGCGCCCGGCCGTAGGTGGCGAGCAGCGCGCGGGCCTCGATGGGGTCGCCCAGCACCGTCCCGGTGCCGTGCGCCTCCACCGCGTCCACC
Source organism: Actinophytocola xanthii (assembly GCF_001921205.1). GTDB lineage: Bacteria > Actinomycetota > Actinomycetes > Mycobacteriales > Pseudonocardiaceae > Actinophytocola > Actinophytocola xanthii. Next base: position 2,446 of record NZ_MSIE01000130.1, on the reverse strand, counting down.
TCGGACGCCGACAGCCCGGCGTCGGCGAGGGCGGCGCGGACCATCCGCTGCTGGGCGGCCCCGCTGGGCGCGCTGAGGCCGTTGCTCGCCCCGTCGGAGTTGATCACGGTGCCGCGGACGACCGCGAGCACCGGGTGGCCGTTGGCGCGGGCGTCGGAAAGCCGTTCCAGCACCAGCAGGCCGACGCCCTCGGCCCAGCCGGTGCCGCCGGCCGTGTCGGCGAAGGCGCGGCAGCGCCCGTCGCGGGCCAGCCCGCGCTGCCGGGAGAACTCGACCAGCATCTGCGGCGTCGCCATCACGGTCGCGCCGCCGGTGAGGGCGAGCGCGCACTCGCCGCCGCGCAGTGCGCGGACCGCGCTGTGCAGCGCCACCAGCGAGGACGAGCAGGCCGTGTCGATGGTGACCGCAGGCCCCTCGAGCCCCAGGACGTAGGCGACCCGACCGGCCAGCACGCTCGCCGCGGCACCGGTGAGCGTGTGGCCCTCGCTGCTCGCGCCCGCGGCCAGCGCGCGGTAGTCCTGCCCGGTGGTGCCGATGTAGACACCGGTGTCGGTCCCACGCAGCGAGCCGGGGTCGATCCTGGCGCGCTCGAACGCCTCCCACGCGCCCTCCAGCACCAGCCGCTGCTGCGGGTCCATGGCCAGGGCCTCGCGGGGAGAGATGCCGAAGAACTCGGCGTCGAACCCCGCGACGTCGGGCAGGAACCCGCCGGCCTCCGCGTAGAAGGTGCCGGCCCGGTCCGGGTCGGGGTCGTAGAGCCGGTCGAGGTCCCAGCCGCGGTCGGTCGGGATCGGGCCCATCGCGTCGCCGCCGTCGGCCAGCAGCCGCCAGAAGTCCTCGGGCGAGTCGACGCCTCCGGGGAACCGGCAGCTCATCGCGACAATCGCGATCGGCTCGCGCTCGGCGTCGGTCAGGTCCCGGAGCTGTTCGCGGGCGGCGTCGAGCTCCGCTGTGACCCGCATGAGGTATTCGCGCAGCTTCTGTTCGTTGGTGCTCAACTGGCCCTCCGCCCGAGCTTCTGGTCGATGAACCGGAACAGGTCGTCGTCGGAGATGTCCTCGCTCATGGCCGGTTCGGGATCGGCGGCGCGCGGGGGCGGGACCAGCCGGCCCAGCTCGTGCACCACCCGCCGCAGCCGGTCCAGCTCGGCCGGGTGCAGCACGGCCGGGTCAAGGCCGTCGAGGGCGGTCTCGATCGTGCCGAGCACGTCCTCGCCCGCCGCCCGCGCCTGCGGGTAGAGCCGCGCCAGCAGGTGCTCGGCCAGCGCGGCGGGTGTGGGGTGCTCGAACACGAGGGTGGCCGGCAGGTTCACGCCGGTCGCCGCGCCGAGCCGGTTGCGCAGCTCCACGCCGGACACCGAGTCGAACCCCAGCTCGCGGAAGGCGGTGTCGGGCGAGGGCAGGTCGCCCGGGCCGAACCCGAGTACGAGCCCGGTGTGCCGGAAGACCAGCTCCAGTACCGCCGCCGGGCGGCCGACGGCGGGCATCCGGTCCAGCCGCTGCCGCAGCTCGGCTCCCGCGCCCTCGTCGACCGGTGTGCCGGCGTCGGCGGGCGGCTCGGCCAGGGCGGCGAACCGCCGGTCCCGCGGCACCTCGGGTGCCTCCCACCGGACGTCGGCGATGGTCGCGACGGGTCGGCCGCCGGTGACCGCGTGGCGCAGGGCGAGCACGGCGAGGTCGGGCGCCATGCCCGGTGCCCAGTCCGCGGGCGGGCGGGCACCCCAGCGCACGGCCGTGGCGGGCAGCCCGGCGGCGGCGCGGCGCTCGGCGAGCGCCTCCAGGTACGCCTCGGCCGGCCGGTCCGGCGCCGCGGCCAGGTCGAGCGTGCTGAGCAGGACGAACGCGTCCAGCTCCGCGGTGAGCTCGTCCAGGTTGCCGACGGCGGCGATCCGGCGCTCGGCATCCTCGTCGGGGTCGGGCTGCCCGGCGTGCACGACCGCACTCAGCCGGCCGGTCGTGGTGATCTGCTCGAGCAGGGCGGCGGCCTGGTCCCGGTCGGCCAGGTCGCACGCCTCGACCAGGACGGCGACGCCCGCCAGCCGCAGCTCGCCGGCGAGCTCGGCCACCCCGGGTGTCTGCCAGCCCTCGGCGCTCGCGAGCACGAGCCGCTCGGCGCCGTTGCCGGCCAGCCAGCGGACGAGGTGCGCGCCGAGCGGGTGGCCGCCCTCGACGACCAGCACGGTGCCGCCCGGCCGCCAGGCCGGACCGGGCGGGGGGTCGGTCCGGGCCAGCCGCAGGGCGAGGGTGCGACCCGACCGGACCGCGATCCGGTCCTCCCCGCCGCCGGCCGCGAGCACGGCGGCCAGCCGGGGGAACAGCCGCGGGTCGGCCGGGCTCGCCGGCAGGTCGACGAGGCCGAGGAACCCACCGGCGGCGCGGGTGCCGGCGCAGCCCCACACCGCCCGCTGCTCCGGGTCGGGAGCGTCGTCGGCCGGGCCGGCGGTCAC
>NZ_MSIE01000013.1 GCF_001921205.1 Actinophytocola xanthii | reverse complement strand
CCGCGAGCTCGGCCGCCGCGGTCCGCTCGGCCTGCTCGGCGGTCACCGCGGCGGCCCGGGACCGCTCGAGGCGTGCGTGCAGCGCGGTGGCGCGGGCGTGTGCGTCCCGCCAGCGGGCCAGCACGGCCGGGTCCGGCAGCTCGGCCCGGGCGGCCTCGGTCTCCGCCTCGGACTTCTCGGCCGCCACCCGGGCCTCGGTCCGGTTCTCGATCTCCTCGTCGGCGACGGCCAGCCGGGTGGACAAGTCCACCAGGTCGGCGGGGCGGCGCAGCGCGTCGAGCTCGGTGAGCACCGCGGCCGCCGCCCGGGCCTTCTCGTTCGCCTCGGTCCACCGCTGCCGCAGCGTGGCCATCTCCTCGACCGCGTCGTCCACGGCCGAGGTCAGGTCCTCGAGCTCGCGGGCCCTGCGGGTCGCCGCGGCGACCACGTCGTCGGTGACCGTGCCCAGCTCGTCGAGCCGTTTGGTGGCCATCTCGAGCTTCCCGGTGGCGACCTTCGCCCGCTCGCGGGCGCGCTGCCCGACGTCCTCGTAGACGGCGTAGGCCAGCAGCTGGATCAGCAGGTCCTGCCGGTCGCCGGGCTTGGCCTGCAGGAACTCCGCGAACCTGCCCTGGGGCAGCACGACGCACTGGGTGAACTGCTCGTAGCCGATGCCGAGCAGCTCGGCGACCGCGCCGCTGACCCGCTCGCCCTCGGCCACCGGCTGAGCGACCTCGAGCACCGCTGCCAGCTCGGCGTCCGGCGGCACGGACGGGTCGAGCCGGTCCAGCCGCGCCTCCCGGGTGTGCACCTTGCCCCGGGCGTCCCGGCGCAGCTGGCGGACCGCCGCGTACCGGCCGCCCGAGGCCTCGAACACCAGGCCCACCGTGCACTCGTTGACCGAGGGGGCGAGCGCGTCGCGGATCGCGTTGGTCTTGCCCCAGCGCGGGACCGTGCCGTACAGCGCGAAGCAGAGCGCGTCGATGACCGTCGACTTCCCCGCACCGGTCGGCCCGGTCAGCACGAAGAAGTCCACATCGGACAGCTGCACGTCGGTGTGGTCCCGGTAGCTGCCGAAGCCCTCGAACACCAACCGCAGCGGCCGCACGGCTACCGACCTCCCGTCGAATCGTCGAGCAGCTCGGCGAACATCGCGCCCAGCCGCGGGTCCTCGATCTCCCGCTCGGCGAGGAAGTCGGCGAACAGGTCGGTCGGCGAGCGGCCGATCCTGGTGCGCACGACCCCGGTCGACTCGGTACGGGCGCGGAAGCGCTCGTCGATCTGCACCTCGAGGGTGTTGGGCAGCTTCTCCCGCACCTGGTCGGCGAGCCCGGCGCTCGCCTTCTGGGTCAGGATCACCCGCAGGAACGCGTCCCCGGTTTCCTCGCCGGCGGCGACGACCTCGTCCAGCGTGCCGCGCAGGGTGGCGAGCGGTCGTCCGCCGCGCACCGGGACCGGCCGGATCGCCGCGCGGGTGTCCGGGGTCGCCTGCACGACCAGCGCCACCGCCTGGTTGGCCTCCTCGCCGAAGTCCAGCGCCAGCGGGGAGCCGGAGTAGGCGATCGGGCAGGGCCCGGCGATCTCCTGGTAGCGGTGCAGGTGGCCGAGCGCGGCGTAGTGGGTGCTGGTCGGGAACGTGTCGGGCGGCACCTCGTAGCCCAGCAGGGTCTGCACCGCGCGCTCGCCGCCGCCCCAGCGCCCGCCCAGCAGCGTCGCGTGCGTGGTGACCAGGTTGACGCTGTCGGCGGTGAACCCGGCGCAGAGCATCCCCACGATCGCCCGGACCCGGTTGGCGTAGTCCTGGTTGTGCTGCGAGGGGTCGTGCAGCAGCACCTCCGCGGCCCGGACCGCGACGCGGTGGGACAGGAACGGCAGCGCCGCGACGACGGCCCGCTCCCCGGCGCGGGTGTCGATCGTGACGGTGCCGCCCCGGTCCGGCCGCTGCGGGGTGCCGACGACGTGGATGCCGAGCTCCCCGAGCACCGGGCGGTAGACGTCCTGCACGAGCCGCTGGTTGTCGTGGTTGCCAGCGAGCACGACGACCTGCCGGCCGTCGGCGCGCATGGCCATCAGCGTCTTCATCACCAGCGCCTGGGCGGCGGGGGTGGGCGCGGCGGTCTCGAACAGGTCGCCGGCCACGACCACCAGGTCGACGTCCTCGTCGGTGGCGATGCGCACGAGGTCGGCGAGCACCGGCCCCTGCTCGTCGATCCGGGGCTGGTTCTTGAGCACCTTGCCGACATGCCAGTCGGCCGTGTGCAGGATCTTCATCGGCGGCTCCGGCTCAGAACGGCGGCGGGTCGTCGTCGAGGCCGGTGAACGGGTCCTCCGGCGGGGCGGGACCGTCGTCGACACCGGTCCAGGTGCCCTTCTCCGCCGGCCGGGTGGCCCAGGCCGGGAAGGGGAACTCGATCGCGAGCGGAACGGGGATGTCGGGCTGGGAGACGAACATCGTGCCCGGCTTGGCGATCGTCGCCCGCTGGCGCTGGGCCGGCGGCAGGTAGCCGTACTCGGGCCGGGACGCCTCGGCCGGGTCGAGCCGGCCGGCCACCCGTACCGAGCAGTTCGCGACGATCCGCCGCTCGACCTCGCTCGCGGTCTGCTGCGCGCCGATCAGGATCACGCCCAGCGACCGGCCGCGCTCGGCGACGTCGAGCAGGATCTGCTTGATCGGGCTGTCGCCGTCGCGCGGGGCGTACTTGTTGAGCTCGTCGAGCACGATGAACATCAGCGGCCGGGCGGTGCCCTGCTCCTCCTTGCGGCGGAACTCCTGACGCAGGCTGACGCCGACCACGAACCGCTGCGCCCGGTCCGGCAGGTTGTGCAGGTCGACCACGGTGACCTGGGCCCTGGACGTGGACAGCGACCGGTCGCCGCGGTCCTTGAGGTCGGCCCGGATGATCGTCGAGAGCGGCCGGACCGCGGAGCGCAGCCGGCGCAGGAAGGCGTTCACGCTGCCGGTCGAGGTGCTGCCGGCGACCCAGTCGCGGCGGGTGTCCTCGTCGAGCAGCTCGTCCTCGATCAGCCCGACGAGCTGGTCGAAGCTGCGCAGCTGGCCGCCGCGGCCCGGGTCGACCCCGGTGACCGTGACCGCCCCGTCCGCGCCGACCCTGGTGTGGTCGCGCCGCAGCCGCGCGGCGACCTGGGAGACCAGCATCGTGTACTGGCTGCGCTCGTCCTCGCCGTCGGCGAACACGAACGGCATCAGCTCCTGCTCGCAGAACTCGGCGAGGGTCCAGTAGAACGGGCTGACCGCGCGGTCGCGGGCCCGGACGTCGGGCGTGCCGCTGGAGTCGCCGGGCCGCGGCGGAGCGAACACCGCGACGTTGCGGAACGAGGACGCGGGCAGGCCGAGGAGGCCGTACCTGGCGCGCTGTTCGTCGGTGAGCCGGGAGTTGGCGTAGTCCAGGAACAGCAGGTCCTCGCCCTTGACGCTGAAGATGAGCGCTTTGGTGTTGTGCGCCTCGCCGTGCAGCACGCCCGAGTTGAAGATCGAGTGCAGCAGGAACGTGGCGAAGCTGGTCTTGGTGGCGATGCCGGACACGCCGGAGATCGAGACGTGGCCGCCGCGGGTGCCGTCGACGAACTCGAAGTTGAGGTACACGGGCTGCCCGTCGCGGCCGAGGCCGACCGGGAGCTTGGCCTCGCCCATCGTGTCGAAGTAGAGCGCGGCGTCCCGCTCGACACCGGCGGCCCTGGCGACGGCCGTGCCGGGCCGCGGCGGCACGTACACCTCCGGCTCGACCCGGGTCACGGTGACCTCGGCGACCTCGCTGACCTCGGCCGGTAGCGCGCCCTGCTCGATGAGGAACACGTCGGAGGCGAACCGCGCCCCCTCGTGCCCGGCCTCGACGTTGGTCACGACTCCGGCGATGCGAACCTGGGACCCGTCCGGCAGGCTGCGCCTGGTCACCACGACGTCGTCGAGCTGCAGGAACTGGTCGGGGGCGACGCCGACGGAGAACTCGAGCGGGCTCGCCGCCACCGTGCCCACCACGAGCCCCACCGGCACCTGGCCCCGGTCGGGCGCCGTGCGGGTGGCGCCGTCGGGATTCGGCTCGGTCAAGCTGGCTCCTCGGGTCGGGGGCGCCAGTCTATGTCCGTCCCCCGCCGGCCCGGGCACCGTCCGCCGGCCTGTCGGCCGGCACGGCGTGCCGGCCGGCGGGAACGACCCCGCCGAACCCGATGTTGGACTGTTCGACAATTCTCACCAAACGCGGAGTAATGCTCCGGTTACGCCGGCCGCGCGACGAGTGAAGAAATCACGAAATACACGGGGAGTAGTCACGCCCCGACCGGCGCGCACAATTCGCATATATCACGGAACGGATTCCGGCGTCCGGACGGGGATTCCCTTCCTTCATCCTCCTGGTGGAGCCCGGCTGGGCAGCGTCCCGCGGCGTGTGCACAACCTACCGCCAACCGGGTGAGGCGCGGGCGACGGGAGCGAGAAATCACCCTCTCTGACCGACCCCGGTACTCGAAACGGGTGAACATCAACAGGGACGGAACGCGGCGGACGGTGAGGTACCTACGCCCGGTGCGCTCCGCCGCCACGCCCGCCCGGGGACGCCGCCAGCCGGGCCATCACCAAATCAGGGTTACCACACCCCTATTCGGCTACCTCTACTCCAGCTGGAGTACCTGCTCCTGCATTGTCAGTAGCCTCCCAGAATTCCCATTAGGACCCACTACTCCAACAGAAGGACCCGGTGTAACAAAAATATGTCCTGGCCTGACAATTCTTCCAGGTAGACATCCGTCGGGGCTGGGAGGTAGGTATGGCGTTACGTCGCTCGGACGGGCAGCCAGACACGGGAGCCATCAGGGTGCTGCTCGCCGAGGACATGGAACTGCTGCGCACGGCACTGGTCAGCGTCATCTCCGAGGAGGAGGACATGGAGGTCGTGGCCGACCTCACGTGCGACCACCAGGTGGTCGCCGTCGCCCAGCGTCTGCGCCCGGACGTCGCCGTCGTGTCCGCCGACGTCCCGGAGAAGGACGGCCTGTCGACCGTACGCGAGCTGCGTCGCCGGCTCCCGGACTGCCAGGTGGTCGCCCTCACGACGTCCAGGCCGCCGGGCCTGATCAAACGGCTGCTCGCGACGAACATCCCCGGTCTGATCGACAAGAACGCTCCCGCCGCCCGCCTGCTCGCCGCCATCCGCGGCGTCGCCCGGGGCGGCACCATGATCGACACGAACCTGGTCATGGCCGCGCTCTCCGCCGGCCGCAACCCGTTCACGCCGAGGGAGCTGCACGTGCTCCGGCTCGCCGCCGCCGGCGCGAGCGGCCCGGAGATCGCCAAGGAGCTGTCCCTGTCCCAGGGCACGGTCCGCAACTACCTGTCCAACGCGATGAACAAGGCGGGCGCCCGGACCAGGATCGACGCGATCCGGATCGCCACCGAGTCGGGGTGGCTCTGACCCGCGTCCAGCGCAGCGAGGAGGGGTCTGGGGTCAGGGTGCGGCGGGCAGGGCCGTCGGCTGCCAGTGGCCGACCAGCTCGCGGTAGAGCGCCGAGGTCGCGGCCAGCGTCGCGTGGTCGCCGACCTGGGCGCCCGTCCCGTCCATGACCAGCACCCGCTCGGCCCGCATGGCCGAGCTGATCCGGTGCGCGATGACGATCAGGGTCCCGCCCCTGGCCGCGAACGCCTCCTCGGCGCGGCGCTCGGCCACCGGGTCCAGGTGGCAGGTCGCCTCGTCGAGCACGGCGACCGGCGCCGGCGCGAGGTAGGAGCGCACGAGTGCGACCAGCTGCCGCTCCCCCGCCGACAGCTCCGCCGGCCGCACCGCACCGGCATAGCCGCCCAGCCGGGCCACCAGCAGCTCGGCGCCCACCGCGGCGACCGCGGCGTCCAGCTCGCCGGCCGCCGGCTCCCGGCGCATCAGGTAGGTGAGGTTCTCCCGGACGCTCCCGGCGAACACGTAGGCCTCCTGCGGGATCAGCACCCGCAGCTCGGCCAGCTGGTCGGCGGGCAGCTCGGCCGGGTCCACCCCGCCGATCGACACCGCACCCCGGTCGGGCCGCAGCAGCCCGCTGAGGATGCCGACCAGGGTGGACTTGCCGATCCCGCTCGGTCCGACGACGGCGAGGTGCTGGCCGGCCGGCACGGTCAGGTCGAGATCCCGCAGCACCGGCTCGGCGTGCGGGCCGTAGGCGAAGGTGACCCCGCGCAGCTCCACGTCGTGGCCGGTCGTCGGGCGGCGGGCCGGCGCCGGCGGGGTGGGCATGGAGCTCGCGTCGAGCAGCCGCCCCAGCGTGACCACGAACCGCAGGCCGCTGCCGCCGACCCCGCTGACGAGGTTCTGCAGCGCCGGTTGCAGCCCGAACAGGACGTAGGTCAGCCCGCCCATGATGGTGCCGGCGGTGAGGCCGCGGTCCACCAGCCAGCCGCCGGCCAGCAGCACCACGACCAGCGGCAGCCAGCCGCCGAGCGCGAAGCACAGGGTCCGCAGGGCGGCGACCCCGGCCAGCCGCCGCTCGGCCCGCGCCTGCTCGGCGATCGGCCCCGCCACCATGCCGGCGGCGTGCTCCTCGGTCCCGCTCGCGGTGATGTCGCGCGCCCCGGCGAGAACGCTCCCGGTCGCGGCCGCCAGCCGCTCGTCGGCGAGCACTGCCTCGCGCTGCCGCTGCGCGGCGAGCCCGAGCATCGCCACGAACGCCACCAGGCCCAGCAGGAACGGCGGCATGACCAGCAGCGCGACCACCGGGGCGACCGACAGCAGGCCGACGACCACCCCGACCACCGTGACAACGAACCCCCGGCAGGCCATCAGCAGGCCGCCGTAGGTGTCCCGGACGATCTCCACCTGCCGGGTCAGCCGCGCCAGCGCGCCGTCGTCGGCCCGGCCCGCCACGGCCTGCGCCAGCGCCCCGCCCACCACCCGCTGCACGAGGTCGTCGCGGAACGGCTCGGCGAGCTCGCCGAGCCACCGGAACACCATCCGCGTCCCGGCCGCCCCCACGACCGACATGAGCACGAGCCCACCCAGCCAGGCGAGGCCGGTCACCGGCTCCCCGGCGAGGAACCCGGCATCCACCGCCCGCGCGACCACGAACCCCGAGGCGGCCGCCGGCAACGCCTCGGGCAGCGACCATCCGACCAGCCGCAACAACGGCCCCCGCCGCAGCGACGAAACCGCGAACCGCACCTCCCGCCGCACTAGTCCGCCTCCCCGGGATTTTTTGTGTTGGTCACCTTTGGTCGGGAACCTTCGGCTTGAGCACGTACTGGTGGCTGAGTTGCGTCCAGGCCCGCCTCCCCGGGATTCACACTCTTGGTCACCTTCGCTCGGGAACCTTCGGCTTGAGCGCGTACTGGTGGCTGGGTTGCGTCACGGTCCCCTGAGGCGGCGGTTGTGGAGGTGGGCGGTGGCTGGCGCATCGGGGGTTCTCTCCTCCGTTCCGCTGGTCGTCGGGTGGGCCTTGGGGGGTGGCTTGGTCAGCCGAAGACTTTGCGGTAGTCGGGGTTGGTCCAGAGGTGGTCGTGGGGGCCGAGGGCGCGGACGCGGCCTCGGTCCAGCCAGACCACGAGGTCGGCTCGGGCGGCCGTCGAGCGGCGGTGGGTGACCACAAGGCGGGTTCGGTCGCCGCCGTCGGTCAGGGTTCGGCTGATCTGCATCTCGGTGACCATGTCCAGGCTCGAGGTGGCGTCGTCCAGGACGAGGAGGCGGGCCGCGGGCCAGGCGCGGGCGAGGCCGAGCCGCTGGCGTTCGCCGCCGGACATCGGGGCCGAGGCCAGCGGGGTGTGGTAGCCGTGCGGCAGGCGGCTGACGAACTCGTGGGCGTGCACCGCCCTGGCCGCCGACTCGACCTCGGCGGGCGCCGCGTGCGGCGAGATGGCCTCCGCGACCGTCGCGCCGACCAGGACCGGGCGCTCGAACGCGCAGCCGACCGCCGTTCGCAGCTCGTCGTGGGACAGCCGGGAGATCGGGACGCCGTCGAGCAGGACCGTGCCCTCGTCCGGGTCGCGCAGCCGCGCCGCCAGCGCGGCGAGGACCGACTTCCCGGCGCCGGAGTGCCCGACCACGGCCACCGCCGCGCCCCCGGGCACCTCCAGGTCCACACCGGACAGCAGCTCCACCGCCCCGGCCCGCACGGTGACGCCCCGCAGCTCCAGGCGGCCGGGCCCGGGCGGGAGGACGGTGTCGCCGTGGCCGAACGGCGCGATGTCGAGGACCTCGCCGACCCGGCTCACCCCGGCCCGCGCCCGCGCCAGCCGACCGAACACCCCGGTCAGCCCGCCGAGGCCGGCGCCGATCATCGCGTACTGGCCGGCGGCGAACAGCTCGCCGGGGGTGATCCTCCCCTGGTGCAGCGCGATGCCGCCGGTGGCGAGCACGGCCACCAGGACCAGCGGACCGACGACCGCGCCCTGCGCCGCCGACGACGCGAGCACCTGCCAGCTCCGCATGCCCTGCTCGCGCATCTGGGCGAGCGGTCCGAGCACCCGCCGCCGCTCCCGCTCGAGCGTCCCGGCGGCGGCGATCGTGCGCGCCCCGCCCAGCGACTCGCCCAGCCGCGCGGCGATCCGGCCCTGGATCGCCAGGTAGGCGGTGACCACCTCGGCGGTTCGCCGGGTGAAGACCCGCAGCACGATCCCGACCAGCACGAGCCCGGCCAGGAACGCCACCGCGAGCCAGAGGTCCAGGTAGGCCAGCAGCGCGAGGCTGCCGACCGAGGGCAGCAGCGCGCTGCCGACGGTCACCAGGCTCGGCCCGGCCTGCGCGGCCTCGGCCGCGTTGCCCGAGACCCGGCTGACCAGGTCGCCGGTGTCCAGACCGCGCCGGCCGGCGTCGCCGGCGCCGAGGATGTGGCGGACCAGCCGCGTCCGCAGCCACGCCGTCGTGCCGGCCACGCACGCCGTGCCGGCGAACACGTCGAGGAGATCGGTGACCACCCCGAGCAGGATGAGACCGGTGGCGAGCACGAGCCACAGCTCACTGTCCGCACCGGACACGATCGCGTCGACGGCGCGGCCGAGTACGATCGGCAGGGCCAACGCGCCGAGCGTGCCGAGCAGGGACGCCGCGCCGATCACCGGGAGCCAGCCGCCGGCGTGGCGGGCGATCGAGGTGAAAGCGGTCACCGGTTCTCCCGCCGCCGAGGGCGTGCCGCCGGCGTCCCGGTCGCGATCACGGGCTGTCGGGACACGTCCTAAACTCCTGGTCACGGGCCGCGGCCCCGGACGAACGCCAGTCGTCCGGGACCGCGGTCCACCTTGCTTGTCGCCCTACCACCAATGTCTGGGTGTGGTGGTCCGGCGCTCGATCACGTGATCAGTGGCAGATCAGCACGCTCAGGCCGCTCGAGCCGTCGCAGAGGGTCACGCTGAGGTTGCTCGGGCAGGAGTGCCCCGAGTTGGAGCTGCCACCGGTGTTGCCGGTCTGCGGAGCGTTGTCCATGCCCTGAAGGTCCAGAAGCGCCATTTTCTTCTCCTTGGTGGGGTGTTTTTCCTACAGACCCGCGCCGGTCGACGCGGGGGTCCTCTGGGTGGTGGTGCTCGCCGCGCGGGCGAGGCCCGGCAGGTGCACCGGCTCCTCGTGCAGCGCGGCGCCGAGCGCGAGCAGTACGCCCGCGGTGCCGGTGGCCAGGTCCATCGACAGGCGCAGCAGCGCCGTGCCGGGGAAGGCCATCCCCTCGCCGTAGGGCAGCGCGTGCCAGGCGAGGTTGCGGATCTGGCGGTCCACGTCCTCCGCGGCCGCGGACCGGCCGACGAGGTAGAGCAGGATGCCGGCGCGGCCGGTGAACAGGCCGGGGAGGATGTACATCCGCGACCGGGCGGCGAGCGACGCGCGCCGGCTGGCATCGGTGAACCGGTCGGTGTGCTCGTCGGCGGGCCGGCGGGCCAGGTACTCGTCCAGGGCCATGCCGATCCCGATACTGCCGCCGTCCAGGTAGGGCATCGTGCGCCAGCCCTCGTTGACCTCGAGGGTGCCGTTGTCCCGGACGACACAGCGGCTCAGGTCGTGCCGCAACGCCAGCGCCGCGTGGTCGAGCAGCGCCTCGTCCCCGGTCTCGTCGTAGGCCCGCATCAGCAGCACGGCCTGGCCCGACCGGCCGCGCAGCAGCCCGGCCAGGGGCTGGCCGCCGCCGGAGATCGGCCGCGGGTCCTCGGGCGAGGCGGCCGGCAGGTCAGGCAGCCGGTCGGCCAACAGCTCGGCGGCCCGCAGGCCGGCTGCCCGCAGCGCCGGGTCGCCGGTCCGGGAGGCCAGCTCGAGCAGGTTCAGCCCCATCCCGGCCAGGCCGCCGTACAGGTCCGAGCCGAGCTTCTCCCAGTCCTCGCGCAGGCAGATGTCGACGACGTCCAGCGCGGCCTGCCGGTGGCCGAGGTGCTCGAGCACGAAGGCGGCGCCGTGCAGGCCGTCGTAGAGGCCCAGCCGGCTGCCGCTCGGCGGGTCCACGGCGCGGCGTAGCAGCCACTCCTCGTACTGCGGCTCCCGACCGGCGCCGGTGACATCGAGCGCGTACAGCACGCCTGCCGCGCCGTGGGCCAGGCCGAGCCCGCCCTCGGCGAACTGCCGCGGGTCGCCGGGGAAGAGACGGTCGTCCCGCTCGGGCGTGGCGCTGGCCCGGATCGCGCTGGCCAGCTCGTCGCGCAGCCGCGGCCACTCGTCCCGGTCAGGCTCGATCCGCGGGTGCGGGAGCGACGGGGTGCCCGGGGGCACGATCACGTCCACACCCGGGTCCAGGAAGGCCCGGTCGACGGGGAAGTTCGCGGTGATGATGTCGGCGAAGTGCCGCGCCTTGACGCGGTGCAGGCCGAGCAGGTTGGTCATCGGCAGGAACAGCGCGAGACGCAGGCAGGCCAGCGAGTACAGGTCGATGTCGAACCCGGTGAGGCTGCGCGGCGGGGCGAAGCCGGGGTTGCCCAGGCCCGGCCGGTGGGCGTCCTCGACGTTGGAGGTCACCTCGAAGTCGAGCAGGGCGATCGTGTCGTCCGGCCGCACGACGATGTTGAACAGGTGCAGGTCGCCGTAGACGACGCCGCGCTCGTGCACCTGGGCGATGGTCTCGCTCACCTGGCGGTGGATGTCGACGGCCCACTCGCTGAACTCGGCGTACCGCTCGGGCGTCGCCGTCGGGTCGATCATCGGGTAGCGCAGGGTGATGGCCTTGCCGAGCACGTCGCCCTCGACGTACTCCATGGCCAGGAACCGGTGCTCGCCGAGCCAGAAGAGGTCGTGCACGCGCGGGATGCCCGGGATTCCGGCGAGGCGGCGCAGCGTGTCGTGCTCCCGCTCGAGGCGGCGGACCGCGTCGTGGCTCCAGGCGTCGAGCCCCGCGTGCGGCCGGCCCTCCTTGAGCACCACCCGCTCGCCGGTGCGGGTGTCGCGGCCGAGGTAGATCCCGCCGCCGTTGGAGAAGTGCAGCACGGACTCGACCTCGTAGGGCACGTCGGTCATGGTGACCGCGTTGCGCGCCTCGAGGTGCGGGGCGAGGAAGTCCGGCAGGGTCACCCACGGCGGGACCCGGAACACCGGCTCCCGCCGGTCGGGCACCAGGTTCCCGTCGGGGTCGGCGATCGCCGGGGTGAGCTGGCCGCGCTCGTCGACCATGTAGCGCATGGCGAAGGCGCCGTAGCGGACGTAGAGCGGGCCCTTGCCCCAGCGCAGGTCGGTGAGGATGTAGGGGCTCTCCTCGCCCTCGAGCAGCGCCCCGAGCTCGGCGAGGATGGTCTCGCAGGCGGCCTCGTTCTCCGGGTAGACCGTGACGAGCTTGCCGCTGCCGCCGCGCGGGGCGTACTTGGAGACCCGCGCGAGCAGGGCCGTGGCCGAGCGGAGGAACTTGAAGGAGATGCCGCGGGGGACGCAGTAGTCCCAGATGGTGCCGAGGACCCGCTCGGCGTTCTCGGTGGTGGCCGAGGCGTGGATCTTCCACCCCTGGAGGGGGAGTTCCTGCCGCTGCGCGGGGTCGACGACGAACCAGTCGTCCTGCGGCCGCAGCACCCATCCCTCGGGAAGTTCGCGGGAGGCGGTCCGGAAGGACTCGCCGGCGGTGCGCTCGGAGTGCATCGCGTCGTAGAACGAAGGATCAGCCATACAGAATGGCTGGTAGTCCTGGTCCATTCGACTCGCTCCCGCCCCGTCGGTCCTCGCTGACGGGAGCAATCGTGCGGCATCATCGGACCCGACGGTCAGTGCAGATTGTCACCGCGTCGACACGCGGATGTCATGAATCCCGGCGAGCGAGAAAGTCGGGGAAGGGGGACAATCTCCCGCTTCGCGCTACTTCCTCGCGGCGGCGGCGATGCGGGCCTGGACCTCCGGCCGGCGCAGCGGCGGTACGGTCGTCGGCGGCTGGCGGCGGGGCGGGAGCTCGGCGAGCAGGCGCGTGGTGACCTTCGCGATCTCGGCGACCGCGGCCTCGAACGGCTCACGGGTGCTGTCCGACAGCGACTGCACCCCGCTCACCTTCCGGACGTACTGCCGCGCGGCTGCCTCGATCTCCTCGGGCGTGGCGGCGGGCTCGAGCCCACGCAGGGCGGTGATGTTCCGACACATGCCGCGAGCCTACGGCCGAGCACCGACAAGGTCACCCGGCCGCACGCCCAGCGGCTCACCGCAGGGCCAGCTCGTCCACCACGTCGCGGAGTTTGCCGCGGCGGGCGTACGCGGCGCGTTGGCGGTCGGCGCCGCCGCCCTGTTCGCGGAGCTTCGCCAGGCCCGCCACCGCGAAGTCGACGTCGTCGCCGAGGGAGGGTTTGATCATCTCCAGGAGGTCGAACAGCTGCGCGTTCAGGGGGACCAGCTCACCGGTCAGGGGGTGCAGGCACGCCCCACTCAGACCGTCGTGGGAGGCGCGCCAGAGGTTGGCCCTCAGCACCGACGGGGGCATGTCCGGCACGGCGCCGCCCCACGACATGGCGTGCGTGACCAGACCGCGCACCAGCACCGCCAGCAGCGCGGCGTCCCCGGCCGTCGCGGCGACGTCGGAGACGCGGAACTCCAGGGTCGGCTGGTGGTCGGACAGGCGGATGTCCCAGTAGACCATCGCCTTGTCGAGGATCGCTCCAGAGCGGAGCATCTGGTCCACGATGGACTCGTACTCGTCCAGCGACGCGAACACCGGCGGCGCCCCGGCCGACGGCCAGCGCGACCAGCTCTGGTACCGCCAGCTGGCGTACCCGGTGTCCCCGCCGGAGAACGGGGAGTTCGCGGTCACCGCCAGCAGCGCCGGCAGCCAGCCGCGCACCTGGTTGATCACCCGCACGCCCAGCTCCCGGTCGGCCATGCCGACGTGCACGTGGCAGCCGCAGGTAGCCCCGCCGCGCGCGGTGGCGCCGAAGTGGCGGGCCATCCGCAGGTAGCGCGCCTTGGGCGTGATCTCCGGCCCGCTCTCCTCCGGCAGCACCGGCGCGCCGCTGGGCAGCACCCGCAGCCCGCGCGGCCTCGCGGCCTCGGCCAGGCCGGAGCGCAGGGTGACGAGCTGGCCGAGCACACCCTCCGGCGTGTGGCAGATCCCCGTCGCCGACTCCACCTGGCACAGGGTCAGCTCGGTCTCGATCTCACCCTGGGGATCGTCGGTGGCGCGGACCACCTCCGGACCCTGTCCCGCGAGCTGGCCGTCCGCGTCGACCAGCAGGAACTCCTCTTCGACACCAAAGGTCAGTGGCACGAAAGCCTGTTACCCCCCAGCAAGATCGAACAAACGCTGACAGAAGGTAACCGGACAGACTGCCTACCGGAAAAATTCTACCTGGTTGGCCGATTGTTGGCAGTCCACACGGGACCCACGCTGGGAGCAGTCCGGGATCTCCCGCTCCCGGAACGATCCCGTTGGAGGATGCGTGCGAGTCATCCGTGCGGCCTTGTTCGCCGCGCTCACCGCCGCGCTGGCCCTGATCGGCACCCAACCCGCGCAGGCGGCCGCCGGCCCCTACGTCGCCCTCGGCGACTCCTACTCCTCGGGAGTCGGCGCTCGCAACTACTACCCGGACAGCGGCTCCTGCTACCGCTCGCCGCAGTCCTTCCCCGTCCTCGTCGCCCAGCAGCTGGGTGCCCCGCTCACCTTCCCCGCATGCTCCAGCGCGGACATCGCCGACGTGCTGAACCAACTCGGCAGCCTCAACGCCAGCACCGCCTACGTCACCGTCTCGGCCGGGGGCAACGACGCCGGCTTCGCCGCGATGGTCACCCAGTGCGCCCTGCCCTGGCCGGCAACCTGCACCAGCCAGGTCAACAACGCCAACACCTTCATCCGCGACACGCTGCCCGGACGTCTGGACAACCTCTACCGGCAGATCCGCACCCGGGCCCCCGGCGCCCGGGTCGCCGTCGCGGGCTACCCGCGCCTGTTCAACGGCGAGGAGTGCAACGCGCTCGCCCGGATCAGCCCTGCCGAGCAGAGCGCGCTCAACGCCAGCGCCGACCTGCTCGCCACGACCATCGCCGGGCGCGCCGCCGCCCACGGCTTCGCCTACGTCGACGTCCGCTCGGCCTTCGTCGGACACGCGGTCTGCGACGACGCCGAGTGGATCAACGGGCTGTCCAACCCCGTCGTCGACTCCTACCACCCGAACGTCGCCGGCCACGCCAGCTATGCCGCCCAGGTCCGCGCCCGGCTGACCGCGGGCTGACGAAAACGTGAACGAGCAGGAACCCACCTGACAGAAAGTTGCGGGTCAGGATTCTTACCGGGAAATCTTCCACCTTGATGGCCGATTGCCGCCGTCCACACGGGACCTCCACGCTGGGAGCAGCCCGGATCCCCTGCTACCGGGCCGAATCCGTGTGGAGGAACCCATGCGAGTCATCCGAGCAGCGTTGCTCACCGCCCTGACCGCCGCACTGACGTTAACCGGCGTCCAACCCGCCCAGGCCGCCGCCGGTCCCTACACCGCCCTTGGCGACTCCTACTCCTCCGGAGTCGGCACCCGCACCTACTACCCGGACAGCGGCTCCTGCTACCGCTCCCCGCGGGCCTACCCCGTGCTCGTCGCCCAGCAGCTGGGCGCACCGCTGACCTTCGCCGCCTGCTCCGGCGCCGAGGTACCGGATGTCCTCAACCAGCTCGGCAGCCTCAACGCCAGCACCGCCTACGTCACCGTCTCGGTGGGCGGCAACGATGCCGGCTTCGCCGACGTGATCACACAGTGCGCCCTGCCCTGGCCGTTCACCTGCACCAGCCAGATCAACAACGCCAACACCTTCATCCGCAACACGCTGCCCGGCCTGCTGGACAACCTCTACACCCAGATCCGGAACCGGGCACCCAACGCGCAGGTCGCGGTCGTGGGCTACCCCCGCCTGTTCAACGGGCAGGAGTGCAACGCGCTGGCCCGGATCAGCCGCGCCGAGCAGACCTCGCTCAACGCCACCGCCGACCTGCTCGCGACCACCATCGGCGGGCGCGCCGCCGCCCACGGCTTCACCTTCGTCGACGTCCGCTCGGCCTTCACCGGACACGCGGTCTGCGACGACGCCGAGTGGATCAACGGCCTGTCCACCCCGATCCTCGAGTCCTACCACCCCAACACCGCCGGCCAGGCCGCCTACACCACCCTGGTCCGCGGCCGGCTGACTGCGGCGCTGGCCAGGGCGTAGGACGTGCCCTAGCCAACGTGGCTACCCGTCGACCAGCAGGCCCCGCAGCGGGCCCTGCAGGCGGGCGACCCGACGGGAGAGGCCGGGCAGCAACGTGAGCCGATGGGTTCGCGGCTGCCCGCGCCTCTCCCGTTCGGCCTGTTCGGTGGCGATCGGGCGCCAGCAGTCGTCCACCACCGCGGTCGGGTCACCGTCTACTTCGGACACCGAACGCTGCAGGTGCTCGGCCCACAGCCGCAGCCGGGTCTCCCGGATCAGCTCCCGGTCGTCGGTGGCCAGGTTGACCTCGGTGTCGTTGAACAGCGAGTGCTCGTTGAGGTTGGCCGAACCGACGGTCATCCACTCGTCGTCGACGATGCCGAGCTTGGCGTGGACGTACACCGGGCACGAGTCCTGCCCGTCGTGGGTGCTGATCGTCGCCGCCAGCAGCCGGCGGTTGCCAACCGTGTGGTCGGCCGCGAACAGCCGCCCGAGCTGGCCGCGTGTGGTGTCCGCGCCGTTGCTCGGCTTGCGCGGCAGCAGCAACACGATCCGGAAGTCGTCCGACGGCGGGTCGCACAGCTTGTCGATCAGCACCTCGGCGATCTCCGGGGACCAGAAGAACTGGTTCTCCAGGTAGATCAGCCGGCGCGCGGAGCGCAGCGCGCGCAGGTAGGAGTCGAGGATGGTGAACTCGCCCCGCGGCGCGAAGTCGTAGGTCCCGTCCGGGATCGTGCGCAGCGTCGCGACCGTCGAACGACCGGCCGGTTCCGCCACCCGCGGCGGCGGCACGTCCTCGCCGGTGACCTCGGTCCACCGGCTGTGGAAGTGCTTCGCCACGTCGGCCACCGCCGGGCCCTCGACCCGGACCATGAGGTCGTGCCAGCCGATCGGCCGGTCCGGCGGGTGGTCACTGCTGTCGTGCCGGTCGCCCTCCAGCGCCGTGAAGTCGACGCCGCCCACGAAGGCCACCTCGTCGTCGACGATCACGATCTTCTCGTGGTGGCAGTGCATGGTGCGCTCGCGGGCGTCCATCGCACAGCGCACCGCGCTCCCCTCGGTGAACCGGGCGTGCGCCTGCTTGACCAGGCGGCGGGTCGGCTGGAACACGGGCACCGGCGGACCGGCCCAGAGCAGCAGGCGCACCGGCACCCGCTCCGCGGTCTCCGCGAGCAGCTCGCGCAGGGTCGGCGCGCCGTCCTCGCGCACGAGCCGGAAGTCGGGCGTGGCGTGCCAGTTGGCGATGTGCACGTGCGAGCGGGCGCCCTGGATGGCCGCCTGGATCGCGGTCAGCGCCTCCTGCCCGTCGATGAGCACAGCGACGTCGTTGCCCTCCCGGACGGGTGCCCGATCCCCGAACAGACCCCCGGCGGAGCCGGGTGCCAACGCGGCATCCCAGCCGAGGCGGCGCAGCCGGCGGGCGTGGTGAGCGCACAGCGCGGCCTCGAGCCCGTCGCCAAGGCGCTCATCCACCTTGTCCACGATCGACGCGAGTCGTCCCCTGAACGTGTTCACCCGTTCCATACCATCACACCTCGATCCCGCTCGCCGAGCGGAGTCATGAGCCGCCTGTCGGGTGACGTAGAGAACTTGCTCTGGGCTGGGTGGTTTAACCGTGCGAGGATCGGGTACAGGCTGGCCGCGGGTCCGGCCGGCCCTGCGAATCACTCCATTTTGCGGGGAGCCACGGTGGCCAAGCAACGATTGTCCCACGACGTCCACGAACACTACCGAACCGGGATTCCGGCGCCCATGACGCGCCGCCGCTCCCTCCCCCAGCCGGGTGACCGCCTGCGCAAGGTCGTCGACTCGGTCCTCGTCGAGCTGTCCGACGGAGCGGCGCCGGACGGGCCGGCCCTGCACCGCCTCGAGGACATGCTCGTCAGCGGCCTGGCCTGGACCGCCGCGACCGGCGAGACCTGCCGAATCGAGCACGCCGTGCACGCCGTGCGCGACGCCCGCGAGCGGTTGGGCGCCGACGACCCGGCCGGTGCCCGCTCCGCGCTGCTCAGTGCCCGGGAGGACCTCGCGCCGCCCGTCGCGCAGCGCTGACCGGTCGCGAATGGACGCTGAGCTGCAGGCGCTCGCCGCCGCACACGGAGTTTCGACCTGGTACGAAGACACCGACCGCCGTCGCGTCGAGGTGGCCCCCGACGTGGTGGCGGCGGTACTCGCCGAGCTCGGCGTCGACGCGGGCACGCCCGCTTCGGTGCGTGCCTCGCTGTCCGACGCGCTGAAGCGCCACGGGCGGATCGCCGTACCGGACCCGCTCGTGGTCCGCGCCGGCGAGACCCCGCCGCTGGGCGTGGAGGGTGAGCTCACGCTCGAGGACGGCACCCTGCGCGCGGTGTCCGACCGGCTCCCCGCCGACCTCCCGCTCGGCTACCACACCCTGCTCTCCGGCGAGCAGCGGACGGCCGTGGTGGTGACCCCACCCGCGCTGCCGCCCGTGCCGCCGGCCTGGGGCTGGATGGTGCAGCTCTACGCCCTGCACTCATCTGGTTCCTGGGGCATCGGCGACCTCGCCGACCTCCGTGCCCTGGTCCAGGGGTCGGCCGAGCAGGGTGCCTCGGTGATGCTGGTCAACCCGGTCCAGGCGATCACCCCCGTCCGGCCGCTCCAGCGCTCGCCCTACTCCCCCTCCAGCCGCCGCTTCGCCAACCCGCTGTACCTGCGGGTCACCGAGACCGACGCGTTCGGATCCGCACCCCCCGAGGTGCGGGCGAACGTCGCCGCGCTCGCCCCGCCGCCCGGTGCCGAGCTGATCGACTACGACGCCGTCTGGGCCGCCAAGCTCGCGGCGCTCGAGCTGCTGTTCCCCTACGCGGGGCCGGTTCCCGACCCCGAGCCGGAGCTGGCCGAGTTCGCGGCGTTCTGCGCGCTGGCCGAGCAGCACGGCGCGGACTGGCGCACCTGGCCGGAGCACCTGCGCCACCCGCGTGGCGTGGACACCGGGGGCCAGCGGGTCGCCTTCCACGCGTGGGTCCAGCAGCTGTGCCGCACGCAGCTGGCCGAGGTCCACCGGGCCGGGCAGGCCGCCGGCGTCTCGATCGTGCACGACCTCCCGGTCGGCGTCGACCCGGCGGGAGCCGACGCCTGGGCGTTGCAGGACGTCCTGGCCTCCGACGTCACCGTCGGCGCGCCGCCCGACGCGTTCAGCCAACAGGGCCAGGACTGGAACCTGCCGCCGTGGCGCCCGGACCGGCTGGCCGCCGCCGGGTACGCGCCGTTCCGCGACGTCATCGGATCGGTCCTGGCCCATGCGGACGGGATCCGCGTCGACCACGTGATGGGCCTGTGGCGGCTGTGGTGGATCCCACCCGGTCGTCCCCCCGCCGAGGGCACCTACGTGCGCTACGACGCGGACGCGCTGCTCGGGGTGCTCGCGCTCGAGGCCCACCGGGCGTCGGCGATCGTCGTCGGCGAGGACCTGGGCACGGTGTCCGACGAGGTCCGCGAGGCGATGCGCGATCGCGCCGTGCTCGGCTCGGCCGTGCTGTGGTTCCAGCGCGACGTCGAGGCACCGGGCGAGCCGTTGCTGGCACCCTCCCGCTGGCCCAGGGCCGCGATGGCGTCGATCTCGACCCACGACCTGCCGACCGCGGCCGGGTTCCTGCGCGGCGAGAACGTGCGGGTCCGCGAGGAGCTCGGTCTGCTCGCCGACCCGGAGGCGGAGCGCAAACGCAGCGCCGCCGACCGCGACGAGCTGCTCGCGGAGCTGGCCGAGCACGACCTGCTGCCGGCCGAGGCCGGCGAGGAGGACCTGGTCGTCGCGCTGCACGCGCTGCTCGCCACGTCCGCGAGCACCCTGCTGCTCACCTCGCCGCAGGACGCGTTGGGCGAGGTGCGCCAGCCCAACCTGCCCGGAACGGTCGACGAGTACCCGAACTGGCGAATCCCGCTCCCCGTCACCGTCGAGGAGCTGCTCGAACACCCCGTGGTCCGCCGCGTGGTGGCCGCGCTGCGCGCGGCACGTCCCGTCACGTAGGGCTGGCGCCGACCAGGCGCGATGAGCCGACCGGCACCGCGCCCCCTAACGTTGTAGTAGAGATCGCCCGACCGCCCACCGAGGAGCACGTGTGCAGCCCTGGCCTGGTTCCCCCTACCCGCTCGGCGCCACCTATGACGGCGCCGGCACCAACTTCGCGCTGTTCTCGGAGGTCGCGGAGCGGGTCGAGCTGTGCCTGTTCGACCCCGACGGGAACGAGACGCGGATCAAGCTGCCGGAGGTCGACGGGTTCGTCCACCACGGCTACCTGCCCAACATCGGACCGGGCCAGGAGTACGGCTACCGGGTGCACGGCCCCTACGAGCCGGGCGCCGGCCCGCGCTGCAACCCGAACAAGCTGCTGCTCGACCCCTACGCCAAGGCGACCACGCGCCAGGTCGACTGGGACGAGTCGGTGTTCGGCTACCCCTTCGGCTCACCCGACGAGCGCAACGACGCCGACTCCGCCGCGCACAGCATGCGTGGCGTGGTGATCAACCCGTTCTTCGACTGGGGCAACGACCGGCCGCCGAACACCCCCTACAACGAGTCGGTCATCTACGAGGCCCACGTGCGCGGGCTGACCAAGCTGCACCCGGACATCCCCGAGGAGCTGCGCGGCACCTACTCGGGCCTCGCGCACCCGGTGATGGTCGACTACCTGACCAGCCTCGGGGTCACCGCGGTCGAGCTGATGCCGGTGCACCAGTTCCTGCACGACCACGGGCTCCTCGAGCAGGGGCTGTCGAACTACTGGGGCTACAACACGATCGGCTTCTTCGCCCCGCACGACGACTACGCCGCGGTGAACCTCATGCCGGGCAGCCAGGTGCAGGAGTTCAAGGCGATGGTACGCGCCCTGCACGAGGCGGGGATCGAGGTCATCCTCGACGTGGTCTACAACCACACCGCCGAGGGCAACCACCTCGGGCCGACGCTGTCCATGCGCGGCATCGACAACGAGTCCTACTACCGGCTCGTCGACGACGACAAGCAGTACTACATGGACTACACGGGCACCGGAAACTCGCTCAACGTCCGCAGCCCGCACACGCTCCAGCTGATCATGGACTCGCTGCGGTACTGGGTCACCGAGATGCACGTCGACGGGTTCCGCTTCGACCTCGCCGCGACGCTCGCCCGGGAGTTCTACGACGTGGACCGGCTGTCAACGTTCTTCGACCTGGTGCAGCAGGACCCGGTGATCAGCCAGGTCAAGCTGATCGCCGAACCGTGGGACGTCGGCCCCGGCGGCTACCAGGTCGGCAACTTTCCTCCCCTGTGGACGGAGTGGAACGGCAAGTACCGCGACACGGTCCGCGACTTCTGGCGCGGGGAGCCGGCCACCCTCGGGGAGTTCGCCTCCCGCATCACCGGCTCCTCCGACCTCTACCAGGAGGACGGCCGGCGGCCCTACGCCTCGATCAACTTCGTCACCGCGCACGACGGCTTCACGCTCAACGACCTGGTCTCCTACAACGAGAAGCACAACGAGGCCAACGGCGAGGGCAACCGGGACGGCGCCGACGACAACCGCTCGTGGAACTGCGGCGCGGAGGGGCCGACCGACGACGAGAAGGTCAACGAGCTCCGTGCCCGGCAGCGCCGGAACATGCTCGCGACGCTGCTGCTGTCCCAGGGCGTGCCGATGATCCTGCACGGCGACGAGCTCGCCCGCACCCAGCGGGGCAACAACAACGGCTACTGCCAGGACAACGAGCTGTCCTGGATCGACTGGTCGACCCTGGAGGACAACGCGGACCTGGTGGAGTTCACCGGGGCGGCGATCGCGCTGCGGCGCAACCACCCGGTGTTCCGCCGCCGCCGCTTCTTCGCCGGCCGGCCGATCCGCCGCGGCGAGGAGCTGCGCGACATCGCCTGGTTCACCCCGGCCGGGGAGGAGATGTCCGACGAGGACTGGGAGTCCGGCTTCGGCCGCAGCATCATGGTCTTCCTCAACGGCGACGGCATCACCGACCGGGACCGCCGGGGCGAGCGGGTGACCGACGACTCGTTCCTGCTGTGCTTCAACGCCCACGACGACGAGCTCGAGATGACCGTGCCGGGCGACAGCTACGGCACCGAGTGGGCCGTCGTGCTCGACACCGCGACCGGCGAGGTCCAGGCCGAGTCCGGCGGCGGTGTGGTGGTCGGCGTGGTCGCCGGCGACCAGCCGACCGCGGCCCGCGTCGTGGGGGCGAGCGGGACCATCCCGGTCGCCGCGCGCTCCCTGCTCGTCCTGCAGCGCACGGAGGCCCCGGAGTGACCTACGTTCCGAGCTCCACCTACCGGATCCAGGTGCAGCCGGCGTTCGACCTGGACGCCGCCGCGGGTCTGGTGCCCTACCTCGAGCGGCTGGGCGTCGGTGCCGTCTACACCTCGCCCCTGCTCGCCGCCGCGCCCGGCTCGACACACGGCTACGACGTCGTCGACCCGACCACGGCCAACCCCGAGCTGGGCGGCGAGCAGGCTCGCCAGCGGCTGGTCAAGGCGGCCCGCGAGCACGGGCTCGGGTTCGTCCTCGACCTGGTGCCCAACCACATGTCGGTCGAGGTCCCCTCGGCCAACCCCTGGTGGTGGGACGTGCTCACGCACGGCCGGGAGTCCCGCTACGCCGACCACTTCGACATCGACTGGTCGCGCGGGCCGATCCTGCTCCCGATCCTCGGCGACGAGGGCGAGCTCGAGCTGCGGGACGGGCGGCTGGCCTACTACGACCACGAGTTCCCGATCGCCCCCGGTACGGAGTCCGGCAGCGCCGCCGAGGTGCACGAGCGCCAGCACTACCGCCTCGTGCACTGGCGGCGGGGCAACGCCGAGCTGGGCTACCGCCGATTCTTCGACATCACCTCGCTGGCCGCGGTGCGGGTCGAGGACCCCCAGGTCTTCTCCGACACCCATGCCGAGGTCCTGCGCTGGGTGCGGGCCGGGGAGGTGGACGGGCTGCGCATCGACCACCCCGACGGTCTGGCCGACCCCGGCGGCTACTTCGCCCGGCTGCGCGAGAACGCCGACTGCTGGCTGGTGGTGGAGAAGATCCTCGCGGCCGGCGAGGAGCTGCCGGCCTCGTGGCCGGTGCACGGCACGACCGGCTACGACACCCTGCGCCAGGTCGGCGGCGTGTTCGTCGACCCGGCCGGGGAGGAGCCGCTGACCGAGCTGGCCGCGACCCCGGCGTTCCACGTCGAGGAGCGGCGCAGCCGCCGGCTGATCACCGAGCGCTCCCTGGTCGCCGAGATGCGCCGGATCGCCGCGCTCGCGCCCGGCGTCCCCGCCGAGGCGGTGGCCGAGCTGATGGTCGCCTTCCCCGTCTACCGGTCCTACCTGCCCGAAGGACTGGCCAGCTGGCGGGCGGCCGTCGAAACCGCCCGCGCCTCCCGGCCCGACCTGGCCGAGGCGATCGACACGATCGACCGCACCGTCCGGGCGGAGCCCCGGGGCGAGCTGGCCACCCGCATCCAGCAGACCTCCGGCATGGTGGTGGCCAAGGGCGACGAGGACACCGCCTTCTACCGCTTCCCCCGGCTGACCGCGCTCAACGAGGTCGGCGGCGCCCCCGACCGGTTCGGGGTCACCCCCGAGGAGTTCCACGCCGGAGCCGCCGCGCGGGAGGCCGCCTGGGCCGCGGGGATGACCGCGCTGTCCACCCACGACACCAAGCGCTCCGAGGACGTCCGGGCCCGCATCGCGGTCCTGTCCGAGCTGCCGCACGAGTTCGCCGGTCTCGCTCGCCGGTGGTCGGCGCGGCGGGGCATCGGCGAGCCGACGCTGGAGCTGCTGGCCTGGCAGTCGCTGCTGGGCACCTGGCCGGTCACCCCCGAGCGGCTCGCCGCCTACCTGGACAAGGCCGCCAAGGAGAGCAAGGTCCGCACGAGCTGGGTGGACCACGACGAGGAGTTCGAGGCGGCGGTCAACGCCTGGCCGGCCGCCGTGCTCGGCGACGCCGAGCTGGCTGCCGAGGTCGAGGCGTTCGTCGACCGGATCAAGGGACCGGGCTGGTCCAACGCGCTGGGGCAGAAGCTGCTGCAGCTCGCCGGCCCCGGCGTGCCCGACGTCTACCAGGGCACCGAGCTGTTCGACCTGTCACTGGTGGACCCGGACAACCGCCGGCCGGTCGACTTCGCCGCCCGCGGCGAGCTGCTCGACCGGCTCGAGCAGGGCTGGCTCCCGGAGGTCGACGACACCGGAGCCGCCAAGCTGCACGTCGTGCGCACCACCCTGCGCCTGCGCCGCGAGCGTCCGGAGCTGTTCACCGGCTACCGGCCGCTGTATGCCGACGGGCCGGCCGCTCGCCACGCCCTGGCCTTCCACCGCGACGGTGTCGCCGCCGTGGCCACCCGGCTGCCGGTCGGACTCGCCAGGACCGGCTGGCAGGACACCGTTCTCGCGCTGCCCCCGGGCACCTGGACCGACCGGCTGACCGACCGGCCGGTGCCACCGGTCGTCCCGCTGGCCGAGCTGCTCGACCGCTACCCCGTCGCCCTGCTCGTCCGGGAGAACCGATGACCGACGAGACCTTCTCCGTCTGGGCGCCGCACCGCGAGCGGGTCCGCCTCGCGATCGGCTCCGACCGGTACGAGATGACCCGCGACGATCGCGGCTGGTGGCACGCCGAGGTCCGCGGGGCCGCCGACACCGACTTCGCCTTCGTGCTCGACGGCGAGGGCATCGACTACGCGTTCCTGCTGGACGACGAGGAGACGCCGCTGCCCGACCCGCGCTCGCGCTGGCAGCCGGCGGGGGTCCACGGCCCGTCCCGGCGCTACGACCACGGAGCCTTCGCCTGGACCGACACCGGCTGGACCGGCCGGCCGCTCGCCGGCGGGGTGATCTACGAGCTGCACGTGGGCACGTTCACCGAACAGGGCACCTTCGACGCCGCGATCGAACGCCTCGACCACCTCGTCGAGCTGGGCGTCGACTTCGTCGAGGTGCAGCCGGTCAACGCGTTCGACGGGACCGCGGGCTGGGGCTACGACGGCGTGGCGTGGGGCGCGGTGCACGATCCCTACGGCGGTCCCACCGCCTTCAAGCGGTTCGTCGACGCCTGCCACGGGCGTGGCATGGGCGTACTCCTCGACGTGGTGTACAACCACCTCGGTCCGTCCGGCGCCTACCTCGACCGGTTCGGTCCCTACTTCGCCGGCAGCACGATCTGGGGCCCGACGCTGAACCTGGACGGCCCCGACTCCGCCGAGGTCCGCCGCTACGTGATCGACAACGCGCTGGACTGGCTGCGCCACTACCACCTGGACGGCCTGCGACTGGACGCGGTGCACGCGCTGACCGACCGGGGGGCCACCCACCTGCTCGAGGAGCTGGCCCGGGAGACCGACGCGCTCTCCGCCGGCCTGCGCCGGCCGCTGCACCTCATCGCCGAGTCCGACCTGAACGACCCGAAGCTGGTGACCTCGCGCGACGCCGGCGGCTTCGGGTTGGAGGCCCAGTGGTGCGACGACCTGCACCACGCGCTGCACGTGGCGCTCACCGGGGAGACCGACGGCTACTACGCGGACTTCGGCCAGCCGGGTGCGCTCCTCACCACGCTGCGGGGCGCCTACTTCCACGCCGGCACCTGGTCCTCGTTCCGGCGTCGTACCCACGGCCGGCCGATCGATCCGAGCCGCCACTCCGGTCACCGTTTCCTGATCTACCTGCAGAACCACGACCAGATCGGGAACCGGGCACAGGGCGACCGGATGACCGCGACGATCTCCACGAAGCGGATGCTCTGCGGCGCGGCGATCATGCTGTGCTCGCCCTACACGCCGATGCTGTTCATGGGCGAGGAGTGGGCGGCGAGCTCCCCGTGGCAGTTCTTCGCCTCCTTCGAGGACGAGGAGCTGGCCGCTGCCGTGCGTAACGGTCGGCGCAAGGAGTTCGCCGAGCACGGCTGGGGCGAGAGCGAGGTGCCCGACCCGATGGACCCGGCCACCGTGAAGCGCTCCACCCTGCGCTGGTCGGAGCTGGACGAACCGGGGCACCGGGCCGTCTACGACACCTACCGGCAGCTGATCGCCCTGCGTCGGGCGCACCCCGAGCTGGCCGACCCGAGGCTGGACGAGTTCCAGGTGGAGGGTCGGGACTCCTACCTGGTCCTGTCCCGCGGCCAACGGCGCCTGGTGGTGAACCTGGGCACCGAGGAGGCCAAGGTCCTGCTCGACCTCCAGCCGGGCGAGCCGCTGCTCGCCTCGGCGGCTGCCGAGGTCACCGGCACCCACGTGACGGTCCCCGCGGAATCGTTCGTGCTGTTCTGACGCTTCCGTGGTCATGGGCGGGGTACCCGTACCCCCGAGGGACACGCGGAGGGAGACCCGATGGACGACAAGCAGCTCGCGGCACGCATCAACGAGCTGATCCACGAGGAGCACGAGATCGAGCGCGGCGGCGAGCCCAACCCGGACCGGCTGCGGGAGATCGAGGTGGAGCTCGACCGGTGCTGGGACCTGCTGCGCCAGCGGCGGGCCCGCCGGCGGGCAGGCGAGGACCCCGACGAGGCGAGCGCCCGGCCGGCGAACGTGGTCGAGGGCTACCTGCAGTAGGTCATTCGGGGGGCAGCGACGGGGCGGTCGCCGCGCGCAACGTGGTCATCACCGGCACGGCCAGCAGCGCGCCGACCACCCCGGCCAGCTCGGCGCCGATCGCCACGCCCAGGATCACCGCCACCGGGTGCAGCCGAACCGAGTGGCTCATCAGCAGCGGCTCGAGCAGGTTCCCCTCGAGCTGCTGGACGAGCACGACGACGCCCACGATGATCAGGGCGACCACCGGCCCCTGGGTGACCAGCGCGATCAGCACGGCGACAAGGCCGGAGGCGAACGCCCCGATCAGCGGGATGAACGCGCCGAGGAACACCAGCCCCGCCAGCGGCAGCACGAGCGGCACACCGGTGATCCACAGCCCGAGGCCGATCCCGACCGCGTCGATCAACGCGACGACCATCGTCGTCCGGACGTAGGAGGTCAGGTCGTGGAAGGCGCGCTCCCCCGCGGCCGTCACCCGCTCTCGGGTCGCCGGCGCCAGCGGGCGGACCGCACCCCGCCACAGCCGCCTGCCGTCGTGCACGAAGAAGATCAGCAGGAAGATCGCCAGGACCAGCCCACCCAGCAGCGTCCCCGCCGTCGAGACGACACCCCAGACGCCGGACAGGAGGCTCGCCCGGTTGGTGGCGACCCAGTCCTTCGCCTCGGTCAGCATCCGGTCCAGCTGCTCACCGCTGACGCCGAGCCCGGTCAGCCACCCGCGCAGCTGGTCGTAACTCTCGGTCAACCGGGCGCCGAGGTCGGGCAGGCCGTTGATGACCGACCCCACCATGAAGGCGACCAGGCCGCCGAGCAAGACCAGCCCGGCGAGCAGTACGACCAGCGTCGCGAGCCAGCGGGGCACGCCGCGGTCGGCGAGCAGCCGCACCCCGGGGACGAACAGCGCGGCGAGCAGGACGGCCACGGCCGCCGAAACCGCGACGAACGCGATCCGGCCCAGGATCTGACCGACCACCCACACCGCGACCGCGATCACCACCAGCTGCACACAGCGCAGGGTGAGCCGGCCTATCCGGCCGTCGCGCCAGCCCGGCGCGCGCTCGGAGCCCTCGGTCTCGGTCCGTGCCGGATCCGCCATCACCAGACCTCCAGTCGAGCCATCAGACCGATGTGGTCGCTCCCCCACGCCCCGGCCACGGGACCCGCGAAGACCCGCTCGCACTCGGCCACCCGCAGTGTCGGCCCGGCCCGGCCGCAGCGGACCAGCAGGTAGTCGATGCGCCGGTCCAGGTCGGTCTGCCAGTGGCGTTCTACGAGCCCGTTCTCCGAGGGAGCGAAGGTGGCACCGGGCGCCTGGCCGTGCACGAGCTCCCAGGCGTCCCGGTAGGCCACGCTGAACGCGTCCAGGGACTGCAGGCCGCGCCAGAACCGGATCGAGCCCGCCTCGGGCATCGCGTCGAAGTCGCCGCCGAGGACCACGTGCTGGCCGGTCCTGGCGACGATCTCCGCCACGAACCGGGCCGTGGTGACCGCCTGCGCCTCACGCTCGTACTCCAGGTCGGTCGCCCACGACGGCTTGTGGTTGACCACCAGCAACGGCTCCGGCCGGTCCCATTGCACGTCGACGACCAGGGCGCCGGCCGGGAAGTCCGCGGTGCGCGGTCCGACCCGCAGGTCGATCTCCCGCTCCACACCCAGCGGCCACCTGCTGGCGACCGAGATCCCGGAGCCCACGTCGCCGTCGACGACGCGGTTGGTCTGGTGCGCGACGTGGTAGCCGTCACCGAGGATGTCCCGGACCTGGTCGTAGTCCTCGGTGACGACGGCCTCCTGGAACAGCACGACGTCCGGTGCCAGCTCGGCGAACCCGGCCTGGAGCACCGCCCGCCGGGTCGGCCAGTCCTGCTGGCGCCCCAGGACGTTCTGCGTGATCACGCGCATGTCGTACAAGGTAGCCCAGGGTGATCGCCGGCAAACCTTAAGTCCTTTATGGAATGGCGACGCTGGTGGCGTGCTCTTTCCGCCCCAGCGTAAGGCTTCTCAACTCGACTGCCGGGGCCCCTGGTCGATCGCCGGCAGCGCGGACCTGGCCTCGTCGTGGCGCAGCCCGGTGGCCTGGAGGAGGTCGACGGCGACCGACCGGAGCTGGGCCGCGACCACCTGCGCCGAGAAACCCGCCTCGGTGAGGTCCTCGCCGTCGACCGAGGCAGCGGCGTCGGCCAGCGCGCCGCGGACGTCCTCGACGTCGTGGCCGAGCCGGTCCGCGAGCGGCGCGGCGGCCAGCGCCAGCCGCCGGAGCCCGGCCGGCACGGCCTCGGGCACGACCTCCCCGTCGGCCAACGCCGACCTGGTTCGGCGCAGCAGGACCCGGCAGTTGCGCAGGGCGTGGTCCAACGGGTCGGCGGCGGCGGTATAGGCCCGCAACACCGTGCGCTGCCGCCGGTGCAGCGGCGTGATCGCCATGACCTCCCTGGCCGTGCGCAACGCGTCCCGGAGGTCGTCGACCGGCTGCTGGGTGCGGATCTCGCGCAGCGCCCGGTAGGCGGACTCCGGGTCGCGACGCTCGATGGCGTCCGCCCCGTCGACGAGTGCGGCGGTCACCGCCTCGACGAGGCCCGCGACCCGCTGCCGGGTCACCTCGACCGGGTTCCCGGGCAGCACAGCGACAGCTGCCAGCCCCAGCACCCCGCCGAGGAGCGCGTCGACCATCCGGTCCAGCCCGCCGCTCCCGCCCGGCGGCAGCAGCGTGGCGACGAGCACGGCCGAGGACCCGGCCTGCAGGGTGATCAGCGGACCGCCGTTGAGCAGTACCGCCGCGCCCATGGCCAGCACGACGACCAGCGCGATCTGCCAGCCCCCGGTCCCGATCACGTAGACCAGCAGGTCCCCGACGCCGATGCCGACGCTCACGCCGACAACGAGCTCCACCACGCGGCGCAGCCGCTGCTGGCCGAGCCCGACCCCGATACTGATGATCACGGCGATCGGCGCGAAGAACGGACGGCTGTGCTCGAGCAGCTCGGTGGCGACGATCCAGGCGAGCCCGGCCGCGATGCCGCACTGGACGATCGGCAACGCCATCCGGCGCAGTGCCGCCGTCCGCCGCCGCCACCCCGCCCGCACCCCGGCCCCGCTGACCCGCACGGCCACCGAGGCTAACCGCCCCCGACCCGACCCGCACACCGCGCGCGAATCCGGGTTTACCGGCCGCCGCGACCCGGGTACCCGGGAGCAGGAAGTCCCCGCCGGTCTGTGAGGAAGCCATGCGCTACGAGCAGGAACAGGACAGAACTCGGCTCGACCCGTACCCCGCGGCCGATCCGCCCACGGTGCAGCACCCGCCGGCCGCCTCCCGCACGCCGGAGCCGCCGCCGGTCTCCGCGCCCCGCAGGTCGGGCCCCTACCAGGACGAGATCGTCGAGGAGGGGGTGGCCAACCCGGACTACACGCGCATCCGCACGGTCAACATCGTCTGCACGATCATCAACGTGATCACCGGGATGTTCGCCGTCGTGCTCGGGGTGCACATCGTGCTGGTGCTCGGGTCGGCCAACATGGCCAACGGGTTCGCCTCGTTCGTCGACGGCTGGGCCTCGGGTGTCAACCTGGGCCTGTCCGGCCTGTTCACCCCGGACAACGCCAAGCTGGCGACGTTCCTCAACGAGGGTCTGGCCGCGATCATGTGGTTGGCGATCGGCGCGCTGCTGACCTACCTGATCCGCCGGTTCGCCCTGCCCGGCCCGCGCCGCGTGCAGCGCTACCGGCGCGTGGTCCAGTAAGCCCCGGATCACCACGAACACCTCACCCCACCACCGAGCTGGCCGCGAACCTCCGGGTCCGCGGCCAGCTCGGTTTCCGCTACCGCGCCGCCGTCTCCCGCAGGGCGTGGGCCGCCGCGGTCAGGTCGGTCACGAGCCCCCGGTAGGCCTCCTCGCGGTTCCGCGCCCGCAGCACCGAGGACGGGTGCACGGTCGCCATCACCCGCACGCCGTCCCGGTCCGGCAGCGCGAGCAGCCTTCCGCGCTCCTGGGTGACCCGGAAACCCTGGCCCAGCAGTGACTTGGCGGCGGTGGCGCCGAGGCAGAGCACCAGCTCCGGCCCCACCGCGTCGAGCTCGGCGTCCAGCCACGGTCGGCAGGCCACGACCTCGGTCCGCGAGGGGGTCTTGTGGATGCGTCGCTTGCCGCGCTCGGGCAGGGTGAACTTGAAGTGCTTCACCGCGTTGGTCACGTAGACGAGGTCGCGGTCGATGCCGGCCTCCACCATCGCCTTGTCCAGCAGGCGCCCAGCCGGCCCCACGAAGGGCTCGCCCCTGCGGTCCTCCTGGTCCCCGGGCTGCTCCCCGACCACCAGCACGCGAGCCTCGCCCGGCCCGGCGCCGAACACGGTCTGGGTGGCGTCGCGGTACAGGTCACAGCCCCGACATCCCGCCGCCGCGGCACGAAGCTGCTCGAGGTCGGCGTCCGGGGGCACGAACTCCTGAGCGGTCATGCCCTCGACTACCCGGGGTGCCGGGCACGAAACGCGGCGGGGTTTCGCCCGCCCGCGACCGGGTAGCCGGAGGGCGACGAGGACCCGGTGATCGAAGAGGAACCGCGGATGGGTTGACGGGCGAGTACACGGGTAGACAGGAGCAAGGCCGTGGCATGCCCGGGCGTGGCGCGGCCCAGATCCCGTGCGTTGAACCACACAGCCGCGGGATCGCCCGGCCCTCCCCGGCGGCTGGCGCGCGCCGGCTACCGAGGGGGCCGGTGTCAACCCGGGTCAGTCCTCCCGGTCGGCGGCCTCGACGGCCTCCCGCTGCTCCTCCTCCGACACCCCGAGGGGTCGGATCACGACCCAGCCCGTGAACGCCGCGGCGACGACGAGCATGCCGAGACCGGCCCAGAGGTTGATGTTCACCCCCGCCGACTTCTCGATCTCCTCGTCGCTGGTGACCCAAAGGCCCATCACCGTCAGCACCAGCCCGTAGACCCCGACGAGCAGGGCGATGATCATCCGGATGTCGAACGCGGTGAACCGGCTTGTCCTGGTGGCCATCGGTCCTCCTAGAAGATGATGTTGAGGGCGATCGTCACGACCAGGACGATCCCGGCGAGCAGGGCGGGGTTGCGGTACCAGCCGGCGTCCTCACCGGTCGCCGTGTGCTGCCGGTCCTCCTTGGGCGTGAGCGACCAGACCAGCCCGGCCAGCTGGGCCGCCGGTTTGGGCTGGGTCACGGCGGAGACCGCGACGCTCACCACGATGTCGACGACGAAGGCCGCGCCGGCGCCGACGAAGGCGCCGCCCTGGCCCGGGAGCACCCAGGTGTCGGACTCGGTCAGATAGAACACCACGAGCGCCGCCCCGGTACCGCTGACCAGGCCGGCCCAGCCGGCCGTCGGGGTCATCCTGCGCCAGAACATCCCGAGCAGGAACGTCGCGAACAGCGGCGCGTTGAAGAACGAGAACAGCTGCTGCAGGTAGTCCATCAGGTTGGAGTAGGTCGAGGCGATGAACGCCGTCCCGATCGCCAGCACCGTCGCGACGACCGTGATGATGCGGCCAACGCGCAGGTAGTAGTCGTCCGGCCGGTCCTTGCGGATGTAGGTCTGCCAGATGTCGTAGGTGAACACGGTGTTGAACGAGCTGAGGTTCGCCGCCATGCCGGCCATGAACGAGGCGAGCAGGCCGGCGATCGCGATGCCGAGCATGCCGTTGGGCAGCAGGTCGCGCATCAGCAGCAGCAGCGCGTCGTTGAACGTGGCGCCGCTCGGCGCCTCGTCGCCGGCGATCAGCGCCGCCTTGTTCTCCCCGGCGATCTCGGTGACCGCGACACCGGCGACCATGCCCGGGATGATCACGATGAACGGGACGAGCATCTTGGGGAACGCGCCGATGATCGGCGTGCGGCGGGCCGCGGACATGCTCTTGGCCGCCATCGCGCGCTGCACCTCGACGAAGTTCGTCGTCCAGTAGCCGAACGAGAGCACGAACCCGAGTCCGAACACGAGTCCGAGCACGGACAGGAAGTTGTCCTCGAAACCGGTGAGCTGGTTGCCGGGCCAGCTGTTCACCTGCTCCGGCCCACCCGGTCCGCCGCTCACCTTGTCGACCAGGCCCTGCCAGCCGCCGACCTTGTACAGGCCGACGATCGTCAGCGGCAGCAGCGCGGCCACGATCACGACGAACTGGAGCACCTCGTTGTAGATGGCGGCGGACAGCCCGCCCAGCGCGGTGTAGCTGAGCACGATCGCCGCGGCGACGATGACCGAGACCCACAGCGGCCAGCCCAGCAACAGGTTCACGACGCTGGCGAGCAGGAAGAGGTTGGCTCCGGCGATGAGCACCTGAGCCGCGGCGAAGCTGAGCCCGTTCACCAGGTGCGCGGGTTTGCCGAACCGGCGGAGCATGAACTCCGGGACGCTGCGCACCTTGGAGCCGTAGTAGAACGGCATCATCACGATGCCGAGGAACAGCATCGCCGGCACAGCGCCGATCCAGAAGTAGTGCGCGGTCGGCATGCCGTACTCGGCGCCGTTGGCGGACATCCCCATGACCTCGATCGCGCCGAGGTTGGCGGAGATGAACGCCAGGCCGGTGACCCAGGCGGGCAGCGACCGCCCGGAGAGGAAGAAGTCCAGGCTCGTGGAGACCCGGCGCCGGGCGAGATACCCGATGCCGAGGACGAGCAGGAAGTACAGTGCTAGTAAGACGTAGTCAACGGCGTTGGCGTCCAGCCGCAGGTCTGTTTGGGCCAGAACGGTCACCGGGCACCTCCTCCAGTTCGAGCCCCCCGGCTCAACCCAACACCACCCCGAACGCACCCGCGCGCCGACCGATCATCCACATCGGACCGACCCGCGCGTCCACCCCGCCCTGTACCCCGCGGCCCCGCTTCCCAACCTCACTTTCTCGCGCCGGATCGCTGGGCTCGTCGCGGTGGTCAGTCGGGCAGGAGGGGGACCGAGATGCCCGGGTCGCGGCCGAGGAGGGCGGCGCGGGTGAGGGCGGCGGTGCCGAAGCGGTCCCGGACGTGGTCGACGGCGGCGTCGAGGGAGCCCGCCGGCTCGCCCGGGAAGGGGAGGGCCAGCTGGACGGCGTTCTCGCGGTCCAGGTTGGACAGGGCGACGCCGATGAGGGTGACGCCCCGCTCGTCGATCATCGGCATGGCCTCGCGGAGCAGGCGGCGGGCGGCGTCGAGCACGAGCTGGGTGTCATCGGTGGACTGGAGCAGCGTGTGCGACCGGGTCACCCGGGCGAAGTCGGCGAAGCGCAGCCGGAGCACCACGGTGCGGCAGACCCGGTGGGCCGCGCGTAGGCGTCTGGTCACCCGGTCGACCAGGGCAGCCAGGAACGCCTCGAGTTCGGCCCTGGTCCGGGGCGACCTGCCGAGCGCGCGCTGCGCGCCGATCGACCGCCGGCGCTGGCCTAC
Organism: Actinophytocola xanthii; assembly: GCF_001921205.1. GTDB lineage: Bacteria > Actinomycetota > Actinomycetes > Mycobacteriales > Pseudonocardiaceae > Actinophytocola > Actinophytocola xanthii. The sequence goes on along the minus strand of NZ_MSIE01000013.1, from coordinate 128,414 downwards.
CCGGACCCGCCGCGGGTCGACGTTGTGCGCCAGGGCGTGCAGGTGCCGACCGGACGCCCGGCCGAGCATCCCCACCAGGGTGGACTCGGCCAGCGCGGCGACCTGGCCGACCGTGGTGATGCCCCGCGCGTGCAGCTTCTCCGCGGTCACCCGGCCGACCCCCCACAGCCGCTCCACCGGCAGGGGGTGCAGGAACTCCAGCTCCCCGTCCGGCGGCACCACGAGCAGCCCGTCGGGCTTGGCCACGCCGCTCGCCACCTTCGCCAGGAACTTGGTCCTGGCCACGCCGACCGTGATCGGCAGCCCGACCCGCTCGAGCACCTCCGCACGCAGCCGCGCGGCGATTTCCTCCGGCGTCCCGGCGATCTTGCGCAGCCCGCCGACCTCGAGGAAGGCCTCGTCGATCGAGATGCCCTCGACCAGCGGGGTGGTGTCCCGGAACACCTCGAACACCGCCTTGCTCGCCGCGCTGTAGGCCGACATCCTCGGCGGCACCACGATCGCGTGCGGACACAGGCGCAGTGCCCGACCGCCGCTCATCGCGGTGCGCACGCCGTAGTGCTTGGCCTCGTAGCTCGCCGCGAGCACGACCCCGCCGCCGACGATCACGGGCCGCCCGCGCAGCCGGGGGTCGTCACGCTGCTCGACCGATGCGTAGAACGAGTCCAGGTCGGCGTGCAGGATCGTCGCTCCGCTCACGAACACATGTTCGCATCGGAGCACGACAATTCCGACCGCCCGACGCCCCGGTCGGGCTCCTGGTCACGGCATGGTCACGGTGACCTGCCAGGCCGGGTGGTCGGTCGTCCCCGACATGCTGATCGTGCGCCCGCTGACGAAGGCGAGGTTCGAGCTGGCGAACACGTGCTGCACGCTGCCGTCGCCCTTGCGGTAGAAGCCGGCCGGGTTGCAGCTCTGGACGTTCGGGCTGCCCTGATACCGCAGGTTCATGTCCCCGGCCACCAGTACCGGCGCGGACGCCGCGTAGGTCACCGCCCGCGCCAGCAGCTCGCGGCACTGGGCGAGCGCGGTGGAGCCGCTGCTGGCCGACAGGTGCGTCGTGCACGCGCTCAGCGCCCCCGCCGGCAGGCAGGCCCATACGCGCATCTCGTTGCCGCTGTCCTGTGCCGCGTACCGGCCGGTCGCCGGCGCGGTGCCGGCGAGGGACTCCGCGACCATCACGATGTTGCCGTACTCCTGGCCGTTGACGCAGCGGACCGGCGTCCCGTCGCGCCGCTGCGCGGCCACGAACACCGCCCGCGCGGGCCCCATCGCCTCACGCAGCCGCGCCACGTCGCCCGAACAGGACTCGTTGACCGACAGCACCTGCGGCCGCACCGAGGAGATCACCGAGACCGCCTTGGCCATCACCGCGTCTCCGGTGAAGCACCCGGCGATTCCGCTGTGGCAGATGTTGAGCTGCAACACCGTGACGGCGGGCCCGGCCGCCGCGACCGGCGGGGCCGCGAAACCGAGCAGGGCCAACGAGACCACGACCGCGAGCCGGGCGAGAAGGCGCATTGGTCCACAGAACCAGAGCGGGTCGAACAGGGGCAAGACCCGCACGTCGCCGCCCGCCGGAGATCTGGTCGAGCCGGCGCCGCCAGGGCAAGGAAGTGCCATGGATTTTCCGCAGGCCGCCGGGCCGCCCGGCGGCCTTCGGAGATGATGAGGGGGTGAAGATCACCGATCCCGCGGGCGGCGAATGGACGGTCCGTCGACAGGTCGGAGCCTGGCGGCGGAGGACCAGGGTGAGGTGGGCATTCGAGGTGATGGATCCCGGGCTGGCCGACGAGTTGGTGCTTCTCATCGGCATTCCGGCCTTGGCGCTCACGCTGGTCCTGCTCGTGCTCGCGCTGGTCGAGCTGGCCCTGCTGCTCGTGACGTTGCCAGTGGTGCTGCTGCTGCGCGCGATGAGGGTGATCGGCTGGGGGGTGGTCGTGGTGCACACGGCGCCGCCCGTCGCGGTCGAGAAGGAGACCGGCTCGGTGCGGCTGCGACGCTCTCGGTTCTCCACCACGGTGCTGCAGGTCGGGACCTTGGCCGGCAGCGCGCGGCTCAGGGGCGCCATCGCCGAACATCTTCGTCAGGGCGGGGACGTGACGGACCCCGTGGTCGACCAGTGGCTGGCGGACGAACACGGCACGGTCGTCTCGCGCGAGCCCACGCTCGCTCCGGAACCGGACAAGCCGACGACCAAGCCCGCGTGACGGCCAGGACGGCGACGTTGCGCGGGTTGGCGATGCCGCGGGACCGATCAGGTTGTCGTGGCGGGCCTGGGGTTCCCCGGGTTCGACACGTGCCCGGGCTGGTCACGGGTTGCCCGCACTCCCGTACCGGCCGCGGAGGACAGCACCGACACGTCGGTGAAACCGTGGCCGGCCAGGGCAGCCGCGACGGTCCGGGTGATCCGCTCGCGGTCACCCGGTCCCGCGCCGTAGAGCACGAACAACTCGCCGCCAGGACGCAACGCGCGGTGCAGCGCGGCCAACGCGCGTTCGGCGGGACCGGTCCAGAAGACGTTGACGTCGACCGAGAACGCGCGGTCCATACCGGAGACGCGCAGCTCCTCCACCGTGCAGCGACGAACCTCGAGCAGGCCGGCCGACACGTACTCGGCGTTCCGCGCGCCGGTCCGGGCGATCGCGATGGCGGACCGGTCGACCGCGAGCAGCCGGCCCGTCACCAACCGCCGGCACACCAGACCGGCCGCCACCCCGGGGCCGCAGCCGACTTCCAGCACGCGGTCCCCCGGCCGCGGATCGACGACCTCGACCGCCCACCGGATCCGCTCGGGGACGGCCGTCACGGCGAGCACCCCCGCCGTCGCGTGATCACATCGTAACTTTCGGCGGGCCGCACCGGCATCACCTCACGCACCGAACCAGCCCGCCGCGTCCAGCCGCATCGCCGCGGGCGGGACGACCCGGCGCAGAGCCTGCTCGAGGTCGCGGACCCGCCCGGCGCCCAGCACACGCACCCACTCCCCGCGCAGCTCGTCGAAGATCGCCGCCGAGCGGGCGAGCAGGTCGATCCCGCGGGGTGTCAGCCGGACGAGCTTGCGGCGGGCGTCCCCGCGGTCCTCGACGCGCTCGACGTACCCCAGCCGCTCGAGGCGGTCCACGGTCTTCCCGGCCGCCTGCTTCGACACCCCCAGGCGACGCGCGACCTCCGTCGCGGTCGCCCCGTCCGGGCCGACGGCCTGCAACGCGAACCCGTGCACCGGCCGCGCCTCGGTGTGCCCCTGCCGGGCGAGCTCGGCGTGCAGCCCGTCGATGAGCGCGCGGAAACCGGCGAACAGGAGCAGGGGCAGCTCGTACCCTGGCGCATTGTCGTCAACCTGGTTTACCATTCCGTCAACCACGTTGACTAACTTACTGGAGTGCCCGTGTTCGTGGACCACACGCCCGAGACCGCCCCTCCCGCCGCCCGCCGCGCCATGGCCGCCACCGCCCGCCGTCTGGGTTACCTGCCGGCGCCGGTGGCCAGGATGGCCGCCGCACCGGAGCTGCTCGACGGCTTCCTGCGCCTGCGCGACCTGTTCGATGCCACCACGCTGGACCCCCTGGCCCGCGAGACGCTGATCATGACGATCGCCACCCGCAACGGCTGCCACGTCTGCGTGGCCATGCACACCGCGAAGCTGACCGCGCTCGACGCCGACACCGCCCTCGTGGCCGCCCTGCGTGCCGGCACCGCGCTGCCCGAGTCCCGGCTCGAGGCCCTGCGACGGTTCACCCTCGACGTGCTCGAGCACGCGGGTGACGTGGACGCCGAGCGGTTGGAGGCCTTCCTGGCCAACGGCTTCACCCACCGCCAGGCACTGGAGGTCGTGCTCGGCATCGGCACCTACACACTGTCCACACTGGCCAACAGGCTGACCGCGGCCCCGCTGGACGAGCAGCTCGCCCCGTTCGCCTGGCACGGTGCCCCTCCCCTCACCGGGCCCGCCAGGTGAACAGGACCATCGGGCACCCCTCGACGACGAACGCGGCTTCCTCGCGCCAGCCGTCCCGGCGGTACATCCCGGCGGCCGGGGCGTCGGGGTGGGTGCACAGCCAGGCCGAGGGCCAGCCGGCGGTGAACCGGGCCAGCAGCGCGCGCCCGATGCCCCGGCGCTGGCGGTCCGGCCGGACCATGAGCTCGGCGACGATCAGCGCCGGGGCGACGAGCCGGCCGGCCACCGCGGACGGCACCGCGGCGGCCAGCGCGTCGTCGAAGGTGGTGCCGGAGGCCAGCTCCGGGCCGGCCGGCCAGCCGTAGACCGCGCCGACCAGGCTGACCCGTTCGCCGCCGGCCTCCTCGACGGCCACCAGGCCGACGAAGCCGGCCCGCCCGAGGTGCGCGGTGAGGCGTCCCCGGAACCCGGCGAGCCGCTCGGCCGTCTCCCGCCAGGGCGGCTCGGCGAAGCAGCGCCGGTACAGGGCTTCGAGCTGCGTGGCGTGGCGGGCGAGGTGGATCGCGTCCGTGCGACGGACCGTGATGCCTCGATGCACAAACAGCGAGATTAACGCCGGCGAACGATCAACGGTCGCCGCCCTTGTCGTCACCGCCGCCACGGCCGGAGTTCCCGCCGTCGTCGCCCCCACGGCCACGGTCGTCGTCACCCCCACGGCCACGGTCGTCGTCACCCCCGCGCCCGCGGTCGTCGCCGCCGCCCCGGCCACGGTCATCGCCGCCCCGGCCACGGTCATCGTCGCCGCCGCGGTCGCCGTCGGTGTCGACCCTGGTGAAGTCCCCGGTCTCGGCGTCCACCCGGATGTCGTAGGTGACGCCGTCCTTGGTGACCTCGACCTTCCACTCGATGCGCCCGTGCTCGACCTCGCGCTCCACCTTCCGCACCTGACCGCCGCCGAGTCGTTCGACCACCAGTCGTGCCGCGTCCTGGGCACCGAGCCGCGTGCCGTCCGGCGCCGACGTGGTCGGGGTGGGGCTGTCCGAGGTGGACCCGGAGGTCGACTCCGCGCTCGACCCGGAGGTCGTCGGCGAGGTCGTGAACGTCGGGGAGTCGGAGGTGGTCGAGCCGGCGGGCTGGACCCTGACCGTGGGGGGCGTGCCGTCGTTGGTAGCGGGGGCGACGGCCGCGCCGCCGGAGACGACGAGAGCGCCGGCGGCCGCCGCGACGGCGAGTGTCGTGCGGTTCATGGTGGTTCCCTTCCTCGTGGAAATCCGTCCCCACCACGTTCTCGCTCCGCGCCCTAGCGGCGCGCTGGCCGACGGTTAAGGCGCCGCTAAGAACGTCACGACCACGGCCAGCCCTCCGCCGGGCCCGGGTCCCAGGCGCACCGACCCGCCGGTGCGCTCGGCCGCCCGGCGCACGATGTCCAGGCCCAGTCCGCTGGAGCCCGACCCGCTGACGCCGCGTTCGAGCACCGGGCCGGCTGGGAGGCCGGGACCGGCGTCGGCGACCACGAGCTCCACGCCGCCGGGCACCGCCGCCAGCCGCACGGCGAACGCGGTTCCGTGCGGGGTGTGCGCGAACACGTTGCCCAGCAGCGCGTCCACACAGGCCTCGAGGTCCGCGCTGCCGAGGGCGACCGGCAGCGGACCGGGTTGGATGTGGACGGTCAGCTCCCGGTCGGTGTCCTCGGCGAGGACCGACCAGAACTCGACCCGGGCGCGCACCACGGCCGCCGCGTCGGTCACCGCCTGCTCCGCGCCGGCCCGGCGCCGGGCCTGCTGGATCACCTCGGTCACCGCCCGGTTCACCGCCTCCACGCCCGCGACGATCCGCTCCGCGTCCGGTTCGGGCAGTGACTCGGCCTCCATCCGCAACGTCGTCAGCGGCGTCCGCACCCGGTGCGACAGGTCCGCGATCGTCTCGCGCTCCTCACGCAGCGCCTCGGCGATCCGGCTGGCGAGGCCGTTCAACGCGGCGGCGACCACACCGAGCTCACCGGGCGCGGACAGGTCGGCCCTGGCCTCCAGCTCGCCGCGGCCCAGCCGGTGCGAGACCGCCGCGAGGTCCACGGTGGACCGCACGAAGGTGCGGGCGAGCCGGTCCGCCACCACCAGGCTGACCAGCAGCAGCCCCACGCCGAGCCCGCCGAGCAGCAACCACGCGCGCGGCACGCCGGCGGACAGCTCCGCGTCGGGCACGAAGGAGCGGATCACCGCCGGGGCGCTCGGCCGGTCGACGGCGAACACGATCTCCCGTCCGCCCGGCACCTCGGCGGACTCGCTGGTGCCCCCCTCCGCCAACGCGACCAGCGGCGACCGCTCGGCGGGAAAGCCGAGCTGGATGCCGTCGAGGAAGACGGTCACCTCGTAGTCGGAGGTCGCGTTGACCTGGTCGACGGCCAGCTCGAGGGTCTGCCGGTCGGTCGTCGCCACCAGCGAGGTGAGCGCCTGCGCCTCGACCGTCGCGCCCTGCACCGCACGGTCGACGGCGACGTTGCGCACCAGCAACGCGAGCGGGGCGAGGAACGCGACGAGCACGAGGGTCGTGGTGGCCGCGACGAGCAGCAGCACCCGGCGGCGCACCGGCGCTCACTCCCCCGGCGCGGCGAGCCGGACGCCGACGCCACGCACCGCGTGCAGGTACCGGGCCTGTTGCGCGGTCTCACCGAGCTTGCGGCGCAGCCACGACAGGTGGACGTCGACCGTCTTGTCCGCGCCGCCGTAGGGCAGCTGCCACACCTCGGTCAGCAGCTCCCGCTTGCTGACCACCTCGCCGGCGCGCGCGGCGAGGTAGTACAGCAGGTCGAACTCGCGCGGGGTGAGCTCCAGGGCACGCTCGCCGAGCCAGGCCCGGCGGGAGCGGGGGTCCACCCGCAGCTCTCCCACGCCGACCGTCCGGTCGGCGGGCTCCTCGGTGCCGCGGCGCAGCACCGCCCGGATCCTCGCGTCGAGCTGGGCCACCCCGAACGGCTTGACCACGTAGTCGTCGGCGCCGGCGTCGAGCACGGTGACGATCTCGTTCTCGTCGTCCCGCGCGGTCGCCACCACAACCGGCACGTCGGAGACCCCGCGGAGCATGCGCAGCATGGCCGTGCCGTCGAGATCGGGCAGCCCGAGGTCGAGCACGACGACGTCCGGTCGCGTGCTCACCGCCTGTTCCAGCCCGGCCATCGCGGTCGGCGCGGAGACCACGGCGTGCCCGCGCTCGGTGAGCCCGCGGATGATCGAGGAGCGGATGGTCGCGTCGTCCTCGACGACGAGTACCTGGGCCATGTGGTCGAACACTAGTGCCGGTGCCTCCCGGCCACAGCCGCGACAGCGGGCCGATAGGCCGGCGTTAGGACCCTCTTAACCATCGGCGCCGGCATACTCGAGGCGTGCGAGGAGGACGGATCACGACCGGTGTGCTGCTGTGGCTCGTGGCCGCGGCGGCGGCCACGGCCGTGGGCCTGACCGCCGTCGGCGCCATCGGAACCGACCTCCTCGGCAGCGGCAGCACCCCGCTCAGCGAGTCCGAGGTGGACGCCCAGCTGGCCAGCCGCCGCGCCGACACCACGACGCCACCGCCGACATCGCCGCCGCCGACGACCTCGGCCAGCCGACCCCCTGCCTCGCCCGGCCGGACCTCCCCGCCGAAACAGCGGGAGTCCGCGAGGAGCACGACGACCACGACACCGGGCGGCACGGTCATCTCCCGCTGCGCCCCCGGCGGCGTGCAGGTGCTCCAGGCGACGCCGGTGCTCGGCTTCCGGGTGGACTCCGATGACACCGGCCGGGTCGACGACCACCCCTCGGTGAAGTTCCGGTCCGGGGAGCGGGAGATCGAGGTCCGCCTACGCTGCGCGGGTGGACGCCCCCAGGCCGAGGTCGAGGACGACTAGGGCGCGTCCGCGCAGTCCCGGTCGATGGGCTTCGTGATCCAGGTCGTCGCTGGCAAGGCGGAGGGCGGGCCTCGTACCGGGTTGTACTCGGCCTGTCCGACAACGCCGCCAGCGGCGGGCTGGGCGCGAAGACCGCGATCGAGGGCTGTGCGGACGTGCCCTAGGAGTCGCCGCCGGTGAGGCCGGCGCGCTCCTCCAGCCGGTCCAGACGGGTGAGCACGGGCTGGAGAGCCTGGGTGACCGCGGTGTTCACCGCCGCGGCGACCGAGGTCGCGCCGGCGGCCTGGTTGGCCTGGTTGGCCTGGTTGGCCTGGAGATGCAGGTAACCCGCGAGCGCGGCCGCGACCGCCTGCCGGGCGGTCTTGGTGTCGACACCCAGTCGGCGCAGCACCGCGCCGGCGCTGCCCTCGGGCTCGGCGACCAGGCCGAGCAGCAGGTGCTCACAGCCCACGTAGTTGTGCCCGAGCACGATGGCCTCCACGACGGTCAGCTCGAGCGCGTGGGCGGCGGCACGGCTCATCCGGACGGCCGGCCCGCCGGGGTCCCCCGTCTCGAGGCGTTCGACCTCGCGCAGCACCTGCGCCGGGTCTACCTCGATCGAGCGGAGCACGTGCAGGGCGAGGTTGCCGCCCTCGCTGATCATGCCGTGCAGCAGGTCGCGGCTGCCGATCTCGGCGGCGCCGCGCTCGTGCGCCCGCCGGACCGCCAACATGATCACGTCCTTGGCGCGCTGGGTGAACAGGGTGAGCGCGGCCGTGGCATCGGGGCCGCTCAAATCGCCCACCGCGGCCGCCCGGATCGCCCCGACGCGCTTGACCGACTGCTCGAGCGCGCGCTGGCAGATGGCGGAGACAGGCAGCCCCATCTCCCGGACGTTGTCGGCGAGCTCGTCGGGGAGGTACACGTTGACCTTTGGCATACCCCTATATGTACCCCCTTAAGGGGTTATACGCAACTAGGCGTGCGCGGCGACCCATTCCCCGTAGGCCGCGTCGTCGGCCGGCGCGGCCGCGATGACCTGGTCGAGCAGGGTCCGCGCGCTGGTCAGCCCGGTGATGGCGGAGGTGATCCGCTCCCGCTCCCGGTTCAGCTCGGCCACGAGCTCGGGGCAACCCGGCGCGAGCCCGTCGCCGGTGTCGACCATGCACGGCAGCACCTCGGCGATGGTCGCGGTGCCGAGCCCGGCGGAGAGCAGGACCCGGACGTGCCGCACGGTGTCCACGTCGGACTCCTGGAAGACGCGGTAGCCGCTGGGCCGGCGCCGCGGGTGCAGCAGGCCCTGCTCCTCGTAGTACCGCAGCGACCGCTCGCTCACCCCGGTCCGCCGCGCCAGCTCCCCGATGCGCATCGTTCTCCCTTGACTCTGACACCGATGTGAACTTTTAGCGTAGCCGCATGACGAACCCGACAACCGTGACCGTGCTCGGTCTCGGACCGATGGGCCACGCGCTGGCCTCCGCATTCCTCGCCGCCGGCCACCGGACGACGGTCTGGAACCGCACCCCCGGCAAGGCCGACGACCTCCTCGCGCGCGGGGCGAGGGCCGCAGGCGACCCGGCCGAGGCCCTCGCCGCGAGCGAGCTCGTGGTCGCCTGTGTGATCAACTACGCGGCGGTGCACGCCATCCTCGATCCGGTCGCCGACACACTGCGCGGGCGGACGCTGGTCAACCTCTCCGCGGACACCCCGCGGGCGGCCAGGGACACCGCGGCCTGGGCGGCGGGGCACGGCGTCGACTACCTGGACGGGGCGATCATGACCCCGGTCCCGTCGATCGGCACCGCGGAGGCGGTCCTGCTCCTCAGCGGGGCCGAGCCGGTCTACCGTGCCCACGAGGGGACCCTGGCCGCCCTGGGCGGGACGGCGACCTACCTCGGCACCGACCCCGGCCGCGCGGCCGCCTACGACGTCGCGCTGCTCGACCTGTTCTGGACCTCGGTCGCCGGCATGACCCACGCGTTCGCGCTCGCGGCCGCGGAGGACGTGAAGGCCGGCGAGCTGGCCCCGTTCGCCGCGGGCATCGGCCGGCTGCTGCCGATGATGGTCGAGGACCACGCCGCCCGGCTGGACGCCGCCCGCTTCGACGGCGACGACGCGAACATCGTCTCGGCCACCTCGACGCTCGAGCACATCGTGGCCACAGCGGAGGCCAACGGGCTGAGCGCGGGGGTGCAGCGCGAGGTGCTCGCCCTGTTCCGCCGCGCCGTCGAGGCTGGCCACGGCCAGGACGCCCTGGCCAAGCTCACCGAGCACGTGTGAGCGCCGCGACCGCCTAGCCGCACCCGCAGCTGGCCCGGCGCGTCTGGGTGACCGGCAGCAGCACCGAGCGCGGCTCGCGGTCGGGCTCGCGCAGGCGTTCGACCAGCAGGTCCACCGCAGTCTCACCGAGTTTGCGCATGGGTTGGGTGACGGTGGTGAGCGCGGGCCGCACGACCCGGCCGAGCGGGATCCCGTCGAACCCGACGACCGCGACCTCGTCCGGCACGCGGATCCCCCGGCGTTCCAGGGTCTGCAGGGCGCCCAGCGCCATCTGGTCGTTGGCGCAGATCAGGGCCTGCGGCGGCCGGTCGACCCCGGCCAGCAGGCGCTCGGTCGCGAGCCGGCCGCCGGCCTGGGTGAAGTCGCCCCTGGCGTCGGGCTCGTCGGGGGCGGGCAGGCCGGCCGCGGCGCGGGCGCGCCGGTAGCCGCGGAAGCGGGCCCGCGCGTCGGGGGAGTCGGCGGCACCGTCGAGGAACGCCAGCCGGGTGAGACCGTGGTCGGCGATCAGGTGGGTGGTCATCGCGAACTCGCCCTCGTCGTTCGCGACCTCGAGGTGGTCGAGGTGGTCGATCTCCCGCGGGCCGGCGATCATCACCACCGGCAGGCGCCGGGAGATGATCTCCAGGTCCTCGGTCGGCACGGTCCGGGCCAGCACGGCGAAGCCGTCCACCCGCCCGGCCACCGTGGCGACCAGGCTCTCCGGCCCGCCGGCCAGGGAGGCGGCGATCAGCAGCGCGTATCCATGGCGCCGGGCCGCGCGCTCCATGCCGCGGGTGATCTCGTCGGCGTAGAGGGTGTGCTCCGGGTCGTCGCTGCCCTCGTCGCCGTCCACCTCCGGGTCGGCGTAGTCCGGGAAGCAGAGGCCCAGCACCCCGGTGGCGCGGCTGGCGAGCCCGCGCGCGCTGCCGCTGGGCACGTACCCCAGCTCACGCGCCACCGCGAGCACCCGCTCCCGGGTCTGCGGCCGGACGGTGCCAGGATTGCGGTACACCCGCGACACGGTGGCGATCGACACCTGCGCACGCTCGGCCACGTCATAGACCGTCGGGGCGCCCATAAGCCTCCTGTAAGCGCATTCAACCGCGCCGACGCTACCCGCGGCTCCCGCTTCCCGTCCAGCTCCGCCACAGCTCGGCGTACCGCCCACCGGCCGCGACGAGCTCCGCGTGCGTCCCCGTCTCCACCACCCGCCCGTGCTCGAGGACCAGCACCCGGTCGGCCAGCTCCGCCTGCGTCAACCGATGCGCGACGACCAACGTCGTCCGCCCCCGGGTCGCCGCCAGCGCGGCTCGCTCCAGCTCCCGCGCTCCGGCGCTCCCCGCCTCCGCGGTCGCCTCGTCCAGGATCGCCACCGTCGGGTCGGCCAGCACCAGCCTGGCCAGCGCCAGCTGCTGGGCCTGCGCGGCGGTGAGGCGGTGGGCGTTCTCCCCGACAACCGTGTCGATCCCGGCCGGCAGGGCACGCACCCAGTCCGCCGCGCCCACCAGCGCCAGCGCCTCCCGCACCTGCTCGACGCTCGCGTCCGCCCGCGCCAGGCGCAGGTCGGCGACCAGCGACCCGGAGAACACGTGCACCTCCTGGCTGAGCATCGCGATGTGCCGGCCACGGTCCAGCTCGCCCACCGGCACCCCGCCGAGGCAGACCCTGCCCGCCACCGGGTCGAGCAGCCCGGCGGCGATCGCCGCGAGCGTCGTCTTGCCCGCCCCGGTCGAGCCGACCACCGCGAGCCGCTCACCCGGCGCGATCACGGCCCCGACGCCGTCGAGCACCAGGGGCCCGTCGCCGTAGCGGTGCGTGACGCCCTCGATCTCCAGCCGACCGTCGACCGGCTCGCGGGTCTCCCCCACCGGTCCCGGGCGGTCCAGCTCGGCCACGCCGACCAGCCTCGCCAGGCTCGCCCCGGCCGCCTGGACCTGGTCGAACTCGAAGATCACCGCCCCGATCGGGTTGAACAGTCGGTGGAAGTAGAGCGCGGCGGCGGTCGTCGCGCCGACCGTCACCGCGTCCGCCCTCACCAGCAGGAACCCGGTCACCAGGATCGTGGCCAGGCCGACCAGCTCGGCCCGGTTCATCCGCCCCACCAGCCGCGCGACCAGCCGGAACACCCCGATCGAGAGGTCGACCGCGGCCAGCGAGCGCTCCCGCACGGCAGCGGTGTGCGCGCCCTCGAGCCGGTAGGCCCGCACGGTCGCCACGCTCTGCAACGAGCTGACCATGGCCTCCGCGCGCTCGCCGACCGCCACCCGCTCACGCGCGTAGAAGGGGCCGGAGCGGGGCAGGTACCAGCGCACGGCCAGCACGTACATCGGGGCGGCGACGAGGCCGGCGAGGCCGAGCCGCCAGTCCAGGGCGAGCATGCCGCCGGCGGTCAGCACGATCGTCAGCAGCGCGCCGACGAGCTGGGGCCCGGTCGTGACCAGCGCCGTCGTCGCGACCGAGACGTCGTCACCGACGCGGGAGAGCAGGTCCCCGGTGCCGACCCGGTCCAGGGTAGGCGCCGGCAGGCGCAGGATGCGGTCCAGCACCCGCTCACGCAGCCGGGCCAGCACCGTCTCCCCCAACCGGCTGAGCAGCGCCGCGGACAGCCCGGTGAGCACGCCGGTGACCACCGCGACCACCCCGATCACCACCGCGGCACGCACGGCCGCGTCCTGGCCGGCACCGCCGGCGATGTCGTCGACCATGACACCGAGCACCCAGGGGGCGACCAGCCCGCCCGCGCTCGCGCCGACCGCGGTGAGCACGGTGGCGACGCCGAGCCAGGGCGTGACCCGCACCTCAGACCACAGCATCGCCCAGGTCCGCCCCGGCGGCGCGATCGGCAACAGCTCCCGCGCGCTCATCGCAGGACCGCCGCGCGGTAGCGGGGGTCGGACTGGGCAAGGTCGGCGTGCGTGCCGGACGCGGTCACCCGGCCCCCGTCGAGCACCAGCACCCGGTCGGCCACCGCGAGCAGCGCCGGGCTGGCGGTGACCAGCAGGGTGCTGGCGTGGGCCCGCACCCGGGCGATGCCCTCGGCGATGCGTTCCTCGGTGACGGTGTCGACAGCAGTCGTCGGCTCGTACAGGACGAGCACCGACGGGTCGGCGGCCAGCGCCCGGGCGAGGCCGATGCGCTGGCGCTGCCCGCCGGACAGCGTGGTGCCGCGGTCGGTCACCGAGCGGTCGAGCCCGTCGGGATGCGCGGCCAGGATGTCGTCGGCGGCCGCGGCCGCGACGGCCGCGGTGACGGCCTCCGGCGGGCGCTCGGCCCCCGCGAGCAGGTTGTCCCGCAGCGTCCCCTCGAACAGCGCGACGTCGTGCTGTTCGACGAGCACCGCCGCGCGCACCGTGTCCAGGTCCAGCTCGCCAACCGGCACACCGCCGACCTCCACCCGTCCGGTGTGGTCGGTGGCGGGTACGGCACCGGCCAGCAGCTCGAGCAGGGCGTCGCTGTCGCGCTGGTCGTAGGCGACGACACCGACCGTCTCACCGGGACCCAGCTCCAGGTCGAGGCCGTCGAGCGTGCGGTAGCCGACCCCGCGCAGCGCGACGCCGGCGGCCAGCACCTCGGTGCGCGTGCCCGGGCTGAGCACGGCCGGCGCGGTGAGCACGCGGGCCAGCCGCGCGGCCGAGGCACGGGCCCGGGCGAGCAGCTGGCCGGCCGTGCCGAGCAACCGCACCGGCTCGGCGACGAACTGCGCCAGGCCGACCACGGCGACCAGCTCGCCGACCGTGATCCGCCCGGCCAGCGCGATCCACCCGGCGAACCCGGCGACGACGGCCAGGAACAACCCGCTCGCCGCGGTCGTGATGCCGAGGTAGACGCCGTTGGTGGTGGCCGCGCGCAGGCTCGCCCGCAGCGTCCCCCGGCTGGACGCGCGGTAGGTCTCCGCCGCGTTGTCCTGGGCGCCGATGCCGCGCAGCGCACGCACCCCCCGCACCAGGTCGGTGGCGAGCGCCGTGGTCTCGCCGGCGCTCTCCTGCGCGGCGGTGGACCGGCGGGTGAGCAGCGGGCTGAGCAGCTGGAGCCCGGCGACCAGCACGGGGACGCCGACGACCACGGTCAGCCCGAGCGGCACGTCCACGGTGAGCAGCGCCGTCGCCGACACGGCCAGGGCGACCAGCGCGGCCGCCCCCAGCGACACCCCGTGCACCACCTCCGCCGAGCGCTCCGCGTCGGACGTCGCGACCTGGAGCACCTCACCGGCCCGCATGCCGGTGCGGTGGCCGCGGGGGTCGAGCACCCGCTCCACCACCTCCACGCGCAGCTGGTGGGCCTCCCGCTGCTCGGCGACGACCAGGTGGCGGGTGCCGACCCGCCAGCACACGGTCAGCGCGCCGAACAGCGCGCACAACGCCAGCACCCACCAGACCAGGGCCGGCAGGTCGCCGGTGCCCACGGCCCGGTCGATGATCACCCCGATCATCACCGGGACCAGCGCCTCGGCGACCTGGTGCCCACACACCAGCACGGCGCCGCCGAGAAGGCGGCCCCGGTGCCGTGCCAGGGACCTGCGCAGCAGACGGCCACCGGTCAGCTCGCGCACGAGGTCCCCTTCCTGCCCGTTCCGGCCGACCGATCAGCTCGACCCCGCACATTCTGCGGGCCGTCGAGTACCGTCCGAAAGGCAGGTGCCGACGAACGAGGAGCATGCATGCCCGCCTGGTTGTCCGACGCCGTCCTCTACCAGATCTACCCGCAGAGCTTCGCGGACAGCGACGGCGACGGCATCGGCGACCTCAACGGCATCGAGTCCAAACTGGACTACCTGGCCTGGCTCGGGGTGAACACGGTCTGGCTCAACCCCTGCTTCGTCTCGCCCATGCTCGACGCCGGGTACGACGTCGCCGACTACTACCGGATCGACCCGCGCTACGGCAGCAACGACGACCTCGCCAAGCTGGTCGACTCCGCCGGCCGGCGCGGAATCCGGGTGCTGCTCGACCTCGTCCCCGGCCACACCTCCAACCAGCACCCGTGGTTCGTCCACTCGGCGAACGACCCCACCGACCACCGCTTCATCTGGTCGGACCGCCCGGAGCCGGGTTTCCAGCCCTCGCCGGGCAGCCGGGAGGGCTTCTACCTGCCGAACTTCTTCCCCGTGCAGCCCGCGCTGAACTTCGGCTACGGGCGGATGGACGAGTCGCAGCCCTGGCGGCAGCCGGTCGACGCCGAGGGTCCCCGGGCCAACCGGCAGGCGCTGCGCGACATCATGGACCACTGGCTGGCGACCGGCGTCGCCGGTTTCCGGGTCGACATGGCCTCGTCGCTGGTCAAGGACGACGCCGGCAAGGTGGAGACGGCGAAACTGTGGCGCGAGCTGCGCGGCTGGATCGACACCGCCCATCCCGAGGCGGTGCTGCTCAGCGAGTGGGCCCAGCCGCAGGTGTCGGTCCCGGCCGGGTTCCACGCCGACTTCTTCCTGCACTTCGGGTCCAGCCAGGCGTTCCGCTCGCTGTTCCACAACGGCGCCGTCTACGACGACACCTGGCGCACCCGGCCGTGCTACTTCGACCCGTCCGGGGCCGGCTCGATCGCCGACTTCCTCGCCGAGTGGGCGACCGCGACCGGCGTGATCGGCGACAGTGGGCACATCATCCTGCCCACCGCCAACCACGACTTCCCCCGACTGGTCGCCGGCAGCCGCACGGCCGACCAGGCCCGGGCGGCGATGGTGTTCCTGCTGACCTGGCAGACCCTGCCGGCCATCTACTACGGCGACGAGTTGGGCACGCCGTACCTGCCCGGGCTGCCCGACGTCGAGGGGAGCGTGCTGGGACCGCCGCGTGCCGGGTACAACCGGGCCGGGTCGCGGACCCCGATGCTGTGGGACGGCGGGGATCCGGAGGTCACGTACCTGCCCGCGCACCCGTCGGCCGAGCGGCCGAACGTGGCCGACGCGCGGGCGGAGCCGGGGTCGTTGCTGACGTTGACCCGTGAGCTGATCGCGTTGCGTCGGGCCCATCCGTCGTTGGGGGCGGGGGGCGCGGTGGAGATCGTGCACCCGGGGTATCCGTTCGTGTACCGGCGAGGTGGGGAGTTCACGGTGGCGGTGAACCCGAGCTTCGCGCCGAGGACGGTGGACGTTTCGGTGCCGGGAGAGCTGGTCCTGGGCCGGGACGTGCGACAGGAGAACGGGCGGCTGGTCCTGGACCGGTTCAGTTACGCGATCTACCGCCACTGATCCCGCGTCGTGGGACGTGATCGACGAGCGCCCCAGGGCACGTCCG
This sequence comes from Actinophytocola xanthii, assembly GCF_001921205.1. Lineage (GTDB taxonomy): Bacteria > Actinomycetota > Actinomycetes > Mycobacteriales > Pseudonocardiaceae > Actinophytocola > Actinophytocola xanthii. Next base: position 112,162 of record NZ_MSIE01000013.1, on the reverse strand, counting down.
CACAGCCCTCGATCGCGGTCTTCGCGCCCAGCCCGCCGCTGACCGCGTTGTCGGGACAGGCCAAGTACAACCCGGTACGAGGCCTGCCCTCCGCCTTGCCAGCGACGACCTGGATCACGAAGCCCATCGACCGGGACTGTGCGGACGCGCCCTAGGCTGGGGCGATGGTGAGCACGGCTGCGGCGACGGGAATCGCCCTGGTGGCGCTGGGGTTGGTGCTGACCCCGGGGCCGAACATGATGTACCTGGTCTCCCGGTCGGTCACCCAGGGTCGCCGGGCGGGCCTGATCTCGCTGCTCGGCGTGGCGGTGGGGTTCCTGGTCTACCTCGCGGCGGCGACGGCCGGGGTGACGGCGGTCCTGCTCGCCGTGCCGGCCGCCTACACGGCGCTGAAGATCGGCGGGGCGCTGTATCTGTTGTGGCTGGCGTGGCAGGCGGTGCGGCCCGGCGGCCGGTCGGCGTTCGCGGCGGCCGAGCTGCCGGTCGAGCGGCCGCGGCGGTTGTTCGTGATGGGGCTGGTGACCAACCTGCTGAACCCGAAGATCGCCGTGCTCTACGTGGCGCTGCTGCCCCAGTTCATCGACCACGGGCGGGGGTCGGTGGCGGCGCAGAGCCTGGTGCTGGGCGGGATTCAGATCGCGGTGGCGTTGGTGGTCAACGCGTTGATCGTGCTCGGGGCGGGGTCGCTCGCCCGGTTCCTGGCCAGGCGACCGCTGTGGCTGCGGGTGCAGCGGTACCTGATGGGCGGGGTGCTCGGCGTGCTCGCCGTCCGGCTCGCCGCGGACCGTTCTCCGGCAGCTGCCTGAGCTGGTTTCGCGCTCGACGGGGTCTTGGTGGTCCCGAGCCGCGGTGCTCTCCGGCTTTGGTGAGTGGCTCGGCTAGCGTGTTGCGCCATGGTGCAGACCGATCCGGCGGAGTTCGTCCGCCGCTTCGCCGACGCGTGGTCGGCGCCCACCGTCGAGGGGCTGATGGCCCTCACCCGGCCCGACGCCACGCTGACCCAGCCGCTGGCCGCGCCGGCCCACGGTCACGACCGGCTGGCCAACCTCTTCGACGAGTTGCTCCAGACGATCCCCGACCTGCGGGGCGAGGTGGTCTCCTGGGCGGCTGCGGACGAGCAGACGGTCTTCGTCGAGCTGAGGTTGGCCGGGACCTTCGGTCGGCGGCCGATCGAGTGGGTCACGGTCGACAAGATCGTGCTGCGGGACGGGCTGGTCGCGGAGCGGACGGCGCACTTCGACGGGTTGCGGCTGCTCGGCTCGATCGCCCGGCGCCCGCGGGGGTGGCCCGTATGGCTGCGTGCGAAACTCGACCGCTGAGCGAGTATCTGGGTGGACATTCGGCGCTCTTGTTAGTAACAATCAACGGGAAAAGTTCGATGAAACCGGTCAGCATCGGTAAGCGTCAGACGATTGTCAGAGCGAACCCGAACCGCACCGCACAGTATCGAGGAACATCATGTCCGTCCGCATCGCGCCACTGTCTGAAGGTCTGAACCACCGAGCCCTCTCCATGCTGCGCGCGGTCGTAGCCGGTCGGGCGATGATCAGCTGCAGCAGCGAGCCGGACCTGTTCATCGACGATGTTCCCTGCTGTGACCAGTACACCGCGCATACGCTGGCGCACGCCGGGCTGGTCGAGCCGGTGACCCGCGGTGCCATCGGCCAGCGCGTCCCGGCCCGCCTCACCGCCGCCGGAGAGGCCGCGATCGCGCCGGTCGCCGCCGCTGCCTGATCTTCCCCGCCGTCCCGAATGGGCGGCCATTCCGGTTCAACCGGATGGCCGCCCATTTTCGTTTCACTGCCAATTCGGTAGCAGTTCGGTAGCAGCCGAGTAGCGTCCGAGTAGTGTCTCGTACACGCTCCGTTGAACTTTATCTGGAGCGCTGGTCGAGTCTCAGTGGATGATTCTCAGGAATCTCGACGAGCACGATCCGCAGGCCGTCCGGGTCGGCGATCCACCCCTCGAGCAGCCCCCAGGGCTCCTCGCGTGGCTCCCGCACCAGCGGCACCCCGCGCTCGGCGAGCTCCCGAACAGTGGCGGCCAGGTCCCGGACCTGCAACCAGAGCACCACGTCGGCTCCCGGTCCCGCCTCGCCCTGTCCGGACACCTCCAGCAGGCCGTTGCCGAGGAAGAACACGGTCCCGCCGGGGAACTCCCGGTAGACCGCGAGACCGAGGGTGTCCCGGTAGAAGGCAAGCGACCGGTCCCGGTCCCGGGGACGCACGATGATCCGACTCCGCAGGAACTCCATCGGCCCAGCATGCCGGAGACGCAGCCCCCGGGAGGGGAGGCCGCCCCTCGCCCAGTCGAGCAGCGCGGCGACCGTGCCCGCGCCGGCGGTCCGCCCACCCGCGCGGATGGCGAACCCGAGCCCGACGTCCGTGCCACCGGCGTGCCGAGCCGCACGGTCAGCGCCGGCGTCAGGCGTGGCGGGTGTTCTCGTGGACGTCGAGCGTGGTCGCGTCCGCCTCGACATGCCCGCACCGGTAGCAGGTGTGGTGCAGCCGCTGCTCCCACTCGCGGAGCGACTCGCCCTCCCGGCGCTGCTGCCACGGCTTCAACCGCGCCTCGGCGAGCAGCTCCACCACGCGCTCACGCACGGCGGGCCTTCCGCGCGGCTCGGGCTTCCCGTCGCCGCGCCCGCTGCTGACAGGTCAGGCAGTGCCGGCGGTGCCGGTCCAACGCGTCCTCCCACCGCACCGACCAGTAGCCCAGCGGCGGCCCGACAAGCAGGCCACCAAGCGCGCCGAGTGCTCCGATGACGAGCAGCTCTTTCAGCATGGGGAAGCTCCTCCCTCCGTCCTGCGAGGACGTTAGGAGAGCGGCGGACCAGCACGGGGCACAGACTGTGCCCTCACTCGAGTGGGGCACCTACTGGCTAAGCGGCGATCCCGACCCGTTCGCACAGGTCACGGACATCGTCACGCAACCCGGTCGGCGGCCGGTCCCGCAGCTCGAGCAGCATCGCACGGGCGAAGCCGTTGTACCGGATCGTTTCGCTCGCGGTCCGTTCCGCCCTGTCGAGCAGCGCCCACACCGCGTCGCGCTCGTCGCGCTGGTGGTGCGCTCGGGCCACCTCGATCAGGTGTCGCGACTGTCGCGGCACCGACGCGATCGCGTCGGCGTCGACCGATCCCGCGGCCCGCAGCGCCTCGCCCGCTCGCCGCAGCTCAACCCCCAGCGTGGTCGCGTGCGCCGCGATCACCGGCACCGAGAACGAGGTTTGCACGTGCCGGTACCCAAGCCCGAGCCGACGTGCGACCGCCTCGGCTCGTTCGAGGTGTGCCCACGCCTCGCCATGCCGTCCACGGCGCGCGTGGACGAGAGCGATCTCCGCTTCGAGTGCGCCGAGCATGCCCCGCCAGTCGTCCGGAGCATCGGCGAGGTGTGGCCGAAGCTGCTGCGTGGCGTCGGTGGCGAGCCTGATCGCTTCCTCCCAGCGGCCGGCGTCGCGGAGCGCGCCGACCATGGCCCAGGTTCCACCGGCGACCGCGTACGGATCGTCCGCCTCCCGGCCCTCGGTCAACGCGCGGTCGGCGACCAGCCACACCAGTTCCGGTGCGGGCTGATAGGCGACGTAGAAGTCGGCGAGCTGGTACACGCCGGACAACACGCGGCGGGCGTTGCGGCGGTCCTCAGCGGCACGGGCGGCGTGCTGGGCGTCACGAACGAGGTCGGGCAGCAGCGCGCCCAACTGGGTCCGGTGGTCGGGGCTGGCGTGCCGCACTCGCCACGCCTGCTCCAGCCGGCGCGCCACGTGGTCGGCACGAGGTGTCTGCCCGGTCGGCGTCAGCTGGTAGTCCATGAGCGCGGCCCGCACAGCCCCGAGCGCGGCGTGCCGCTCACCGGCGAAGACACGCACCGGCACAGCCTCGCCGTTGCCGGTCAGCGCGGCGAGGTCGGCCAGCTCGAGCGCCTGCGCGAGCCGTAGCAGCATGTCGAGGCGCGGAACCAGGAGACGGCCCGTCTCGACCCCCTTGAGCCAACTGGCCGAGCGACCGACCCGGTCGGCGACGACCGTGCGGGACATGCCGGCCTGCCTGCGGTACCACTCGATGCGGCGTCCGACAGGAAGCTCGGGACCCGGAGTAGCCATGCCCACCTCATGTCCCCGGTGAAGAGGTACGTGGTCAGGCTACTCGGGATGCTCCGCCTCAGGCGACGAAGAGGTGCTCGGTGTCGTGGGAGGAGGCGGTGGTGCCGGTGAAGTCGCCCTGGAGGGCGTCGACGCCGATGGCGCGCCACCAGTCGTACTGGGCCTGACTGTCGACGTTGCCGACGATGACCGGGGTGCCGGAGTCGCGGATCAGTGGGACGAGTTGGCGGATGGACCTGGTGAACAGGGCGTTGTCGCCCTGGCGGGCCACTCGGCTGACGACCTTGCCGGCCATCTTCACCGCGTGGACGGGCAGGTCCTCCAGGCAGGCCAGGTCGCCGCGGCTGTTGCCGAACTCGTAGAGCACGACCTCCATGCCGAGGTCGGTGAGCACGTCGAGGTTGTCCTCGGCCAGGCCGTCGACCCGGCACAGCGCCTGGACCGGCATGCCCAGGCGCAGCCGCTCGGGCTCGAGGTGGGCGGCGGTGAGCACGCCGTGCACGGTGGCGATCAGGTCCGGGTCGCCGGCGAGCTCGGTGCTGAGCTCCACGTACAGCTTCGGCAGTGGCTCGTCGGAGCGTGCGGCCCAGCCGCTGAGCTGCGTACAGGCCTGGTCGAGCATCCAGCGGCCGATCGGCATGGCGAGGCCGGTCTCGGCGAGCGCTTCCAGGCAGCGGGTGTGGTCGAGCCGGCCGTAGTCGGGGTGGTTCCAGCGCAGCAGCGCCTGCAGCGCGACCGGCCGGCGGTCCGCCGCGGAGACCAGCGGCTGGTACTCCAGGGCGATCTCGCCGTTCTCCCAGGCGCCGGGCATCGAGCTGGCCAGCGAGAACAGCTCCCGGTCACGCTCGTTGGCCTCGGCGTCGACCACGCCCCACTGGCGGCGGCCGGTGGTCTTGAGCCGCTGCAGGGTGAGGTCGGTGGCCCGGAGGATCTCGGCGGGCAGCGCGTCGTGCGGGGGCCGGTGCATGACGGCGATGGTCGCGGTGGCCGCGACGCCGTGCTCGCCGATGTAGACCGGCTCGGCGAGCTCGTCGTTGATCCGGGCGGCCAGACTCGCGATGCTGGGGGTGGCGGGGGTGTTCTCGACCAGGACCGCGAACTCGTCGCCGTCGAAGCGGGCGACCGTCGCGCTCTCCTCGCCGAAGACCTCGCGCAGCCGGCTGGCGACGGTCTGCAGCAGGCGGTCGCCGGCATCCCGGCCGAGGCCGTTGTTGACCGTGCGGAACCCGTCCAGGTCCAGGTGGAACACCGTCACGTCGTCGTGGGAACAGCTGCCGCGTAACGCCTCTTCCAGCCGTCCGGTGAAGCGGGACCGGTTCGCCAGCCCGGTCAGCACGTCGTGGGTCGCCTGGAACTGCAGCTGCCCCTCGAGTAAGTGCTTGTCCGAGACGTCCTCCGCGGAGGTGACGAAGTAGCGCGGGGTGCCGTCGGGGTCGCGCAGCACCGACGCCGAGAGGAAGACCAGGGCCTCCTCGCCGTCCTCACGCAGCAGCCGCCGACGCTCACGGAACGGCAGCGAGTCGTCCTCCAGCAGCACCTGGTACCGCAGCCGCAGGTACTCCGCGTCCTCGGCGTGGAACAGGTCCTCCAGCCGCGCCGCCGAGAGCGGACCGCGGTGGCCGAGGATCGCGGCGAGGGCGCGGTTGGTGCGCAGCAGCGTGCCGTCCAGGTCGCTGATCGCCATGCCGACCGACGAGGTCGAGAAGATCTCCTCGAACCGGGCCTCGCTGTCCGAGAGCGCGCGCTCGGCGTTCTCCCTCGCCTGGATGAGCGCGCGGGTCAGCCCCTCCTGCTCGTCGAACAGCCGCTGGCGCATGCCGTCGCTGAAACCCCTCGCCATCGTGCTCAGCACGCGGACGAGCTTCTCGGCGGCGGCGTCGATGCCGTCCAACTCAGGCAGATGTGGCATGCCCTTACCCAGTACCTCGATCGACCTCTCGAGACTCTCGGAGCTGGTCAGGCCCAGCTCCACCAACCGCTCCGCCACGACCGCGGCTCGTTCCGGGCGGAACGGGTCGGCCGTCAGCGTACGAACGACATCGTCGAGCGCGCTGGTCAGCGCGTGTTCTATGTCGTCCCGGGACCGCGCGAGGTAGATGACCTGGTCCAGTTCCCGCGCCCACCGGGTGACCAGCTCAACGCGTCGCACCGGAGCCATCCGTAGGCCAAGTCATCGGGGTTTCTCGTCGTCCTTCGCCGTGAGTCGCGCGTTGACGTTACCAGTGCACTTGTCACGGGTTCTGCCTCCAAACGGGCGCTAGGCACCCGACTTGTTACCTACCCTAGGTGCTGAGCGCTAGCCCGAAAGAGTGAACTATTTTCGGTTAGGCCGTCTCGTATCCGCCTGAAACCAGAGAAAAGTCGTCACGGTATGCGACATCCGACGATTGGCGCCCTGCCAATAATACGAACGGGTTAACCATCGACGATGTGCTCCGGCCGGACCGGGGCTCGGGTCAACGCCCTCCCCGTCGCCGCCCGGATCGCGGCCACGATGGCCGGTGTCGAGGACAGGGTCGGCGGCTCGCCGACGCCGCGCAGGCCGTAGGGCGCGTGCGGGTCGGCGTACTCGAGGACCTCGACCGGCATCGGCGGGGTGTCGAGCACGGTGGGGATCAGGTAGTCGGTGAACGAGGCATTGCGCACCACGCCGTCGACGACCTGGATCTCCTCCATCACCGCGAGCCCGAGCCCCTGCACGGAACCACCCTGGATCTGGCCGACCACGGCGTCCGGGTTCATCGCCCGCCCGACGTCCTGGGCGCAGGCCAGCTCGACGACCCGGACCAGGCCGAGCTCGGTGTCCACGTCGACCACCGCGCGGTGGGCCGCGAAGGCGTACTGCACGTGCGCGAAAGCCCTGCCGGTCGCCGGGTCCAACGCCTCGGTGGGCCGGTGGCGCCACTCGACGGTCCGCTCCACGACGTCCTCGCCGAGCACCTCGACCAGGTCGGCGAGCACCTCGCCGGACGCCGAGACCACGGCCGCCCCGGCGAGCCCTGCGGCCCCCGGAACCCGCGCCAGCACCGCCTCGCGCACCGCCTCGCAGGCCGCCCGGACCGCACCGCCGGTGACGTAGCTCTGCCGCGAGGCCGAGGTCGACCCCGCGCTGCCGACGCTCGTGTCCGCCGGCAGGATCACCACCCGCGCCACGCCGAGCTCGGTCCTGGCGATCTGCGCCTGGAGCGTGACCAACCCCTGGCCCACCTCCGCGGCGGCGGTGTGCACCGACGCGACCGGCTCCCCGGCGGTCACCTCCAGCCGCACCCGCGCGGTGGAGTAGTCGTCGAACCCCTCGGAGAAACCCACGTTCTTCACGCCGACGCCGTACCCGACGCCGCGCACGACGCCTTCGCCGTGGGTCGTGTTCGACACCCCGCCGGGCAGCTCGCGCAGGTCCAGCGGACCGCCGCGCTCGGGCGGGAGCGGCCGGTCCCGGACCCGCTCGAGCAGCTCGGCGACCGGCGCGGCGGAGTCCACCACCTGCCCGGTCGGCATGACCGACCCCTGTTCGAGCGCGTTGCGCACCCGCACCTCGACCGGCGAGATCCCCAGTGCCTCGGCCAGCTTGTCCATCTGGGACTCGTAGGCGAAGCACGCCTGGACAGCGCCGAACCCGCGCATCGCCCCGCAGGGCGGGTTGTTCGTGTAGACACCGGTGCAGTCGATGTGGACATTGGGGACCCGGTACGGTCCGGCGCCGAGCGTCGCCGCGTTGCCGGTGACCGCGGCGGTGGTCGAGGCGTACGCCCCGCCGTCGAGGATGATCTCGGCCTGCACGTAGACCAGCTCGCCGTCGCGGGTCGCGCCGTGCTCGTAGCGGAGCACGGCCGGGTGCCGGTGCACATGGCCGAAGAACGACTCCTCCCGCCCGTAGACGATCTTGACCGGCTTCCCGGTCCGCAGGGCCAGCAGGCTGGCGTGGACCTGCATCGACAGGTCCTCGCGCGCCCCGAAGGCGCCGCCGACACCGGCGAGGTGCAACCGCACCTTGTCCGGGGCGAGCCCCAGCGCCAGGCAGACCTGGCGCTGGTCGGCGTGCAGCCACTGGGTGGCGACGTAGAGGTCGATCCCGCCGTCCTCGGCCGGGACGGCCATTCCGGACTCGGGACCGAGGAACGCCTGGTCCTGCATGCCGACCGTGTACTCGCCGGAGACCACGACCGGCGCGGTCGGCGCCGGGTCACCGAAGCGAATCCTGACCTGGCGCACCAGGTTCCCGCCCGGATGGTCCGGGTGCAGCACCGGCGCTCCGTCGGCGAGCGCCGCCTCCGCGTCGGTCACCGGCTCCAGCACCTCGTAGTCCACCCGCACCCGCGCCGCCGCGCGCCGGGCGGTCTCCGGGTCGTCGGCCGCCACGATCGCCACCGGCTCGCCCTGGTAGCGCACGACGTCGACGGCGAGCACCGGTTGGTCGGCGTGCTCGAGGCCGTAGCGGTTCTCCCCCGGGACGTCCTCGTGGGTGAGCACGACGTGCACGCCGGGCACGGTCAACGCCGGCCCGACGTCGATCGACCGGATCCGGGCGTAGGGGTGCGGGCTGCGCAGGGTCGCGCCCCACAGCATGTCCTCGTGCCACAGGTCCGAGGAGTAGGCGAACTCCCCGCGCACCTTCAGCGTGCCGTCCGGGCGCAGCGGGCTCTCGCCGACCCCGCCGGTGCCGGTCGAGGTCAGCGACTCCGTTCTCGTGTCGGTCCTGCTCATCGGCCGGCCTTCGCCAGCAGTCGGGCGCTCTCCCGCCGCAGCGCGGCCGCGGTGTCCTCTTCGGACACGGTGGCGCAGGCCCCGTCCTCGACCACGACCCGCCCGCCGACCAGCAGCGCGGCCAGCGGAGGCAGGGCGCCGAAGACCAGCGCCGCGACCGGGTCGGCGATGCCGGCGTGCTCGACGCCGTCGAGCCGCCAGACCGCGAGGTCGGCGAGCTTGCCGACCTCGAGGCTGCCGAGCTCGCCGGCCCGCCCGAGGCACTGCGCGCCGCCGAGCGTGGCCAGGCGCAGGGCGTCCCGTGCGGTCAGCGCGTCGGCCCCGCCCCGCAGCCGGGCGAGGTAGGTGGCCTGGCGCAGCTCGACACCCAGACCTCCGTCCTCGTTGGACGCCGCACCGTCCACCCCGAGGCCGACCGGCGCGCCCGCGGCGACGAGGTCGGCGACCCGCGCGATGCCGGAGCCGAGGCGGCCGTTGGACGTCGGGCAGTGGGCCACCCCGGTGCGGGTCGCGCCCAGCCGCGCCACCGCGTCGTCGGACAGGTGCACGCCGTGGGCGAGCCACACGTCGGCGCCGAGCCAGCCGGTCTTCTCCGCGTACTCCACCGGCGTGCACCCGAACTCCTCGAGGCACTGCCGCTCCTCGTCGAGGGTCTCCGCGAGGTGGGTGTGCAGCCGAACCCCCTTGTCCCTGGCCAGCTCCGCGGTGGTGCGCATCAGGTCGGTGGTCACCGAGAACGGCGAGCACGGGCCGATCGCCACCCGCACGGCGGCGTCGGGCGCGGTGTCGTGGTGGCGGTCGACGGCGTCGGCGGAGCCGGCGAGCGCGGCGTCGATGTCCTCGACAATCGAGTCCGGCGGCAGCCCACCCCGGGACTCGCCCCGGTCCATCGACCCACGGACCAGGTGAACACGGGCGCCGACGGAGGTCGCCGCGTCGATGACCGCCGCGGTCAGATCGCCGCCGGCACGCGGGTGCACGTAGTGGTGGTCAGCGACCGTGGTGCAGCCCGTGCGCGCCAGGCGCAGCACACCGGCCGTCGCGGCTGCCCGGGTGACCTCCTCGTCGAGCCCGGCCCAGATCGGGTACAGCTCGACCAGCCACCCGAACAGCGTCGAGTCCTGGGCCAGGCCTCGGGTCGCCCACTGGTAGAGGTGGTGGTGGGTGTTGACCAGGCCCGGGGTGACCAGGCAGCCGGTGCCGTCGATGCGCCGGTCGACCGGGCTGTCCGAGCGCGGCGCGGCGCCCGGCCCGACCGCCTCGATGAGCCCGTCCGCGACGACCACGTGCCCGGAGGCGTACTCCTCGCCGCTGACCGTGACGACCGCGGCGTTCTCGATCACGGTCCTCATGCGCGCTCCCCGGCGACCGTGCTCGCCGCGAGCCGAACAGCGTCCAGGATCTTCTCGTACCCCGTGCAGCGGCACAGGTTCCCGGCCAGCGCCTCGCGGATCTCCGCGTCGCTCGCGTGCGGGTTGCGGTGGACCAGGTCGTGCGCGGCGATGACCAGCCCGGGCGTACAGAACCCGCACTGCACGGCGCCGGTGCGGACGAACGCGTCCTGCACCGGGTCCAGCCGGTCCTCCCCGCCCAGACCCTCCACCGTGCGCACCGACCTGCCCTCCGCCTGGCCGGCGGCGACCAGGCAGGCGCACACCGGCGTGCCGTCGAGGTAGACCGTGCACGAGCCGCACTCGCCCTGCTCGCAGGCGTTCTTCGCGCCGGGCAGGCCCAGCCGCTCCCGCAGCACGTACAGCAGGCTCTCGCCCGGCCACACGTCGTCGGCGGTGTGCTGCTCGCCGTTGATCTCGAGGTTGACCCGCACCTAACGTCCTCCGCTCACGTCCTGCCAGGCCCAGCGCAGCGTGCGCCGGGCGAGCACGGCCAGCGCGTGCCGCCGGTAGGCGGCGCTGCCCCGCACGTCGTCGATGGGCCGTGCGGCCGCGGCGACCAGCTCCCCGAACTCCCGCGCGGTCGCCTCGTCCAGCGCCGCCGGCTCGTCCCAGGGCAGCGCCGCGGCGGCGAACTCCTCGGCCTCCGCCGCGCGCAGCGGAGTCGGCCCGGCCGAGCCGATCCCGGTGCCCACCGACCGGGCGGCCGTGTCCAGCGCGAGACCGAACGAACAGACCGCGATCACCATCGCGTTGCGCGTGCCGACCTTCGCGAACTGCTGCGGGCCGGCGGCCCTCGGCACCAGGACAGCGGTGATCAGCTCGTCCTCGGCGAGCGCGGACCGCTTGGGCCCCAGGAAGAACTCGCCGACCGGGACGGTCCTGGTGCCGCGGACCGAGGCCAGCTCGACCTCGGCGCCGGCGGCCAGCAACGGCGGGTGCGCGTCACCCGCCGGCGAGGCCGAGCCGAGGTTGCCGCCGACGCCGGCCCGGTTGCGGATCTGCGGTGAGCCGACCGTGCGTGCCGCCATGGCCAACCCCGGCAGGACCGTCCCCAGCTCCTCCACGATCCGGGTGTAGGACACGGTCGCACCGAGCCGCACGTGGCCGTTCTCCTCGCCCCACCGCGCCAGCTCGGCGACGCGCCCGAGGTCGAGCAGCGCCGGCGGGCGGCGCCGGTCGAAGTTGAGCTCCACCATGACGTCGGTACCGCCGGCGATCGGCACCGCGGCCGGGTTCTCGGCCTTCGCCGCCAACGCCTCCGCCAGGGAGGCCGGCCTCAGGAAGTCCACGGCTCACCACCAGGCCAGGCCGGGGTCCGGCGCTCCGTCGCGCAGGACTGTGCCCTCGATCAGGCCGTAGGGGCGGTCGGCCGCGAAGAAGACCTCGCCCGGGTTGTCCAGGCCGAACGGCTCCAGGTCGACGAGGAAGTGGTGCTTGTTCGGCAGCGCCAGGCGCACCTCGACCAGCTCCTCGCGGTGCCGCAGCACCCGCTCACCCATGGCGTGCAGGGTCTGCTGCAGCGACAGGGAGTGGGTGTCGGCGAACGCCTCGAGCAGGTGCCGGTGGGCCTGGCGGAACGACTCGGCCCAGGCGGCGTCGGCCCGGTCCGCCGGGTCTCCCCCGTGCCGCCAGCTCGCCGAGACCGCGGTGGCGAGGATGCGGTCGTCGGTCTCGGGAAGCGTGGTGAACCGGTCGCGGTGGAAGCCGTGGAACTCCGAGCCGGTGGTGTTGAGCAGGGTGAGGTCCGCGACGCCGGACACCACCCAGGCGGTCGAGCCGTCGTAGGCGACGGTGGCCGTCCGGGTGCCGGCCGCCCGCGCGAACGAGTGGTGCGCCGGCTGGCCGTCGACCGTGAGCCGCTCCCAGCGGTACTGCTCGAGCCGTACCCGGGCCCGGGTGATCGTGGGTGTCGTGTCCACGAAGTGCCGGGCCAGGCGCAGGCCGAACGCCTCGATCTCGCCGACGCCCTCGCGGGCGAACGCGTAGACGGTGTTCTTCTGCGTGTCGGTGGGCAGCACCCCGCTGTTGTCACCGGTGAGGTGCGTGGCCTCCAGGTCGCCGGCCAGCGTCGTGGTGACGTTGAGGTCGGTGACGGCGTGCCGCTCCGCGCCCCGGTCCACGCGGACCAGGCGCACCTCGGCCTTGCCGTACTGGTTCCCGCCCAGGTGGATGGCCACTTCAGCTCCCCCGGTAGGTCGTGTAGCCGTAGGGGCTGACCAGCAGGGGCACGTGGTGGTGCTCGGCCGGCTCCACGACCCGGAAGACCACACCCACCTCCGGGTAGAAGCTCTCCGCGCCGAGGTGGTCGCCGACGTCGAAGACCAGCCGGTAGACGCCCGCGGCGGGAACCTCCCAGCCGGCGAGGCGCCCGTCGGCGTCGGTCCGCCCCCGCGCGAGCGGCTCCCAGCCGTCGTCGCCGCGGGCCTCCAGGCGGACGGGCACGTCGGGGGCCGGCCGCCCCACGCTGGTGTCGAGGACGTGCGTGGACAGGCTCACGGAGCGAACGCCTTCCCCAACCGCAGGTCGACGATCTTGCCGAGCTCGGTCCGCACGACCGCCCGCTCGGTCTCCGGGTCGTTGCCCAGGCGCTCGCGGAGCCGGGTCAGCATGGTCTCGGCGGAGAGCCCGGTGGCACAGATCAGGAAGGCGTGTCCGAAGCGTTCCTCGTAGGCGAGGTTGCCGACGGCGAGGTCCTCGCGCACCTCCGGCCCGGCGTCGGCGGCGCCGGCCTGCTCGCCGCGGGACCAGCCGGCCTCCCGCCCGGAGCCGGCGGGCCGCTCGCCGATGCGGGGATGGGCGGAGAGGGCCTGCTCGACGTCGGACCAGTCCAGCTCCTCGAGCACCGCCGCCGAGACGCGGCGCAGACCGGGGAGGTCGGGGTAGGGGCGCCTGGCCAGCAGCTCACGCGCCCAGCGCACGGAAGCGCAGCAGGCCAGCAGCTCCCGCTCGGCCCGCTCCGGCTCGGCCCCGTTGAGCTCGTCGAGCGGTGAATCATCGGACATCCTGGAAACTGTACTGTGTTTTTTGGTCGCTCCCGCTCCTGCGCTAAGACACCGTCTTCCTCCGTCACGTCCTCGGCGCTGACGCGCCTGCGGGCGCTCCTACGTCCAGACGGTGTCCGCTCCGTCGCTCCCGCTCCTGGCGCTCCCGCTCCTGGCGCTCCCGCTCCTGGGAGGTGGCCGGGCCGGTGGCTCCGTTGCCACCGGCCCGGCCACCTGCTCATTCCTGGTCAGCCAGGAACGACGCGATCCAGGCGAGTGCCGAGTTCCAGTTGATCGCCACCTCGTTCGTCGAGTAGGACTGGATGTCGTCGACGTAGCAGAACTGGGGCGCGCAGCCGGCCAGCAGGTCGGCGGCGAACGGGTCCTGCAGGTTGCTGTTCGCCCCGCCGGCGAGGGAGCCCGACGGTGGGTTGGGCGAGTTCGGGTCGAGCTGCCGGGCGTAGATCCGGCTGTGCTGGTTCTGCGGGGTGACCGTGCCCCAGTCGGTGACGTAGGAGTGGTTGAGCGCGTTGCGGCCGAAGATGTAGTCCATCCCCTGCAGCGCGCCGTCCCGGTACCGCTTGTCGCCGGTGAGGTCGAAGGCGGTCGCGATCACGATCACGTTGTTGATGATGTTGCTGTTGCCGCCCCAGACGTAGTTCTCCGCTTCGCCCGGCATCGGCAGGCCGTACGCCTCGGCGTTGAGCGTCGCCAGGTACCGGTCGGCGGCACTGCGCACCGAGCCGCGCACCCAGTCCAGCTCGTGCTGGGGCAGGTCGCTGGGCACGGTGGCGAGGTTGAGCCGGGCGAGTCCCGCGGTCTCGGGCCAGGAGAACGCGGTGGTGCCGAGGGCCTCCTCGCTCCAGTGGTGCGGCGAGGCCATCAGGTCGTCGAGGTAGCCCTGCTCGCCGGTGGTCAGGTACAGCTCCACCGCCGCCCAGTAGAACTCGTCGCTGACGTCGTCGTCGTTGTAGGCGCCGCCGCCGGTGGCGTCGTTCGGGTCGGCCAGCAGGTTCGGGTTCGCCTCGGCCGCCGCGTAGGCCTCGCGGGCCGCCTCGAGGCAGGTCGCGGCGAAGTCCGCGTCGTAGGGGGCGTAGAGCCGGCCGCACTGCGCGGCGGTGGCCGCCAGGTTCAGCGTGGCCGCGGTGGTCGGCGGGTGCAGCTCGCGCGGCTCCGGGTCCTCGTGGGGCAGCAGCGGCAGGCCGGTCCAGTTCCGGTCGTGGATCTTGTGGTGCGCCATCCCGGCCAGCGGCTGACCGGCGGGAACCCGCATCCGCAGCAGGAACTCCAACTCCCAGCGCGCCTCGTCGAGCACGTCGGGCACGCCGTTGCCGCGCTCGGGCAGCCGCAGCGTGCTGTCGCCGAGGGCGCCGGGGGTCGCGCTGGGTGCGGTCAGGGTGCGCTCGTAGGTGCTGAGCAGCTGGGCGGTGGCGATGCCGCCGTTGACCACGTACTTGCCGTGGTCGCCCGCGTCGTACCAGCCGCCGCGCACGTCGAGCCGGTAGTCGCAGACCCCGGCCTGGCACGGGACGTCGATGTCACCCTGGTTCGGCGGCACGTTCAGGTGCCCCGCCGGGCGCGCGTACTCCTCGCCCACCAGGTCGCCGTCGATCTCGATGCCGCTGCGCTGCAGGTAGAAGAACTGCAGCGAGTCCGAGCGCAGCCCGCCGTAGAGGTTGCCGATGGTGAACGGGTAGCTGGTCTCCCCGTCGGCGGTCAGCGTGAAGCCGCTGCCCTCCGCGGTGACCGAGGAGAAGTCGATCGTGTGCACGTTCTGCTGCGAGGACGGGTCCACACCGCGCGGGGTGGATTGTCCCTCGGCGACGACGGTGCCGGACTCGTCGGCGAGCGTCCACTCGAACGGCTCGGTCGCCTCGGTCACGACGGTCGCGTTCTTCGGTCCGTCCGGCAGGTAGCCGACCTGGTTCACCCGGACCCGCGGCCCGGTGTCCGGCTCGTAGTCGGGGGGCTCGACGCCGCCGGTGAGCGAGACGTTGTCCAGGCAGAACGTCCACGGCTCCGCGCTCCCGCCGACCTGGAACGCGACCTGCTGGGCGGTGCTGTCGACCTCGGAGGTGAAGGTGTACGAGAAGTGCTGGAGCTCGGGACCGAGGATCGTGGGTTCGGACAGCTGCTCGGTCCAGGGCTCAACCTGCTCCTGGATCTTGGCGAGCACGCCCACCGGGATCGACGCCGACGCGTCGAAGGAGAGCTCGTAGCTCTCGCCCGCCTGCAGCGGGAGGTCGTTCTGGCCGATGATCGCGTCCCAGGGGTTCGCGGTCCCGCCGGGGATCTCGGCGCACAGTTGGCCGTCGACCACGGCAGCGGGCGCGTTCTCGGTCCACCACCACGGCGCGGTGGTGGTGTCGAAGGTGCCGTTGGTGATCAGCTCCTGTGGTTGGGCTGCGGCTGTCGGAGTGAGCACGGCGGCGGTGACAAGCGCCGCGGCGCCCGCCGCGACGAACGACGTCGAGCGGCGGTGGGGCTGGCGAGGCACGGCAGATCCTTTCCGTGGTGGCGACGATGACGCCCACGAGGCCGGAACATTGGGAGCGCTCCCAGATTTCAGCTACAGATAGTGGGCGCTCGGCTGCGAACTTGTCAAGCAGCCCGGGAATTCACCCTGGCATTCCGGGGCAACAGAGGGGTATTCTGGGAGCGCTCCCAGATTCGGCCCCCGGGAGCGGACGCGACGGAGCGGACACCGTCTGGACTGAGGAGCGCCCGCAGGCGCGCCAGCGCCGAGGACGCGACGAGGGAAGACGGTGTCTTAGCGCAGTCGCGTCCGCGACCATCAGATACAGCGCGGGACCTTCGGGGTCACGTGAACCGGGGGTGGCGACCCAACAACGGCGATAAACCCCCCGCAAGGCCGCGAACCCAACAGCACCACCCAACTCAGGAGCGGGAGCAGCCATCAAGTTCAGAAGTACGTTCGCACCAGGTCTACGACGGTCTCGTCCGCCACGATGGGGATCAACTGCCACTTGTCGAACGTGGTGCACGGGTGGGAGACGCCGAGGCCGACCCAGTCACCGACCCCGAGCCCCTCTGCCCCCTCGTACCGTACGAACGCGTGCTGGTCGTTCATCGCCGACACGCTGGCGGTGAACGGCACCGCGACGCCGTCCCGCCGCACCACCTCGGGCACCGGCAGCCCGTTGTCGTACGGCAGGTCGCGCCGCCCGGCGGTGAGCAGCGCGAGCCCCGGCTCGGGGCAGGACGTGACCTGTGCCCATGCCCGCAGCGCCGGCCGCAGCGGCGGCGCGTCGGCCAGCCGAGGGTGCGTGCCGAGCGGTGACTGGTAGGCGTAGATGCCGGAGTCGTGGGTGGCGTAGGCGCCGCCGCGCACCACCGGCAGCACTGCCGGGCCCGCGGGCCACGGCTCGCCGAGGACCTCGGCTACCAGGTCGAAGTAGGCGCTCCCGCCGGCGGTGACGATCACCCTGTCCAGCCCGTCGAAGTGCCCGCCCTCGGCCAGCTCGACCGCCAGCGCCCGCAGCTCGACCAGGTAGTCGCGCACCGCGGTCAGCGCCGCCGGGTCGGTCTCGTGGCTGACCGCGCCCTCGTAGCCGCTGACGCCGACCAGCCGCAGCGCCGAGCTCGCGGCCACCGCGGCGGCCACCTCGAGCGCGGCCGTGCGGTCGCGGACCCCGGTCCGTCCCCCGGCGACCCCCAGCTCCACCAGCACGTCCACCGGCCGTCGGGCGTCGGCCAGGGCGGCGGTCATCAGCTCGACGCCGCGTACGGAGTCCACCCAGCAGGCGAACTCGAACGTCGGGTCGCGGTCCAGCTCGGCGGCCAGCCAGCGCAGGGCGGCCGGGTCCACCAGCTGGTTGGCGAGCAGCACCGGGCTGACGCCGAACGCGCGGTAGACCCGCAGCTGCGCCGCGTTGGCGCAGGTCTGCCCCCATGCGCCATGGTCGAACTGCCGGGCGTAGAGCTGCGGTGCCATCGTGGTCTTGCCGTGCGGCGCGTGGGCGAGACCTCGCGCCCGGCACCAGTCGGCCATCGTCGCGAGGTTGTGCTCGAGGGCGGCGGCGTCGATGGTCATCACCGGCGGGGTGAAGCCGTCCTCGAACAGGTTCAGGCCCGCGTCCGCCACCTCGGCGATCGTCATGCCGGCGACGGAGGCCGGTAGGCCCTTGAACCGCCAGTCGACGCGTTCCTCCCGGATCGCGGCGACGGCGTCCCGGTCAACCCGCCCGGCCAATGGCCCTCCTACCGCGCTGTGGGCAACGCACCGGTGTGTAGCATCCCGCTGCCCGACCAGTCAAACGTGAGTCCGG
This sequence comes from Actinophytocola xanthii, assembly GCF_001921205.1. Taxonomy (GTDB): domain Bacteria; phylum Actinomycetota; class Actinomycetes; order Mycobacteriales; family Pseudonocardiaceae; genus Actinophytocola; species Actinophytocola xanthii. The sequence continues at coordinate 94,695 of NZ_MSIE01000013.1, read as the reverse complement.
ATAGGACTCCTCGCGTGGAGGTGCCGGTGGACGTCCTCTGCCTCGGGGAGTCGATGGCGCTGTTCGTCCCGACCGAGGCGGGGCCGCCGGAGCGGGTGCGCATGTGGACCAGGACCGTCGGCGGCGCGGAGTCCAATGTGGCGTGCCATCTGGCCGGAATGGGCGTCGCCGCGGCCTGGGTGAGCGCGGTGGGCGACGACGCGTTCGGCCGGGCGGTCGCCGACTTCGTGGCGGGGTTCGGTGTGGACGTCTCGCGGGTGCGGGTGGACCCGTCCCGCCCGACCGGTCTGTACGTCAAGGAGAGCGACGCCGGCGGCAGCCCGGTGCGGTACTACCGGCGCGGGTCGGCCGCCTCGGCGATGGGGCCGGAGCTGGTCGCGGAGCTGCCGCTGGACCAGGTGCGGATCGTCCACACGAGCGGGATCACGCCCGCGCTGTCGGACAGCTGCCTGGCCCTGGTGCGTGAGCTGGTCGCCGCGCCGAGGCGGACCCACCTGCTCTCCTTCGACCTGAACTGGCGTCCGGCGCTCTGGCGCGACCGCGATCCCGCGGTGCTCCGTGAGCTGGCCGCCGCCGCCGACATCGTGCTGGTCGGCGCGGACGAGGCGTTGGCCGTCTGGGACGCGGACGGTCCGGCCGCGATCCGCGAGCTGCTGCCCGAGCCGGGCACGCTCGTGGTCAAGCAGGCCGAACAGGGCGCGACGCTGGTCGAGCGCGACCCCGACACCGGGCGTGACCGGCCCCCGGTGGTCCAGCCCGCGCTGCGGGTGGACGTGGTCGAGCCGGTCGGCGCGGGGGACGCGTTCGCCGCGGGCTTCCTCGCCGCGACCCTGGCCGGCGCACCGCCCCGACGCCGGCTTCGCGCCGGCCACCTGCAGGCCGCAGCCGTCCTGCGCACCACCGAGGACGTCTGCCCCCCGCTCCCCGCCGACCTGGTCACCCGCCTGACCGAGGCCGACGACGACGAGTGGGCGGCGGCGCACCTCCGCTGAACGCGCCGCCCCTGAGCCGCTCGTAGGCCTCACGGAGGTCCCTCCCCTCGGGCAACCCGCGTGCCGCCACGGCCTCGACCACCTCGGCGGCCCGCCAGTGGTTGGACGGCACCACGCGACCGGACCCGATGGCGCGGTACGCCGCCGCACACGCCTCGTCCAGCCGTCCGGTCACCAGCAGCGCCAACGCGAGGTCGAGGTTTGCCACGGCAACCCGACGCGTCCAGCCGTCGCCGCGCTCGGCCGGGGCGAGCCGGGCGATGACCTCCCGCGCGCAGCCCTCCGCCGCCGGATCGCCCACCCACGCCAACGTCGTGGCGAGGTAGGCGAGGGACTTGTCGGGGTCGTAGCGGTAGTGGTGCTCGGGTCGTTCCGGCCGTGCCAGGGGCGAGACGAGGCGCTCGACCTGGCCGAGCACCCGGTAGGTCTCCCGGGTTTCGCGAAGCCGCGCCCAGCCACGCCCCTCCTGCGCGGTGGCCTGGACCGCGACCGAGCTGCCTGCCGGCGCGAGCTCCTGCGCGGCACGGGCCAGCTCGACGGCGCGCCGGTAGTCGCCGTCGGTCAGCACCCGCCAGGCCTCGGTCTTCGAAGCACCAGGCGCGGATCTCGTCGTGCCCGGCCTGCCGCGCGAGCCCTGCTGCCGTCCGCAGCCGCGCGGTGGCGGCCGCCGTTTGCTTGAGATCGACGTGCACCGTCGCCGCGAGCAGCGACAGCCACGCACCCACCACGATCAACCGCCTCCGCTCCCCCAGCGTCATCCGCGAGTCGACCAGCGCCTCGACGTAGGACAGGTGGGTCCGCAACCGCTCCAGCAACTCCGCCGGCGGCGTCACCGGGTAGGCCATCGCCAGCTCGTCGAAGGCCAGCTCCAGCCGGGTCAGCGTCTCGTCACCGACGTCGCTAGCCACCCTCACCCTCTGGCTTTGAGGACGCTCCCTAGCGGCAACCCGGCGGGCCAGTTCGACGGCCGCCAGCTCGTCGTCCTGCCCCTGTGCGCGGGTGCCCCGACCGGTCAGCGGCGCACCGCGCAGACCGTCCACCTCGGCTCGCGCCGCGGCGAGCTCGTGCGAGCGGACATCCGCCTCGTACTCGCGCCTGGCGGCCTCGAGCCGGTGGAACGCGTCGAGGAGTTGGCCCCCGGCGCCGGCGAGATCGTCCGCCGTCCGCCAGAACGCCTCACCGCCCCGCGCCCGGCCTCGCTCGATGTGGGAAACGGTAGTGCGGTCGAGATAGGCGCTCGAGGCGAGCCGTGCTTGTGTGACCTCGGCCGCCTTGCGGAACGTCGCCAGCCGTTCCCCCAGTACCCGCTGGAACTCGAGGATCTCCGGGGGTTCCCCGGCCGTCTGCCGCACACTCCCATTGTCGCCGTTTCCGCACAGGGCGCCAGGTGACAACCGATGTGGGAAGCGCACCCACCCGGTTTCGCACCCTGGCGGTGCCGAGGTCTCCTGGTCCCGCCACACCCCAGACACAGCGGGAGACCAACCATGCAGAACGAAGGACTGACACGAGATGGCCGGTGAGCCGCATGCGGCGGTCTGGCTCGACATCCCCGGCAGCTGCCAGCTGCGGGCCACGTTCACCGGCGACATGGACGTCCATGTGATGATCGGACAGCCGACCGACGAGCTGAACATCCTCATCGCCCGTCCCGCTCTGGCGCGGCTGGTGGAGATCGCCATCGAGTTGCTGGCGGTGCCCGTGCCCGACAACCCCGAGACCGAGCTGCCGGGGCTCACGGACGCGCCCGGACAGCACCGGCCACCGAGGTGACGGGTCCGGTCGGCGGTCAGAAGCCGGTGCAGGTGGCCATGGCGAAGGGGCCGGACGCGGTGCCGGTCTCGGTCTCCTTGCCGTCCACCAGGACGCGGCAGGTGATCTTGCCGCCGGACTCGCCGGTCGTTGCCAGCAGGGAGCCGCCCTTGAGCAGGCCCTTCGCGGTGACCTTCTTGGTCCAGGGGACCTTGGCGCCGTTCTCCGCGTGGCTCTCGACGCCGTCGTCGCTGTAGGTGCTGTACTCGATGTCGGCGGTGGCGGTGTCGCCGGTGACCTCGTAGGTGATCTCGACCTCCCGGGCGGCCTCCTCCTCGAGGGTGTTGTCGGCCGTGTTGATCACGAAGCTCCAGAGCACGCACGCCCCGAGGCCCACGATCGACACGACCAGGCCGGCGATGGCGAGGCCCTTGTTCGACGCGGCCCCGCGGCGGACCCGCGCGATGCCGACAGCGGAGAAGATCACGCCCAGCACCACCAGGGGCCAGGCGAGAACCCCCAGCAGGGGGATCAACGCGATAAGGAGGCCGACCAGGCCGAGCACGAAACCGGCGGTGCCGAGGCCGTTGCGCTGTTCGGTGGGAGCGAGCTGGTTCACGGAACGTGTCCTTTCAGGTCGTTGTCGATGCGGCGGAATACAAGCAACGGCAACCGCCTCCGCACGTCGCCCGAACAGATCGCCTGGGGTCAACCGAAAGTCGTCAATCCCGGCCGAAAGGATGCGACCCGCGGTCGGGGCGTCTGCCCGTACGCTCTGCGGCCATGGGGCGAGCAGTGCGCGAGGTCGTGACGACCGTCTGCGTTGTGACGGCGAGCGTGGTGAGCAGCCTCTACGCGGTCGGCGCGGAGGGCTACGTACCGGGCCAGACGATGACCCGGATGAGCGCGCTGGCCTGGTTCGCCCTGCTCGCCGCGCTCGGCGCGGCGGTCATGCTCTGCTGGCGGCACCGCAGACCCGAGCTGGTCACGATCATCGCGCTCGTCCCGCCGCTGCTGGGAGCGGACTCGTTCGCCGCGCTCGCCGCGCTCGCCGCGCTGGCCGCCGGCCGCCAGGGACACCTCGTGCGGGCCGCGACGACGCTGGTGTTCGGGGTGACCGCGCTCGCGGTGTGGCGGGACACCGGGTACAACCAGGACATCACGATCGCCGGCCGGCTCATCGACGCCGAGAACACCGCGGTGCGGGTGGTCGGTGTCCTGGTGATCGCCGCCGTGCTGACCGCGATCCCCGTCGTGTTCGGCATCATCCGGCGCACCCGCCAAGCGCTCGCCGGGCAGGCCGCGCGAGAACGGGTGTTGCGCGAGGAGATGGCGCGGCGCGAGGAGCGGTCCCGCATCGCCCACGAGATGCACGACGTGCTGGGGCACCGGTTGTCGCTGCTGTCGTTGCAGGCGGGCGCGCTCGAGGTGAGCGAGGACGCCGCGGTGGGAGAGGCGGCGCGCAACGTCCGCACCTCGGCGAAACAGTCCCTCGAGGACCTCCGGCAGGTGATCGGCATGCTGCGGGACGGGCGCGCGATACCGCTGCGGGACGACAACGCGGCCGAGAGTCCGAGCACGACCCTCGGCGACCTGCCGGACCTGGTGGGACGCACCCGCGCGGCCGGTGCGCCGGTGACCGCCACGATCATGGTGGACCGTCCCGGGCAGGCGCCGGGGGCGCTGGGCACCGCCGTCTACCGGATCGTGCAGGAGTCGCTGACCAACGTCGTGCGGCACGCCCCGGGCAGCGCGGCCGAGCTGGTCGTGCGCGGCGGCCCGGGCACCGGGGTGGCGATCGAGGTCAGCAACCCGCTGTCCGACGCGGCGGAACCATCGCCCGGCTCGCGCTCCGGGCTCGCCGGGATGACCGAACGGGCCGCCGTCCTGGGCGGACACGTGAGCGCGGGGCCGACCGACCGGGGAACGTTCGTGGTCCGGGCCTGGCTGCCGTGGGAGTCACCGGACGAGCCCTGAGGGAACCGCATCGACTCCTGGTGCGACAACGCGGCCAGGCCGCCCGGGCGCGGACCGCGCGGCCGGAGATCCACCAGACGTGCCCTAGCATGTCCCGGTGGTCCAGGTCCGGGTGTTGCTGGTCGACGACGATCCGCTCGTCCGCACCGGGCTGTCCATGATCCTCGGCAGTGCCGAGGACATCGTGGTGGTCGGGGAGGCGGGCGACGGGGACGAGGTGCTCCCGGCGGTGGCCGCGCACGCCCCGGACGTCGTGATCATGGACATCCGGATGCGGCGGATGAGCGGGCTGGCCGCGACGGCGGCGGTGATGACGCTCCCCCGCCCGCCCAAGGTCCTCGTGCTCACCACGTTCGACCTGGACGAGTACGTGTTCGACGCGCTCACCGCCGGCGCCAGCGGCTTCCTGCTCAAGGAGGGCTCGCCGCGGGAGATCATCGAGGCGGTCCGGGTCGTCGCCGGCGGCGAGATGATGTTGTCGCCGCGCACCACGACAACGCTCATCGGACACTTCGTGGCCGGGCGGCTCGACCCGCGGCGGGAGCGGGCGAGGACCCGGCTCGCCGGGCTGAGCGAACGGGAGCGCGAGGTGGTCCGGGAGGTCGCACGCGGACGGTCCAACGCGGAGATCGCCGCGGCCCTGTTCCTCAGCGAGGCGACCGTCAAGACCCACATCACCCGCTCGTTCGCCAAGGTCGACGTCAGCAACCGGGTCCAGCTCACGATCTTCGCCTACGAGGCCGGCCTGGTCCCCGCCTGACACCTCGGATCCGGCCCAAGTGGTCGAACTCCCCTCGGCGCGCCTCGGGAAAGCCCTAACCTGTGCGGGGTGAACGCAAGACTGCTGCGGGTCGCGGGCTTCGGGCCCGGCTATCGGGACATCGGCTCGGCCGTGCGCGACGCCAGACCGGGGGATGTCGTGGAGGTCGCGGCCGGGACCTACCCGGGTCCGGTCGTGGTCGACAAGGAGATCGAGCTCCGTGCCCAGAACGGACCGGGCGGGGTGTGCCTCGTCGGCAACACCGACCACGCCGCCCTGACCCTGACCGCGTCCGCGACGGTGCGCGGCCTGGAGCTGCGCGGCGAGGGCTGCTGGACGGGCACCGTGGTGATCACCGGCGACGGGATCACCCCGGTCCTCGATGGCTGCTCGGTCACCGGCACCGGGGACAGCGGGATCAGCGTGGCCGAGCGCGCGACGCCGCTGGTGCGGGACTGCCACGTCACCAACGAGAACGGGGCGGGCATCAAGGTCGACGGTGCGGGCGGGACCTTCGAGCGGTGCGCGGTCCTCGACGCCGGCATGGCGGCGCTCGAGGTGGACGGGGGCGCCACGCCGACGCTCACCGCGTGCCGGCTGAGCGGCCCGAGCGGGTACGGGGTGGAGGTCCGCGGACGGGGAGCGGTCGTCGTCCTGCGCGACAGCGAGATCCTGGACACCGACCTCGCCGGGGTCTACCTGGAACGCGGTGCCAAGGCGGTGCTGACCGGGACCACCGTTCGCGGCACCGGCGGCAACGGCGTCTGGCTGGACGGGCGGGACGCGGTCGCCGAGCTGAGCGGGTGCACGATCGCCGAGAGCTCCGGCTCCGGGTGCGCTGTGTCCGCCGGCTCGGCGTCCATCATGGACTGCCGCTTCGTCGACATCGACATGGGCGCGGTCGAGGTGACCGGTCGGAACTCCGCCGCGTCGCTGCTCAGAACCGAGATCACCGGCGGCGGTGGCTACCCCGCGGTGTCGATGGGCAGCGGGGCCCGTGCGACGGTCGCGCACACGCGGATCCAGGACGTGTCGGGGAACGGGTTCAGCGTGGCCGACCGGGGAACCACGCTGGCCGCCGAGGACTGCGTGATCGAGAAGGCGTCGGACACCGGGATCACCCTCTACGGCGGCGACGCCAAGTTCGTCCGCTGCCGGGTCAGCGACGTCGACGACCACGGCGTGGTGGCCTTTTCCGAGTCGACCTCGACGTTCGAGGACTGTGTGGTCAGCGGCGCGAGCCGACACGGCTTCGACATCCACGGCGACCGGGCGACGCTGACCAGGTGCCGCGCGTTCGACAACGGGTACACCGGTTTCGAGCTGGCCGGCAGCCCGTCGGTCCAGGCCTGCTCCTCCTACCGCAACGGGGAGGACGACCAGGTCGGCCTCCCGCCGGGCACGGGGGACGCGGCGGGGGCGGGCGAGCCGTCCGCGCCCGCCGGCCCCGCCTCGGTCGCCGAGCTCCTCGGCGAGCTCGACGCGCTGATCGGGCTCGCCGAGGTCAAGGAGGAGGTCCGGACGCTGGTCGATCTCATCATGGTGGGTCAGCGCCGGGCCGAGGCCGGGCTGCGGACCCCGCCGTTGAGCCGGCACCTCGTGTTCACCGGCAACCCGGGGACGGGCAAGACCACCGTGGGGCGGCTGTACGGGCGGATCCTGGCCGCGCTCGGCCTGCTCGAGGCCGGGCACCTGGTCGAGGTGTCCCGGGTGGACCTGGTCGGCTCCTACGTCGGCCACACCGCTCCCAGGACCAAGAAGCAGTTCGACCGGGCCAGGGGCGGCGTGCTGTTCATCGACGAGGCATACGCGCTCACACCCGACCACGGGGGCGCCGACTTCGGCCGGGAGGCGATCGACACGCTGGTCAAGCTGATGGAGGACCACCGGGACGAGGTGGTGGTGATCGTCGCGGGGTACACCGCCGAGATGGCTCGCTTCGTCGCCGCCAACCCCGGCCTGGAGTCCCGCTTCAGCCGCACGATCGAGTTCCCCGACTACACCTCCTCCGAGCTCGTCCGCATCACCGAGCTGCAGGCCACGGCGCACGACTACCGCCTCGCCGAGTCCACCCGGACCGAGCTGCTGGCCTACTACGACAGCCTCGAGCGGGGACGAAGCTTCGGCAACGGCCGCACCGCCCGCCGCACGTTCGAGACCATGGTCTCCGAGCACGCCGTCCGGCTCGCCCGGTCGACCACCGCCACGGTCGAGGACCTCACGCTGCTCGTGCCGGAGGACCTCCCGGACGAATGGACCAACCGCGGCATGACGGAGGCAACGCGCGGCGCGTGACCCGGTGGTGAACTGTCCTGGCAGTGCTCGCGCCCGTCGCCCTCACACTTCTTGCACGGCAGGCGTAGCGGCCCCCGAGGCACAGTCAACCCGAACACCCTTCCTTCTCTTTGTGCTCCTGCAACCGCCGATCGGCATCGCGAGCGTCAACCCCGAACACCCAGGACTTGCAGCGGCACCGACGTGGGACTCGAACCGGATCGGGCACCGGGGGACATGGCGTACTGAGCCACGCCCGCATGGTTGCTCCCCGGACCCTGTCCGGTTTGTACCTGCTCATCGTTTGCCCCGCTGGTTGCTCCGATCCCGCTTGTCGGCCCTCCCGGCTGCGAAGATCAGGAGACCGGAGACAACGACGATGGAGCCGAGCCACAGCATCGAAACCCACCACGGTTGACCAGCCATGGACCGAGCATCGTCCCAGATATTGACGCGCTCGACGTCCTATCGCGTCACTCGAGTTGACGCCTCACGTCAAACCCGGCACCGTGCGGGTTATGTCGCGTGTAGATCGATCTGTGAGACAGCTCCGACAGCGGGAAGCACTAGAGATCAGGTTGGCTGGTCTTCGCGAGGGTGCCCACGTAGAGGACATCGCGGACCGGATCGCACGTCTCGACGATGTCCATCCGTTGCTCGCCTGGCGTTGGGCATGGTTGGAGTCGGTCAGAGCTGTCCGCTCGGATCGATGCGGCCTACGAGCAAGACGGACTAGCTCCGCCGAACCTCACCGACCCTGAGATCCTGCGATGGGAACACGGCCAACGCCGGCCGAACGATGAGCGGATCGACTACCTGTGCCGGGTGTACCGGACGAGGCCCGATCGGCTCGGCTACGGAGAGGATCACTCGGTGCCTGAGATCACCCACCTGGAACGTGCCGGCCTGACCGATATCTACGCACGCACCGACGATGAGAGCATGCGGGACCTGTTCGGCCGGATCGCATCCGCTCGACACCGTGTGAACGTGTTCGGGTTGACCCGCAACTTCTACGCCCGAGACCACGTGCTGCCGATGATCGAAGCGAAAGCCCGCACGATCCCGGTCCGCATGTACATGATGGATCCGACCACCGACTCACGACGAGACCGCTACCGCCTGGAGCCAGGCGAGGCAGCGATGGAGAACCCGGATCGCTACCTCCGGGAGGTGCTTCGGCCGTTGGTGGCTGCCGAGGAGCGCCTAGCCGACTTCACCGAGCGGGGAGGCGGGTTGCAGGTGTGGCTGTACAACTTCCCCTGCTCGTTCGCGATCGAGGAGATCGACGACCACTACCGCGTGATGCTCTACGGCCACGGCAAGCGGGGTACAGATGGACCGATCCTGATCTTCGGGCAGGACACCCCGTACACGGAGTACTTCGCGTCCCAGATGCGGTGGGTTGAGCGTCTCGCCGTCGAACCGTGGGAGCCCTGGACGTCCAAGGGGCTTGAGGTCTATCGGGCTGCCGACGTGATCGAGCCCGTGACCTGACCTCGAGTCAGGCGGGGGCAGCGAGTGTCGATTGGGCCTGCGGACCATCAGATGGCTGCCCCCGCATCGAGCGTACGCATCCTGACCAGTCGCTCTCGGCCGGGAGGAGGCGACGCGCGGCGCGTGACCCGGTGGCATACCGTCCCCGTGACAACGCCCTCCCCCCAGGCCACCAGGAGACCGCCCGTGAACCTGCTCGCCGAGCTCACCGTACGCCGTGCGCTGTGCATCATCCGGGCTCCCGCCATCCCCGACCCGGTCGGGCTGGCCGGCACGCTGGTCGAGGCCGGGCTGCCCGTCGTCGAGTTCGCGCTGACCACGCCGGAGGCTCCGCGCCTGATCGAACAGGCGTCCTCAGTGGACGGATTGATCCTGGGCGCGGGAACGGTGATGTCGGCCCAGGACGCGCGGGACGCCATCGCCGCCGGCGCCTCGTTCCTGCTCACCCCCGGCCTGCGGCCGGACGTCGCCGCGGAGGCCGCCAAGCGCGACGTGCCGCTCGTCCTGGGCGCGATGACCCCCACCGAGGTGGCCGCCGCGGTCGACCTCGGCTCCACCGCGGTCAAGGTGTTCCCCGCCGCCCGGCTCGGCCCCGCCTACTTCGGCGACCTGCACGGCCCGTACCCCGACGTGCCGCTGGTGGCCACCGGCGGGATCACCACGGAGAACGCGGCCGACTTCCTCGCCGGCGGAGCCCTCGCGGTCACCGCCGGCAGCGGCGTGGTCGCCCCCGCGCTGGCCGCCGAGTCCCGCCTGTCCGACATCGCCGAACGTGCGCGTGGCTTCGTCGCGGCGGTCGCCGGCGCGGGCTGACCTCGCGCGCGGCGGGCCGGTCCCGGGGTCGGGGATCAGCTCGTGGCGTTGAGGCCGCGGATGCGGCCGGGAACCCCGGGCCTGGTCTGCCAGGGCCGCGGACCGCCGCGGGGGCGGTACTCCACGCCGAGCGCGTCCAGCCTCGGCAGGTGGTGGCGCTCGAGGCGGCGTTCGAACTCCTCGAGCGAACGGCCCTCCGGCGCGGACCAGACGACCTCGGCGAACGCGGCGAGCCGGGGGAACGCCGCGTAGTCCACCCGCCTGGGGTTGTCCAGGTGCTCGGTCCACACCTGCGCCTGCGCCCCGAGCACCCGGGGCACGGCCGACGCCGGCATCGCGGCCGGGATCGGCTCGTAGGCGTAGACGTCGGCCAGCGTACGGCGGAAGCCGACCGGGATCGGCTCGTCGGTGTGGTCGGACTGGCGGTGGTCGAGGTAGGTCTCCTGCTCGGGGCACATCACGACGTCGTGCCCGGCCAGGGCGGCACGAACGCCGTGCTGCTCGCCGCGCCAGCTCGCGATGATGGTCTCCTGCGGCACCTCTCCGCTGTCGAGCAGTTCGTCCCAGCCCAGGGCGCGGCGGCCCAGCGCGGCGAGGTGCGCGGTGATCCGGCCGACGAACCAGCCGGGCAGCTGCGCGGCGCTGGACAGGCCGAGCTCCTCCATCCGCCGGCGGGCGGCCGGACTGTGCGCCCACTGGGTCAGCGGCACCTCGTCCCCGCCTACGCAGATCACCGGCGCCGGGAACACCGCCGCCACATGCGTGAACACCCGCCGGTAGAACTCGATGGTCTCGTCGGAGACGTTGAGCACGTTGTCGCTGATCCCCCAGCGGGTCAGCACCTGCAGGGCGGCGCCGGTCACGCCCAGCTCGGGATAGGACGCGATGGCCGCCTGGCTGTGGCCCGGCACGTCCACCTCGGGCACGACCGTGATGTGCCGGTCCTGGGCGTAGGCGACGATCTCCCGCAGGTCGTCGGTGGTGTAGTACCCGCCGTGCGGGCGGCCGTCGTGCTCGGCGGTGCCGTCCGGCTGGCGGCCGACCCAGGAGCCCTGCCGCCAGGAGCCGACCTCGGTGAGCCGCGGGAACTCCGGCACCTCGATGCGCCAGCCCTGGTCGTCGGTGAGGTGCAGGTGCAGGATGTTGAGCCGGTGCACGGCCATCAGGTCGATGAACCGGAACACCCCGGCCTTGGGCATGAAGTGGCGGGCCACGTCCAGCAGGCACCCGCGCCAGGAGAACCTGGGGTGGTCCTCGACCTGCCCGCACGGCAGCAACCACGGCCCGCCGTGGATGTTCGCGGCGCGGAAGGCGTCCGGGCCGAGCAGCTGGCGCAGCGCGGCCTCCGCGTAGTAGGCGCCGGCGGAGTCGGCGGCCAGCGTGGTGACCCCGGTCGGGGTGATCGTGATCCGGAACCCCTCCGGGTTCGGCACCCGGATCGGGTCGACCCGAAGGACGGTGGAGACCCTGGCCGGGATCTCGGGGCCGTCGATGCGGTAGTGGCCGGTGGCGGGACGGACCCGCACCGGACGGGGCAGGAGACCGTCGAGCGCGGTCATCCCTTCACCGAGCCACCCAGTCCCGAGACGAGGTGTCGCTGCACCGCGACGAAGAAGACAAGCACCGGAATAGTCATCAACGTCGCCCCTGCCATGATCGCCCCCCAGTCCTGTTCCTCCGGTTTGAAGAATACGAGCAGACCGAGCGGAAGGGTACGGGTTTCGGTGCCGGAGATCAGGAAGGTCTTGGCGAACAGGAAGTCGTTCCAGGCGTGCACGAACGACACCACGCTCGCGGCCACCAGGCCCGGGGCGACCAGTGGGAACAACACCTGCCAGGTGAACCGGAACCGGGAGGCGCCGTCCAGTGCGGCCGCCTCCTCCAGCTCCGCCGGGACCGCGGCGGTGAACCCGCGCAGCATCCAGATCGCGAACGGCAGGCTGAACGCGAGGTGCACCACCACCAGCGAGCCGAGCTGGTTGAGCCCGACGGCGGGTACGACGTCGCCGTAGAAACGCACCAGGAAGAACAGCGGGATCGTCAGGGCCTCGACCGGGACCATCTGCGCCACCAGCAGCATCACCAGCAGCACGGTCCGCCCGCGGAAGCGGAGCCTGGTCAGCGCGACCGCCGCGAGGAACGACGCCACCAGCGAGAGGGCGACCACGACGACCGCGACGAGGAGGCTGTTGAGGAAGTAGCGCCCGAAGTCCTGCGCGGTCAGCACCCGGCGGAAGCTGTCCACAGTGGGCGCGAGGGTCCACGGGCGCGGGTCGGCGGCCTGGATCTCGCCGGCCGGCCGGAGTGCCGAGAGAACCATCCAGTAGAGCGGGAACGCGACGACGAGCGCGACGGCCAGGCAGGCGACGTCGGCCGCACGGCGCCTCACGGCCGCCACCGCTGGGCTCGCACGTACAACCCGGTCACGGCGAGCAGCAGCACGGTCATCACGACCCCGATCGCCGCGCCGAGCCCGTACTGCTCACCCGCGAACGCCTTCTGGTAGGCGAAGACGTTGAGCACCAGGTTCTGCCCGGCGACGCCACCGCCGCCGGTCATCACGTAGATCTGGGTGAACACCTTGAAGTCCCAGATGATCGACTGGATCGTGGCGATGGCCAGCAGCGGCCGCAGGATCGGCAGGACCACCGAGGTGGCGGTGCGGACGGCCGAGGCTCCGTCCAGCGCCGCGGCCTCGACCACCTCCCGGGGGATCGCGGTGATCCCCGCGTACACCGTCACCATGACGAACGGGAACGAGCACCAGACGATCTCCGCCGCGACCAGCCCGAACGCGGAGAGCCGCTCGAAGGTCCAGGAGTGGCCGGACAGCGGCAGCCCCAGGCTCGACAGGACCTCGTTGACCAGCCCGAAGTCCTGGTCGAACAGGAACAGCCAGACGTAGGAGCCCGCCATCGTGGGGGTGGCCCAGGCGCCGAGCGCGGCGAGGAACAGCAGCGTGCGGGGCACCGGACCGGCCCGGCTCGCCAGCACCGCGAGCGCCGTGCCGACCAGCATCGTGGCGACCACGCAGACCGCGGCGAACACCACCGTCGCCGCCAGCACGTCCCAGAACTGCGGGTCGCCGAGCAGCGTGCGGTAGTTCTCCAGGCCGAGGAACACCAGCGGTGCCGCGCCGGAGGCCTGCGCCTGCCCGTAGTCGTGCAGCGAGATCACCACGAGCTGGTAGATCGGGTAGGCCATCAGCGCGAGCAGCACGACCGCGGCCGGGGCCAGGTAGAGCAGCGCGGCCCGGCCGTCGTCCCGGTGGGGCCCCTGCCGCGCCGATCGGGTGCGGTCGGCCGGCGCGGCAGGGGTGACTGGGGGCAGGGCCATCCGGGGGTGGCTCCCTAGCCGGCGAAGGCCGCGTCCATCTCGGCGGCCGCGGCCGAGGTCGCGGTGTCGACGTCCTGGCTACCGGTGGCCACCTGCTGCACGGCCGTCGGCAGCACCGCCTGGGCGTCGATCCTCGTCCATGCCGGTGTGGCCGGGACGAACCGGGTCCCGGCCTGGACCGTCTCGATGAACGGCCGCAGGAACGGGTCGGCGCCGGCGACCGCGTCCTGGACGTCGGTGAACGTGGGCATCGTGCCCATCGCGTCGTACAGCGCGCGCTGGTACTCCTTGCCGCCGAGCAGGCGGACGAACTCCCAGGCCAGCGTGCGGCGGTCGGTGGAGGCGAACACCCCGAGCAGGTTGCCGCCGGCGAACGCGGGGGCGATCTCGCCCGGCGCCGTGCCCGGCAGCGGCACGACGGCGAAGCGGTCCCCGACCGCTCCCTCGGTGACCGCCGCACGGTTGAAGTCGCCGCCGATCGTCATCGCCGCCTTGCCGCCGGCGAACGCGGCCACCGACTGGCTGCCGGTGAGCTGCGCGCACTGCTGGGGCGGGCAGATGTCCGGGGCGATCAGCTCGGTGTAGCGGGCGAAGCCCGTGCGCGCCGCCGGGCTGTCGATGGTGGCCGACCACGTCTCGCCGTTCCGTTCGGCGATGTCGCCGCCGTGGGCCCAGATGAACGGCAGCAACGCGAACAGGTACTTGCCGCCGACCGAGATGCCGTACAGGTCGGATCTCGCCGCGCGGATCGCGCGCGCCGTCTCGGTCAGCTCGGCGAGCGTGGTCGGCGGCTTGAGCCCCAGCTCGGTGAACACGTCGGTGCGGTAGTAGAGCGCGCGGGTGCCGGTGAACCAGGGGACGCCGTAGGTCCGTCCGTCCACCCTGGCCGTGTCGAGCACCTCGGGCACCAGGTCGGCGCCGTCCGGCCACCGTTCGAGGTCGTCGGTGAGGTCGGCGAACCCGTTGGAGGCGGTGTAGCCGGCGAGGTCGGTGTTGCCGAACTCGGCAACGTCCGGGGCGCTCTCGGGGTCGTTGAACGCGCCGTTGAAGCGGCTGGCGCGACCGTCCACCGGCAGGTACTCGACGTTGACCGTGACGCCCTCGTGCGCGGCCTCGAACTCGGCCACCGCCTCCTCGACGACGGCCTCCTTCGGCTCGTTGCTGGCTTCCTGGAAGAGCCAGACACGCAGCTCGCCGGTGGTCTGGTCGGAGCGCTGTCCCTGGTCGCCGCTGTTCGCCTGGGGTGGTGCGCAACCGAGCGCGGCGCCGGCGAGCGAGCCGAGAACCGCCGCGGCGACCGCACGTCTGAACCTCATCGGACCCCCGTCGCACGAACCGCACCGGCCTCTCGGATGCTAGGGGTGCGACGGGGGAACGCACAAGGTCTAAACCAATCTCGGCGGCCGGTGGTCGCCTCTGGCGTAGCGCACGAGCCAGCCGCGCGGGGTCAGCACGATGGTCCTGCGGCGCTTGTCGTTCTCGTGGTTGTCCAAGGTGGTGACGAGGTTCTGCGTCTCGAGCGCGGCGAGGTGGGTACGCATCGCGTCCCGCGTGTGGAAGCCGAAGTCCTCGAAGTCGCCCGTGGAGCACCGGCCGCGGCGGGCAGCGAGCTGGTCGAACACCTGCCAGGCCCGGTTGCCCAGCTCGGTCTCCCGGCGGTGCAGGTCGGCCCGGCCGGCAAGCCAGGCCTCGAACAGGGCGTCGAGCTCGCCGGGCGTGCCGGCCGTCTTCTCCCTGCTGTACAACCAGATCGAGAAGGCCTCGGCGTAGGTGAACGCCTCGCGGAGGTCGCGGCCGAGCACCTCGTAGAGCGTGCGGAACGAGGACGGGCCGATCGGTGCGGTGGCGTCGTCGGACGTCCGGTACCGGCGCAGCCGCCGCTCGACCGCCGCCTCGACGTCCTCGTCCGCAAGCGGCCCGAGCTCCAGTGGTGCGCCGAGGCGGGCGGGGAGCCGTGCGGACGCGCGCAGGCCCCCCCGCGCGCCACAGAGGACCCAGCGCAGGCCGCACCGGTCGAGCAGGGGGCCGCCGATCGCCTCGAGCAGGGTTCTCGCGCCGTGCGCCGTCTCCAGCGCCGCCAGGTTGTCGGCCACGCAGACGAAGCCGCCGGACCGCGGGCCGGGGAACAGCTCGTGGAGCCACCGGTCGACGGTCCCCAGGAGCCCGGCCACGGTGTCCCCCGGCGAGGTGTTCACACCCGCCCCCCAGCCCCTGACGATCGGCGACCGCAGCCAGTCCCGGACCTCGGCGGCGTCGGGCACCCGCAGCCCGCGGCGGCGCAGGGTCTCGCGCTCGCCGAGAATCGTGGTCGCGACCCGCAGGTAGACCCGCTCGACGAACAGGTCGACCGAGTGGCCGGCCCGCGGCTGGACCGGCTCCCCCAGCAACGGGAGGAACACCGGGGAGCTCGCCCCCTGCTCGACCTCGCTGCGCAGCCGGTGGCAGACGACCGAGACCAGGCTGGTCTTCCCGACGCCGTCGTCCCCCTCCACGGTGGGATGCGCGCCGGCGGCGCGGACCCGCGCCAACAGCTCCTCGAGCTCCGCGTCCCGGCCGGCCAGGAGCTGGTCGCCCTCCTCGCTCGGCGGGATCGGGTCGGTGGCGTAGGGGTTCGCGGCGAGACCGAACTCCGCCCACATCACGCCCACTCCGCTCGTCGGCGAAGACACCGAAACGAGCCGAGTATAGGTGCCGAACACGACGCCGCCGTGACCCCGCCAGGGTCACGGCGGCGGTTCACGGCGGCGGTTCACGGCGGCGGTTCACGGCGGCGGGGTCGCGCGGTGGGCTACTCGAAGATCTCGCCCTTCTCCGCCTTCGCCACCAGCGAGGCCGGCGGCCGGAACTGGTCGCCGTAGCGCTGCGCCAACTCGTTGGCGCGGGCCACGAACCCGGCCGGGCCGCCCGGGTAGTTGTTGATGTACTGGATCACGCCGCCGGTCCACGGCGGGAAGCCGATGCCCATGATCGAGCCGATGTTGGCGTCCGGCACCGAGCGCAGCACGCCCTCGTCGAGACACCTGACCGTCTCCAGCGCCGGGGCGAAGAGCATGCGCTCCTTCATGTCCTCGAACGGGATCTCGGCGCCGTCCTTGGTGAAGTGCTCGACCAGGCCCGGCCAGAGGGTGGTCCGCTTGCCGTCCTGCCCGTAGTCGTAGCAGCCGGCCCCCGAGGAGCGGCCCCGGCGGTCGAACTCGTCCACCATGCGGTCGATCAGGGGCTCGGCCGCGGGCACGACCCAGGTACCGCCCTCGGCCTCGATGCCGGCCCTGGTCTCCCGGATGATCTTCTGCGGCAGGGTCAGCGTCAGCTCGTCGAGCAGCTGCAACGGCGGGGACGGGAACCCGGCCTGCGCGCCGGCCTGCTCCACCGAGGCGGGGTGCAGCCCCTCGGCGACCATCGAGAGCGCCTCGATCATGAACGTGCCGATGACCCGGCTGGTGAAGAATCCGCGGCTGTCGTTGACGACGATCGGGGTCTTCTTGATCTGCTGCGCGACGTCGAACGCCTTGGCCAGCGCGGCGTCGCTGGTTTGCTCGCCGACGATGATCTCCAGCAGCGGCATCTTGTCCACCGGTGAGAAGAAGTGCAGGCCGATGAAGTCCTCCTGCCGCTTCACCCCCTCGGCGAGACCGGTGATCGGCAGCGTCGAGGTGTTCGAGCCGAGCAGCGCGTCCGGCGCGACGATGTCCTCGATCTCCGCGAACACCTTGTGCTTGAGCTCGGGGCTCTCGAACACCGCCTCGATCACCAGGTCGCAGCCGGCGAGGTCCTCGGGGCTCGCGGTCGGGTGGATCCGGGCCAGCGTCTCGTCCGCCTTCTCCCGGGTGGTCCTCCCGCGGGAGACCGCCTTGTCGAACAGCGCGACCGAGTAGTTCCTGCCCTTCTCCGCGGCCTCGAGCGAGACGTCCTTGAGCACGACCTCCATCCCGCCCCGGGCGCACACGTAGGCGATGCCCGCGCCCATCATGCCGGCGCCGAGCACGCCGACCTTGCGGGCGGTGTACTTCTCGTGGCCCTCCGGGCGCGAGCCGCCGGAGTTGATGTGCTGCAGGTCGAAGAAGAACGCCTTGATCATGTTCTTCGCGACCGGACCGGTGAGCAGCTCGATCAGGTAGCGGGACTCGATGACCAGCGCGTTGTCGATGTCCACCTGGGCGCCCTCGATGGCGGCGGCCAGGATGGCCTTGGGCGCCGGCATGTTCGCGCCCTTGAGCTGCTTGCGCAGGTTCGCCGGGAACGCGGGCAGGTTGGCCGCGAACGCGGGGTGCGAGGGGGTGCCGCCCGGGATCTTGAAGCCCTTCACGTCCCACGGCTGCGCCGCGTCCGGGTTGGCCCTGATCCACTCCTTGGCCTTCGGCAACAGCTCGTCCACGGTAGCCACGACGTCGTGCAGCAGGCCGAGGTCCTTCGCCGCGGCCACCTTGTGCCGCTGGCCCTGCAGCAGCACCGACAGCAGCGCGGTCTGGATGCCGAGCAGCCGCACGGTGCGGGTGACGCCGCCACCGCCGGGCAGCAGACCGAGCGTGACCTCGGGCAGTCCGATCTGCGAACCCTTGACGTCGGCGGCGATCCGGTGGTGGCAGGCGAGCGCGATCTCCAGGCCGCCGCCGAGCGCGGTGCCGTTGATCGCCGCGACGACCGGCCGGCCCAGCGTCTCCAGCCGGCGCAGCTGGGCCTTGATCGTGGTGATGTAGTCGAACATCTCCTGGGCGGCCTCGGGGGTCGCCTGGATCATCTCCTTGAGGTCGCCACCGGCGAAGAAGGTCTTCTTCGCCGAGGTGACGACGACACCGGTGATGTCGTCCTTCTCCGCCTCGAGCCGGTCGACCGCCCTGCCCATCGACTCGACGTAGGCGCGGTTCATCGTGTTGGCCGACTGGTTCGGGTCGTCCAGGGTGAGCACGACGATGCCGTCGGGGTCCTTCTCCCAGCGGATGGTGTCGGTCCCCGTCGATGTCTCGGTCATTGAGTGTCTTTCCTCGTTGCTCGGGAGTGTCGCTTCGGGAGTTCCGGGTCTCAGACGCGCTCGATCAGGGTCGCGACGCCCATGCCGCCACCGATGCACAGGGTGACCAGCGCACGGCGCGCGTCGCGGCGCTCGAGCTCGTCGACCATCGTGCCGAGGATCATGGCGCCGGTGGCGCCGAGCGGGTGGCCCATGGCGATCGCGCCGCCGTTGACGTTGAGCTTCTCGCTGGGGATGTTCAGCTTCTTCTGGTAGTTCAGCACGACCGAGGCGAACGCCTCGTTCAGCTCGAACAGGTCGATGTCCTCGACGCCGAGCCCGGTGCGTGCGAGCAGCTTCTCCGTGGCCGGAATCGGCCCGGTGAGCATGATCGTGGCGTCGGCGCCGGAGGTCGCGGTGGCGACGATCCGCGCCCGCGGGGTCAGCCCCATCGCGGTTCCGGCCTCCTCGCTGGCAACCAGCACCAGAGCCGCGCCGTCGACGATGCCGGAGGAGTTGCCGGCCGAGTGCACGTGGTTGATCGCCTCGACGTGGTGGTACTTCTGCAGCGCCACCGCGTCGAACCCGCCCATCTCGCCGATCGCGGCGAACGACGGCGGGAGCTTGCCGAGGGTCTCCACCGTCGACTCCGGACGCATGTGCTCGTCGCGGTCGAGGACCGTGATGCCGTTCTGGTCGACCACCGGCACCACCGACCGGTCGAAGTAGCCGCCGGCCCAGGCCTTGGCCGCCCGCTGCTGCGAGGAGACCGCGTAGGCGTCGACGTCCTCGCGGGAGAACCCCTCCATCGTGGCGATGAGGTCCGCGCCGATGCCCTGCGGGACGAAGTAGGTGTCGTAGGCGGTGACCGGGTCCATCGCCCATGCGCCGCCGTCCGAGCCCATCTTCACCCGCGACATCGACTCGACGCCGCCGCCGATCACCACCTCGTCCCAGCCGGCACGCACCTTCTGGGCGGCGATGTTCACCGCCTCCAGGCCCGAGGCGCAGAACCGGTTGAGCTGCACGCCGCCCACGGTGTCGGGGAGCCCGGCGGCGATGGCCGCGGTCTTGGCGATGTCGCTGCCCTGGTCGCCGACGGGGGTGACCACGCCCAGGAGCAGGTCGGAGACCCGGTCCAGGTCCAGCGTGGGGTTGCGCTTGCGCAGCTCGTCGAGCAGGCCCACGACAAGCGAGATCGGCTTGGTTCCGTGCAGCGACCCGGTGTTCTTGCCCCGGCCGCGCGGGGTTCGGATGGCGTCGTAGACGAAGGCTTCGGTAGGCACGCTCGGCGGTCCTCTCCTGGTGCTAATCCTGGTTAACATCGTGGCACCAGTTCTTCGGTTGTCAACGGTCCATCCCCCAAATGGTGGCGCATCCCACGCCGACACCGAGTACGCGAATCCCCGTTCACTTCCTGTGCCGAGTTGGCTGATTGCCAACGTGTTGGCGCTGGTCTACCGTCGCTGGTGCAGCTCACGCCGGGAGGATCTCGTGACGGGTACAGAACGCGTACCGGCCCGGCGGCCACGCAACCGGAAGGCGCAGCTCGCGGACTCGGCCGCGGAGTTGTTCCGCCGGCACGGCTACCACCAGGTCGGCGTCGCCGACATCGCCGCGACAGCGGGGGTCACCGGGCCCGCGCTCTACCGGCACTTCCGGAGCAAGCAGGACATCCTGGCCCACGTCCTGCTCTCCAGCATGGACGCGTTCGGCCTGGTCACCGAGGAGGCACTGGCCCGCCCTGGCACCCCGGAGGAGCAGCTCACCGCGTTGCTGGAGGCGGTCGCGGCGTTGGCGGTCGACCGCCGCGAGGTCACCGCGCTGTGGCGCTGGGAGGGTCGCCATCTCGACCGCGCCGACCAGACGAAGATCCGCCACCGGAGCGGTGAGCTGATGGCGCGGTGGGGCACCGTCCTGCGCGACGTTCGACCGGATCTCGAGCCGCGCGACGCCGAACTGCTCTGCTGGGCGGCGCTCAGCGTGTTCGGGAGCGTCTCGCTGCACCACGTGAACCTGCCCCGGCGCCGGCTCGAGGCGTTGCTGGCCACCCTCGCGCGGGCGGTGCTGGACTGGCCGGTGCCCGACACGGCGGCCGCGCCGGAGCCTGCGCGGCTCGCGTCCTGGCAGCTGCCCAGCGTCTCCCCGTCCCGGCGCGAGGAGCTGCTCACCGCCGCCACCCGACTGTTCCGCGACCGGGGCTACCACGCGGTCTCGATGGAGGACATCGGCGCCGCGGCCGGCATCGCCGGCCCGAGCATCTACCGGTACTTCCCCGGCAAGGCGGCGATCCTGGTCGCCGCCGGCTACCGGATGGCCGACCGGCTGGCCCGCACCGCGGAGGCGGCGGTCGGCGACGCGGTCGACCCCGCCGACGCCCTCGCCCGCCTCGCTGAGTCCTATGTGGATACCGTGCTGCGGTCGGACAACATCATGGCCACGTTCGCCAGCGAGCTCGCCAACCTGCCGGACCGGGACCGCAAGGAGCTGGTCCGCGTGCAGCGGAACTACGTCGCCCGGTGGACCGGCCTGGTCCGAGCCGTGTCGCCGGAGCTGTCCGAGGCGGACGCGAGGACGACCGTGCACGCCGCACTGACGGTGGTCAACGACCTCGCCCGCACGCCCCGTATCGTCGCTCGCCCCCGGATCGCCGCCGAGCTCACCTCGCTCGCGGTGACCGTGCTGTCCGCCAGGAAGTAGGTGCCGCGAATGTCCGCCGTGCTCAACGCTCCCTACACCGTCGACAAGAACCCGCTCGACGAGTGGCTGATGCGCCGCGAGTGGCCGCGCCGGGCCCTGGCCGCCCCGCCGCCCAGCAGCACGCTCAAGCCGGTCCCCGGCGACGGCGGCTTCCCCCTGCTCGGGCACAGCCTGGAGATGCTGCGGCTGGGCATCGACTACGCGATGGAGCGCTACCGCACGCACGGCCCGGTGTCCTGGGCGAACGCGTTCGGGGTGCGCGTGGTCTCGGCCTCCGGCCCGGACGCGACCCAGGCCGTCCTGGCGAACAAGGACAAGGCGTACTCCCAGAAGGGGTGGGAGTACTTCATCGGCCCGTTCTTCAACCGCGGCCTGATGCTGCTGGACTTCGAGGAGCACCTCTACCACCGCCGGCTCATGCAGCTCGCCTTCACCGCCGAGCGCCTCTCCGGGTACATGGGCCAGGTCGGCGAGGTCGTCCGCGCCGGGCTGGGCCGGTGGGCGGTTCGCGAGGGCTTCCCGGTCTACCCGGCGCTCAAGCAGCTCACCCTGGACGTCGCGACGAAGATCTTCATGGCGTCCTCGACCGGTGCCGACGCCGACCGACTGACCAGGGCGTTCGTCTCCACCGTGCGGGCGGGCACCGCGCTGGTCCGCCTGCCGGTGCCGGGTGGCCGCTGGGGAGCCGGCCTGCGCGGGCGGCGGATGCTCGAGGACTACTTCCGGGCCAGCCTGCCGGCCAAGCGCGCCTCGGACTCCGAGGACCTGTTCGCCGCCCTCTGCCACGCGAAGACCGACCAGGGCGAGGTGTTCAGCGACGACGACGTCGTCAACCACATGATCTTCCTGATGATGGCGGCCCACGACACGGCCACGATCGCGACCTCGTCGGTGGTCTACTACCTCGGCAAGCACCAGGACTGGCAGGCCCGCGTGCGCGAGGAGTCGCTGGCGCTGGGCGAGGCGCCGCTGACCGTCGACGCGCTCGCCGAGCTGCCCACCCTGGACCTCGTGCTCAAGGAGTCGATGCGGCTGGTGGCGCCGGTTCCCTGGATGATGCGCAAGACCGTCCGGGACACCGAGCTGCTCGGCCACCACCTGCCGGCCGGCGTGTTCGTCACCACGCTGTCGTGGATCAACCACATGCTGCCCGAGTACTGGACCGACCCGTACCGCTTCGACCCCGACCGCTTCGGCGAGGACCGCCGCGAGGACAAGTCCCACCGCTTCGCCTACATGCCCTTCGGCGGTGGGGTGCACAAGTGCATCGGCATGCACTTCGGCACCTACGAGGTGAAGACCCTCGTCCACGAGCTGGTCCGCCGCTTCGAGTGGTCGGTGCCGGCCGACTACGAGGTCCGCTGGGACCCGACCGCGCTCCCCGTCCCGCGTGACGGCCTCCCGGTCGCCCTGCGCCCGCGCTGAGTCGCCCGGGCGCGAGGGCGACCGGCGTCAGCGAACCGCCACCTCCGCGTCGAGCCGGCGCAGCCCGTCCAGCACCGCCGGCAGCGGCTCGGTGTGCACCACGCCGAGCCGCTGGGTGGCCCGGGTGAGCGCGACGTAGAGGTCGGCGACCCCGGCCGGCTCGGCGGCCAGGACGCGCTGCGGCTCGACGATGATCACCACGTCGTACTCGAGTCCCTTGGCCTGGCGCGGGGTCAGCACCGGGTGGTCGACGTCCAGCTCGAGGCCCTCCGGGACGAGCACGGCCAACGTGCCCTCCTCCGGCCGCTCCGCGCCGGCGAGCGAGGCGACGACCGAGGACAGCTCGTCGGGCTCGCAGGCGCGGGCCCACGGCAGCTCCCCCGCGTGCCGGACCGAGCGCGGCACCGGCAGCGTAGAGTCCATTGTGGACAGAACTCGGCCGGCTACCTCCATGATCTCCGCGGGCATCCGGTAGTTGATGGTCAGCCGGCGGTAGGTCCACCGCCCGGGGACGTAGGCGTCCAGCATCGACGCCCACGTCCGCGCCCCGGCAGGCGACTCGCGCTGGGCCAGGTCGCCGACGATCGTCATCGACCGGCTTGGGCAGCGCCGCATCACCACCCGCCAGTCCATCTCGGACAGCTCCTGGGCCTCGTCCACGACGACGTGGCCGTAGGTCCACTCCCGGTCGGCGGCGGCGCGTTCGGCCAGCGTGCGGTGGTCGCGCTCCTCCTGCCGCTCGGCCAGCCGCTCGGAGTCGATCAGGTCGACCGCGCGCAGCACCTCGCCGTCGGGGTCCTCGTCGGTGTCCAGGATGGTGAGCACGTCCCGGGCGTAGCGCCGCTCGGCCCGGCGACGCATCCGCTCGGTGACACCGTCGGCGGGGGTCAGCGGGCCGATCAGCTCGACCGCCTCGTCGAGCAGTGGAACGTCGGAGACCGTCCAGGCCGACCCGGCCTCCCGGTACAGCGCGTCCCGGTCGGCCGGGGTCAGGATGCCGTCACAGGCCGCGGCCAGCCGCTCGGGCGAGCCGTAGAGCTCCACCAGCAGGCCGTAGGGGGTCAGCCGGGGCCAGAGCCGGTCCACCGCGACCGACAGCGTGCGGCTGCGGGACAGCTCCGAGCGCACGTCGGCGGCCAGGTCGCCGGCCAGCTCGGGCACCTCGCGGGCGTCGAGCCAGTCGCCGCCGATCCGGTCCACCGCCTGCTCGGCCAGCTCCAGGATCAGCGAGTCCCGGAACACCGGCCGGGCCTGGTTGTGCCGCACGCCCGCGGCCCGCGCCCGCGCCCTGGCCCGCCCAGCGACCTCGGCGTCGATGGTGACCGTGACGTCGTCCAGCTCGATCTCGATCGGCGTCTCGGGCAGCTCCTGGCGGTCGGCCACCGCCGCGGTGAGCACGTCGACCATCGCGAGGCCGCCCTTGACCCGGCGTGCGTCGGGCGGGTCGGCGGCCGAGGTCTCCAGACCGGGGTGGAGCTCGCCGGGCGTGGCGAACACCGCGTCGGTCTCGCCGAGCGAGGGCAGCACGTCGCCGATGTAGCGCAGGAAGCCGGTGTTCGGCCCGACGATCAGCACGCCGCGCCGGGACATCCGCTCGCGGTGCGCGTAGAGCAGGTAGGCGACCCGGTGCAGCGCGACGACCGTCTTGCCGGTGCCCGGACCGCCGTCGATGACCACCACGCCGGTGTGGCCCAGCCGGATGATCTCGTCCTGCTCGGCCTGGATGGTGGCCACGATGTCGCCCATCGTGTCCGCCCTCGGCGCGTTCAGCGCGGCCAGCAGGACCTCGTCGCCGTCGGCCACGCCGTGGTCGAGAACGTCGTCGTGGAAATCGAGCACCCGCCGGTGCCGCGTGCGGAAATGGCGTCGCCGGGTGACCCCTTCCGAGTTCGCCGCGGTCGCCGTGTAAAATGGCCGTGCGACCGGGGCGCGCCAATCCGTCAGCAGCGGCCGGTAGTCATCCTCTTCGTCGAACAATCCGATTCGACCGATATAGAGCACCTCGCCGGAGTCCCGGTCGAGCCGGCCGAAGCACAGCCCGCTGTCGGCCACCCGCAGCCGGCCAATCCTGGCCGACAACGCGCTGGTTGCGACCTCGCGTTGCCACAGGTCCTCGGTGGTCTCGGTCGAGGCGTCCCGCAGTACCCCGCCCAGCTCCCCGGTGGCCGCCGCGCGTTCCGCGTCCAGTCGCCGGTAGAGGAACGCGATGTACTCGCGTTCCGCCGCCAACTCCGTGGCATACCGCGCCTTCGAATTCGCTGCCTTTGACAAATCCGTCCCTCATCCGGTATAATCGCCTCACTCGACAATTCCCGTGCAATACGGAATAAGTCGAGCAATTGATTATTGCTCGGATGTCAAGTCACGCCTTCGACGCCTCGGCGAGTGCCGCGTCGAGCATGGACGCCCACTGCCGCAGCACCCGCTCGCGCCGCCGGCTGTCGTCGCTGAGCAGGTTCGCCAGGGCCAGTCCGCGGGCCAGGTCCAGCGTCGCCTGCACGGCCTCGCGCACGCCGGCGACCGACTCGTCGACCCCGAGCAGCTCCAGCGCGACCCGGTGGGTCTCCCGGCCGACCTGGGCCTCGAGCACGAGCACGCGCTCACGCAGCCGCTCGTCGGAGGAGGCGGCGACCCAGAGGTGGATCGCGGCCCGGAACAGCGGCCCGGTGTACATGTGCTCGACCATGTCGATCACCGCGCGGATGCGCTCGGGGCCCGTCGGCAGGTCGGCGGCGTGCTCGCGCAGCTGGGCGAGCCGCTCCTGGGAGACGAACTCGACGGCCGAGAGGACGAGGTCCTCCCTGGTCGGGAAGTGGTGCTGGGCGGCGCCGCGGGACACCCCGGCCCGCTCGGCGACTACCGCGACCGTGCTCCCCGACCACCCCACCTCGGCCAGGCACTCGATCGCGGCCTCCAGCAGCCGGCGCCGGGTCGCCCGGCTGCGGTCCTGCCGGGGCTCCCGCAACCCGGGCCCCGGGTCGGGCTCGCTCATCAGTACGACTTCGGCAGGCCGAGGGTGTTCTGCGCGACGAAGTTGAGGATCATCTCCCGGCTGACCGGCGCGATCCGGTTCACCCGGGAGGCCGCCACGAGCGCCCCGACGCCGTACTCGGCGGTCAGCCCGTTCCCGCCGTGGGTCTGCACGGCCGCGTCGACGGCCTTGATCGAGGCCTCCGCCGCGGCGTACTTGGCCATGTTCGCCGCCTCGCCGGCCCCCGCGTCGTCCCCGGCGTCGTAGAGCGCCGCGGCCTTCTGGGTCATCAGCTCGGCCAGCTCCAGCTCGATCTTCGCCACGGCGAGCGGGTGCGCGACGCCCTGGTGCCCGCCGATCGGGGTGTTCCACACCTGCCGGTCGCGCGCGTAGTCCACGGCCTTGCCCAGGGCGTAGCGGCCCATGCCGATGGCGAAGGAGGCGGCCATGATCCGTTCCGGGTTGAGCCCGGCGAACAGCTGCATCAGCGCGGCGTCCTGCGAGCCGACCAGCGCGTCGCCCGGCAGCCGCACCCCGTCGAGGAACACCGTGAACTGCTTCTCCGGCGAGACGAGGTCCATCTCGATCGGCTGGTACTCCAGGCCCGGCGAGTCGGTCGGCACGATGAACAGCGCCGGGCGCAGCTTCCCGGTCCTCGCGTCCTCGGTGCGGCCGACGACCAGCACCGCGTGCGCCTCGTCCATGCCGGAGATGTAGACCTTGCGCCCGTCCAGGATCCAGCCGTCGCCGTCGCGGCGGGCGGTGGTGGTCAGCTTGTGTGCGTTGGACCCGGCGTCGGGCTCGGTGATCGCGAAGGCCATCCGCACCGAGCCGTCGGCGAAGCCGGGCAGCCAGGCACGCTTCTGGTCCTCGGTGCCGTACCGCGTGATGATCGTGGCGCAGATCGCCGGCGACACGACCATCAGCAGCAGCCCGCACCCGGCGGCGGCCAGCTCCTCGCAGACCGCGGCGAGGTCGCCGATGCCGCCACCGCCGCCGCCGTACTCCTCGGGCACGTTCACCCCGAGGTAGCCGAGCTTGCCCGCCTCGGTCCACAGCTCCGTGGTCTTCTCCCCGGCCCGCGCCTTGCGCTGGAACCAGGTACCCCCGTAGCGCCGGCCGAGGTCGGCCACCGCCGCACGCAGCGCCCGACGCTCCTCGGACTCGGTGAAAGCGTTCACGACTCCTCCTCCGCACTCGTGACGACCGCGAGCACCCGGCCGACCTCGACCTGGTCCCCGGCGGCCACCGCCAGCTCCGTGACGACCCCGGCGCCGGGGGCGTCGACCTGGTGCTGCATCTTCATCGCCTCGAGCCACAGCAGCGGTTGCCCCTGTTCGACCCGCGCTCCCCGTTCCACGGCGACCCGGACCACGGTGCCGGGCATCGGTGCGAGCAGCGACCCCGCGGCCACCTGCGAGGAGGGGTCGGCGAACCGCTCCAGTGGCACGAGCGAGACCGAGCCGAGCGGGGAGTCCACGACCGACAGACCGGGGTGGACGGAGACCTCGAACCGCCGGCGCAGACCCTCGACGTCGAGCAGGACGTGGTCGGGATTCGCGGCCACCAGCACCACCCCGGCCGGCTCGGTCCCGTTCACCGCGACCTCGGCGAGGCCGTCGCGGGTGTGGCGGTAGGTCACCTCGTACTCGGTCTCGCCGTGGGCGAAGCGTTTGCGCTGCGGGTGGGCCGCGACGTTGCGCCACCCGCTGGGGATCCTGCCCTGGACCCGCGCCCGCGCCCGGTTCGCCGCGGCGTCGGCCAGCGCGGCGGCGAGCACCGCGAGCGCCACCGTGTCCGGATCGGCCAGCGGCGCGGCGAGCGCGGCCAGGTCGTGCCGCTCGAAGAACGCCGTGTCGGTGTCCCCGGCGAGGAACGCGTCGTGGGTCAGCACGCGCACGAGCAGGTCGCGGTTGGTGGTGACGCCGTGGATCCTGGCCTGGCGCAGCGACGCGGCCAGCGCCCGCGCGGCCACGTCACGGGTGGGTGCCACGGACACCACCTTGGCCAGCATCGCGTCGTAGTGCGGGCTCACCACCGACCCGTCGTCCACCCCGGAGTCCAGCCTGATCCCGGTGCCGAGCGGGACGGTGAACTCCGCGGACACGCCGGGCACCTCGAACCGGTGCAGGGTGCCGGTGTGCGGACGCCAGCCAGCGGCGGGGTCCTCCGCGTAGAGCCGGACCTCGATGGCGTGCCCCAGCGAGGGCGGCGGACCGGCCGGCAGCGGCCGGCCCTCCGCGACCCCGAGCTGCAGGCCGACGAGGTCCAGCCCGGTCACGCACTCGGTGACCGGGTGCTCGACCTGGAGCCGGGTGTTCATCTCCAGGAAGTAGAACCGGCCGGTCTCGTCGGCGAGGAACTCGACGGTCCCCGCGCCGGTGTAGCCGATCGCCCTGGCCGCCGCGCGGGCCGCGTCGAACAGCTCCTCGCGCATCTCCGGCCGCCGGTCGACCAGCGGCGACGGTGACTCCTCGACGATCTTCTGGTGCCGGCGTTGGATCGAGCACTCGCGTTCCCCGACCGCCCACACCGAGCCGTGCTCGTCGCACACCACCTGCACCTCGATGTGCCGGCCGGTGGCCAGGTAGGGCTCGACGAACACCGTGTCGTCGCCGAAGGCCGAGGCCGCCTCGGCACTGGCCGCGTCCACCTCGTCGGCCAGCACGTCGAGCGAGCGCACGACCCGCATGCCGCGACCGCCGCCGCCCGCGGACGCCTTCACCAGCACCGGCAGGTCCTCGTCGGTGACCGTCGCCGGGTCCAGCCGGGGCAGCACGGGCACCCCCGCGTCCGCCATCATCTGCTTGGCGCCGACCTTCGAGCCCATCCGTTCGATGGCATCGGGTGGCGGACCGACCCAGGTCAGGCCAGCGGCGATGACGGCCCTGGCGAACTCGGCGTTCTCGGACAGGAAGCCGTAGCCGGGGTGGACCGCGTCCGCGCCGGCCGAGCGCGCGGCCGCGACGACCAGGTCGGCCCGCAGGTAGGTCTGGGCGGGGCTGTTCCCGGGCAGGCGCACCGCGGCGTCGGCCTCCCGCACGTGGGGTGCGTCGGCGTCCGCGTCGGAGTACACGGCGACGGTGGCGATGCCGAGCGTGCGGCAGGTGCGGAAAACCCGGCGGGCGATCTCGCCGCGGTTGGCGACCAACAACGTGGTGATCACGGCGTCACATCCGGAAGACGCCGAAGCCATCGGCGCCGCTGATCGGTCCGTTGTGGATGGTCGACAGGCAGATCCCGAGCACCGTCCTGGTGTCCCTCGGGTCGATGATGCCGTCGTCGTAGAGCATTCCGGACAGGAACATGGGCAGCGACTCCGCCTCGATCTGGTTCTCCACCATGGCCCGCATGGCCGCGTCGTGCTCCTCGCTGTACTCCTGCCCCCGGCTCGCCGCGGCCTGCCTGGCCACGATCGAGAGCACCCCGGCGAGCTGCTGCGGGCCCATCACCGCGGACTTGGCGCTGGGCCAGGCGAACAGGAAGCGCGGGTCGTAGGCGCGCCCGCACATGCCGTAGTGGCCGGCGCCGTAGGAGGCACCCATCAGGACCGAGATGTGCGGGACCGTCGAGTTGGACACCGCGTTGATCATCATCGCGCCGTGCTTGATGATCCCGCCCTGCTCGTAGGACTTCCCGACCATGTAGCCGGTGGTGTTGTGCAGGAACAGCAGCGGGGTGTCCACCTGGTTGGCCAGCTGGATGAACTGCGCCGCCTTCTGCGACTCCTCGCTGAACAGTACGCCGCGGGCGTTGGCGAGCACGCCGACCGGGTAGCCGTGCAGCCGCGCCCAGCCGGTGACCAGGCTGGTGCCGTAGAGCGGCTTGAACTCGTCGAAGTCGGAGTCGTCGACGACCCGGGCGATCACCTCGCGCGGGTCGAACGGCGTCCTGAGGTCGGCCGGCACGATGCCGAGCAGGTCCTCGGGGTCGTACCGGGGCTCGGCGTAGTCGGGCGCCGGCGGCGTCCCCTGCTTGCGCCAGTTCAGCCGGGAGACGATCCGGCGGCCGATGCGGATCGCGTCCCGCTCGTCGACGGCGAGGTAGTCGGCGAGGCCGGAGGTGCGGGCGTGCATCTCGGCGCCGCCGAGGGACTCGTCGTCGGACTCCTCGCCGGTCGCCATCTTCACCAGGGGCGGCCCGCCGAGGAAGACCTTCGCCCGTTCCCGCACCATCACCACGTAGTCGGACATGCCCGGCAGGTACGCACCACCGGCGGTGGAGTTGCCGAACACCAGCGCCACGGTCGGCGTTCCGGCCTTCGAGGCCCGGGTGAGGTCGCGGAAGATCCGGCCGCCGGGGATGAAGATCTCCTTCTGCGTCGGCAGGTCCGCCCCGCCGGACTCGACGAGGTTGATCGTCGGCAGTCGGTTCTGGGCGGCGATGTCGGCGGCGCGGTAGGACTTCTTCGCCGTCCACGGGTTGCTCGCGCCGCCCTTGACCGTGGGGTCGCTGCCGCAGATGAGGCACTCGACGCCCTCGACGACGCCGATGCCGGTGACCACGCTGGCGCCGACGCGGTAGTCGCTGCCCCAGGCGGCGAGCGGGGAGAGCTCGAGGAACGGCGAGTCCGGGTCGAGCAGCAGCTCGATCCGCTCGCGGACCAGCAGCTTGCCCCGCCCGCGGTGCCGTTCGACGTACTTCTCGCCGCCGCCGGCCACGGCCTTGGCGTGCTCGGCCTCGATCTCCGCGAGCTTCTCGAGCATCGCGTCCCGGTTCGCGCCGAACTCGGCCGAACCGGTGTCCACGGTGGACCGAAGGGTCGTCATGCGCTGTACCCCAACATTTTCGCCGCCAGGCCGGTCAGTATCTCGGTCGTGCCGCCGCCGATGCCCAGTATCCGCATGTCCCGGTAGTGCCGCTCCACCTCGGACTCCCGCAGGTAGCCGAGCCCGCCGTGCAGCTGGACGGCCTGGTCGACCACCCACTCGCCAGCCTCCACGGCGGTGTTCTTGGCGAAGCAGGCCTGGGCGAGGACCTCCTCGCCGGCGGCGTGCCGGGCGGCGACCGCGCGGGTGTAGGTGCGGGCGACGTCGGTGCGCCGGGCCATCTCGGCGAGGGTGTGCCGCACCACCTGGCGGGAGATCAGCGGCCGGCCGAACGTCTCGCGCAGCCGGCACCATCGCACGGTCAGGTCCAGCGCCCGCTGGGCGGTGGCGTGGGCCTGCGTGGCGAGCGCGAGCCGCTCGGTGACGAAGTGGGTGGCGAGCTGGGCGAAGCCGCTGCCGGGCTCGCCGACCAGGTTCTCCACCGGGACCCGCGCGTCGGCGAAGGACAGCTCGGCGGTGTCCGAGCAGTGCCAGCCCATCTTCTCCAGCCGCCGGCCCACGGTGAAGCCGGGTGTGCCGCGCTCGACGACCAGCAGCGACAGCCCGCCGGCGCCGGGACCGCCGGTGCGCACGAGCGTGGTGACGAACTCCGCCCGGCTGCCGGAGGTGATGAAGGTCTTCGCGCCGTTCACGACGAAGTGGTCCCCGTCGCGCCGGGCCGTCGTGCGCGCGCTCGCGACGTCGGAGCCCCCGTCGGGCTCGGTGACCGCGAGCGAGCAGACGAGCTCGCCGGCGAGCGCCGGCCGCACCCAGCGGTCGACCTGGCGGGGATCACCGGCGGCGACGAGGTGCGGCAGCGCGATGCCGGTGGTGAACAGCCCCGCCACCAGCCCGCCCGAGCCGCCCGCGAGGTGCACCTCCTCGGTGACGGTCAGCGCGTCCACCAGGTCGCCACCTCCACCGCCAACCGACTCCGGGAACGCCACGCCGAGCAGCCCGAGGGCCCCGGCGGCGCGGTGCAGCTCCAGGGGCAGCTCGCCGGCCCGCTCCCACGCGTCGAGGTGCTCGAGCACCTCCTGCTCCACGAACCGCCGAGTGGTCTCACGCAGAGCCAACCGTTCCGGCGTGGCGAACGGGTCCATCACGGGGCTCACAGTTCCGCCACCCCGGAATCCGAACCGTTGGTCACCTTGGGAGCCGAGGGGTCGGCCTGGGAACGTACTTGTGGCTGAGTTGCGTCGCGTTCCCCTGAGGCGCCGGTTGCGGAGGTGGATCCTTCGTGTGTCACAGCAGGGTCTCCGGGATGTCGGCGTGGCGGGAGCGCAGCCATTCGCCCAGCGACTTGGCCTGGGGGTCGAACCGGGTGGAGGCGGCCACGCCGCGGCCGAGCAGCCCGCGCAGGACGAAGTTGACCGCGCCGAGGTTGGGCAGCGGGTACCGCGTGATCTCCAGGTCCCGCGCCTCGGGGAGCAGCTCGCGGAGGCGGTCGACGGTCAGCTCCGCGATCAGCCACGGGTAGGCGGCGGGGTCGCGGACCCAGACGCCGAGGTTGGCGTCGCCGCCCTTGTCCCCGGAGCGGGCTCCGAGGACCCGGCCCAGCGGCACCCGGCGGGTCGGGCCGTTCGGGCGCTCGCCGGAGCGCTCGGCCGGCGGCTCGTCGGCGGTGGGGCCAAAGGCGGTGGGGCCAAAGGCGGTGGGGCCAAAGGCGGTGGGTGGCGCGATCGGCCGGCGCTCGCCGCTGGGCAGCACGGCGACCTGCTCGACCACTTGCTGCGGCACGTACTCCGGGCGGTAGACCCCCACGGGCGTGGGGTCGCCGGGCGGGGAGGTGAACGCGGCGCCGGGGTAGGAGGCCAGCGCCAGCTCGACCGCCGCACGGGAGAACGCCTTGGCCCGCCCGGCCTCCGGGGTCATGATCGTCGCGTGCAGCAGCGCGCTCGCCGCCTCCTCGGTGTCCGCGTCCGAGTGGTCGGTGCGGGCGAGTGTCCAGTGCAGACCCTCGGCGCCGACCGCGGCGGTGAGCTGGCGTCGCACCAGTGCGGCCTTCTCCTCGATGTCCAGTCCGCACAGGACGAACGTCATCCCGTTGCGGAACCCGTCCAGGGTGTTCACGCAGACCTTGGCCGTCTCCGGCGGCGCCTCCCCCCGCACGCCGCCGATCCCGACCCGGTCCTTGCCCAGCTGCGTCAGGGTGATCGTGTCGAAGCGGGCGGTCACGTCCGGGCCGAGGTAGCGCGGGCCGGCGATCTCGTAGAGCAGCTGGGCGGTGACCGTCTCCACGGTGACCGCGCCGCCGGTGCCCGCGTGCTTGGTGACCACCGCCGACCCGTCCGCGGCGATCTCGGCGATCGGGAAGCCGGGGCGGTCGAGGTCGTCCAGCTCGGTGAAGAAGGCGAAGTTGCCGCCGGTGGCCTGCGCGCCGCACTCGATGACGTGCCCGGCGACCGTCGCGCCGGCGAGCGCGTCGAGGTCCTCGCGGCCCCAGCCGTGGTGCGCCGCCGCGGGCCCGACGACGAGCGAGGCGTCGGTGACCCGGCCGGTGACCACGACGTCGGCTCCTGCCCGCAGGCACTCCGCGACGCCCCAGCAGCCGAGGTAGGCGTTGGCGGTCAGCGCACCGGGAAAGCCGTGCCCGAGCAGGTCGTCGCCCTCCACGTGGGCCACCTTGGCGTCGAGCCCGAGCCGACCGGCCAGCTCGCGCACCGCCTCGGCGAGCCCGGCCGGGTTCAGCCCGCCGGCGTTGGCGACGATCCGCACGCCCCGGTCGAGCGCGAGCCCCAGCCCTTCCTCGAGCTGGCCGAGGAAGGTCCTGGCGTAGCCGCGCGCGGGGTCCTTCATCCGGTCCCGACCGAGGATGAGCATGGTCAGCTCGGCGAGGTAGTCGCCGGTCAGCACGTCGAGCTCGCCGCCGGTGAGCATCTCGGTGAGCGCCTCGAAGCGGTCTCCGTAGAAGCCGGAGGCGTTGCCGACCCTGACCACGCCTGGGCCGGAGGTCACCGCACGGCCCTTGCCTCGCGGCCGGTGCCGGGCGGGCCGGCGAAGGCCTGGGCGATGTCCAGCCAGCGGTCGGCATCGGGGCCGGTGGCGCGCAGCGCCGTGTCGGCCCGGTTGATCCGCTGGGTGGCGAGCAGGCAGAGGTCGAGGGCGGGCCCGGTGACCCGCTGGGCGGCGTCCTCCGGCCCCCAGGTCCACAGGTCACCGTCCGGGGCGGTCAGCTCGACCCGGAACGGCTCGCCCGGAGCCGGCAGCGTCCGCACGGCGAAGGCCCAGTCGCGGGTGCGCACGGCGAGGTGCGCGACGTGCCGCAGCCGGGCGGTGGGGGTGCGCGGCGTCCCGGTGGCGTCGGCGATGTCGTTGCCGTGCGCCCAGGTCTCCATGAGCCGCGCGGTGGCCATGGACGCCGCGGTCATCGGTGGGCCGTACCAGGGCAGCCTGGTCCCGTCCGGAACGCCCAGGATCGCCTCGGCCAGCTCGGCGCGCCCGCGCCGCCACCGCTCGAGCAGCTCCGCGGGCGGCGTCCTCGCCCCCTCCTCGGCGGCCTCGTCGACCAGCGCGTCGATCCGCTCCAGCGGCGTGGTCGAGGCCAGCTCGGTCAGCTCGGCCTGGAAGGCGGCCGGGTTGGTGACCGCGAGCAGCGCCCGCTGGTCGGTCCAGGCGAGGTGGGCCACCTGGTGGGCGACGGTCCACCCGGCCGCCGGCGTGTCCGCCGACCAGCCCGACGCGGGCAGGCCCGCGACCAGGCCGTCGATCTCGTCCCCCTCGGCGCGGAGATCCGCGACGAGCGCGTGCAGCTCGACCACGGATCCACCCTGGCATGGGCCGACGGACAAATCAAGCACGCATGCTTGTTTTCGCCCCGGGAGTAGACCTGCTTCCGGGGCGGCACGGGTCAGGCCCGGCGCTCGCCCCTGGCGCGCTGCCAGTCCGAGACCGTGGCCAACCCCGCGGAGATCTCCTCGTCGAGCAGTGCGACGCGGGCGTCGACCATGTCGTCGCCGAGCAGGGACCGGGCCAGTGCCGAGCCGTCCAGGGCGTCGCGGGCCGACCAGGGGGTGTCGTGCAGCCGGGCGCCGGCCGGCGGGCGCGGGTCGTGCTGGATGCCGTACAGGCCGGCGGCGAGCAACGCGGCGACCACGAGGTGCGGCTGGGCGTCGGCGCCGGCGAGCCGGACCTCCACGCGCAGTGAGTCGCCGGAGCCGGCCAGCCGCAGCGCCGCCGTGCGGTCGTCCGGGGCGCACCGCAGCTCGCGAGGGGCGAACGGGCCGGTGCGCAGCCGGACGAAGGAGTTCCAGGTAGGCGCCCAGACCGCGGTCAGGTCGGGGGCGGCGGCCAGGATGCCGGCCACGAACCGGTCGAGCAGGCCCGGCTCGTCGAAGCGCGGGCGGCCGAACCGGTCGGACAGCGAGATGTGCACGTGGCAGGAGCTGCCGGTGCCGGTGGACTCGGCGGCGAGATAGCCGGCCCGGACGTCGCTGGCCGCGGCGGCACGGCGGATCACCAGCTGCTGCAGCATGGCGTCGTCGCAGGCCGCCAGCGCGTCCCGGTGGCCGAGCACGCTCTCGTACTGGCCGGGGTGGCACTCCCCCCGCCGGGACTCCACGCCGAGCCCGAGCTGGTCGACGTCGGCGTTGACCGCGGCGAGCAGCGGGCGGAGCGGGTCGAGGGTGGCGTAGTCGAGCCCGCCCGTGGTCAGCGGCCTCCCCGCCGGGTCGGTGAACGTCACCTCGTGCTCGATGCCCACCGACGGGACCAGGCCGAGCTCCTCGGCCGCGGCGAGCTGGGCCCGCAGGGCCGTGCGCGGCGCGATCGGCACCGCCCGACCGTCGGGCCACTCGACGTCGCAGACGACCAGCCAGGTGCCGGCCTCGCCCGGCAGCGGGGCCAGCGTGGCCAGGTCGGGCCGCATCAGCAGGTCGCCGTAGAAGGTGGTGTAGGGCTCGAAGACGGGGGCGACGACGGCCTCCCGGGCGGGGTCCCAGGCGAAGACGTAGCTGCACACCCCGTACCCCGCGTCGAGCACGGTGTCGGCGAAGAACCGGGCGCTCAGCTCGACCGCGGCGAAGCGGGCGTGCGGGTCGGGCACCAGCAGCAGGACCGAGCGCACCGAACCCCCGGCCACCTCGGCACGCAGCGCGGCGGCCAGCTCGGCCCAGGTGGCGGTGCGCGCGCCGAGGGTGCGTGGGCCGCGCGGGCGGTGGTGCGGGATCACCAGGAACCGTCCGGGGCGGGGCCGGCCAGGGGGTTGGCGGCACGGCCGTAGCGGACGTCGAACTCGTCGTCCCGGTTGACCTTGTCGAAGCCCTGCCCGGCGAGGTGCTCGCGGTTGAGCGTCACCCGCTCCACGTCCGGCGCGAACAGCCGGCAGGAGTCGAAGCGCGCCGCGAGCTCGGGGTGCTCGTCCCGGTAGCGGCCGACGACCTCCCGCACGGTTTCCCACAGCCGCGCCCGGGGCAGGCCGAGGTCGTCGAGCAGGACCTCGGCCCAGAACCGCAGCTGGCCGGCGAACACCGAGCTGAACAGCGACTGGGCCAGCAGGTGGCCCGGCCAGCGCAGCATGTCGGCGTTCGCCTCCGGGGCGAGCGAGGCGTACTCCGGCAGCTCCTCGTCGAGCAGGTCGACGCCCTGGGCGAAGTCCTTGATCGCGACCCGCAGCGGGGTGCCCCGCTCGTCGGTGACCAGGATCAGGTTCTGGCCGTGCGGGCAGAAGCCCACCCCATAGCTCAGCAGCCAGTGCAGCAGCGGGGTCAGCAGCAGGTCGAGCAGGCGGTGCAGCCAGGCCTGAGCGTCCATTCCGGACAGCTGGATCAGCCGGACGAGCACCGCCTCCCCGTCCGGGCCGCGGTAGGGCAGCGCCGCGAAGGAGACGGCTCGCTCGCCGGACGCGATCCTGGCGCGGACCGGCTCGCGCCAGAGCGCGCCGAGCGTCTCGTGGAAGCGGTAGGGCAGCTCGTCGAGGTGGCCGAGCAGCGGGTGGCGCACCGAGACGCTGGCGACCTCGCCGAGCAGCTCGAACCGGTACCGCTCGGACAGCAGCGGGTCGGCCGCGCTGAGCTCGCGCAGCCACGTGGTGACGGCGGGTGCGGCCAGCGTCGCCGCCTGTGCCAGTCCTCGGTAGACCAGCGTGTTGCGCACCGACACGGCGGTCTTCACGTCCCTTCGGTCTGGCCGGGACGCGTTCGCCAGCGTCCGGATCGTCTGGTGTGGACGGTACCGGTCGCGGCTCTCGCCGAGCGGGACGAGGACACCCTCGGCGAGCTCGCCGGCGTAGAGGGTGCCGAGGATCTCGTCGGCCTGCCACGGGTGCACCGGAACGAGCACGAAGTCGTCCGGATCGGACAACCGGGCGCGGAACTCACCCAGCTGGTCCCCCAGCTCCTCGCTGAGCAACCGCTCCTCGGTCAGCTCGGCCACACAGCGGAACGAGGCGTGGTCGCGGTGCACGGCGAACCAGCGCAACGGGAACTCCCGGCCGGCCTCCGGCGCGTAGTTCGCCCGGTCGGTGGCCGAGAAGCCGACCCGCCCCTTGTTCAGCACGAGCCGCGGATGGCCGGTGAGGTGCCCGTCGGCGGTGTTGTAGTCCATCGCGAGCAGCTCGGCGGCGGTGGGCGCGTGCTCGAGCCGGGCCGCCTCGTTGGCGACGGTCGCGGTGAGCTCGGACAGCACGTCTGCCAGCCGGAGCCCGGTCAGGCCCAGCCGCTCGCGGGCGTCCACGACCAGCCGCCGCGGGTCGACCGCCGCCTCGCCGTCGCGGGTCGCGCTGCCCGGCTCGACGTGCCAGGACTCGAACGCGCCGCGCCGGGCGCGGAACCGGTAGGCGACGCCGCCCGGCAGCTCGAGCAGCCACCCGTCCCCGTCGGGAACCGGCTCGAGCAGACCCTCGTAGCTCAGCTCGCCGAGCATCTTGTGCACCACCAGCGCGCCGGCCGAACGCCAGCGTCGCGCCGTCCCCGGATCGTGGCTCACTGATCTCCCTCCAGACCGAAGGTGGTGAACGCGGTGCGGTCCGGGAGCGGGTAGACCGCCCGTCCGCACACCGTGTTCAGGATGCGGGCCGAGCGCCACGCGGCCAGCCCGAGGTCGGGCGCGCCGACCCCGTGCGTGTGCCGCTCGGCGTTCTGCACGAACAGCGAGCCGCCGGCGTCCAGCGCGACCCGGTAGTCCTCGTCGACCACGAGACGTCCGGCGTCGTCGCGCTCGAGCCGGTCGGCGAGCGGGCCGAGCAGGCCGCTCAGGTCCCGCTCGCGGTAGCCGGTCGCGCACACCACCGCGTCGGTGGACACGCTCGCCGTCCGGCCCTGCTCGACGTGGCGCAGCTCGAGCTCGACCCGGCCGCCCCGCCCGGCGGCCGAGGTGACCTCCACCCCCGGCACGAGCGCGACCTCGGGCCAGCCCCCGCCGACCGTGCGCTGGTAGAGCTCGTCGTAGATCTCGGCGATGGTGTCCACGCTGATCGCCTTGTACAGCTGCCACTGGGCCGGCACCAGCCGGTCGCGGGTCGCCTCGTCCAGGCGGTGGAAGAAGCGCACGTAGTCCGGGGTGAACTGCTCGAGGCCGAGCTTGGAGTACTCCATGGGTGCGAAGGCGGGCGTGCGGGTCAGCCAGCGCAGCCTCCCCTTGCGCGGCGGCCGGGCGCGGAGCAGGTCGAGGAACACCTCCGCGCCGGACTGCCCGGAGCCGACGACCGTCACGTCCTCGGCCGCGACCAGGCGTTCCCGGGCCGGGAGGTAGTCCGCCGAGTGCAGGACGGCCGTTCCGGCGAGCGGCTCGAGCGGCTCGGGCAGCACGGGCTCGGTGCCGACGCCGAGCACCACGTTCCTGGCGAGCACCCGCCCCGCCGGCTCGACGTCGAGCTCGAACACCTCCCCCGACCAGCGCACCCCGCGCACCCGCTGGCCGTACTGGCAGCTGGCGAGCCGTTGGGAGGCCCAGGCGCAGTAGTCCTCGTACTCGGAACGGGGGATGTGGAACCGCTCGGCGAAGTAGAACGGGAACAGCCGCTCCCGGTCGCGCAGGTAGCTCAGGAACGAGAGCCGGTTGGTCGGGTCGACCAGCGACACCAGGTCGGCCAGGAACGGCACCTGCAGCGAGGCACCCTCGATCATCAGGCCCGGGTGCCAGCGGAACTCGGTCTCCCGTTCGAAGAACGCCGTACGCAGGCCCGCCACCGGCTCGGCGAGCGCCGCGAGGGAGAGGTTGAACGGCCCGATCCCGACACCGACAAGGTCGAGGGTGTCCGCGTCCTGGTTCGCCTCCCGGCTCACGACCGGGTCTCCTCGGCGGTGGCGGCGACCAGGTCGAGCAGTTCGAGGTGGGCGTGCGGGTCGGCGGCGGGGTTGAGCAGCGTCAGCTTGAGCCAGACCCGCGCGTCGACCCGGGCCCGGCCGAGCACGGCCCTGCCCTCGGTGAGCAGCCGCCGCCGGACCTCGGCGACCAGGGCGTCCCCGTCGGGGTCGTCCCCGGCCACGGTGGGCCGCAGCAGCACCGTGGACAGGGTCGGCTTCCCCCACAGCCGCAGCGCGGGGTGGGCCTCGACGGCCTCGGCGAGTTCGCCGGCCATGGCACAGCACCGCTCGACCAGCGCCCCGATCCCCGACCGCCCCAGCGCACGCAGGGTCACGGCGATCTTGAACACGTCCGGGCGGCGGGAGGTGCGCAACGAGCGGCCGAGGAGGTCGGGCAGGCCGGCCTCGACGTCGTCGTCGGGGTTGAGGTAGTCGGCGCGGACCTCGAGCGCGGTGACCGGCACCCGGGTGGCGAGCAGGCCGGCCGCGACCGGCTGCCAGCCGAACTTGTGCAGGTCCACCGCCACCGAGTCGGCGCGCTCGACACCGGCGAGCAGCGGTGCCAGCCGGTCGCTGAACAACGCGGCACCTCCGTAGGCGGCGTCCACGTGCAGCCAGGCGCCTGCCCGCTCCGCGCACTCGGCGATCTCCGGTAATCGGTCGACCGCCCCGGTGTCGGTGGTGCCGGCGGTGGCCACCACCACGGCCCGCTCCGGGATCTCGAGCCGGTCGACGCGCAGCCGCCCGTCCTCGACGTCGACGAGGAGCGGCTCGGGAAGGCCGAGCTGCCAGGCCGCCCGGGCGACGCTGTGGTGGGCGTTGCGCCCGCACACCACCTGCCGCGCGCCGGCCTCTCGCGCGAGCAGCAACCCGACCAGCGTCGACTCGGTGCCGCCGCTGGTGACCAGCGCGTCGGGCGCGGGCTCCGCCGGGAAGAAGAGGTGCGCGAAGGCGGCGGTCAGCTCCCGCTCCAGCTCGCTGGCGACCGGCGCCTGGTCCCAGGAGTCCATGGACGGGTTGAGCATGCTGGCCACCAGGTCCGCCACCGCCGCCACCGCGAGCGGCGGCCCGTGCAGGTGGGCGGCGCACCAGGGATGGGTCGGATCGACCGAGCCCGCCACCAACACCCGGGTGAGGTCCGCGAGCGCCGCGGCCGCCCCCACACCC
This sequence comes from Actinophytocola xanthii, assembly GCF_001921205.1. GTDB lineage: Bacteria > Actinomycetota > Actinomycetes > Mycobacteriales > Pseudonocardiaceae > Actinophytocola > Actinophytocola xanthii. Next base: position 55,032 of record NZ_MSIE01000013.1, on the reverse strand, counting down.
CGCTCCGGCAACACCCCGGCCCAGGGACTCCCCGCCGTCGAGTGCACGGATCCCGAGCCCGCGGATCCCGAACCCGCAGGCTCGCCGCCCGTGGCCGGTTCAGCGCTCGCTTCCGGTCCTGCCTCGGAACCTGCGTGCAGCTCGCCGGACCCGGCACCGTCGCTCACCCGCACGGCCGCCGGCCGGAGCAGCCGTGCGAGTGAGTCGGCCACGGCGGTCGGGCCGCCGGGTGGGAGTGGGCCGGTGCGGTCCCTCGTTGCCCCGGCCACGGCGTCCAGTGCCACCGCGACCAGGTCGCGGACCGCCTGTTCGCCGGCGGCGCCGCCGGCGAGCGGTGGAGCGCCGGCGGACGTGCCCGAGTCGATCATCTGACCCCATTCTTAGGCTCACCTAACTCGAGCCAGAATACGGCCGGTGGTCAGAGCGCCAGCGACCGCACCAGCTGCAGCGGGTCGGCGCCCGTCGGCAGGACGGAGATCACCGGGGTGTCCACCCCGGACTCGCGATAGGCGGCGACGCGCTCCCGGCACCGCTCGAACGACCCGTGCACGACCAGCTCGTCGACCACCTCGTCCGGGATCGCCGCCGCGGCCCCGGCCCGGTCGCGTGCGGCCCACGCCTCGTGCATGGGCGCCAGCGCCTCGCCGCGGCCCAGCCACTCGTGGAACGCCGCGTACACCGGCACCGTCAGGTACGTGCTGATCAACATCCGGCCCAGGCCCCGGGCGGCCTCGGCGTCCTCGGTGGGACAGACGAAGATCCTGGCCACGAGCTCCCTGCCGGGGCCGAGCTCGGCCCGCACCGTGGGCACGTCCGAGGGCGCCAGCCAGTTCGTGATCGCCCCGTCGGCCTCCCGGGCGGCCAGGCGCAGCATCCCCGGGCGCAGCGCCGCCAGCAGGATCGGCGGCGGCGGGGTCGGCGGGCGCTCCAGCCGGAACCGCGACACCGAGAACGTCTCGTAGTCCTGGGTCACCTTGTCGCCCACCAGCGCCGCCCGCAGGAAGCGGATGGTGTCGCGCGCGCGCCCGTACGGCGCGGCGAACGGCACGGCGTTCCAGCCGGTCACGATCGTCGGCGTGGAGGTGCCGACGCCGAGCACGAACCTGCCCGGCGCCAGCTCGGCGATCGTCGCCGCCTGCATGGCGAGCAGGCCCGGGCCGCGGGTGTGCACGGGGGCGATGGCCGTGCCCAGCCGCAGCCCCGGCGCCCACTCGCTGGCCAGCGCCAGCGGGGTGAACGCGTCGGTGCCCGCCGTCTCGGCCGACCAGACGTCGGTGTAGCCGAGGTCGGGCAGCTCCCGCACCAGATCCCGATGAGCCGCCAACGGCACACCGGTCAACGGCAATGTAATGCCCCAGTTGGTCATCGAGTTGCTCCTGCTGTGGCGGGGACGCGGGTGTCGAGGGCGAGGGCGTCGCGGAGCCAGCGGACCTGCATGGTCATGAAGTTCTCGGCCACCTCGTCGTCCTGGGGGGTCATGTGGGTCACGCCGGGCAGCGGCAGTAGCGCGTGCGGGCGGCCGGCGGCGACCAGGGCGGCCGAGAGGCGCACCGAGTGGGCGACCACGACGTTGTCGTCGGCGAGGCCGTGGATGATCAGCAGCGGGCGGCGCAGACCCGGTGCGTCGTCGATGAGGGAGTTGCGGGCGTAGGCCTCGGGGTTCTCGTCGGGGTGGCCGAGGTAGCGCTCGCTGTAGTGGGTGTCGTAGAGCGCCCAGTCGGTCACCGGCGCGCCGGCGATGGCCGCGTGGAAGACGTCGGGGCGGCGCAGCACGGCCAGCGCGGCCAGGTAGCCGCCGTAGGACCAGCCGCGGATGGCCACCGCGGACAGGTCGAGGTCGTCCGGGTAGCGCTCGGCGGCCGCCTGCAGCGCGTCGACCTGGTCGGTGAGGGTCACCTCGGCCGGCTCGAAGGCCAGCTCCCGCTCCCAGGCCCAGCCCCGGCCCGGGGTGCCCCGGCCGTCCGCGATCAGCACGGCGAAACCCTGGTCGGCCAACCACTGCGGGCCGAGGAAGGCGTTGCGGCTGGACAGCACGCGCTGGGCGTGCGGGCCGCCGTAGGGGTCGAGCAGGACCGGCAGCCGGCGGCTGCCCGGCACGTGCCCGGTCGGGAACAGCAGCGCCGCGCGCAACCGCCGCTCGCCGAGCTCCAGCAGGCGGACGTCGGGCGTGACGCCGGGGTCGACGGCCAGCGAGGCGACCTCGCCGACCGGGGTGTCGCCGCGCAGCACGCGGACCACCGGCCCGGCGTGGTCGAGCGACCAGGAGGAGAGCACGGTCACCTCGCCGCCGCGGACCGCGCCGTGCACGCCGTCCGTTGTGGACAGCCGGGTCACCCGCGGGCCGGTGCGGTAGACGTGCACCTGGGTCGGGTCCTGCGCCGAGGCGGTGAACAGCACGTCCTCGCCGACGTCGAGCACGGCGCGCACCCGCAGCTCGGGTGGGGTGACCTCCTCGCCGTCCACCACCACGCGGTTGGCGTCGGCGGAGGGGACGACCCGCACGAGACGCCCGTCGCTGGTCCAGGCCGGCACGCCGGGCACGATGTCCACCCAGCGCTCGTCGACGTCCTCGGCGAGCAGCTCGGTGGCACCGGTGTCCGGGTCGACCGAGCGGACCTGCATCCGCCGCTGGTCGCGGGTCTGCACGGCGATCAGCGGCGGACCCGCCGCCGACCAGTGCACGGTGACCAGGTACGGCAGCTCCCGGTTGTTCCAGTCGACGTCGACCCGGCTCCCGTCCAGACCCACGACGGCCAGCCGGACCTCGACGTTGTCGGTGCCGGCGGCCGGGTAGGACACGACGGTGGGCGGTGCCTCGGGGTTGGCCGGGTCGGAGATGTGCCAGCGTCGCACCGGCCGGCGGTCGGTCAGCGCGACGAGCAGCCGGTCGCCCTCCGGGGACCACCAGAACCCGCGGGACCGGCCCATCTCCTCCGCGGCGACGAACTCGGCGAGGCCACACGCCCGGTCCGGGCCCTCCGGCTCGGCGAGCACGCGGTCGCCGGCACCGTCCACGCCGACCACCCGCAGCGCGTCGTCCCGGATGTAGGCGACGTGGGTCCCGGTGGGGTCGGGACGGGGGTCGATCACCCCCGCCGCCGTCGGCAGCTCCCGGACCTCGCCGCTGACCGCGTCGGCCACGAACAGCCTGCCGGACAGGGCGAACGCGACCACCCGCGCGGCGGCGTCGGTGGCGTTGCCGACCACGCCCCCACCCTGCTCGCGGCTGCGTTCGCGGCGGGCCCGCTCCTCCGGCGGCAGCTGCTCGCCGCCGCCGCCGAGCAGCACGGCCGGGTCGGCGAGCCGCGTCTCGGTGCCGGTGGCCAGGTCGAGCCGCCAGAGGATGTGCTGGCGGTCCTCGCCGGAGGAGGAACGCAGGAACAGCACGCGCTCGCCGTCCGGCGACACCTGGAAACCGCGGGGGGTGCCGAGGGTGAACCGCTGGGTCCTGGCCTGCAGCCGCAGGAAAGAGCTGTCGTTGGTCACCCCAGCACCCTATGACGTCGGACCGACGACGCGGGCTCAGAGCTGGCTGAGCAGCTGCTGGGCGGTGTTGGCGGGGATCGCGAAGCCGATGCCGACGCTGCCGGCCGAGCCGTCGGGCCCGGACACCGGTGAGTAGATGGCGGAGTTGATGCCGATCACCCGTCCCTCGGCGTCGAACAGCGGACCGCCCGAGTTGCCCTGGTTGATCGAGGCGTCGGTCTGGATCGCGTGGTAGGTCACGGTGTCGGCGGCCTGGCGCTGGGGTTGGAGCGGGCTCTGCCGCTGCTCCTCGCCCGAGACCGTCACCTCGCGGTCGAGCGCGCTGACGATGCCCGTCGTGACCGTGCCCTGCAGCCCGCCCGGGGACCCGATCGCGATCACCTCGTCGCCGACCTCCACGGCGTCGGAGTCGGCGAACGTGGCGGCGGTCAGCCCGGACACGCCCTGGGCCTGGATGACGGCGAGGTCGCTCGAGGGGTCGGTGCCCTCGACGGTGGCGTCCACCGTGCGTCCGTCGGCGAGGGTCACGGTGATCCGCTCCGCGCCGGCCACGACGTGGTTGTTGGTGAGGATGCGGCCGTCGGAGCCCACGATCACCCCGGAGCCGAGGCCCTCACCCCCGGCGAGCGTCACGTTGACCTGGACGACGCTCGCCGCGACCCGCGCGACGACGTCGCTGACGTCGGTCGGCTCGGTGGCCGTGTCGGTGGTGGCGGTGGTCGGGGTCGCCGTCGTGGTCGTCGCGGTCGCGCCGTCGTCACCGATCAGGGCGCCGACGGTACCGCCGATCCCGCCCGCGGCGAGGGTGGCGGCGGCGAGCAGGGCGACCGTGCGGTGGCGCAGGCGGTTGCGCTTGGGCGGCTGCGGGGGCAGCGGCGGCAGGTAGTTCTGGGTGGTGCCGGTCCACGGCGGGACGGGCGGCTGGCGGGGCGGCAGGTAGGTCTCGGTCATGGCTCCACGGTGCGACCGCCGGCTGGGAGTTCCCTGTGAGCCGGCAAAGGGAGCGCCAAGAACTTCCACGGCGTTCGCTGAACCCGCCGCCCCGCGGTGGCTACCGTGGGAGGAAGTCGAGCAGGACCTCGGCCAGCTGCTCTGGTGCCTCCTCGGCCATGTGGTGCCCGGAGTCGATCACCGCGCCGCGCAGGTCGGGTGTCCACGGCCGCCACACCGCCAGCACGTCGCCGTAAATGTCCTCGAGGTCGTCGTGGGCGGACCAGGCGACCAGCGTGGGGCAGGCGACGGTCCGGCCGGCCGCGCGGTCGGCGTCGTCGGCGGCGCGGTCCACGCCGAGGCCGGCGCGGTAGTCCTCCAGCATCGCCCGGACCGTCGCCGGGTCGTGGATGGCCGCGCGGAAGTCGGCGAAGTTCTCCTCGCCCAGCCGCTCCGGGGTGTTGCGCCGGCCCACGTTGTACCAGGCGTCCGGGTCGGCCATGATCGCCCGCTCCGGCTTCTCGGGCTGGGCGAAGAAGAACCAGTGGAACCAGTCGTGGGCGAACCTGGCGTCGCAGCGGGCCAGCGCCTCGCCGATCGGCACGCTGTCCAGCACGGCGAGCGCGGTCGCCGCCTCGGGGTGGTCCATCGCCAGCCGGAACGCGACATAGCTGCCGCGGTCGTGGCCGACCACGGCGAACCGCTCGTGGCCGAGCCCGCGCATGAGTGAGAGCATGTCCCGCGCCATGGCGCGCTTGGCGTAGGGCGCGTGGTCCGGGGTGGTCTCCGGCTTGTCCGACCGCCCGTAGCCACGCAGGTCGGGGCACACGACCGTGTGCCGTTCGGCCAGCAGCGGTGCGACCCGGTGCCAGGTGGTGTGAGTGCGCGGGTGACCGTGCAGGAGCAGCACGGGGGAGCCCTGCCCGCCGTGCCGCACCCGCAGCGTCACCTCTCCGGTGTCGATCCGGTCCAGGGTGAAGTTCTCGAACACGTGTTAATCATTGCGCGGGAAGCCGAGGTTCACCCCGCCGTGTGACGGATCCAGCCAGCGACTGGTGACGACCTTCGTCCTGGTGAAGAAGTGCAGCCCGTCCGGTCCGTAGGCGTGCGAGTCGCCGAACAGCGACGCCTTCCACCCGCCGAAGGAGTAGTAGCCGACCGGGACCGGGATCGGCACGTTCACCCCGACCATGCCGACCTCGACCTCGTTCTGGAACCGCCGGGCCGCCCCGCCGTCGTTGGTGAAGATCGCCGTGCCGTTGCCGTACGGATTGTCGTTGATCAGCTCCACCGCCGCCTCGTAGGTCGGCACCCGCACCACCGACAGCACCGGTCCGAAGATCTCGTCGGTGTAGACCGACATCTCCGGCCGGACGTCGTCGAACAGGGTCGGCCCGAGCCAGAACCCGTCCGGCCCCCCGTCGACCGGGTGGTCGCGCCCGTCCACGACCAGCGAGGCGCCGGCCTCGACGCCGGCGTCGAGGTAGGAGGCGACCTTGTCCCGGTGTCCGCGGGTGACCAGCGGCCCCATCTCGCAGCCCGGGCGGCGGCCGTCACCGACCCGCAGCGCGGCCATCCGGGACCGCACCTTCTCGACCAGCTCGTCGCCGACCGGGTCGACCGCCACGACCACCGAGACGGCCATGCACCGCTCCCCCGCCGACCCGAAGCCGGCCGAGACGGCGGCATCCGCGGCCAGGTCGAGGTCGGCGTCGGGCAGCACGACCATGTGGTTCTTCGCCCCGCCCAGCGCCTGGACCCGCTTGCCGTTGGCGGTCCCGGTCTCGTAGACGTGCCGGGCGACCGGCGTCGAGCCCACGAACGAGACGCCGCGGACACCCGGATGGGTCAGCAGGCCGTCCACCGCGACCTTGTCCCCGTGCACCACGTTCAGGACGCCGTCGGGCAGACCGGCCCGCGCCCACAGCTCGGCCAGGAAGTTCGCCGCCGACGGGTCCTTCTCGCTCGGCTTGAGCACGACCGTGTTGCCGCACGCGATCGCGTTGGGCACGAACCAGAGCGGCACCATCGCCGGGAAGTTGAACGGGGAGATCACCCCGACGACGCCGAGCGGCTGGCGGATCGAGTACACGTCGACGCGGGTCGAGGCGTTCTCCGAGAACCCGCCCTTGAGCAACGCCGGGACGCCGCAGGCGAACTCCACGTTCTCCAGCCCGCGCTGCACCTCGCCGGCCGCGTCGTCGAGCACCTTGCCGTGCTCGGCGGTCACGATCGCGGCGAGCTCGTCACGGTTGCGGTCCAGCAACTCGCGGAAGGCGAACAGCACGCGCGACCGGGCGGCGAGCGAGGTGTCGCGCCAGGCGGGGAAGGCACGCGCCGCGGCCGCCACCGCCTCATCCACCTCGGCACCGGCGGCGAAGTCGACGTGCGCGCGGACCTCACCGGTGGCCGGGTCGTACACCTCGCCGTGCCGTTGCGCGACCCCGGCCCAGGGCTTGCCGTCGATCCAGTGGCTGATCCGCGCCGTCATCGCCCGCTCCCGTCCGCCGCGGCGATGGCCGCGTCCAGTATCCCGAGCGCCTCGTCCAGCTCCTCGGCGGTCAGCGTCATCGGCGGCGCGAGGCGGATGACGTTGTTGTGCAGACCGCCCTTGCCCACCAGCAGCCCCAGCCGCCGGGCCTCCTCGAGCACGGTCACCGCGGCGGCAGGCGCCGGCGTGGTGGTCCCGGGCTCGACCAGCTCGACGCCGACCATCAGCCCCTTGCCACGCACGTCGCCGACGACCGGGTGACGCCCGGCGCTCTCCCGCAGACCCGCCAGCAGCCTCGCGCCGAGCGTCGCCGCGTTGGCCTGCAGGTCGTGGTCGACCAGGTAGTCGAGCACGGCCCGGGCGCCCACGGTGGACACCGGGTTTCCGCCGAAGGTCGAGATGGAGTTGGCGCCGAGGGAGTCCATGACCTCGCCGCGGGCCACCACGCCGCCGATGGCCAGGCCGTTGCCCAGTCCCTTCGCGAAGGTCATCATGTCCGGGGTCACCCCGTGCGCGCCGATGCCCCAGAAGTGCTCGCCGGTGCGCCCCCAGCCGGTCTGCACCTCGTCGGAGACGAACAGGATCCCGTGCTCGGCCAACACCTCGGCGAAGCTCGCGAACAGCCCGTCCGGCGGCAGGGAGAACCCGCCGACGCCCTGGATCGGCTCGACGATCATGCAGGCGACGTCGCCGGAGGTGCCGGTGGCGAGCACGTCGCGCAGGTCATCGGTACAGGCCCTGATGTAGTCCTCGTCGGACAGCCCGGCGAACGGGCTGCGGTAGCGGTAGCCACCGTGCACATAGGACACCTTCACCGGGGACAGGGCGGAGGCCGACCAGCCGCGGTTGCCGGTGACGCCGACCGTGGCGAAGGCACGGCCGTGGTAGGAGTTGCGCAGCGCCAGGACCTGGTTGCTGCGCCGGTACTGGGTGGCGAGCATCAGCGCGGTCTCGTTGGCCTCGGTCCCGGAGTTGGTGAAGAAGACCTTGGCGTCGGGGATCCCGGAGAGCGCCGCGATCCGCTCGGCCAGCTCGACCTGGCTGCGAATCAGGTACAGCGTCGAGGTGTGCAGGATGCCGGAGTCGAGTTGCTTGCGTACCGCGTCGCTGATCTCGGCGACGTCGTAGCCGATCGCGTTGGTCAGGATGCCGGCGAAGAAGTCGAGGTAGGTCCGGCCCGTGGAGTCGGTGACCCGCCGGCCGTGCCCGTGCACGATCTCCAGCGGCTCGTCGTAGTACAGGGCGAGCCAGGTGGGCAGTACCGCGCGGTGGCGGTCGAGGAGACTCGGTTCGGCCATGCCCCGAGTCTGTACGGGCGGGACCCGGCGCGCCATGGACAGTCTGTATCGCCGCGGCCGTAGAGTGTGCACAACATGTACCCGACCGTCTCCGACGTGCTGGCCCTGCCGGTGATCCGGCAGGGGCTGGCGACGGTGGTCGCCGGTACCGCCGGGCTGGACCGGCGCGTGCGCTGGGTGCACGTCGCCGAGATCGCCGACATCGCCCCGCTGCTGCGCGGCGGCGAGCTGGTCCTGACCACCGGGATCGCCCTGCCCGACGACCCGGACGCGCTGAGCGCCTACGTCGAGGAGCTGGCGGGCGCCGGCGTCGTCGGCGTGGTGGTCGAGCTGGTGCGGCACTGGAGCCACGCTCTCCCGCCGGCGCTGGTGGCCGCCGCGGAGCGGCACGGGCTGCCGCTGGTCACGCTGTCCCGGGAGACCCGGTTCGTGGCGGTCACCGAGGCGGTGGTCGGGCTGATCGTGGACGCGCAGGTGGCCGAGCTGCGGGCGGCGGAACGGGTGCACGAGACGTTCACCGCGCTGACCGTCGCCGGCGCCGAGCCGGCCGAGGTGCTCGGCGAGGTCGCGCGGGCCTCCGGGCTCCCGGTCGTGCTCGAGACCCTCGGCCACGACGTGCTGGCCTACGACGCCGCCGGCACAGACCCGCGCGAGCTGGTCGCGGACTGGGCCGCCCGGTCCCGTGCGGTCACCAGCACGGCGCGCACCAGCTACGACCCCGGCACGGGCTGGCTGGTCACGGTGGTGGGCGCGCGCGGCAACGACTGGGGTCGGCTGGTGCTGGTGAGCCCGGAGGAGCCGGCGCACCGCCTGGTCGTGATCGCCGAGCGGGCCGCGTCGGCGCTGGCGGTGCACCGGCTGGTGGCCCGGGACCGGGAGAGCCTGGAGCGGCACGCGCACCGCACGGTGCTGACCGAGCTGCTCGCCTCGCCCGCGGCGCCGGCGGACCTGGTCGCCAGGGCGGAGGCGCTCGGCGTGCCGCTGGAGCGCCGGCAGTTGCTCGGGATGTCGGTGCGGCCGGCGGAGGTGGCGGCCACCCCCGCCATGGCCACCCAGGAGGTGCTGCGGGACCTCGCCGAGGCGACGGCGCTCGCCGCGCGCCGCGCCCGGGTCGCCGCCCTGGTCGGGGTGGTGGACGACATCTCGGTCCGGGCCCTGCTCTCGCTCACCCCGCAGGCCGACGCCGACGCGGTGGTGCGGCGGCTGGCCGCGCAGCTGCACCAGGCCGCCGCGGCGGCGCCCTCGGTCGTCGTCGCGCTGGGCACGACGGTGCACGCGGTGGCCGACGCCCGGCGCAGCCTCGTGGAGGCCGCGCAGGTGGCGAAGGCGGCGCTGCGCGCCCCGCACCAGCGGCCCTACCACCGCCTCGACGACGTGCGGCTGCGCGGGCTGCTGCACCTGCTGGCCGACGACGACCGGGTGGTCGCGTTCGCCGAGCGGGAGCTCGGTCCCCTGCTGGCCCGGGACGCGGCCAACGCCGGCCGCCTGCTCGACGCGCTGCGGCACTTCTGTGCGCACGGCGGCAACAAGTCCGCCGCCGCGGCCGCGGCGCACATGTCGCGCACGGCCTACTACCAGCAGCTGGCCCGGGTCGAGCAGGTCCTCGGAGTGTCGCTGGAGGACCCGGAGTCGGTGCTCTCGCTGCATGTCGCGCTGCTGGTGAACGAGATCGGGGAGCGATGAGCAACGGGGACCGGTTCGTCCGGTGCGGGCGCGGGCACGTCCACTGGGGCCGGTTCGGCGCGGCCGGGCTGCTGCCCTTCTGCGACGGGCACGTCCTGCTGCAGCAACGCGCCGCGATCACCCTGGGCGGCAACACCTGGGGCGTGTTCGGCGGCGCGCGCGAGCGCGACGAGTCCGCCGTCGAGGCGGCGCTGCGCGAGACCACCGAGGAGTCCACCCTGGACGTCTCCGCGGTGACCGTGCACGGCCTGCTGCACGAGGACCACGGCGGCTGGGCCTACGACACGGTGATCGGCACCGTACCCGCCATGGTCGAGGTCGGACCCTCGTCCTGGGAGTCGCGCGGCGCGGCCTGGGTCCCGGTGGACGAGGTGGTCGCGCGGGAGCTGTTCCCGCCGTTCGCCGCGTCCTGGCCGCGGGTTCGCCCCGGCCTGCGCCGGCCGGTGCTGGTGGTGGACGTGGCGAACGTGATGGGCTCGCGGGCCGACGGGTGGTGGCGCGACCGGGCCGGCGCCGCGGCCCGGCTGCGCGACGAGGTCGACGCGGTGCCGGCACTGCGTGGGATGGGGCCGTTCGACCTCGCGTTCCCCGAGCGGGTCCTGGTCGTGGAGGGCCGGGCGCGGGGCATCGGCACCGGCGCGACGACCACCGTCCGGGTGGTCGAGGCCCCGCACGAGGGCGACGACCAGATCGTGGCGACCGTCGAGGAGACGGTCGCCACGGACCCGACCGCGCTGTGCCTGGTGGTCACCGCCGACCGCGCCCTGCGCGCCAGGTGCACGGCGGCCGGCGCCGAGGTCGCCGGGCCGCGCTGGCTGCTCGACCAGCTCTGAGCACGCCGGCCCGCCCGCGTCCTGCCCGTGACCTGGGCGTCGCCCGCCGGTAACACCCGGGCCGGCCGGCACGGAGGAACACCGGGCCGCAATTGGCAGAATGCCCACCGACCATGACAACAGTGAACACAGTGACACTGCCTGCCGGGCCGGGGTGAGCCCACGATGCCGGGATGGCGCAGAGCACCCTCCCGGACGGCCGGGTCGATCTCGACGACCACGCCGGCATCCGTGACAGCCGCTTCTACAACGACGAGCTCGCCCCGGTGCCGGTCGAGCGACGCACCTGGACCACCTACAACTACTTCGCGCTGTGGATGGGCATGGCCCACAACATCCCCAGCTACCTGCTCGCCTCCGGACTGATCCTGCTCGGCATGGACTGGGTGCAGGCGTTCCTCACGATCACCCTGGGCAACATCATCGTGCTGCTGCCGATGCTGCTCAACAGCCATGCCGGGACCCGTTACGGCATCCCGTTCCCAGTCTTCGCCAGGGCGTTCTACGGCGTGCGCGGCGCGAACCTCGCCGCGCTGCTGCGGGCGTTCATCGCCTGCGGGTGGTTCGGCATCCAGACCTGGGTCGGCGGGCAGGCGATCTACGTGATCGTCGGGAAGCTCGCCGGGAGCGGCTGGACCGACACCCCCGAGCTGGCCGGCGAGCCGCTGACGCTGTGGCTGTCGTTCGCGGTGTTCTGGGTGGTCCAGATGCTCATCATCTGGCGCGGCATGGAGGCCGTCCGCCGGTTCGAGAACTGGACGGCGCCCCTAGTCACCGTCGGCTTCCTGATCCTGCTGGCCTACGTGCTGATCAAGGCCGGCGGCCTCGGGCCGATCCTCGAACGGCCCTCGCGGCTGGGCTGGGGCGCGGACTTCTGGAGCGTGTTCGCGCCCTCGCTGATGGGGATGATCGCGTTCTGGGCGACGCTCTCGCTGAACATGCCGGACTTCACCCGCTTCGGCGGCTCCCAGTCCCAGCAGGTGCGCGGGCAGATCCTCGGCCTGCCGACGACGATGTCGTTCATCGCGATCGTCGCCATCCTGACCACCTCCGGCGGGGCGGTGCTCTACGGCGAGGAGATCTGGGACCCGGCGCAGCTCGCGGCCCGCTTCTCCAGCCCGGTCGTCGTGGTCATCGCCCTGGTAGCGCTGGTGCTGGCGACGATCTCGGCCAACCTCGCGGCCAACGTTGTCAGCCCGTCCTACGACTTCTCCAACGCCTTCCCCAGGCGGATCAGCTTCGCCCTCGGCGGGCTGCTGACCGGGGTCATCGGCGTGCTCCTGCAGCCCTGGCGGCTGTTGGCCAACGCCGACGTCTACATCAACGGGTGGCTGGTGTTCTACGGCGGTGTGCTCGGCGCGGTCGCCGGCGTGCTGATCACCGGGTACTGGCTGCGCGCCCGCACCCACATCGACCTCGCCGCGCTGTACCAGGAGGGCGGCCGCTACTGGTTCTCCGGCGGCTGGAACATCCCGGCGCTGGTCGCGACGCTGGTCGGCGCCGTGCTCGCGGTCGGCGGCGCCTACACCAGGCAGGGCGCGGCCGGGCCGTTCCCCACCGACGGGCTGATCCCGTTCCTCAAAGGCTTCTACGACTACAGCTGGGCCGTCGGTCTGGTGGCAGCATCGTTGGTGTACCTGCTGCTGACCGCGGGTCGCAACGGACGTGCCGCGCCGTCACCGGCGCCGGCCAAGGAAGGAGAGGTCAGTGTCTGAGATCGTCAGGGCGGCACTGGTCCAGCAGCGCTGGGCCGGCGACAAGGAGTCGATGACCGCGGCCGCGGTCGCGCACATCGCCACCGCCGCATCCCAGGGCGCCCAGGTCCTCTGCCTGCAGGAGCTGTTCTACGGGCCGTACTTCTGCCAGGTCCAGGACGCCGACTACTACTCCTACACCGAGCAGATCCCCGACGGCCCGACCACGAAGCTGATGTGCGAGCTGGCCGAGCGGCACAACATGGTGCTGGTCGTGCCGATGTACGAGGAGGAGCAGCCGGGCGTCTACTACAACACCGCGGCGGTGATCGACGCCGACGGCACCTACCTCGGCAAGCACCGCAAGAACCACATTCCGCAGGTGAAGGGCTTCTGGGAGAAGTTCTACTTCCGGCCGGGCAACCTCGGCTACCCGGTGTTCGACACCGCGGTGGGCAAGATCGGCGTCTACATCTGCTACGAGCGGCACTTCCCGGAGGGTTGGCGGGCGCTCGGGCTGGGCGGCGCGCGGATCGTGTTCAACCCCTCGGCCACCAGCCGGGGGCTCTCGGAGTACCTGTGGCGCCTGGAGCAGCCCGCGGCCGCGGTGGCCAACGAGTACTTCGTCGGCACGATCAACCGGGTCGGGGTCGAGCCGTTGGGTGACAACGACTTCTACGGCCAGTCCTACTTCGTCGATCCGCGCGGTCAGGCGGTCGGGGAGTACGCCTCGGACACCGAGGACGAGGTCGTCGTGCGCGACCTGGACATGGCGCAGCTCACCGAGGTGCGCGACCTCTGGCAGTTCTACCGCGACCGCCGACCGGACACCTACGGCCCGCTCACCTCGGCATAGGAAGGCAGTAGATGCGGACGCTGATTCGCAACGGGACGGTCGTCAACGCCGGCGGCGCGCTCGCGGCCGATGTCCTGGTGGACGGGGAGACCATCGCCGCGGTGACCGCGCCGGGCCTGTTCGACACCGCAGACCGGGTCATCGAGGCGCAGGGCCGGTATGTGCTGCCCGGCGGCATCGACGCGCACACCCACATGGAGATGCCCTTCGGCGGGACGTTCTCCGCCGACACGTTCGCCACCGGCACCGCCGCGGCCGCGTGGGGCGGTACCACCACGATCATCGACTTCGCGGTGCAGACGAAGGGCACCTCGCTGTTGTCCACCCTGGACAAATGGCACGAGAAGGCCGACGGGAGGTGTGCCGTCGACTACGGGTTCCACATGATCGTCTCCGACGTGAACGACCAGTCGCTCAAGGAGATGGAGTCCTGCATCGACGCCGGGGTGAACAGCTTCAAGATGTTCATGGCCTACCCCGGCGTGTTCTACGCGACCGACGGCGAGATCCTGCGGGCGATGCAGAAGGCCACCGAGACCGGCTCGATGATCATGATGCACGCGGAGAACGGCATCGCGATCGACGAGCTGGTGGCCCAGGCGCTCGCCTCCGGGCGCACCGACCCGGTCGAGCACGGCCGCACCCGGCCACCGGAGCTGGAGGGCGAGGCCACCAGCCGCGCGATCCAGCTGGCCCGGGTGACCGGTGCGCCGCTCTACATCGTGCACCTCTCGGCCCGGCACGCCCTGGAGGCGGTGGCGGCGGCCAGGAACACCGGCCAGAACGTGTTCGCCGAGACCTGCCCGCAGTACCTCTACCTGTCCATCGAGGACCTCGCCAAGCCGGACTTCGAGGGCTCGAAGTACGTCGCGTCGCCGCCGCTGCGGCCCCGGGACCACCAGGCCGACCTGTGGCGCGGGCTGCGCACCAACGACCTGTCGGTCGTGTCGACAGACCACTGCCCGTTCTGCTTCGTGGACCAGAAGGAGCTGGGCCGGGGCGACTTCTCGAAGATCCCGAACGGGATGCCGGGTGTCGAGCACCGGATGGACCTGCTGCACCAGGGTGTCGTGGCCGGCGAGCTGACGCTGGCCCGCTGGGTGGAGGTCTGCTCGGCGACCCCGGCGAGGATGTTCGGCCTCTACGGGCGCAAGGGCGTGATCGCACCGGGGGCCGACGCGGACATCGTGGTCTACGACCCGGTCGCCCGGCAGACGATCTCGGCGCGGACCCACCACATGAACGTGGACTACTCGGCCTACGAGGGCATGGAGATCACCGGCCGGGTCGAGACCGTGCTCTCCCGGGGTTCGGTGGTGGTCTCCGGCGGCGCGTTCCACGGCCGGGAGGGCCACGGTCGCTTCCTGTCCCGCGAGCTGTCGCAGTACCTGGTCTAGGAAGGACACGCATGGACTTCGGAGTGGTGCTGCAGACCGACCCGCCGGCCCGCGAGGTGGTCCGCCTGATGTGCCGGGCCGAGGAGCTGGGCTTCCGGTACGGCTGGACGTTCGACTCCTGCGTGCTCTGGCAGGAGCCGTTCGTCATCTACTCGCAGATCCTGGCCAACACGCGGTCGATGGTCGTCGGGCCCATGGTGACCAACCCGTCCACCCGGGACTGGTCGGTCACCGCGTCGCTGTTCGCCACGCTCAACGACATGTTCGGCAACCGCACCGTGTGCGGGATCGGCCGCGGCGACTCCGCCCGCCGGGTCATCGGGCAGAGACCCGCCTCGCTGTCGGTCCTGCGCGACTCCATGCACGTGATCCGCGAGCTCGCCGAGGGCAGGGAGGCGGTCCTGCACGGCACGCCGGTGCGCATCCCCTGGGTGCGCGACGGGCGGCTGGAGATGTGGATGGCCGCCTACGGTCCCAAGGCGCTGGCGATGGTCGGCGAGCACGCGGACGGGTTCATCCTGCAGACCGCGGACCCGGCGATCGCCCGGTGGACGATCGACGCCGTCCGGGCCGCGGCCCGCGCCGCCGGCCGGGACCCGGGTGGCATCACGATGTGCGTCGCGGCCCCCGCCTACGTCGGTGACGACCTCCCCCACCAGCGTGACCAGCTGCGCTGGTTCGGGGGCATGGTCGGCAACCACGTGGCCGACCTGGTCGCGCGGTACGGCGAGTCCGGGCCGGTGCCGCGCGAGCTGACCGACTACATCCGGGGCCGGGAGGGCTACGACTACGCCCACCACGGCAAGGCCGGCAACCCGTCGACCGACTTCGTGCCCGACGAGATCGTCGACCGGTTCTGCCTGGTCGGCCCCGCCTCGGCCCATGTCGACCGGCTGGGCGAGCTCGCCGAGCTGGGGGTCGACCAGTTCGCCGTCTATCTCATGCACGACCAGCGGGAGGAGACGCTCACCGCCTACGGGGAGGAGATCATCAGCAAGCTCGGCTGACGCAACGAATCGCCGGGGCGGCGCGAAGTTCACGCAACGGAGCGGCGTTTCGCGCAACGGAAAGCGGATGAATCAACCGGCGGAGGGCTCTAACCTGTCGGTATGCCGATGAATGCCGCCGACCTGGTCGCGCTCGACGACGAGTGGAGCACCCACAACTACCACCCGCTGCCGGTCGTGCTCTCCGAGGGCGAGGGTGCCTGGGTCACCGACGTGGAAGGCCGGCGTTACCTGGACTTCCTGGCCGGCTACTCGGCGCTCAACTTCGGCCACCGGCACCCCGCCCTGGTCGCCGCCGCGACCGAGCAGCTGGGCCGGCTGACGCTGACCAGCCGGGCGTTCCACCACGACCAGCTCGGCCTGTTCTGCCGGGAGCTCGCCGAGCTGACCGGCACCGAGATGGTGCTGCCGATGAACTCGGGCGCGGAGGCCGTCGAGTCGGCGATCAAGGTCGCGCGGAAGTGGGCCTACCGGGTCAAGGGCGTGCCGGACGGCAAGGCGGAGATCGTCGTGGCCGGGTCCAACTTCCACGGCCGGACCACCACGATCATCTCCTTCTCCACCGACGAGACCGCCCGCGCGGACTTCGGCCCGTACACGCCCGGTTTCCAGGTGGTCAAGTACGGCGACGCCCAGGCGCTGGAGGCCGCGATCTCCCCGCGCACCGCGGCCGTCCTGGTGGAGCCGGTGCAGGGCGAGGCCGGCGTGCTGGTGCCGCCGCCGGGCTACCTGCGCGAGGTCCGCCGCCTCTGCGACGAGCACGACGTGCTGCTGATCGCCGACGAGATCCAGTCCGGGCTGGCCAGGACCGGCACCCTGTTCGCCGCCGAGCACGAGGGCGTCCGGGCCGACCTCTACACGCTGGGCAAGGCGCTCGGCGGCGGGATCCTCCCGGTCTCCGCGGTGGTCGGCCGCCGCGCGGTGCTCGGCGTGCTCCGGCCCGGGGAGCACGGCTCGACCTTCGGCGGCAACCCGCTCGCCTGCGCGGTCGGACGTGCCGTGATCCGCCTGCTCGCCACCGGCGAGTTCCAGGAGCGCTCCCGCACCCTCGGCGCCCACCTGCACGCCCGCCTCAGTGAGCTGGTCGGCAGCGGCGTGGCCGAGGTCCGCGGCCGCGGGCTCTGGGCCGGTGTGGAGATCGCCCCGGGCGGCCTGGCCGCCAGGCAGGCCAGCGAGACGCTCATGGCCAGGGGCGTGCTCTGCAAGGAGACCCACGACACGACCCTGCGTGTGGCCCCGCCGTTGGTGATCTCCCAGGAGGACCTCGACCACGGCATCGACACGATCGCCGACGTCCTCGCCCGGTGATGAGCCGGGTGCACCCGGTGGTGTGACGGAACGGCCTCGAGTTGCTGGGGCACGTCCGCGCCCTACGGCACGTCCGCACAGCCCTCGATCGCGGTCTTCGCGCCCAGCTCGCCGCTGGCGGCGTTGTCGGGACAGGCCGAGTACGACCGGTACGGGGCCTGCCCTCCGCCTTGCCAGCGACGACCTGGATCACGAAGCCCATCGACCGGGACTGCGCGGACGCGCCCTAGCGTGCCCGCCGCACCCGTCCCGCGTCCCACACCGGACCGTCCTTCTCGGACACCACACCGTCCGAACCGAACACCAGGAACCGGTCGAACGAGCGGGCGAACCAGCGGTCGTGGGTCACCGCGAGCACGGTCCCGGTGAACTGCTCGAGCGCGGCCTGCAACGCCTCGGCCGAGGTCAGGTCGAGATTGTCGGTCGGCTCGTCGAGCAGCAGCATCGTCGCGCCGGACAGCTCGAGCAGCAGGATCTGGAAGCGGGCCTGCTGCCCGCCGGAGAGGGTCTCGAACCGTTGCTCCCTGGCCGCGGCCAAGCCGTAGCGGGACAGCGCTGCCGACGCGGTGCCCTCGTCCATGCCGGCGCGGTCACCGTCGCCGTGCCACAGCACGTCGGTCAGGGTGCGCCCGGTCCACTCCGGGTGCCGGTGGGTCTGCGCGAACAGCCCGGGCACCACCCGGGCGCCGAGCCTGGCCACGCCCGTGTGGGCGACCTCCTCCCCGCCGAGCAGGCGCAGGAAGTGGCTCTTGCCCGATCCGTTCGAGCCGAGCACGCACACCCGGTCGCCGAAGAACACCTCGAGGTCGAACGGCTTCATCAGGCCGGTGAGCTCGAGGTCGCCGCAGGTGAGCGCCCGCAGTCCGGTCCGCCCGCCGCGCAGGCGGGGGCGCACGGTCTGTTCCCGAGGCGGCAGCGGCGGCGGCCCGGGCTCGGTGAACTTCCGCAGCCTGGTCTGCGCGGCCTTGTACTTCGGGGCCATGGCCGGGCTGTTCTTCGCCGCCTGGCGCAGCCAGTTGACCAGCTCGCGCAGCTTCTCGTGCTCCTCGTCCCAGCGCCGGCGCAGCTCGGCCATCCGGTCCCAGCGGGCCAGCCGCGCCTCGTGCCAGGTGGCGAACCCACCGCCGTGCACCCAGGTCGTGCCGCCCTCCAACGTGACGACGTGGGTCGCGGCGCGGGCCAGCAGCTCCCGGTCGTGGCTGACCAGCAGCACCGCCTTGGGGCAGGCCACCAGCCGCTCCTCGAGCCAGCGCTTGCCGGGGACGTCGAGGAAGTTGTCCGGCTCGTCGAGCAGCAGCACCTGCTCGGGGCCACCCAGCAGCGCCTCGAGCACCAGCCGCTTCTGCTCGCCGCCGGAGAGCGAACCGACCTCGCGGAAGCGTGCCCGGTCGAACGGCACGCCGAGGGCGGCGACCGTGGCCTCGTCCCAGCGGACCTCGGCCTCGTACCCCCCAGCCTCGCCGAACGCGTGCAGCGCGTGGGCGTAGCGCAGCTGGGTCGGCTCGTCGTCGGTCTCCATCAGCGCGAGCTCGGCGGCGTCGAGCTCGGCGGCGGCCGCCCGCAGCGCCGACGGCGCCACCGCCAGCAACAGGTCCCGCACGGTGTCGTCCCCGCCCGCCGTCCGGCCGACGAACTGGGGCATCACGCCGAGCCCGCCCTGCACCACGACGGCCCCGGAGCGGGGTTCGAGCTCTCCGGCCAACATCCGCAGCAGCGTGGTCTTGCCCGCGCCGTTGTCGCCGACGAGGGCGACCACCTGGCCCGCCCCCACCCGGAAGGTGACCTCGCCGAACAGGTGCCGGCCGTCATCGAGGCGGTGGCTCAGCCCGCTCGCCTCCAGGAACCCCATACCCACCCCCGGATCCTGCGGCATCGACCGGGCCACACGCGAGCGAGTTTCCCGCCTGCCCCGGGGAGTCCTTGCGTCGAACCGGAGCCGAAGCGGTACCCTCCGTAGCCTGCGGGGGACCTGCGAGGGGAAGGGATGGCGTTGACCGACACCCCGATCTACGACCAGATCCGCCAGGAGCTCGAGGCCGGCACGGCACGGGGCGAACGCCTCACCGGACGGCGCTCCCGAGCCGCGGACGAGGGCGGCCAGACCGTCTCGGTGTGGTCCCTGGTGAACCAGCACGGCTCGGGCAAACGCCGCTGAGCCTCGGCCGGCGCGGCCGTGGTGGGATGATCGAATGCACCTGCTGCGGCTGGACGCCGACACCCCGCTGGGTGACCGCGAGCTGGAGGAGCTCTACGCCTATCCCCCCGACCTGACCCGTCCCTGGATCCAGGTCAACTTCGTGGCCAGCGCCGACGGCGCGGCCAGCGCCGGTGGGAAGTCGGCGGGCCTCTCGCACCCGGCGGACAAGAAGATCTTCGCCCTCGGCCGCGACCTGGCTGACGTCGTACTGGTCGGCGCCGGCACCGCGCTCGTCGAGGGGTACCGCGGCGTCAAGCCGACCGAGGTGCGTGCCGAGCGCCGGACCCGCCTCGGCCTCGGCGAGGTGCCGCCGATCGCGGTGGTCTCCGGGCGCTGCTCGGTCGGGCCGGAGTCCCCGCTGGTCACAGACACCCGGGTGCCGACGATCGTGGTCACCACCGCGACCGCGCCGGCGGCACGCCGCGCGGACCTGGTGGCGGCCGGCGCCGACGTCGTGGTCGCCGGCGAGGACCGGGTGGACCTGCGGCGCGCCCTGGACGCCCTGGCCGACCGCGGCCTGCTGCGGGTCTGCTGCGAGGGCGGCCCGACCCTGTTCGCCGACATGGTCGCCGCCGGGTTGGTCGACCAGCTGTGCCTGACCGTCGCCCCGCTGCTGACCGGCGCCGGCGCACCCCGCATCGCCGAGGGCGTGGCCGGGCGGGAGCCGCTCCCCCTCGAGCTGGTCTCCGCGCTGACCGAGGACGGCTTCCTGATGCTGCGCTACCGGCGACCGGCTAGCTGAGGATGTCGGCGATGTCGAACCGGACCGGCTGCTCGAGCTGGGCGTAGGTGCACGAGGCCGGCTCGCGGTCCGGGCGCCAGCGCACGAACTGGGTGGTGTGCCGGAAGCGGGGCCCCTCCATGTGGTCGTAACGGACCTCGAGCACCCGCTCGGGGCGCAGCGGGACGAACGACAGGTCCTTGCCGGCGTTCCAGCGGCTGACCTCGTTGCGGCGGGGGGTGCGCTCCCCGGCCTCGTGTGCCGCCCACGCCCACGGGTGGTCGTCGAACGTGGTGACCAGCGGTTGCAGCTCGACCATGAGCTCCTTGCGGCGGGCCATCGGGAACGCGCCGACCACGCCGACCGAGGCCAGCCTGCCCGCGTCGTCGTGGAGGCCGAGCAGCAGCGAGCCGATCGCGTCCGGGCCCGACTTGTGCACGCGGTAGCCGGCGAGCACGCAGTCGGCCGTCCGCTCGTGCTTGATCTTCCGCATGATCCGCTTGTCCGGCTGGTAGGGCTCGTCGAGCGGCTTGGCGACCAGCCCGTCCAGCCCCGCGCCCTCGAACAGCTCGAACCAGCGCCCGGCGACCTCGGCGTCGGTCGTGCCCAGCGTGAGGTGCACCGGCGCGGCGGCATCCGCGAGCGCTCGCTCCAGGGCGGCCCGCCGCTCCCCGAACGGGCGGTCGAGGTAGGACTCGTCGTCCAGCGCGAGCAGGTCGAAGGCGATGAAGCTGGCCGGGGTCTGCTCGGAGAGCAGCGTCACCCGGCTCGCGGCGGGGTGGATCCGCTGCTGGAGCGCGTCCCAGTCCAGCCCCTTCTTCTCGGTGCTCGCGATCACGATCTCGCCGTCGACCACGCAGCGCGGCGGGAGGTTCGCCTTGACCGCCTCGACGACCTCGGGGAAGTACCGGGTCATCGGGCGCTCGTTGCGGCTGCCGATCTCCACCTCGTCGCCGTCGCGGAAGATGATCGACCGGAAACCGTCCCACTTGGGCTCGTAGAACTGGCCGGCCGGGATCGTCGGAACCGACTTGGCCAGCATCGGCGACACGGGGGGCATCACAGGCAGCTGCACGCGGCCATTGTTGCTCACCCGGGCCTCACCGGGGGCGTGCGACGCTGCCGGTGACGGGAGCCGAGGGGAAGGCGAGGACGAAGGCACGTGACCGGCCAGGGCTGGCGGAGGCGGATCGCCCTGCTGTGCGTCCTCGTGGGACTCCTCGCGTCGTGCACGGCCGGCCCCTCCGCGCGCCCCGAGATCGTCGTCAACGACGCGCCGAACCCGAGCGAGCAACCCACCGAGCAGGCCCAGCGCGTCCCACCGCTGGAGGAGATGAGCGACTTCGCCTGGCGCGAGTGCGCCGAGGACGTCCAGAGGCGGGTCGCCGAGCAGCGCCTGCCCGACTGGCTGCCGGTTCAGTGCGGACGGATCAACGGCGTGCTCGACTCGCCGTACGCGCCGGGGCGTGGCGTGGCCCGGCTCCAGCTCCTGCGCGTCGGTCGGGGCGAGGTGCCGGTGGCCGTCGTCAACGACGTCGGCGGGCTTCCCGGGACCCTCTACGCCGCGCGCCTGGCCTCGACCATGCCCAGGGAGTTCTTCGACACGTTCTCGCTGGTCGGCATGGACCGCCGGGGCACGGGCGACTCGGGGCAGGTCGACTGCCTGCCCGCGGAGGTCCGGGAGCGGATCGTCGAGCCCGACCCGGCCGCGCTGCCGATCGACCTGTGGCTCGAGGCCGCGCAGACCGCCGGCCAGAAGTGCTCGATCTCGCTGGAGAGCCTGCTGCCCGCGCTGGACACCTGGCGTACCGCCGCCGACCTGGACACCCTGCGCCAGGAGCTCGGCCAGTCGCGGCTGAACGGCATCGGGCACGGCGAGGGCTCCCGGGTGCTGTCGGTGTACGCCGACCGGTGGCCCGACCGGGTGGGGCGGATGGTGCTCGACGGGCTCCCCGACCCCAGCCAGGACGCCACGATCGCGCTGGAGGGCCAGGCCGAGGGCGCCGAGGCCGCGTTCGACGCGTTCGCCGAGGACTGCCTGCGGCGCGGCTGCGGCCTGGGTGAGGACCCGAAGCAGACCCTGCTCGAGCTGCTCGGCCGGCTGCGGGCGAGCCCTCTGCCCACCGAGGGCGGGAGGCTGGTGACGGCCGGGGTGGCGACGCAGGCGGTGCGGACGGGGCTCGCCGACCGCGACGAGTGGCCGGCGCTGGCCACCGCCCTCGCCGAGGGCCGCGACGGCGACCCGACGGCGCTCGCGGCGTTGCTCAAGCCCCTCGTGGGGTCGGTCATGGAGCGGCCCTCGCTGGACGCGGAGCTCGTGATCGGGTGCAACGACACCAAGACCCGGCTCTCCCCCGAGCAGATCGAACGGCTCGGCACCGACTGGAAGGACCGCTTCCCGATCTTCGGCCCGCTGGTCGTCCGCTCGCTGGCCCTGTGCAGCCCGTGGACGGTGCCCAACCAGCCCCTGCCGACGCCCACCGCGAACGACGCGCCGCCGATCGTCGTCGTCGGCACGGCGACCGACGCGGTGACCCCGCACGAGGGCAGCGAGCGGGCGGCGCAGCAGCTGGCGTCGGGGGTGTTCCTGTCCTGGCAGGGCGGCGGCCACGGCGCGCTGGGCTACTCGCCCTGCGCCACCGACGCCGCCGTCGCCTTCCTCACCGACGCCACGGTGCCCGGCAACGGCACGGTCTGCCCACCCTGACCTCTCCGGGTTACCGTTGCACCATCAGGTGAGAAGGTGACCACGCCGGAGGCCTCATGCGTCGCTCGCTGCTCTCGCTCCTGGTCCTGGTTCTGGTCGCCACGCCGGGCGGTGCCGCGGCGTCCACGCCGCCCCGGCCGGTGCCGCTCACCGTGCTCAGCTTCAACATGCACACCGGCATCGGGGCCGACGGGGTGCTCGACCTCGGCCGCACGGTCGAGGTGATCCGCCGCAGCGGCGCCGACGTCGTCGGGCTCCAGGAGGTCGACGTGCACTGGGCGGACCGCAGCGAGTTCCGCGACCAGGCCCGTCTCCTCGCCCGCGCACTGCGGATGCGGGTGTTCTTCGCCCCCGTCTACGACCTCCCGCCGCTCACCGAGGGTGCGCCCCGCCGCCGCTACGGGGTCGCCGTGCTCAGCCGCTACCCCGTGGTGCACACCGAGAACCATCTGCTCACCCGGTTGTCCACACTGGAACCCACCCCCACCCCGGCGCCGATGCCCGGGTTCGCCGAGGCCGTCGTCCTGGTTCGGGGAACGCCGGTACACGTGTACTGCACCCACCTGGACTACCGGCCGGACCCGGCCGTGCGGCGGGTGCAGGTGGCCGAGACCCTGGAGATCCTCGCCGCGGACCGTCCCGGGGCGAACCAGGTGCTGCTCGGCGACCTCAACGCGGAACCCGCGGCACCGGAGCTCGCTCCGTTGTGGACGGTTCTTGAGGACACCGGCGACGGCGACCCGACCTACCCGGCGGACGCACCGGTCAAGAGGATCGACTACGTCACGGTCTCACCGAACATCCGGGCGACGCGGAGCGAGGTGCTCGACTCGACGGCGTCGGACCACCGGCCGGTGGTCGCCGACCTGGTCGTCGGTCAGCCGTCCTGATCCTCCTCGCGGACGCGGTACTCGCAGCCGTACTCCACCGCGTAGCAGAGGTCGTAGTGATGCACGATCTTCGGACCCTCGTGCAGGTGCACGTGGGTCACCGTGGAGCGCGGCTCGTCGGGCAGCTCGGCCAGCGTGTCCACCCGACCGTCGAGTGGCCCGCCGACATAGCGCACGACGTACGGCTTCGTCACGACGACCTCGGTTCCTCCCACTCGGGTTCGACCAACCCTTCCGATGCTTCCTGCTGCGCTGGTGGAAATCAACCGCGGTTACCGCAGGTCTGGTCGCACCGGGGTCAAACCACCTGGTGGAACGGCATCGAACAGGAGAAACCCCGAAGTTCGTCACGCTCCGGTATCGTGTGGCGACTGCCAGCAGCAGCTTGAAGGAGTCACCATGACGACCACGCCGGGGCGCAGGTGGCCGATCTGGCCGTGGGTGGTGCTCGCCGTCGCCGGGATCGGCATCACAGCGGTCTCCGCGTTCGCCGGCGCGGCGGCCACCTCGGCGGGGGACACCACCGCGGCCTCCGCCCCCGCCACGGTCACGGTGACCCAGGTGCAGACCCGGCCCTCCACGGTGACCAGGACCGTGACCGCGACGGTGAGCGCGACGGTGAGCGCCCCACCCGCGTCGACGACGCAGGTCGACGACGGGTTGTTCGAGGTCGGGACGGACCTCGCGCCGGGCACCTACCGCACCGACGGCCCGGACGGCACCAACCGGACCGGGTGCTACTGGAGCCGCATCGGCCCCTCCGGCGAGGCGGTCGACAGGGGTGTCCTGCGCCGGCCGGGAACCGTCACGCTGCGGGAGGGCGAACGCTTCGACACGGCGGGCTGCCGGCCGTGGGCGCTGGTGACCTGAGCTACTGCTCTGGCCGCGCGCGGGAGGGCTGGACGCGCTTGGGCTCGCCGGCCATCTTGGGATACTCCGGCGGGTAGGGCAGCTCACCCAGCCCGTCCTTCTCGTCGCGGGCCGCCAGCTCCAGCAGCGGCTCCAGCGAGAAGGCCTCGTCCGCCACCGCCGCGTGCGGGTCTCCGGCCTCGGCGAACCGGCTCGGCATCGTGTGGATGTCGAAGTCCTCGGGCCGGGCGTCGTCGAGCTCGGCCCAGTGCAGCGGCGCGGAGACCAAGGCTCGCGGGGTGGGGCGGACCGAGTACGCGCAGGCGATCGTGCGGTCGCGGGCCGCCTGGTTGAAGTCGACGAAGACGCGCTCGCCGCGCTCCTCCTTCCACCAGTCCAGCGTCACCTGCTCGGGCATCCGCCGTGCCAGCTCGCGGCCGAGGGCGATCAGCGCGCGCCGCGCCTCGACGAAGGTCCAGCGCGGCTCGATCGGCACGTACACGTGCAGGCCCCGGCCGCCGGAGGTCTTGGGGTAGCCGGTCATGCCGAGCTCGTCGAGCACCCCGCGCAGCTCGTGGGCGACCCGGACCGCGTCGGCGAAGTCGGTGCCCGGCTGCGGGTCGAGGTCGACGCGGAGCTGGTCGGGGTGGTCGACGGCGGGGCGGCGGACCGGCCAGGGGTGGAAGGTGAGCGTGCCGAGGTTGGCCGCCCAGACCACGACCGCGAGCTCGGTCGGACACACCTCGTCGGCCGGGCGCCCGCTGGGGAAGGTGATCCGCGCGGTCTGCACAAAATCGGGCGCGCCCTTGGGCACCCGCTTCTGGTAGAAGGCGTCGCCGCGGTGGTCGGCGCGGGTGGAGAGCGTCGCACCCTCGAACACGCCGCCGGGCCAGCGTTCCAGGGTGGTCGGCCGGTCACGCAGCGCGGCGAGGATCCCGTCGCCGACCGCGAGGAAGTAGTGGACGACGTCGAGCTTGGTGACGCCCTTCTCGGCGAAGTAGACCTTGCTGGGGTTGGACACCCGTACCGACCTCGGCCCGTCGGGACCGTCCACCGTGATCTCCGTCGCCTCGGCCACGGCGTCAGCCTACCCACCCGGCCGGCGGAAACGGTCGCCTCGACACGACCCGCGCGGTTACCGTTGGGGCATGCCCCTCCAGACACCCGACGACGACCGCCGGCCGGTGGACCCGCTGGCCAAGCGGTTCGACGAGGATCTGCTCGGGCTCGACCCCGACGACCCCGAGGCCAGGGCGTTCGCCGAGCACCTGGAGCGGCAGCAGCGCGTCCGGCCGGGCTTCACCGTGGAGGGCTACCTGTCGGGTATGGACGACTTCGCCGCCTCCGCGAACCGCCTCGGCGGCCACCGCAAGCTGATGGCGAGCCTGCTCGCGATGCTGATCCTGCTCGGCGTGATCGTCGCCGCCTGGGACGCGCTCGTCTACGTCGTCAGCACGTTCGCGAACTAGTCTGGAGTCATGAGTTCCGACGTGGGTGCGACACCCCGGGTGGTCAAGTCCGAGCAGGAGTGGCGCGAGCAGCTGACCGCGGAGGAGTACGCGGTCCTGCGGCAGGCCGGTACCGAGCGGCCCTGGACCGGTGAGTACACCGACACCAAGACCGTCGGTGTCTACCAGTGCCGCGCGTGCGGCACCGAACTGTTCCGCAGCGAGACGAAGTTCGACAGCCACTGCGGGTGGCCGTCGTTCTACGACCCGCAGAGCTCGGACGCGGTGATCCTGAAGGAGGACCACAGCCTGGGCATGGCGCGCACCGAGGTGATCTGTGCCACCTGCCACAGCCACCTGGGCCACGTCTTCGAGGGCGAGGGCTACCCCACCCCGACCGACCAGCGCTACTGCATCAACTCCATCAGCCTGCGACTGGTACCGGCGGAGAGCTGAGACGAGCACGCCGGGTAGCTGACGTCACGCGCCGACCGCACCGGGCGCGCCGATCGAGACCAGCGGAGCCCAGTGGATCAGCGGCGGACCGCCGCGGTTGGCCAGGTACTCGCGTTGGGCCGCACGCAGCGCTGCCGGAGCCGGCTTTCCCTCAGCCAGGCCGCGGTAGGTCGTTGCCAGGATCTGTCCTGTGGCACGGTCGGGCACGACGTGGAGTGCGGCAACCACGGCACGCGCGCCGCGCAGCAACGCCACGGTGGGCAGCCCGACCGGTTCCTGGCCCGGCTCGTTGTTCACCCTGCCCGACCAGCAGGCGCCCATCACCCACCACAACGGCACGTCGCACCGCAACAGGACACCGGCGAACAGTCGGGCTTCCTTGCCGATGCGCAGTGAGTGCGCCAGGCCCCGGACGTTGTCCCCGTGGGCGCTCACCACACCGAGGTCGAACTTGTTCCTCGGCCCCAACGCCGTGACGATGTCCGAGGCGAGCGGCGGCACCTCCCTGAGCCTGAAGTGCCGCTTCAGGGTGGCCCTTTCGGCCGATGTTCCGCGCAGCCTCGTGTCCAGCACCGCCAGCGCCCGTCGCACCGGTCGGATCCGGCGGGTACTGGCGGTCGCGGCGACCCCCAGCGACGGCGAGAGCGAGAGCGTGGCGAGGTCGAGCAGGGGCGTCTCCGCGACGTGCAGCGCGGCGAACGGGATCGCCCACAGCTCACCCGTGGGAACGATCACGAGATCGATGCCGTCCTGGTGCCGTTCGGAGCCGGTCAGGATGTTCCGCAGGCCTTGCGGGACGAGGGATGAGAGTCCCGTCTGCCACCCGTGCGACGGATGGTTCAGCAACGTCGTCGCGGTGTCCTGGTCGGCGAGCGTACGAACCCACCGCGACTGCTCCGCGGTCAGGTTGATCCGGTCGACGGTGGGCGCCGCTGGCAGCGGCGGCACCCACACCGCGTACACCGTGGCCCGACTGCCCTGCCATTCGATGTCATAGGCGAGCGTGTGGGTCCTGGACGGCAGCATGGCGCGGTGGTCAGCGATGGTCTCGGGCGGTGCCGCTTTCCGGAGCAGCTCCGTCCCGATGAGGTTGGCGAGTCGCTCGTGGTCCTCCTCGAGCGCGGTCGCCATCATCGCCGTCCATCCCGAGCGTGCTTCGGGCGTCAGGTTCCCGCCCGTCCTGAACACGTCCGGAGACTCTTCGAACGTCGAGATCCGCCGCAGGAGCTGGTCGAGCTCACCGTCGAAGTCGAACGCGTTGTGCGCGATCAGTTGGGGGTCGCCGCCCAGCACGGCGGTCAGCGCCTGCGCGCGACCACTTTCCAGCACCTCCAGTGCGGCCTCGCCGTCGCCGGAGGTGGCGGCGAGGTCGAGCGCTCGCCGATAGACCGGACGGTTCTTGCGATAGGCCCGAGCCTGGTTGCGGGAGTTGCCCAGCCGCCGCCTCTCGCGCTCGAGCAGCCTCACCTGCTCGAGCGCCTCCCGTGTTGCCTTGTCGGTGCGTCCCTGGATGGTCAGGCCGTCGGCCGCAGCACCATGGGCGGCCGCGCTGCTTCCTGCCCAGTCCTCCGAGTGGTAGTCGAGGGCATGGCGGTTGCTGCGCTCCGCGGCGGCGACGTCACCGCGGCTCAGGGCAAGGCTCCCGAGCATGCTGTGGATGGTGATCGCCATTCCGGGATCGACGAGCCGGGGAATCAGGTCACGGGCCGCGAGCACGTACTTCTCGGAGAGCTCGACGTCGCGCCGGGTTGTCATGACGTGGCTCGCGAGTCCGATCAACGTTCCGGCCTCACCATCGACATCTCCGCATGCCCTGGCGACGTCCAGCGCCTCCCGCAGGTGTTCTCCCGCCTGTATCAGGTCACCTCGCTCCTTCGCCGCGATCGACATGATGTTCAGTGCGAACAACCGGCCCTTGTCGTCGCCGATCTCGGCGTAGATCCGCGCCGCTCGTTCCGCCCGTCCGTGGTCGTGCTTCTCCTGGGCGTCCAGAGAGCCCAGTCGCGCCAGCGTGTCGGCCTGCCCCTTCAGGTTCCCGTGCGCCTCGTACACGGCGAGTGCCTGCTCGAAGAGCGTTCTGGCCAACGAAGGGTCGTCGAGTTTGCGGCCCAGTGAAAAGAGGGAATCAGCGAGCGTCTCGGTCCCTTCATCCCCGCGCTCCAGACTCGCCTTTGCCACAAGGGCCATCTCGCTGCCGATGCGGCCGACTATCTCGTCTTTGGCTCGCGGGTCGCCACTCTCGACATAGAGCCGGATGGCGGTGTGGAGCGCTTCGTCTCGGACCTGTTGGTCGCCCAGCGGGAACAGTTCCGATGCCAGCTCCAGCAACGCCTGCGCTTTGGCCTTCTTGCCGAGTTTCGAGTCGCGCAGGAGGGCGTGTAGTCGCTTTGCGTCCGACCGTGAGCGGCTGCCAAACATGTGCACCTCCGCCGTGTTACCGCGCGTCGGTCGCAATGCTAGCGTGGGGTGTGGGTTCCAGTACGGAAAGTAGTTTTGGCGGTCGAGTGCTCGTCGGCGCGGGTGTCGCTTTCGTAGCTCTCGCGGCAACCGCGATGCTCACCAACCACGAGGCTCTGGCCGGCACGTTCGGTGTGCTGGGCCTGCTCGCGTTCACACTGGCCGCGCTGGCGCCGCGCATGCACGGACAGGTCACGGCCGGCCTGAGCGGCTTCCGGTTCGAGCTGGTCCGGCAGGTCGTCGACGTAGGCGAACGGGAGGGCACCTCCGACGACGTGATCCTCGCCGCGGTCCGCAAGGCACTGCTGGCCCAGACCGACGATCCCGCCGACGGCGAGCTGTCCACACAGGACGACGAGCCCGACGACATCTTCCGCGGTCCCCCCACCGCGCGCTCGGCCGACGACCTGCTCGCCGAGGCGCGCCAGGCGCTCGACCGCCGCTGAACGCGCGGCGCTGTCGGAACCGGCACGTCGTGACTACGGCGGCCGTAGCTGAGGGCCGTCGCGGTGCTCCTGGCATCGGCTAGGTTGTCGCCATGCGGTTCTGGGGCTGGTGGGGTGTTGTGCTGGTCGGCGTGTTGGCGACGGGGTGCTCCGGGAGCGAGAGCCCGGACGACGGTGCCGGCGACGACAACCGCGCCACGGCAGGCGCCACCGCGACCGCGGAGTGGTCCACCCCCGACGGCACCGCGCCCTCGTCCTCGGCGAGCCGGCACGAGGAGCTGACGGTCGACCGCGCCCGGCCCTGCGACCTGCTCACCGAGGACCAACTCGGCGAGCTCGGCCTGACCGGTGAGCAGACCAGCGACCTCAGCTCCACCTGGAGCACTGACACCTGCAGGACCTGGGACGCCGACAAAACCCTGTCCGCGTCGGTGACCGCGGTGTCCACAGAGGGCGTGGACGCCTTCTACCGCGGCCGGTTCGCCAACATGCGGTACCGGCCGACCGAGGTGGCGGGCTTGCCCGCCTTGTTCTACCGGTTCGACGGCGTCGAGCACGCCTGCTACCTCGCCATCGATGTCGCCGACGGGCAGCTGCTCGACGTCGCCTTCGGAGCGAACGCCCCGGAGAGCACCGACGCCTCGCTGGACGAGCTGTGCGACACCGCCCGCCGGGTCGGCGAGGCCGCTGTGCGGACCCTGCGCGCGGCCGGCTGACCCTCCTACCCGCGCCAGGGCGGGCGGGCCCAGCCCCAGGTCGGCACCGGCTCGTCCGGCGGAACGTCCGTGCCGGGGCGGGACAGCATGACCGCCATCCGCGTGCCCCATTCCAGGTAGCCGACGAACGACGCGCGGAACTCCGGGTCGTCGGGCAAGCCCACCTCGTCGGCGGCGTCGATCAGCAGCTCGACCCAGCGGCGCCGCTGCCGCTCGGTGATGGCCCTGCCCAGGTGCTGGGCGACCATGTTCGCGTGGCCGCCCCGTTCCCGGGAGTACCGGTCCGGTCCGCCGAGGACCTCGCCCAGCCACGCGGCGACGTGCCGCGGGTGGCCGGGGTCCATGCCCCGGAACACCGGCTCCAGCTCCGGGTCGGCGAGCACGGTGCGGTAGAAGACCTCGGTCAGCTTCTCGAACGCCGCGGCGCCGCCGGCCCACTCGTACAGCGTGGGGACCGCGCCCCCGGCGCCGGCGACGGTCGTCGGCTGGTAGTGCCGCATCTCCTCGATGGCGTCCACGTACGGCCCGACCTCGGCGAGGAAGGCGCGGAACGCGGCGCCGCGCCGGAATCCCTCCAGGTGCGCCCGGGTCGAGGTCCAGGTGATCCTCAGGACGTAGGACCCCGGGTCCTCCTCGCACCGGCTCAGCTCGTAGTCGACGCACTCCTCGGCACCGGCGAGGGACGGCGCGGCGCGCCGGTAGGCGGCCTCGAACCGCTCGGCGTCGGCCTCTGGTATCCGGTATCGGACATACTCCACTGTCACACGGGCCAGTTGACCAGCGCGGGCCGTGCCGGACAAGTACGCACCTCGTGGTGCGTGGAGGTGATCGTGGGCTTGCGGCGAAGGCGGTACTACTGCCCGGTGGAGGTGACCGTCGACGTGCTCGCCGGGCGCTGGACGCCGGTGATCCTGGCGCACCTCAAGGAAGGCGTGCACCGGTACGGCGAACTGCGGCGCCGGATGCCGGCGGTGAGCGAGAAGGTCCTCACCGAGCGGCTGCGCGGCCTGGAGCGGGACGGGCTGGTCGAGCGCACCGTGCACGACGGGGTACCGGCGCCGGTCTCCTACCGGCTCACCGAGGAAGGCCGCAGCCTCGCCCCCGTGTTGGCCGCGCTCTACGACTGGGGCACCGCCCGTGCGGCCCGCATGGGGGTGCCGGTCGAACCGGTCGACGGCCCGGTCACCCCTCGATGAGGCCGGGAAGCTCGTCGAACCAGCGCAGGGCGGCGCGCTCGTGGTGGATGCCGAAGCGGAGGGTGGCCAGCCGGGTGGCCTGACCGGGCGCGCCCACCAGCAGCTTCTCCGCGGCGCGGTACTCCGCCAGCCGCTGGGCGTGCGCGGCGCGCTGGCTGGCGATGATCTCCCGGAGCCGGTCCGGCGGGAGGTGGTCGGCGAACTGGATGGTGAGCAGCAGCGGGACCCGGACCTGCTCCCGGGCCGGCTCCTGGTCGATCCACCCGGCGAAGGCGGCGCGGCCCGCGTCGGTGATCGTGTAGGGCTTGCGGTCACGCGGGCCGGGGTCGCCCACGGTGACCAGCCCGGTCTCGGTCATCCGGGTCAGCTCGCGGTAGACCTGGCTCTGGGTGAGGGTCCAGAAGTTGCCGATCCGCTCCGCGGCGGTGCTCACCAGGTCCCAGCCGGTCATCGGGCCGTGGTGCAGCAGGCCGAGCAACGCCGCGGCGGTGGCGTTCAGCGCACGGGCCATCGGCGCCCTCCCCCTGGTGCACCCGCCGCGGCGACCTCGGCCGGTCGGGTGAGAGCGGCCTTGACCCACCGCAGCACGAAGTGGCCGGCGAGCGCGACCCCCACGCCGGTGCCCACGACCAGCCAGAGGGGTGCCCCCGCGTTCAGGACGGCGACGACCGCGAACCCGTCGGACAGACCCACCAGCGTGAACCCGACATGCTCGAGGTAGCTGTCGGACGGACCTCCCGCGCTCGGGCGGTCCCGCCGGGCCAGCACGGCCCGCCAGACCATGACGGCCGCCAGGCCGGCCAGCGCGGTGAACAGCACCCGCGCGACCGAGTCGGTCTCGGTCCAGGACACGGCGAGCGCGAGCACCAGGAACACCCCCATCCCGGCCAGCGCGCCGAGGTAGACGTCGAACAGCCGTCCGCGCCGCAGGGCGAGTCCGCCGGTGACCAGAGCGAGGAGACCGGCGGCCGCGTGCGCCGCCACGAACATGTCGTGAACCATGCTACTGACCTTCCACTGTGGGATGTTAAGAACCCAGGCTTGACCTATCACTGTGGAATGTCAATAGCCGCTTGCTACGCTCGCCGGATGCGACGGGTGGTCCTGGCGGTCCTGACGTCGGCCGTGCTCGCCGGGTGTGGCGTGCGCGAGGTGGCGCTGCCGGCCACGCTCGGCCCGAGCACGCCGCCGGCGCCGCCGGTGGTCACCTGCTGGCCGGAGGGCGTCGTGTTCTCGGTCGCCGGCACGGACGCCGCGATGGGGGTTCGGGTGCTCACCGTCGAGATGACCAACTGCGGCTCCGCTCCCTACCCGGTGAACGGCTATCCGAGCGTGCGCCTGCTCGACGAGGGGCGCCGGCCGCTGCCGGTGACGCTCGCCCGGGGTTCGGCGTCGATCGCCGCCGTGCCCGGCTTCGACGCCCCGCCGACACCCATGACCCTGCGGCCCGGCGAGAAGGCCCGTGCGGGGCTGCTCTGGCGCAACCTCGTCACCGACACCACGGTGGACGCCGTGACCGCCGTCCACCTCGAGGCCGCGGCGACCCCGGACGGACCCTGGCGGTCGGTCCCGGCAGCCGACGCCGGCGGCGTGCACATCGACCTCGGCACCACGGGGCAGCTCGGCGTCCAGGCCTGGCAGGAGGCGTGACGCGACGACCCGGTAGGCGTCCGACGTGGACTCCTACCGGGTCGCCGCCCCCAGTGGCGGTGGGTCAGGACAGGTTGCCGGCGACGGGGAGGTCGCCGGCCTCGCCCCAGTTGCTCTGCATGATCACGCCGACGCGGTGCCAGGTCTTGGTGGACGGGCGGAACACGGCGGGCTCGTCCCGGCCGTCGGCGTTCCAGTCGCCGACGAACGGCCGGTCACCCGGCTCGCCCCAGTTGGACAGCAGGACCCGGCCCGGGATGTGCCAGTTGCCGGTCGAGGGCCGGAACACGCCGATCTCGTCGGCGCCGTCCCCGTTCCAGTCGCCGGCCACCGGCCGGTCGCCCGGCTCGCCCCAGTTCTCGGCGAGCACGCGGCCCCGCGCGAACCAGGTCTTCGCGGACGGACGGAACACGGCGACGTCGGTGATGCCGTTGCCGTCCCAGTCGCCGGTCACCGGCAGGTCACCCGGCTCGCCCCAGTTCGAGTAGACGACGCGGCCGGGGGTGTGCCAGGTGCCGGCCGAGGGCCGGAACACGCCGATCTCGTCGTAGCCGTCCCGGTTGAGGTCGGCCGCGAACGGCAGGTCACCCGGTTCGCCCCAGTTGGACGCGATCGTGCGGCCGGGGGCGAACCAGTCGCCGGTGGACGGCCGGAACACGCCGAACTCGTCGACCGCGGTCCCGCAGTTGCGGCTGGTGATCTGCCAGGTCTGCGAGTTGCTCTGGCCGTAGGTGACCCCGTTGAACACCGGCGTTGTCCGCTCGTTGTTCGCATAGCCCCACTCGGCCTGGCCGTCCCCGTTGCGGTCCACGGCCATCTCGAAGTGCAGGTGCGGCACGCCGTTCGAGGTCTCGCCGGTGTGCCCGACGCGCCCGATCGTGGTCCCCCGGACCACCCGGTGGCCGACGCCGACCGCCCGCGACTGCAGGTGGATGTAGGTGGTGAACCACCCGCCGCCGTGGTCGATCTGGATGATGTTCCCGGCGCCGGCGGGGTTGCTGTAGGACTGGTTCACCACCCCCGGCGCGGGCGCCACCAGCTGCGCGCCCTCGGTCGCGCTCGTGGGGTTGCGGAAGATGTCCAGTGCCGGCGCGTGGCCGAACGACTCGGCCCGGATGGCCGTGCCGCAGGGGAACGGCGCCTGGAAGTTCGGGCGGGCCGACGCCTCCGGCGCGAGCACGGTGAGCAGGACGGCTGGCACGGCGGCGATCGTGGACACGGCCAGCGGGTTACGCCATCGCCATCGGCGCATACCGATCAGTCCCTTCGTGGTTGGTGAGTTTCTTCCCACGCCCAAGAAGGGTGACCGGGCCGGCCGTCTCCGGCGAGACCATTCGGTCAAGCCCGAAAGGTCCGGTGCTGGCCGGCCAGCACCGCGACCGCGAGCGGCGTCAGCGTGTGCCGCACGGTCCGGCCGGCCCGCTGGCTGGCGACCAGCCCGGCGTCCCGCAGCACCCCGACGTGCTCGCTGGCGGAGGCGGTCGAGATACCCAGCCGCGCCGCCAGCTCGGTCGAGGTGGCCGTGCCGACCAGTGCGGCGAGCACGGCCGCCCTGGTTCGGCCGAGCAGCGCCTCCAGCGCGCCGCGGCGGCCCGCGCTGACCCCGTCCACCCAGCTCGGCGGGTGCTCGACCGGGTAGACCAGGACCGGCGGCAGGGCCGGGTCGACCAGCGCGACCGGCTTGCCCCAGCAGAAGTAGGACGGGATCAGCAGCAGCCCTCGGCCGCCGAGGTGCACCTCGAGCGGGATCGGGTAGTCGGCGGACAGGACGGGCCGGTCCCAGCGCAGCACCGGCCGCATCGAGGCGAGCATGGCTTCCACACCGCCGTCGAGCAGGGCCGCGCCGCGCAGCGAGCGCTCGACGCCGACCGCCGCCTCCACCTCGTCCCACACCGGGCGGACCAGCGCACCGTGGACGAGGTCCATGGCCTCCGCCAGGTCCTCGAGCACCAGGCGGTCACCGCCGGCGAGCCGGTGGGCCCAGGACGGCAGCCGGCGGGACCGGCCCGCGTAGCCGATGTCCCGCGCCAGCCGCTCCCCCGGCGTGTCCCGGACGGCGGCGAGCCCCGCGGAGAGCCCGTCGCGGGCCTCGGCCGGGGTGAGGAAGTCCGGGAAGTACCCGACCCTGGGCACCAGGTCGCGCAGCATGCCCACGGCCCCGCGCAGCCCGTGCTCGTGCACCGCGGCCCGTGCCCGCCGTTGCCAGCCCGCGAACACGGGAACGTCGGCCGGGTCGGCGCCGAGCCGGTACAGCCCGAGAACGGTCTCCCACAACGGGTCCGGTGCCCTGACCACCCGGACCCGGGACAGGTCGGCGTCCTGGAAGTAGATCCGCAGCACGGGACCCGACCCTACGCGAGGACGGGTACGTCCCACTCGCGCGCGGGAGCGCGGCGTGACCGGCCGGGCCGGTCCGCCGCGCTCGGCGTTCGCTCAGATCTTCCCGGTGCCCGCGCCCGCCATGACGACGGACTTCACGTCCGCGCCGGGGTCGAGCGAGTAGGCGTAGGGGATGGAGTTCACCGTGCCCGCCTGCTCGGGCGCGCCGGAGTTGACGAACACGTTGCCCCGGTGCACGAGGCTGCCGGGGTCCGACTCGAACACGCCGACCGCGAGCGGCCTCGTCACGTTCTCGAAGTAGTTGTTCTCGACGAGAACTCCTGCCTCCACAGTGGAGGCGACACCGTAGTCGGCGTTCGCGACGTAGTTGTTGAACACGTGCACGGGGTTGCCGAACCGGACGCGCGGGTGGCGTTCGGCCGTGCCGTCGTACCAGTTGTGGTGGTAGGTGACCCGCAGGTGGCCGCGGTCCTGACTGCCGTTGCCGTCGGAGTGACCCAGGAGCATGTCCTTGGTCTGGCCGTGCGTGTGGTTCCAGGACACCGTGATGTAGTCGGCGGCGCGCTTGATGTCGATCGTGCCGTCGGAGGTGCCGGAGATGTCGTTGTGGTCGATCCACACGTGGTGCGCCTCCTCCTCCACGTTGACCCCGTCGTCGTCGGAGCCGCGGAAGTTGAGGTTCTGGATGATGACGTTGCTGACCCCGTTCTCCACGGTCAGTCCGCCGCCGGAGAACCCGGAGTTGGCGCCGACGCCGACGATCGTCTTGTTCGAGCCGACCTCGACCATGCCGTCGATCCCGATCGTCCCGGTGACCCGGATGACCTGTCGGGTGTCGCTCTCCACGACGTCGAGGAACTCGCTCTCGGTGTCCACGTCGACGACCTGCCCGCCCTCGCCGCCGGTGGTCCCACCGGCCTGGGTGGCCCACCCGACCAGGCCCTCGGCCGAGGGATCGGTCGGGTCGGGCCCGGGCTGCTGGCTCACCTTCCCGGTGCCGGCCCCGGCCTGGACGATCGACTTCACGTCGCACGCGGGGTCGAGCGTGTAGGCGTACGGCGGGTTCCCGACGCTGCCGCCGGTCTCGCCCTGCTCGGAGTTGACGAAGCAGTTGTTCCGCGCGACCAGGCGGCCGTTGCCGGAGTCGCCCTCGCCGAGGTGGTACGGGTCCTCGACGTTCTCGAAGTGGTTGCCCTCCACGAGAACGCCGGCGTTCTCTGTGGACGCGACGCCGTAGTCGTCGGTGTCGAGGTAGTAGTTGTTGTACACGTGAACCGGGTCGCCGAAGCGCACGCGGGGGTTGCGCTGGCTGGTGCCGTCGAAGAAGTTGTGGTGGTAGGTGACCCGGAGCCGGCCGACGTCCTGTGCCGCGTTGTCGTCGTCGTGCCCGAGCAGCATGTTCTTGTCGGTGCCGTCGGCGTGGTTCCAGGACACGGTGATGTAGGACGAGCCGCGCTTGATGTCCACGCCGCCGTCGCCGCCGGTGGTCCACCGGTTGTGGTCGATCCAGACGTGGTGGGAGAACATCTGCACGTTGATCGCGTCGTCCTCCCAGTCGTTGAAGTTCATGTTGCGGATGATCACGTTCTTCACCGCGTTCGCCGGCGGCGAGGTGATGTCGTCGGACAGCGGCAGGCCGATGTTGAGTCCGCCGCCGGTGATCCCCGAGCCGCTGCCGACGCCGACGATCGTCTTGTTGGAGGTCACGTCGTGCATCGGCCCGGGCAGCGAGAGCATGCCGTTGACCCGGATCACGAGCGGGCTGGTGTTCGCGATCGCGGACAGGAACTCGGCGGGGGTGTCGACGTCGACCGTCTGGCCACCGGCACCGCCCGTCGTGCCGTTCTGCCCCCACTCGTTGACAGTCGCCCAGCCGACGAGCTCGTCGGCCATGGGCCGAGGAGCCGGCACAGGGTCGGCACCGGTGACCGGTGCCGCGACGAACGACCCGAACACCACCGCACCGACCGCGGTGAGCACGGCGAGCATCGAGCCAGCGGGCCGAACCGGCCGGCGTGGTCGAGCTTTTTCGGACATGGCAAACCCTCCCGTGGGAATGCACGGACAATGGACAGTCCTCTTGAGATTCGAGGCGCGTTGCGAATAGGAAAGCGCTTACCGCAAGCTAAAGCCGGAACGGTGTCGGTGTCAAACCATCAACGGGAGCGGGTCTGGGGAACGGAATCCTTCACATGGTTGCCGGAATCGTGCACCCGCGCGTAATTACGCTGCATCTGGTTGGCCTACGGGAAACGTCCGGATCGGCGAAAGGACCGCCATGGGACGAGGTCTGGTATACGCGGCCGCGCTCGTCGTCTGCACCGGCCTCGTCGGCCCGGCGCCGGTCCTCGCGACACCCGCCGCCGCGGCGGCGCCCGCCTTCCCCGGCGCCGTCGGGTTCGGCGCGCACGCCACCGGCGGGCGCGGCGGCGAGGTGTACCACGTGACGAACCTCGACGACTCCGGTCCCGGCTCGCTGCGCGACGCCGTGAGCACGGGTCCGCGGATCGTCGTCTTCGACGTCGGCGGGTACATCGACCTGCGGTCCCCGCTGGGCGTCGCCAGCGACATCACGATCGCCGGCCAGACCGCGCCGGGGGACGGGGTCGCCACCCGCGGCTACCAGGTCTCGACCTCCAACGCGAGCAACGTCGTCATCCGGTACCTGCGCTTCCGGCACGGCCTGACGCCGAACCAGAACCGTGACGGGGTGACGATCAACGAGGGACGCGACCAGATCTTCGACCACGTCTCGGTGTCGTGGGGACGTGACGAGAACTTCTCGATCAACAACAGCACCGGCATCACGGTGCAGCACTCGATCATCTCCGAGGGCCTGGACCCCCACTCCTGCGGCGGGCTCGTGCAGAGCGACGGGGTGACGATCTACCGCACCCTCTACGCGCACAACAAGACCCGTAACCCCAAGGTCAAGGTGCGCAACCAGTTCGTCAACAACGTGGTCTACAACTGGGGGTCCGACGCCTACATCGAAGGCGACTCGGCCGGGCGCAGCGACGCGAACGTGGTGGGCAACTACTTCGTCAAGGGGCTGTCGACCGGCTCGGGCGGTCCGTTCACCCGGGGGAACCTCAACTTCCACATCTTCGCCGAGGACAACCACCACGACGCGAACCGCGACGGCGTCCTCGACGGGGTTCCGGTGACCACCGCCGACCTCGGCGAGGTCGTGGTCGAACCGGCGCCGTTCGCCTTCCCGGCCGCACCGGCGGCACCCGCCGCCCAGGCCTACCGGGGCGTGCTCGCCACCGCCGGGGCGTCGCTGCGCCGCGACGCGATCGACCGGCGGGTGACCGCCGACGTGGCCGCCGGCACCGGTGCGATCATCACCGACCCCGCCGCGGTCGGCGGCTTCGGAACCCTCGCCGGCGGCACCCCGCCCGCCGACGACGACCGCGACGGCATGCCGGACGCGTGGGAGCGGGCGAACGGGCTGGACCCCGACGACCCGGACGACTCCGACGACATCGGCGCGGATGGTTACTCCACTGTGGAGAGATACCTGAACGGTCTTGTCCCCTAGCGTGAACACGCGGGCGCGGATCCCTGGTGACGGCGCGGCTTTCATCACTTGTCACGTTGACCGCGACACGGCGGTGGCGGGACGCTGACGCGCACGCCGACTGGGAGGGGTTCCATGAGAACCAGGGCTCGTTCACGCACCTTCGGAAAAGTCCTCGCGACCGTCGTCCTCACCGCGCTCGCCATCGTCGCCGTTCCCGCGACGGCGACGGCGGCGCCAGAGGGCCAGATCCTGCTCACCAGGGAGTCGTGGGCCACGGGCCCGCAGTACATCATCTGCACCGGGACCGCGTTCCCACCCGATGTCCTCTACAACTCCGGGATCATCCTGACCATGGCGAGGATCGACTGCCGCGAGCCCAACGGGAATCCCGCCAGGGTGGCTGGCCTCGGTGTCGACACCACCATCATGCTGCAGAACGGCACCGTGGCGGGGATGCGGGGCACCATCAGCCAGGCCAACTCCAGCAGGGCCGAGGCGGCGGTGTACGAGTCGTGCGTCTACGGCGCCACCGGCCTGACGAAGACCGCGTCCACCCGCGCGACGTTCACCACCATCGCCCCCGGCTACCAGCCCGCCGTCGCCTCGCTCACCGTCGAGAGCGCGACGATCACCGCCAGCTGCTAGGTACAGCTAGGGCCAGGGCACCCTGCCGCGAGGGGTGAGCCGCGGCAGGGTGCCGACCGTCAGGACCCCAGGGCCGCGACGAGCGCGGGGTACCAGCGGGAGGCGATCTTCTGGTCGCCCGAGGCGTTGGGGTGGACGCCGTCGTAGGTGTCGCTCTGGGTCGAGAAGCCGGTCCACTGGTCGACCACGACCACCGGGGACCGTTCGGTGCTGACCGACTCCGCCCACGCCGGGATCGCCGCGTCGAGGTCGACCACGCGGGCCGCGCACTCGGCGCAGCCGCTCGGGTTCATCGGGATGATCTGCGCGACCAGCACCGCGATGTCGGGGTTGTGCGCCCGCATCTGGTCCACGAGCGTCCGGTACGCGGCGAGGATCGTCGCGGTCGGCCGGTTGCTCCAGACGTCGTTGGTGCCGAAGTGCATCAGGACGACGTCCGGGTCCGCGGCATCGAGCCAGGGCGGTAGCTGGTTCTGCTGGGCCACGGTGGTCACCAGCGCGCCGCCGTGCCCCTCGTGCTCGCCGTCATAGGGAAAGCCGCAGCCCTGCGGTGCCTGGGTGCCCACGAAGTCCACGCCGGTGACACCGTTGACCCGCAGCTGGTCCCACAGCAGAGCGCGCCAGCACCCCGGCGAGCCGGTGATCGAGTCGCCCAGCGGCATGACCCGGACCGGCTCCGGCGCCGCGACCTGCTCGAAGGACACCCTGTGCAGCCCGCCGGGCAGGTCGTTGACCACGTACAGCTCCCCGTTCGCGTCCTCACCGAACGACGTCACCTGGGTGGGGAACTCACCGATCGTGCCGGTCGTGTACGTGCCGTCGCCGTCGGCCCGGATCGCCCACGCCGTGCTCGAGCAGTAGTCGGTCGCCACGTAGGTGCCTTCGACCAGGTCGGCGAACTGCTGACCGCGGTACACGTGGCCGCCGATCACCGAGCAGCCCTGCGCGGAGGACTGGTACTCGAACACCGGGTCGGTGTACTCGACCTCCGGGTCGCAGCGCTCGGGGCGGAACACGGTCGTCCCCTCGCGGCAGGACCAGCCGAGGTTCGCTCCGCCGTCCTCGGGCCCGAGGTGGTCGACCTCCTCGCGCGTGCCCTGGCCGACG
This sequence comes from Actinophytocola xanthii, assembly GCF_001921205.1. Taxonomy (GTDB): domain Bacteria; phylum Actinomycetota; class Actinomycetes; order Mycobacteriales; family Pseudonocardiaceae; genus Actinophytocola; species Actinophytocola xanthii. The sequence goes on along the minus strand of NZ_MSIE01000013.1, from coordinate 14,698 downwards.
TCCCCGATCCACAGTGAACCGTCCGCGTGGTCGAAGGAGAACCGCCAGGCGTTGCGCACACCGGACACCCAGATCTCGGGTCGGGCTCCGGAGACCCCGACGTAGGGGTTGTCCGCTGGCACGCAGTAGGGGCGGGACTCGCAGGACCGGTTGACGTCCAGGCGCAGGATCTTGCCGAGCAGGGTGCCCAGGTTCTGCCCGCTGCCGAACGGGTCGCCGAAGCCGCCGCCGTCACCGAGCACCCAGTACAGGTAGCCGTCCGGGCCGAAGGTGATGTGCCCGCCGTTGTGGTTGCCGTACTCGGCGTGCTCCTGGGTGAGCACGATCTGCTCGCTGCCCGGGTCACCCAGCCTGACCCGGGACAGCGTCAGCGCCCCGTCGGGCAGGCTGGTGTACGCCACGTACACCAGCGACGTCTGGGCGAAGTCCGGCGCCGGCGTGATGCCGAGCAGCCCGCGCTCGTTGTCCGAGCTGTCCACCCGGTCGCGGAGGTCCAGTACCGGGTCGGCGGCCAGCCCGCTGGTGGGGTGGTAGGACCGGACGGTCCCCTGCTTCTCGGTGACGAGCAGCCGGCCGTCGGCCAGGCCAACGACGGTGGTCGGGCGCCGCAGGCCGGAGGCGACCTGGGTGGTGGCGACCCGGACCTGCTCGAGCGGGACGTCCCGGGCCGGCGCGGCCTCGGGTTCCGCCGCTGTCGAACCGGCCCCGAGCAGGGGCAGGGCGAGTGCGGCGCCGACCACCACGCCGGCAAGGCGACTGCGTTGTCGCTGCATTTCCAACTCCTCGGAAGCAGGGGGAATCCGGAGATATTTGGGAGCGCTCCCATAGCGTACGACTCAGGCCCCGCCGGAGCCACCCGCTGACTCCTCGCGCCCGGCCGGAGGGCGGCGCGAAGACCGCGACCGTGAGTCCTGAGGGACGCGGCCTAGGCTGGCCCCTGTCGGACGGCGAAGGAAAGGCCAGCTCAGGTCATGCGGGTGTGGACGGCGGTACGACGGGCGGCGCCGGCCGCGCTCCTCGTCCTGACCGCCTGCGCCGGCCCGGCCGGCACCGACCCCACCCACCCCGCGTTCCCCGAGGACCCGGCGTTCGACTACCAGCTGGGCGGTGCCTACCCGCCTCCGGAGGGGACCGCGGTCGTGGTCCGGGACGCGGCGGCCGACCCCGCGCCGGGGCTGTTCAACGTCTGCTACGTGAACGGGTTCCAGACCCAGCCGGGCGAGCGTGCGGACTGGCTCGCCCACCGCCCCGAGCTGGTCCTGCACGACCCGGCCGGCGACCCGGTCGCGGACGAGAACTGGCCGGACGAGCTGCTCCTGGACACCTCGACGGCGCAGCGGCGGGACCGGATCGCCGAGGTCGTCGGGGAGACCGTGCGGGGGTGCGCCAGGGCCGGCTTCGACGCGGTCGAGCTGGACAACCTGGACTCCTACCTCCGCTCCGGCGGTGCCCTCACGATGGCGGACAACCTGGCCCTGGCCACGGCGTTGATCCGTATCGCCCACGACAGCGGGCTGTCGGTCGGCCAGAAGAACACCGCCGACCTCGGCGTGCGCGGCCGTGACGAGGCCGGCTTCGACTTCGCCGTGGTCGAGGAGTGCCGCCGCTGGGACGAGTGCGACGCCTACCGCGAGGCCTACGGCGGACGGGTGATCGACATCGAGTACACCGACGACTGGCCCGAGCCCGCGCAGGCCTGCGCCGGCGACGGCCCGGCCACGATCCTCCGTGACCGGGCGCTCGTGCCGGCCGGGGAGCCCGGCCACTTCTACCGGCACTGCTGAGTCGCGCCGCTCTCACCGGTTCCGGTGTTGACCACCGCATTCTGGAAGATGCCGTGGACCACCCCCTGCGCCACCGTGGACTCGCGTCCTGTTTTCCACGAGCCCATGGGGAGGTGCGAGATGTGTGGGATCACCGGTTGGGTCTCCTTCGGCCGCGATCTTCGCGGGGAGACCGCAGTCCTGGACGAGATGACCGACTCGATGGCCAGGCGGGGCCCGGACGAACGCGGCACCTGGGTGGACCGGCACGCCGCGCTCGGGCACCGCAGGCTCGCCGTCATCGACCTGCCCGGCGGGCGGCAGCCGATGACCGTGGACACCCCCCGGGGCGCGGTCACGCTGGTGTACTCGGGCGAGGCGTACAACTTCACCGAGCTCCGTGAGGAGCTGCGCGGCCGGGGCCACCGCTTCCACACGCGCTCGGACACCGAGGTCGTGCTGCACGGCTACCTCGAATGGGGGCCGGCCGTCGCGGAGCGGCTCAACGGCATGTTCGCCCTGGCCGTGTGGGACGCGCGGACCCGCACGCTGGTGATGGTCCGCGACCGGCTGGGGGTCAAACCCCTCTACTACTACCCCACCCCCGACGGGGTGTTGTTCGGGTCCGAGCCCAAGGCGATCCTGGCCAACCCGCTCGCCGACCGGGTCGTCGGGGCCGAGGGCCTGCGTGAGCTGTTCGCCTTCGTCAAGACCCCCGGCGACGCGTTCTGGCGGGGCATGCACGAGGTGAAGCCGGGCACGGTGGTCATGGTGGACCCGGCCGGGATCCGCGAACGGACCTACTGGCGGCTGCGCACCCGGCCGCACACCGACGACCAGGACACCACGGTCGCGCGGGTGCGGGACCTGTTCGAGGACATCGTGCGCCGCCAGCTGGTCTCCGACGTGCCCCGGTGCACGCTGCTCTCCGGCGGCCTGGACTCCTCGGCACTGACCGCCGTCGCCGCGGCCCAGCTCGGCGAGCGGGGGGAGACCGTCCGCAGCTTCTCGGTCGACTTCGAGGGGCGCACCGAGGACTTCGTCGAGGACGCCGTCCGCCCCCAGGCCGACACGCCGTTCGCCCACGAGGTGGCCCGCCACGTGGGGTCGGAGCACCAGGACATCGTGCTCGGGGCCGCCGACCACGCCGACCCGGCCGTCCGCGCCGAGGTCCTGCGCGCCCGGGACATGCCGGGTGGCAACGGCGACCTGGACACCTCGCTGTACCTGCTGTTCCGCGAGATCCGGAAGCACTCGACGGTCGCGCTGTCCGGGGAGTCCGCGGACGAGGTGTTCGGCGGTTACCTCTGGTACTTCGACCCGGCCGTCCGGCAGGCGGAGATGTTCCCCTGGCTGGTGCGCTGGGGCGAGTACTTCGGCGAGGACACCGAGGTCCTCACCCACGACGCGCGCAAGGTCCTCGACCTCGACGGCTACCTCCGCGACAGCTACGCCACGGCGGTCGCCGAGATCGAGCGGCTGGACGGGGAGAGCGAGCTCGAGTGGCGGCAGCGCCGGATCAGCCACCTGCACCTGACGCGGTGGGTGCGGGTGCTGCTCGACCGCAAGGACCGCACGAGCATGGCGACCGGGCTCGAGGTCCGGGTGCCGTTCTGCGACCACCGGCTCGTCGAGTACGTCTACAACGCACCGTGGGCGCTCAAGACCTTCGACGGGCGGGAGAAGAGCCTGCTGCGGGCCGCCACCGGGAGCATGCTGCCCCGGTCGGTCCTGGAGCGGGCCAAGGCGCCCTACCCGTCCACTCAGGACCCCGGCTACGCGGCCGCGCTGCGCGCCAACGCGAAGGACCTGCTCGCCGCGCCGGAGCACCCGGTCTTCGAGCTGGTCAGCTACGACTGGCTCGAGGCGAAGGTGCGGGAGCCGGACCCGCAGACCACCTACGCCGCCCGCTCGTCGCTGGAACGGGCGTTGGACATCGCCCTGTGGTTGGACACCTATCGGCCGAGAGTGGAGCTGACATGACCCCCGATCCCCGACGCTGGAAGGCCCTGTCCCTGCTGTGCGTCGCCAGTTTCTTCATCACGCTCGACTCGCAGATCGTCACGCTCGCCCTGCCGTCCATGCAGGAGAACCTGGGCATGAGCGGCCCGGGCGCGCAGTGGGTGCTCAGCGGCTACCTGGTCAGCTTCGGCGGGCTGCTGCTGCTCGGTGGCCGCTGCGCCGACCTGCTCGGCCGGCGCCGGGTGTTCATGGCCGGCACGCTGCTGTTCCTGGTGAGCTCCCTGCTCTGCGGGCTCGCCTGGGCGCCGGCCGTGCTCATCGCCGCCCGGGTGGTGCAGGGTGTCTCCGCCGCGGTGATGGCGCCCAGCGCACTGTCGATCCTGATGACCACGTTCCAGATACCGGCCGAGCGGAACAAGGCGCTCGCCGTCTGGTCGGGCACGATGGGGTTCGGGGCCAGCGCCGCGCTGCTGATCGGCGGTCCGATCACCGACTTCCTCGGCTGGCCGTGGATCTTCTTCATCAACATCCCGGTCGCCGCCGCGCTGTTCGCCCTGTCCCCGCTGCTGCTGCGGGAGAGCCGGGCCGAGGGCGACCGGCGCGGGCTCGACCCGGTGGGAGCCGTGACGATCACGGCCGCCCTGGTGGCCGCGGTCCTCGCCGTCGTCGAGGCGCCCCGGGCCGGCTGGACCGCCACGACCACGCTCGGGCTGCTCGCCGCCGCGGTCGCCCTGCTCGCGGTGTTCGTCGTCGTGGAGCGGCGTGCGCCGGCCCCGCTGGTGCCGCTGCACGTCTTCCGGGCCCGCGGGATGGTCGGCGGCAACCTCGTCATGCTGCTGCTGGGCGCCTCGGCCTTCGGCGTGGCGCTCGGCGCCTCGCTCTACGGCCAACAGGTGCTCGGCTACTCGGCCGTCGCGTTCGGACTCGGCTTCCTGCCGATGACCCTGGTCAACATCGGAGGCTCCGCGCTCGCCCAGTCCGTCGTGGGCAGGGTCGGGGTCCGGGCGGTGGCGGTCGGCGGGCTGGTCCTGGTCGGCGTCGGCGCGCTGCTGCTGACCGGGGTGTCCGAGCGGGGAACCTACTGGGGCGACCTGTTCCTCGCACTGGTGGTCTTCGGTCCCGGCCTCGGCGCGTGCTTCGTCGCGTCCTCGATCGCCGCGCTGAGCACCGTCCCGCCCCGGGAGTCCGGGCTCGCCTCCGGCATCAACACGGCCGCGTTCCAGATCGGCGGGGCGCTCGGGGTCGCGGTGGTGACCTCGGTCAGCACCGCGTTCGCGAGCGGTGACACCCCGCGCGCCGCGCTGACCGAGGGGCTGGGGGCCGGCTTCGGCGCGGTCGTCGTCTTCGCCGCGGTGGCCGTCGCGGTGGCGGTCACGCTGCTGCGGCCGGCACCTCGGGCCAGGATGGAGACGCCGGCGGAGGAGCCGGTGAGCAACCAGGCCTGAGCAGGAGGAGGAACGGCTGTGGAGCTGCCGAGGATCACCTCGCGCGAGGAGTGGCTGGTCGCGCGGAAGGCGCTGCTCGAAAGCGAGAAGCGGTTGAGCCAGGAGCGGGACCGGGTGGCCGCCGAGCGGCGCGAGCTGCCGATGGTGGAGCTGGACAAGGAGTACGTCTTCGAGGGGCCCGCCGGGCGGTGCACGCTGCTCGACCTGTTCGAGGGCCGGCGCCAGCTCATCGTCTACCACTTCATGCTCCCGCCAGGAGCCGACCACGTCTGCCCGGGGTGCACGTTCCTGTCCGACAACATCGGGCACCTCGCCCACCTGCACGACCGGGACACCTCGTTCACCGCGGTGTCCCGGGCACCGCTGGCCGAGATCACGGCCGTCAAGGAGCGCATGGGCTGGACCTTCCCCTGGCACTCCTCGCACGGCAGCGACTTCAACTACGACTTCCACGTGTCGCTGGACCCGGCCGTCGCTCCCGTGGAGTACAACTACCGCAGTGCCGAGGAGCTCGAGGAGGCCGGCCTCGGCTGGATCCTCGAGGGCACCGACTGGCACGGGCTGAGCGTGTTCCTGCGCGACGGCGGGCGCGTCTTCCACACCTACTCGACCTACGCGCGGGGTACCGACCTGCTCAACGGCACCTTCAACTACCTCGATCTGACACCGCTCGGCCGCCAGGAAAGGGGTTTCTCGTCCCCGTCCCGGTTCCGCGAGCCCGACACGAGAGGGTGACACCCGTGACCGCGACCCACACCGGCTTCGCCGAGGGCACCGTCGAGGTGGTGAGCTACGCCGACCACCCGCTCGGCCCACCGGACCCCGGCGGAACCGAGCTGCTGTACACGCTCACCGAGTTCCACTACACGGGCGGGATGGAGGGCACCGGCTACCACGCCTACCTCCAGCGGCTCACCCCCGACTCCGGGCCGTTCCGGGTGATGGCGAGGGTGGTCGGCAGCCTCGGCGGCAGGCCGGGCACGTTCGTCACCGAGGGCGCCGGCACGCGGCTGCCCACCGGGCCGGTCGACGTGGACTGGCGCATCGTCGAGGGGACGGGGACCGGCGAGCTGGTCGGCGTGACCGGCACCGGCACGGTCACCACGACCGAGGAAGGCGTGGTCAGGTACACGCTTTCCTACGCGTTTCCCGGGGGCTGAGGCGCCCGCCCGACGCGCGGTCTGCCCGGCGGGTTGGCATGATCCGTTGGTGTGGCGGCGATCGCGGACCCGGGGACGCAGGTTGTGCTGCGGCGGTTCCTGCAGTACGTGCTGGACCGCCTGATCGTCTTCATGGCCGCGCTGGTCGCCGCCGCGCTCTGCGTCCGGGCCGCGATCCCGCTGATCGTCTCGGGCGCACCGCCCATGCTGTTCTTCTGGTTGCCCGTGGGCGGTTTCGTCGTCGGGGCGCTCGCCGCCACGGTCTGGGTCGAGGTGGTGGCGCCGCTGCGCTCCGGCGGCGCCACCCCGGCCATGGGCTGGCTGGGGCTGCGGATCCAGACGGTGCGGGGCAACCCGCCCTCGCTCGGCGACCTGCTGCTGCGCTCGCTGCTGTTCGCCGTCGACGGGCTGCTGATGGGTCTGGTCGGCGCGGTGTTCATCGCGCTCACCCCCCGGCACCAACGGGTCGGCGACATCGTGACCAGAACCGTCGTCGTGCGGGCCGACCTCAGCTGACCAGGCCGCGCTGCCAGGCCCAGACAGCGATCTCGGTGCGGTTGCGGGCTTCCAGCTTGGCCTGCACGCTCGCCAGGTGTGACTTCACCGTGGACAGGGAGATGTGCAGCCCGGCGGCGATCTCGGCATTGGTCCGGCCGCGGGCGACGGCCAGCACGACGTCGAGCTCACGCGCGGTCAGCGGCACGTCCACCCGCCCGCGGTCGCGCCGGCCGGCCCGCGCGAAGTGGGCCAGCAGGCGCACGGTCACCGACGGCGAGACCATGGCCTCCCCCTTCGCGGCCGCGAGCACGGCCTCGACCAGCAGTCGCGGACCGGCGTCCTTGAGGAGGAACCCGCAGGCCCCGGCGAGGAGCGCGGCGTAGACGTTCTCGTCGATGTCGTAGGTGGTCACGACGACCACGCGGAGCGGGTCGGCGACGTCCGGACCGGCGAGCAGCTCGGTCGCGCGCAGACCGTCCAGCCCCGGCATCCGCACGTCCATCAGGGTCACGTCCGGCCGCAGGGCCCGGGCCAGCCGCACCGCGGACTCCCCGTCGGTGGCTTCGCTGATCACCTCGATCCCCGGCTCGGCGTCCAGGATGAGCCGGAACCCCGTCCGCACCAGGGCCTGGTCGTCGGCGACCAGCACTCGGATCGACATCAGACACCCCTCGGCAGGTTCTGGAACGGCGCGTTCTCCGGCCCCAGCGGCAGTCTGGCGGTGGTGTGCCACCGCCCGCCGGAATTCGGCCCGGCGGCAAGCGTCCCGCCCAGCGCCGTGACGCGCTCGGTCATGCCGGTGATGCCGTAGCCCGGCGGGCTCGCCGGCCCGGCCGACCGCCCGGTGTCGTTGCTGACGTCGAGCACGAGGTCGTCCTGCTCGACCCGAACCTCGACCCGGACCTTCGTCTCCTGTGGACCGTGCCGGACCGCGTTGGTCACCGACTCCAGCACGACCCGGTGCACGGTGGCAGCCAGTTCGGGCGGCACCCGCAGCGTCTCCAGCTCCTCGGCAACCCGCACGGCGGCGCGGCCGGCGGCGGCGGCGCGCACGACGTCGCCCAGCCCGGAGCCGGGCGGCGGGAGGATGTTCTCGTCGCGGCGCAGCATGCCCACGAGGGTGCGCATCGCGGCCAGCGCGTCGGCGCCCGCGCGCTCGATCTCCCCGTAGACCTCGGCCGGGTCCTGCTCGGGCGCCGCGGGGTTCCCGTGCAGCGACCGCGCGGCCTGCGCCCGCACGACGATGCCGCTGATGTAGTGGGTCACCAGGTCGTGCAGCTCCCGCGCCAGCTGGAGCCGTTCTCCCGTGCGCACCCGGCGCAGCTCCGCGCGGTGGCGGCTGTCAGCGTCGCGCAGGACCAGCCCGACCGCCAGGGCGACACCCCACAGCAACGCGGCCGGCGCCGCGAGCAGCGCCGCGGGCGAGCCGACGCCGAAGCGCACGACCGGCGCGGCGACGACCGCCGCACCCGCGAGGAGCGCGAGCGTGACCGCCCGTCCCCGTGGCAGGCGCCGGACACCGGCACCGACCAGCAGGACGACCGCGAGCACCTCGGCGACCACCGGCTGGCTCAGCTGTCCGATCCCGACGAGCTCCGCGACCGCACTGGCCCCGGTGTCCAGTACGGAGAGGCCGACGACCGCCGCCCCGAGCCAGCCGATCCGGTGCGGGAAGCGGCGGCGCAACACGGCAAGGATGGCCATCGCCGTCCCCGCGTAGGGCACGACGCTGACCAGCAGCGTCGCACCGATACCGGTCGGGCGACCGTCACCGAGCGCCAGCACGGCGTCCAGTACCGACGCCGCGACCAGCACGGCGACCTCGGCCGCGAACACCCCGCGCCGCGTCGGTGTCGCCTCGGGTGCTCCGACCACCGTCGGGGTAGCCATGATCGAAGCCTATTGCCGAGTGGAATCGCTTGCACGCCAACGGAAATCCAGATCGTACTTTCGGCCGATGGCTCCGGTCACCCCGGCACTGGTGGGATCGGGAGGTCCTGACCTGAACCGAGAGGAGAACCGTGCGCCGTCTCATCGGGGGCACGTTGACCGCGGCCGTCCTGCTCACCGGAGTCGCGGTGCCGGCGGGAGCGGCCGTCGACCCGTTCGACACCTACGACAACCAGCAGCTGGTGTGGGGCCCGTGCCAGTTCGAGCCCGTGGAGTCCGCGCCTCCCGCCGAGTGCGCGCTCGTCACCGTCCCCCGGGACTGGGCACGGCCCGGCGCCGAGCTGCGGGTCTCCATCAGCAGGGTGGCGGCGACCGGCGAGCGCCTCGGCGCACTCCTGGTCAATCCGGGCGGACCGGGTGTGCAGGGCACCTCGCTCGCCCCCGCGGTCGCCGCGTTCCAGCCGTCGGTCGCCCAGCGCTACGACATCATCGGGATGGACCCGCGCGGCACCGGGCAGGAGGGCAACGCCGACCTGCCGGGTTTCGCGTGCGAGGTGCCGAAGGACCGGCTCTCGACGTGGACCGACCTGGACGCGCGTGACCGGTCCCGGGACAGCATCGCCGAGCACCGCAAGGCGCCCAGGGCCTACGCCGAGGCCTGCCAGAGCGAGGCGCTCACGCCCTACGTCACCACCTGGCAGACCGCGCACGACATGGAGCTCGTCCGGCGGCTGCTCGGCGACACGACGCTGAACTACCTCGGCTACTCCTACGGGACCTGGCTCGGGGCGAAGTACGCCTCGCTGTTCCCCGACAGCGCCGGCAAGCTGGTCCTGGACTCCAGCGTCAACTGGCAGGGCAGGCTGCAGGCGGCGTTCGAGGACTGGCCGATGATCAACCAGCGACACTTCGAGGACATGTTCCTGCCCTGGATGAGCCGGCAGTTCCCGGAGATCGTCGGCGCCACCCCGCAGGAGGCGGCCAGCACGTGGGAGCGGGCGCGTGCCTACGTCCCGACCGTCGGCGTCGCGCCGGACACCTACGACAGCGTGTTCACCGGGATGGGCAGCCAGATCAGGTGGGTCTTCGGCGCGCTGCTGTTCACGCTCGCCGCTCAGGAGATGAACGGTGAACAGCCGCCGCCCGCGTCCTCCTCGGCGGTGTCGGGGCGGCTGGACACCATGGCACGCGAGACGTTCGGGGTGCCGATGTCGGAGCTGACCGTGCGGCGGGTCGCCGCAGCGCTGGACGAGGACGACTACCTGCTGGTGAGCGGCACCCGGTACGCCGTCGCCTGCGGGGACCAGGTCACGCGCTCGGCGGCCTGGTACAGGAGGCTGAGCGACCGGCAGGGGCCGCGCTACCCCCTGTTCGGGTGGGCCTACGGCCTCGGTGAGCCGTGCGGCTACTGGTCCGACGCCCCGCGCCAGGCCCTGCCGACCCTGCCGCGGCGGGTCGCCGGGAACGTGCTCGTGATCCAGGGCGAGCTCGACCCGCAGACCGGGTACGAGCAGGCCCGCGCGGCGGTGCGCGCCGCGCCGGGGGTCAGCATGGTCTCCGTCGACGACGCCGCCTACCACGGCCAGTACGCGTTCGAGGAGAACCCGTGCGTGGACGGCATGGTGAACGTGTTCCTGCTGCGCAACTCCCGCCCGGGCAACGCGACCTGCCCCGGCGTCCCGCTGCCCGGCGAGTCGCGGGTGTACCCGGTGGACGGCCCGGTCGAGAGTGGACCGGCGTCGCGGTCCGCGGCCCGCACACCGCCCTCGCGGCTCCAGGAGGAGGTGCGCGACCGGATCTCGACCGGCAACCGCCCCTTCTGAGGCAGGTACGTCGGATCTCCTGGCCGCCCGGTCCCGGTTTCGCGGGACCGGGCGGCATCTCTCAGACGCGGTGGAGCAGCCCGCTCAGTAACGCTGCCACGTACCGGCCGGCCGGGTCTGCTCGACGCCCGGCCGGCCGTAGTCACACACCCCGCTGGGGAAGGCGCGGCGCAGCTGGTCGCGCTGCGCGGCGGTGAACCGGACCGGGTAGTCGTCGAAGGAGATCGGGCGCAGCCGGCAGGCGAGCCTGGTCATCGCGAGGTCCTCGCCGGCGGCGACCCGCGGGTTCGTCGACAACGGGTACAGCTGGGCGCACCGACCCGTGCCGGGGTGCTCGAGCGGCTCGCGCACCCGCTCCCCCGAGGGCAGGTAGCAGCCGTCGCCGAGATCGGCCGGGCGGTTGGCCACGACCTTCGCGGCCCGGTCGCGGTCGGAGGGGTCGGCGCGGATCGCGGTGAGCCAGCGGTCCATCGCGTCCAGCTCGTAGGCCAGGGCCTGCGGCTGGTGGCTGGGCGCGTTGATGATGACGACCTGGTTCGCGGCCGTGCCGTTGGACGCGCGCAGCCGCTCGCGCATCACGAACGACATCTCCGCGGTGTGGATGTCGGCGACCTGCCCCGCCCGGTCGAGGTACGTGCGCTGGTCGATGATCGGCGTGTCGCGCAGGCCCTGGCCGGCCGTGTTCAACAGGTCGCTGCGGTAGGCCGCGGCCAGCGCCCTGCGGTCGGCAGCCGTGCGGTGCCCGACCCGCGCGCCGAGGATGTTGTACCCGCCGACGCCCGCGTTGAGGGCGACGAACTGCTCGGCGGAGATCGCGCCGGACTCCAGCGCCGCCAGCCCGTACTGCACGCCCGTGTTGTCCAGGACCGAGCGGACGAACCCCGTCCGGGGATCCCGGCCGAGCTGGTTGACCCACTGCTCGGCGGCCGAGCACCGGACCCCGCGCGGGTTGGTCGTCATGTCCCAGCGCGCCTCCACCGGGATCGCCGGCGGGCAGCTGCCGGTGGGCGTGCTGCGGTTGAGGAACGTCGCCTCCCAGGACCGACACGTGCTGTAGCTGCCGTAGCCGGACACCGCCCGGCGCTGCTCCTCGGTGAACGAGGCTCCCTGCCCGGCGAAGAAGGCGTTCAGCAGCCCGCAGTCGGTCACCGACTTCGTCACGGTCAGCGGGTCGGGGTAGGAGACGCCGGGGACGATGCCGTCCAGGATCCCGGGGTAGGCGTCGGCGATGTCGTACTGCTGGATGCCGCCACCGGAGCCGCCCCACCCGATGGTGTGCATGATCGGGCCGTAGACCTCGGCGAACCGCTCCTTGACCATCATCGCGGTCTCGGCCGAGAGGACCGGACCGCAGTTGTTGTCCAGCACGTTCAGGGTGGACGAGGCGACCCCGTAGCCGCGGGACAGGAACAGGTCGTTGAGCACCCAGCCGGTCACCGCGCCCTGGTGGTGCCCGCCGTTGCAGCCGCCGCCGAAGGTGTAGACGAGCTTGCCGTTCCAGCCGGGCTCGAAACCGGGGGCCGTGGCGGAGGGATCGGCGCCGTACAGGGCCGCCGTCTCGTAGACGGCGCGGTTGATCGTGCCGGTCTCGAGCCGGATCACGTAGGGCACGGTGCGCCCGTCGACCGTGGCCGTCGCCAGGTCGGCCGGGCGGTCCGCCGGGTCCGCCAGCGGGCGGAACTCCCCGCCCGTCGTGCGGTAGCGGTAGGCCACCGTGGTCGGCGCGGCACAGTCGGGCTGCTCGGCCGGCTCGAGGCCGAAGGCAGTGGTCTCACAGAAGAACGGCCGCTGCTGCGGGCCGGAGAACACCGGGCCGGTGCGGTCGCGGTTGGTGACCGACAGCATGGTCAGCGCCAGGCCGGACCGCGCGATCACGGTGTTGCTGCCCTCGCGCAGGCCGGTGACCAGCCCGAGCAGCGACCCGTCCGGCTGGGCGGTGAACCGCGAGGTGACGTCCCGGCCGTTCGCGCGGACCCGCAGGTCGGGACCGACCCCGCCGCGGGCGCGGACCCGCAGGAGCACGTCGCCCCCGCTCACCAGGTTGGCGTCGAGCGCGGACGCGGTCTCGATGCTCAGCCGCCGCGCGGCGGACTCGGAGGTCGCGCTGGTCGAGCCGGCCAGCACGCCCACCCCGGTGACCGCCGTCACCGCCACCGCGCAGGCGAGCCAGCGGCGCGCGGATGTCCTTGGCTGGAAAGGAGGTTCGGCCACGCTCGGATCCTGCCACCCGGCCGCCGGTCCGTCGAGCCGCGGCGTGGCGCACCGGTTCGCCGGCCCGTGCTCGGTAAGATCATCTTCGGTGCCGTGTCCCGGGGGGAGCCGACGATGATGGGTCACAGCCACGCGCTGACCGGCTGGTGCGCCGGCCTGGTCGCCGCTCCGATGGTCGGGCTGCACACGCTGCCGGAGGTGATCCCGTTCGCCACGGCGGCGGCGGGCTACGCGCTGCTGCCGGACCTGGACCACCCGCACGCCACGGCGTCCCGGTTCCTCGGCCCGGTCACCCGGCTGCTCTCCACGGTGCTGCGGGCCTGTTCGCGCGGGCTGTACTCGCTGACCAAGGGCCCGCGCGACGAGCGGTGCCGGGGCACGCACCGGCACCTGACGCACACGGTGGCGTTCGCGGTGTTCCTCGGCTGGCTCGCCGCCGGGCTCTCCGAGCTGGGCGGCGGCTGGACGGTGGGCGGGATCATCGCGTTCGGCCTGCTCCTGGCCGCCGACGTGCTCGGCGACTGGCTGCTGGTGGTGGCGGTGACAGCGGCCGGCTTCACCGCGTACTTCGGCGGTCTGGACGACGCGCTGACCGCGTCCACCGGCTGGGTGGGGGCCGCGATCACGATCGGCTGCGTCGCACACTGCCTCGGCGACGCGGTGACCAAGTCCGGGTGCCCGTTCCTGTGGCCGATCCCGATCGCCGGCGAGACCTGGTACGAGCTGCGCCCGCCGAGGTGGCTGCGCTTCCGCACGGGCGGGAACGTCGAGCGCCTGCTGGTGGTGCCGGTGTTCACGGTCGCGGGCGTGCTACTGCTGCCCGGCGTGTGGGGCCAGATCATGTCGGTACTGAGCCGGTTCTCGCCGCCGAGCGGCTGACCGCCTCGGAGCACGGCGGCCGCGGCGACGGGACTGGCTGCCCCGGTTTCGCGGCCGCCGTGCGGGACCCCGTAGCGCAGGCCTACCGGGCTGGCCGCCTGGGCGTCGGGATCTCGAACAGAGCCTCCTGGTGGGGGAGGTCGAACAGCGTGGCCTGCATCGGGTCGACGGGCGTCGGTCCCTCTCCCGCGGCGTGCCCGTTCGCCGCCGCCGCCTCGGCCGGGTAGGTCGCCGAGGACGGCGCCCCACCCGCATCGCCGACGAGCTCCGTGGGCAGCGCGACGATGGCGGGCGGTTCGCCGGCGGACAGATCCGCGGCAGGCGCGTCCGTGGCAGCCGCGTCCGTGGCAGGCGCGTCCGTGGCAGGCGCGTCCGTGGCAGGCGGGTCACCAGCGGCCAGACCCGGGACGGGCGGCTCGCCGGCGGACAGGTCCGTGGCAGGCGAGTTCGTGGCAGGCGCATCCGTGGCAGGCGCGTCCGTGGCAGGCGGGTCACCAGCGGCCAGACCCGTGACGGGCGGCTCGCCGGCGGACAGGTCCGTGGCAGGCGAGTTCGTGGCAGGCGCATCCGTGGCAGGCGCGTCCGTGGCAGGCGGGTCACCAGCGGCCAGACCCGTGACGGGCGGCTCGCCGGCGGACAGGTCCGTGGCAGGCGAGTTCGTGGCAGGCGCATCCGTGGCAGGCGCGTCCGTGGCAGGCGGGTCACCAGCGGCCAGACCCGTGACGGGCGGCTCGCCGGCGGACAGGTCCGTGGCAGGCGAGTTCGTGACGGGCGGGTTCGTGACGGGCGGGCTGGCGGCGGGCAGGCTGGCGGCGGGCGGCTTGGGGGCGGGCGGCAGCGCCGGGGGTGGCGGGGTTGGCGGCTGGCTCGGCGGCTGGGCGGAGCCCGGCTGCCACACCGGGTGCGAGGTCGGGCCGGGGGGCAGCGGCATGGGGTGCCAGGCCGGGTAGGGCGAGGGGCGCGGGGACGGGCGCGGGGTCAGGCCGACCAGCGGCGCAGCCGCGGTTCGGGGCGGTTGGTAGGGCTGCGGGCCCCAGGCCGGCGGTGCCTGGCGCGGGGCGGGGACG
>NZ_MSIE01000129.1 GCF_001921205.1 Actinophytocola xanthii | reverse complement strand
GGCGTCGACCGGGCGGGCGCCACCGGGGGCGGCACCGGCCGCGGCGCCTGCGCCGGGCACCGCCGCGCCTGGCACGCCTCCGCCGCCACCCGGACCACCGAAGACGGGAGCACCGCCGACACCTGGCCCACCCGTGAGCCCGGGCGCGCCGGGCTGGCCGGCACCGGGAACGGGACCGCCCGGGACGCCGGGGATCGCGGGAGCGCCGGGCGGGACGGTGGTCGGACCGGCCGGCGCGACGTCGAAGCCGGCCTGGACGGTCGTCCCGGTGGGCGGCGTCGGCCGGTTGTCGGCGATCCACCCGGGCTCGGCCCCACCGACGGGAACACCGGGAACGGGAAGACCAGGGACGGGAAGACCGGGACGGCCCCCCGGCTGGTCGATGGGCACCACGTCCGGACCGACGGGTAGCGGGCCGGTGACGCCGTGCCCGCCGCCGGGATGGGGTTGGCCGTCCACCGGCAGGGTGCCGACGACGCCGTCTCCTCCGTGGACCGGGCCCCCGGGGCCGCCGGGCACGACGCCGCCCACGACGTCGCGCCCGCCGGCCACCACGTCGTCGACGACACCGACCCCGCCCTGCACCACGTCGCCGACCAGGCTGCCGCCCTGCCCCGGGCCGCCGCCGGGAGCACTGCCGACGGGAGTGCCGTCGGTGGCGCCCGGCCCGACGGCATCCGGCCCGACGGCGTCCGCCTGCTGACCGGTCTGCCCCACCACGTCCGTCACGTGGTTGGTGGTGTCGGCGACCAGGGCCGTCACGTCCTGGACGGGGCCGGCATGCGGCCCCGGGTTGGCGTTGACCGGCGGTGTCACCGCCGCCATGTCCACACCCGACCCCGGCTGCACGGCATTGACCAGGTTGGACTCGATGTTGGCGACGTTCACACCGGTGCCGCGGATCGCGGTGTCCAGCCCGGCCAGGGCCATCGGGTGCCCGGCGGCGGCCGCGGCGTGGGCGGCGTCGGTGTTCTGCGCCAGGGTGACGAGGTTGCGGACGATCTCCACCTTCGCCGTGCCCACCTGCTGCGCCGCGTGCTCGAGGCGGTCGGCTGCCTCGTTCATGCCGCGGACGGTGGCGGTGAGGTGCCCGTTGTCCGGCTCGACGAACGACGACCAGTGCTGCGCGGCGGCGGTGCCGGTCTCCCCGCGCACCGACGTCAGGGTCTCCCTGACCGCGGTGTCGGCATCGCTGGTCACCGCGTTCATGCTGGTCGCCGCGTCCCGCCAGGCCTGGGCGGACCTGGTCATGGCCTCCTCGTCGGCCTGCGGCCAGGACACCCCGGCCTGCGCTGCGACGTCGGCGAGCTCCGGCGGCAGTTCGATACCCATGCCTAGGCGTCCGGCTCGGTCGCCAGCAGCCGCACCTCGGCCGCCTCGTCGGTGCCGGTGTAGGTGTCGGCGGTGGCCGCGAACCGGGTGCCGACGCCGCCGAGCTGCTCGGTCAGCGAGCCCAGCCGGGTCAGCGTGGAGTCGGCGGGAGCGACGTGTGCCGCGCCGAAGCTCTGGCCGACGGCGTCGCCGCCCCAGCACGGCCCGGCGGAGTCGAGCGACTCGCCCAGCGTGCGGTGGATCTCGGCGACGCGCCCGGCCAGGTCGTCGAAGCGGCCGGCCTGCTGCCTCAGGCGGGTCGGATCGGCCTCGAACCCGTCGTTCATCGCTTACCCCCCGTGCGCATCCAGCTCAGGTCCTCGAAGGTCTCCTCCGACTCAACGGCATCGGCGGCGCGCGGCTGAAGGTCCTCGGCGGTGAGATCCGCGGTTCCGCGCAGCAACGCCTCGGGATCGGTGTCGCGGGGCAGCACGGGCGCGATCGCCTCGCCGGCCGCACGGGCGGCCGCGACGGCCGCTGCCGCGGTCAGCTCGACGATGCACTGGGCGAGCTCGTGCGGGCGCAGCCTGCGGTAGGCGGACTCGACGATGACCAGCCCGACGAGTTGCCCGTGGGCATCGACGGTCGCCGTGACCAGGCCGTCCTCACTGCGCGCCGACTTCTGGATGCCGGCGAGCGTGCGCTGCACGCTGCCGAGTTGCTCTCGGCTGCGGCGGTACCCCGCCAGCAGTTCCTCGACCTGGGCTCGGTGCTCGGCCGCCATGGCTACCTCCCGCGGGGTGAGGCATGGTCGTCGGTCCTGGCTTGGACGCGGGTGGCCGCGGGCCGGTTCCCCCGACTTCCGTTTCGTTACAGCGCGGCCAGGATCGAGGCGTGCACGGCGCGGGCGAGCGCCCCGCCGTACCGGGAGCGGGGGCCGCCGTAGCGCTGCGCCTCTCCCTCGGCCGGGCAGAGCACCGCTGTCGCGTCGGTGCTCGTGCCGGTGCCGGGGACCCCTGCCTCCCCCAACGCCTGCGCCTTGGCCTCGGCCACCGTGGCCACCGCGTTGACCAGCGCGGCCGGTGACAGCCGGACCGGCAGGAAGCAGACGGCGTTGATCGTGCCGACCGGTTGTCCGCGGGCGGCGGGGGCCGCGGCCCAGGTCGGATGCGCGCCGATCCCGGTGGTGACCGCGGCGTGCACCCCGGAGTCCTCCCGGTGCACGACGGCACGCACGTCGACCGCTGTGAGGAAGCCGGTGCCCGCACCGGAGAGACCGAGCGAGGCGGCGATCTCGGCGAGGTGGGCATCGGGGTCGTCCCGGTCGTAGGTGTGCGGCACCGTCGCGTTGACCACCCACTCACGCGGGCCGAGCCCGCCGCCGAGGACCCCGGAGGAGATCGTCAGCATCGGCTCGGGCAGCCGCCACACGAGCACCGGGCCGGGGGCCAGTTCGGGGACCGGGAGCCGCATCTCAGCCGCGCAGCGCGCGGACAACCCGGGATGGGCTCGGCCGGCCGAGGGTGTCGGCGAGCCAGGCGCTGGCGGTGGCCAGCGCGTCGAGGTCGACACCGGTCGATACGCCGAGGCCGTCGAGCATCCAGACCAGGTCCTCGGTGGCGAGGTTGCCGGTGGCCGACTCCGCGTACGGGCAGCCGCCAAGCCCACCCGCCGAGGAGTCCACGGTCGAGACACCCCTGCGGAGCGCGGCCAGCGTGTTGGCCAGCGCCTGGCCGTAGGTGTCGTGGAAGTGCACGGCGAGCGCCGACACCGGGGTGCCGGCCGCCGTGAACGCGTCGATCAGCGCGTCGACCTGACCGGGGGTGGCGACGCCGATCGTGTCACCGAGCGAGAGCTGGGAACAGCCCATGTCGAGCAGCCGCCGGCCGACGTCGACGACCGCCGACGGGTCGACCCGTCCCTCCCACGGGTCGCCGAAGCACATCGACACGTACCCGCGCACGTCGAGGCCCTCGGCCACCGCGCGGCCGACGACCGGCTCGAACATCGCGAACTGCTCGTCGAGGCTCCGGTTGAGGTTGCGCCGGGCGAAGGTCTCGGTGGCGCTGGCGAAGATCGCGATGTGGGTGACCCCGGCCGCGAGCGCGCGGTCCAGGCCGCGCTCGTTGGGCACGAGCACCGGGTAGCGCACCCCGTCACGCCGGGTGAGGCCGGCCAGCAGTGCCTCGGCGTCTGCCAGCTGCGGCACCCAGCGAGGATGGACGAAGCTGGTGGCCTCGATGGTGGTCAGCCCCGCGCCGGCGAGGCGGTCGATCAGCTCCAGCTTGACCTCGACCGGCACGACCGCCTGCTCGTTCTGCAACCCGTCCCGCGGCCCGACCTCCCAGATCGTGACCGACTCCGGCAGCCCCTCCGCCGGAACCTCGGCGGGCAGGCCGACTTCGCGCGCGGTCATCGACGACGCTGCTCCTGGCCGTACTCCTGGCCGTACTCCGGCCCGTAGTCCCGGCCGAAGTCGTCGTGCGGGTTGTCGTTGACCTCCCGGTACAGCAGCGTGTGCACCTTCTCCACGTTGGGGATGTCGTCGAACTCCAGCGGCTCCTGCGATGCCGACTCGATGATCAACGTTCCACAGCCGAAGATCCGGTCGACCAGCCCGTGCTCGAAGCGGACGCTGTTGATGCGCCCCAGCGGGATGTCGATGCCGGTTCGGTTGATCACGCCCTCCCGGGCCATCACGCGGTCGGTGGTGACGATGAAGTGCGTCGTGCGCCACCGGATGAACGGCACGAGGAAGAGCCACGCGAGGATCACCAGGGCGACCGCTCCGATGGCGATCCAGGCGACCGTGCTCCACGACTCGTCCTTCACCAGCACGGCGAGCCAGATCCCGGCCGTCAGCGTCAGGATGAGGACGAGGTAGGGCAGCAGCAGCATCTTCCAGTGCGAGTGCTTGTGGAGAATGACGCGCTCGCCGTCGCTGAGCAGGTCGTCTGGGTAGGGCACGGCGTCCTCCGGTCAGCGCCTCGCCAAAGTGGTGACGCGACAACCGTACCGGCGCCGACGCGGTCGCGGGGGTGGTGGACGGCGAAAGGTCAGGCCGCGTTTCTCAGGTGGACCACGTCGCCGGCGGACACCGTCTCGACCGAGCCGTCATCCAGCTTGATCGACAACCGTCCGGTGGCGTCCACGTCGACCGCGACGCCGGTCCGGGCCGACCCGTCCGGCAGCTCGGCGCGGACCCGCTGCCCGATCGTCCCGCAGGCCTCCCGGTAGCCGGTGAGCACGCCGCTGCGCTCGACGTCCCCGCGGTGCAGCCGCCAGACGATCTCGAGGTCGGCGAAGGCCCGCAGCCAGCCCTCCGCGATCGCGGTCCGGTCGGTCGTGCTCGCACCGAGCTCGGCGAGCGAACCCGCCGGGAGCGAGCCGGGGCCCGGGGGGACGTCCTCGCCCAGCGGCCGGACGTTGATCCCGACGCCGACCACCGCGGCGTGCGCCGCGCCGGCCGGGACGACCTCGGACAGGATGCCGGCGCACTTCGCGTCCCCGACCAGCAGGTCGTTGGGCCACTTGAGCCTGGCGGCGACCCCGGCGACCTTCTCCGCGGTGTGGGTCAGGGCGAGGCCCGCGACCATGCCGAGGGTGCCCAGCCGCGCGCCCGGGACGGCGGCGGGGCGGATCAGCACGCTGAGGTAGATCCCGACGCCGGCCGGCGACACCCACTCCCGGTCGCGGCGACCGCGTCCGGCGGTCTGCCGGTCGGCGATCAGCACCGTCCGGTCCGCGGCGCCGTCCTTGGCGGCGGCCAGCAGGTCGGCGTTGGTGGAGCCGGTCGAGTCCACCAGGTCCAGCGCGGTGTAGGGCCCGTTCGGCGCGACCAACCGCTCCCGGAGCGCCAACACGTCGATGATGTCGTCCGACTTGCCGCCAGCTGTGTCCATGCAGGTCAACCTACCTCCCGCAGGCCGCCTGACCGGCTGGGCACAGCCGCGGGTCGATCGCCACGCGAGCGTGATCGAAGCAACCGGGCATCTGCCGGTCCCGGTGCCCTAGGCTCGCCATCCGGAGGACGAGACATGAGCAGCGCTACCGCACCCCTCGGTGAGCCACCCGCCGGCGACCCGGACATCCACACCACGGCGGGCAAGCTCGCCGACCTGTACCGGCGCAGCGACGAGGCGGTTCACGCCGGCTCCGAGCGAGCCGTGGCCAAGCAGCACGCCAAGGGCAAGAAGACGGCCCGCGAGCGGATCGACATGCTGCTCGACCCCGGGTCGTTCGTCGAGCTCGACGAGCTCGCGAGGCACCGGTCGACCAACTTCGGGCTCGAGCGCAACCGGCCCTACGGCGACGGCGTGGTGACCGGGTACGGCACCGTCGACGGCCGGCCGGTGTGCGTGTTCAGCCAGGACGTCACGGTGTTCGGCGGCGCGCTCGGCGAGGTCTACGGCGAGAAGATCGTCAAGGTGATGGACCTCGCGATCAAGACCGGGCGCCCGGTCATCGGGATCAACGAGGGCGGCGGCGCCCGCATCCAGGAGGGCGTCGTCTCGCTCGGCCTGTACGGGGAGATCTTCTACCGCAACACCCGCGCCTCGGGCGTCGTCCCGCAGATTTCGCTGATCATGGGTGCCAACGCCGGCGGGCACGTCTACTCCCCGGCGTTGACCGACTTCGTGGTGATGGTCGACCAGACCTCGCACATGTTCATCACCGGCCCGGACGTGATCAAGACGGTCACCGGCGAGGACGTCGGCTTCGAGGAGCTCGGCGGCGCCAGGGCGCACAACACGAAGTCCGGCAACGCCCACTACCTGGCCGCCGACGAGGACGACGCGATCTCCTACGTCAAGGAGCTGCTGTCGTTCCTGCCGTCGAACAACATGTCCGACCCGCCCGTGTTCGAGGGGTTCGTCGAGACGGGTGCGGTGGCCGACTCGATCACCGACGCCGACCGGGAGCTCGACGAGCTGATCCCGGACTCGCCCAACCAGCCCTACGACATGCACGAGGTGATCACCCGCGTCGTCGACGAGGGCGAGTTCCTCGAGGTGCACGCGATGTTCGCGCCGAACGTGCTGGTGGGGTTCGGCCGGGTGGAGGGCGCGGCGGTCGGCATCGTGGCCAACCAGCCGACCCAGTTCGCCGGCTGCCTGGACATCAACGCCTCGGAGAAGGCGGCGCGGTTCGTGCGCACCTGTGACGCGTTCAACGTTCCGGTACTGACCTTCGTCGACGTGCCGGGCTTCCTGCCCGGGACCGACCAGGAGTGGAACGGCATCATCCGGCGCGGCGCGAAGCTGATCTACGCCTACGCCGAGGCCACGGTCCCGCTGGTCACCGTGATCACCCGCAAGGCCTACGGCGGGGCCTACGACGTGATGGGCTCCAAGCACCTTGGCGCCGACCTCAACCTGGCCTGGCCGACCGCCCAGATCGCGGTCATGGGCGCCCAGGGAGCCGCCAACATCGTGCACCGCAAGACCCTCGCCCGCGCCGTCGAGGACGGCGAGGACGTCGACGAGCTGCGGGCCCGGTTGCAGCAGGAGTACGAGGACACCCTGTGCAATCCGTACGTGGCCGCCGAGCGCGGCTACGTGGATGCGGTGATCCCGCCCTCCCACACCCGCGGCCACGTGGCCCGGGCACTGCGGCTGCTACGCGACAAGCGGGAAGCCCTCCCGCCCAAGAAGCACGGGAACATCCCGCTGTGAGCGCGGCGGAGGCGGACCCGCCCACCCTGCGCGTGGTGCGGGGGGAGCCCTCGGACGACGAGCTCGCGGCGGTGGTGGCCGTGTTCACGGCGCTGACCGTCGAGCCGGACGAGCGCCCGGCGGAGAACGCCCCCCGGTCGCGCTGGTCCGACCGCGCGTCGCTGGTCCGGCCCCCGGTACGGCACGGTCCCGGCGCGTGGCGGGCCTCGACGTTCTGACGGCGGGTCCGGAGCTGGTGGGGTCATGATCATGCGTGGTCCGTGGACGGCCATGTGGGGTCTCTGCGCGTGCTTCTTCATGATCATGCTCGACTCGACAGTCGTCACCGTGGCGATCCCGGCCATGCTCGACGGGCTGGACGCCAACCTCAACGAGGTCGTCTGGGTCAACAGCGTCTACCTGCTCGCCAACACCGTTCCGCTGCTGCTCACCGGGCGGCTCGGAGACCGGTTCGGACCCAAGCGGGTGCTGGTCGTCGGGCTGGTGGTCTTCACCGCCGCCTCGGTCTGGAGCGGACTCGCGACCTCCGCCGGGATGCTCATCGCGGCGCGTGCCGTGCAGGGCCTTGGCGCCGCGGCGATGACCCCGCAGACGCTGTCGTTCATCACCCGCCTCTTCCCGCCGGACAAGCGCGGGCTGCCGGTGAGCGTGTGGGGCGCGGTCGCCGGTGTGGCCACGCTCACCGGGCCGGTGCTGGGCGGGGTGCTCGTCGAGCACCTCGGCTGGCAGTGGATCTTCCTGGTCAACCTGCCGATCGGGGTCGTGAGCCTGGTGGTCGCGCTCGTCGCGCTGCCGGACTGGCGGCCGGGCGGCTGGCGCCGGTTCGACGTGCTGGGCGCGCTGCTGTGCTCGGCCGGTCTGCTCGCGCTCGTGTTCGGGGTCCAGAACGGGCAGCACTACCACTGGGGCACGGTGGCCGGTCCGGTCGAGGTGCTCCACCTGGTGGTGCTGGGGGTGGTCCTGCTCGGCCTGTTCGCCTGGCGCCAGGTGCGGTTCCGGCGCGCTGACCGCCCGCCGTCGGGCGTCGAGCCCCTGGTCCCACCGGGCCTGCTCGGCGACGGCACGTTCGGCGCGGCGAACCTCACCCATGCCGCGCTCGGCTTCGCCATGACCGGGATGTTCCTGCCGCTGGTGCTCTACCTGCAGACGGTGCTCGGGCTGAGCCCGGTGAGCTCGAGCGTGCTCGCGCTGCCGATGGCCGCGGCCGCCGGCGTCACCGCGATGGCCGCCGGCGCGAGCTGGACCAGGGTCGGAGCCCGACCGCTGATCATCGGCGGGCTGCTCACGCTGGGTGCCGCCACGGCCGTGCTGGCCTGGCAGGCCGAACCGGAGGCCGAACCGTGGTCGCTGGTCCCGTGGCTGGTGGTGGCCGGGGTCGGCATCGGCTGCGTGTTCTCCCCGCTGACCGCGGTGGCCACCGCCCGGTTGCCGGCGGACCTGGCCGGCGCCGCCTCGGGGGTGTTCAACACCTCCCGGCAGGTCGGTGGAGTGCTCGGCAGCGCGGCGGTCGGGATGCTGTTGCAGGTCGGGGTGGCCCTCGCGGTCCCGGACGCCGCGCGCGGGTACGCCGAGCGGCTGCCGCCCCGGTTCCGGGAGGAGTTCGTGGCGCGGGTCACCGAGGCGGCGAACACCGCCAGCCAGTTCGACACGACGACCCCGCCGGTGCCGGCGGACCTCGACCCGGACACCGCCGACCTGGTTCGGCGGATCGTCACCGACGTCTTCCACGCCGGCTTCACCACCGCCGCGAAGGCCAGCCTGGTGCTTCCGATCGCGGTACTCGTGCTGGGCGTCATCGCCGCGAGCGGAATCCGCCTGCCGCGGAAGAGCCGCTTCACCGAACCCGTCGGCTAGTCTCCGCCCGTGCAACTGGTTCTCGCCTCAGAGTCCCCTGCCCGCCTCAACGTCCTGCGTGGGGCGGGGGTCGAGCCCCATCAGTTCATCTCCGGCGTCAACGAGGAGGCGATCGTCGACTCGCTGCCCGAGGCGAGCCCGGAGGTCGTCGTCGTCACGCTCGCCGAGGCCAAGGCGCAGACGGTGGCCGCGGCCGTCGCCCACCAGTTCCCGGACTCCGTCGTGATCGGCTGCGACTCGATGCTCGCCCACGACGGCCTGCTGGTCGGCAAGCCGGGCACGCCCGAGGTGGCCCGCGAGCGGTGGACGACGATGGCCGGCGGAACGGGCGTGCTGCTCACCGGCCACTCCGTACTGCGCATCCAGGGCGGCGTCGTCGGCGCGATCGCCTCCGGCACCGCCAGCACCACGATCCGGTTCGGCCTGCCGAGCCCAGCCGAGATCGAGGCCTACATCGCCACCGGCGAGCCGATGGCGGTGGCCGGCGGCTTCACCCTCGACGGCTACGGCGGCTGGTTCGTGGACGGCATCGACGGCGACCCGTCGAGCGTGATCGGGCTGAGCCTGCCGCTCACCCGGCGCCTGCTGGTCGAGGTCGGCGTCTCGGTCGTGGAACTCTGGCAGCGCTAGCAGGGCGAGAGGTCGGGGTCGGCGAGGGTGACAGACGGGTAGCCGGGCATCGCCTCCAGGCTCGGGTAGCGCCGGGTGCACTGGACCTCCACCCCGGTCGTCGCGAAGACCTGCGCGAACACCGGCGCGTCGGCACACCCGCTGTCCGCCGTGCGGTCGCATTCGTGCTGGACGGCGACGACCTCCGGTCCGCTCAGCCGCCCGGTGACCTCGGCCAGGGCGAGGTACCCGGCATCGGAGACGAACGGCTTGGCCAGCGAGCTCCAGTGCCCCGACCGGCCGACCACGACCTGGCCCGCCGTGCCGCCCTGGTACTCGCCGAGCACCAGGCACGCCGAGAGCGCCCTGGCCAGGCAGGTCAGGGACGAGCGGGTCAGCGTGACGCCGAGGTCGGTCACGGTCGTCTCGATGACCGTGCCGGAGGAGGGGCCGCCGATGCGCAGCCGGCCCGACCGCGCCCCGGCGTCGGCCAGCAGCTCCACGCTCGTTCCGGCGACGGCCGCGGAGGCCAGCACCGCACAGGGCTCGATCCGGCACCCGCGAACCCCGACCGGAGCCGGCTGGGAGGAGCGGGCCACCGTCGGCTGTGCCGCGGTCGGCTGCTCGCTCACCATCCTCGCGCCGACCAGCGCACCGGCGGCCACCAGCGCGGCCAGCACGGCTGTCCCGACCAACGCCCACGGCCTGCGGCTCTTGCCCGCCAACCCGCATCCTCTCCTTCCCGCTAACGGTGACCCACACTCTGGGCGATGTGCTGGTCAGCATCCGTAGACTCCCCGGGTACCCAGTGTGCAGCGTCTTCGCAAGCGAAGAGGAGAAGGGCGTGCCCGAGCAACTCAGCAAGGTCCTGGTCGCCAACCGCGGCGAGATCGCCGTGCGGGTCATCCGGGCGTGCAAGGACGCTGGGCTGGCCAGTGTCGCGGTGTACGCCGACCCGGACAGGGACGCGGTGTTCGCGCGCATGGCCGACGAGGCGTTCGCGCTCGGCGGCAGCACGGCGGCCGAGAGCTACCTCGACATCGGCAAGCTGATCGAGGTGGCGCGCCGGTCGGGAGCCGACGCGGTCCACCCCGGCTACGGCTTCCTGTCCGAGAACGCCGACTTCGCCCGGGCCGTCATCGACGCCGGGCTGACCTGGGTCGGTCCGGACCCGCAGGCCATCCGCGACCTGGGCGACAAGGTGACCGCCCGGCACATCGCGATGCGTGCCGGCGCCCCGCTGGTGCCCGGCACCAAGGACCCGGTGAACGGTCCGGACGAGGTCGTCGCGTTCGCCGAGGAGCACGGGCTGCCGGTCGCCATCAAAGCCGCCTTCGGCGGCGGCGGGCGCGGGCTGAAGGTCGCCCGCACCAAGGAGGAGATCCCGCACCTGTTCGACTCCGCGGTGCGCGAGGCCGTGGCCGCCTTCGGCCGGGGCGAGTGCTTCGTCGAGCGCTACCTGGACAAGCCGCGCCACGTCGAGGCGCAGGTGCTGGCCGACAAGCACGGCAACGTCGTCGTCGTCGGCACCCGTGACTGCTCGCTGCAGCGCCGCCACCAGAAGCTGGTCGAGGAGGCCCCGGCCCCGTTCCTCACCGAGGAGCAGCGTGCCCAGATCCACTCCTCGGCCAAGGCGATCTGCAAGGCGGCCGGCTACTCCGGGGCCGGCACGGTCGAGTACCTGGTCGGCCTGGACGGGACCATCTCCTTCCTCGAGGTGAACACGCGCCTGCAGGTCGAGCACCCGGTCTCCGAGGAGACCGCGGGCGTCGACCTGGTGCGCGAGCAGTTCCGCATCGCGGCCGGGGAGACGCTGCGGTTCGACGCCGACCCGACCCCGCGCGGGCACTCCATCGAGTTCCGGATCAACGGCGAGGACGCAGGCCGGAACTTCCTGCCGGCGCCGGGCGTGGTCACCCGCTTCGTCGCGCCGGACGGCCCTGGCGTCCGCGTGGACACCGGCGTCGAGTCCGGCACCGCCATCGGCGGGCAGTTCGACTCGCTGCTGGCCAAGGTGATCGTCACCGGGGAGGACCGGACCCAGGCCCTCGAGCGGTCCCGCCGGGCGCTGGACGAGATGGTGGTCGAGGGCATGGCAACCGTCCTGCCGTTCCACCGGCTGATCGTGCGCGACGAGGCGTTCGTCGGCGACGGCGAGTCCTTCTCGGTGCACACCCGCTGGATCGAGACCGAGTTCGACAACACGATCGTGCCGTTCGGCAGCGGCGAGGAGGCGGCGGCGGAGGAGCCGCGGCAGACGCTGGTCGTGGAGGTCGGCGGCCGCCGACTGGAGGTGTCGCTGCCTGGCGGGCTCGCGCTTGGCGGCGGCCAGGGCGGCGCGGCGAAGTCGGCCAAGCCCCGCAAGCGTGCGGCGGGCAAGACCGCCGGGGCATCCGGGGACGCGGTCCCCGCGCCCATGCAGGGCACGATCGTCAAGATCGCCGTCGAGGACGGGCAGCAGGTCGAGTCCGGCGAACTGATCGTGGTGCTCGAGGCGATGAAGATGGAGAATCCGGTGACGGCCCACAAGTCCGGGACTGTCACGGGTCTGGCGGTGGCCGCGGGCGAGACCGTGAGCCAGGGTGCTGTGCTCTGCGAGATCAAGGACTGAGCGTTTCCTGGAGGGCGCTTGGCGGAGATTCGGGTCAGCTCGGCCGAGCGCGCGGAGGCGCTCACCGCGCTCGAGGCGCACCACGCCAGCGGGCGCCTGTCCCGCACCGAGTACGAGCTGCGCCGACGGCTGGCGACCGAGGCGCGGGTACGCCCAGAGCTCGAGATCCTGTTCGAGGATCTGCCGGCACCGCACCCCGACCTGAGCGCCGCGGTCGCGCCGCGGCGGCAGCGCCGGGTGTACCCGGAGTGGCCGGGCGGTCGGGCGGCCACCAGGGCCACCCGCGTGCTGGACGTGATCGGGGTGCTCAGCCTGCTCGTCGGGCTGCCGGCGGCGATCGTGGCGACCGCGGTGGCCGGGCTGTGGTGGACCTTGGTCCTGGTGGTCGGGCTGGCGGTGGTGTCGCTGGTGCTCGGTGTCGCGTTGATGCCGCCGCGCCCGGAAACGGAGGATCACGCGGGCTGAGAGCCTCCTCAGCTCGGGACCTGCGGCACCGCCCGGGGCGGCGGGACGGACGTACCATCGAGATGTGACCGAGTACCAGCGGGGCAACATCCGGGTGAGCGACACCGAGCGCGAGGACGCGCTGGGCAAGCTCGGTCAGCACATGAGCGAGGGCCGGCTGGACATCGAGGAGTACGGCGAGCGGACCGCGAAGGTGGCGACCGCGAAGACCCGCGCCGACGTGCTCGCCCTCTTCGACGATCTCCCGGAGCCGCGCCCGGCGTTCGGTCAGCCCAACCCGCCGGCGGTCGTGCGGCCCCGCAGGGCACAGGTCAGCCGGCAGCTCACGCCGCTGGTCCCGGTGTTGGGGATCGTCCTGCTCATCGGTCTGACGATCGTGCTCAAGGTCCCGTTCTTCTTCTTCATGCTGCCGTTCATCTTCTTCATGGTGCAGAGCGGACGCTGGGGCCACCATCACCGCCGGTGACAAACCGACCCGCCGGTCGGTCCATTCGGAGGTTGTTGGGTGAACCCGACCTTGTCACACTCTGAAAAAGATCTCACAAATTGGTCGGAACCGTCGTATCCGAGCGTCCACGGCGGATAGGCTCGTCAGGACTGTGCGAATTCTGGTTGGGAGGCGGAGTGGCGCCAGGTAACCGTGGGCCTGACGGGCGGAGCAGCGTTCTCCAGGTGGACCCGGACGCTGTGCCGATGCTGCGCAGTGCGTTCGTCGACGCCCTGGCCAAGGTGGACAAGCAGCTCGAGCTCGCCGAGAAGGAGCTCCGCGTCTCCTCGTGGGCGCAGGACCCGGTGAGCCTGGGCGCGACGACCACGTTCAACGAGCACTCTGTGGACAGCTCCCGCTCGGCGGTGGAGGCCCTCCGCGCCTACCGGACGCAGCTGGACGTGGCCGTGCGCAACCTGGACCGGACCGCACAGCAGTACCGCGAGATCGACGGCGATGGACGCGCGGGTGTCAACCGCGGTGGGGACGGCGGCTGACACCCCTACTGGGGAACTCCAGAGGCGGAACGAACACACAAGGGGCGCTTCAGTGACTCAACCGACCCAGCAGCCCGGCGACGGGGCGCGGTGGCGCGGACACACGCACAAGGAGCTCTACCTGCTGTTGCACCAGGGCCCCGGCGCGACGGCGTCGGCCGAGCCCTCGCGGCGGTGGGCCGAGATCTCCTCCAACCTGAACGACATCGGCCAGGACCTGCAGAAGGCGCTCACGGCCTCGAGCGCGAGGTGGGCCGGCAAGGCGGCCGGACGCGCCTACGACCGGCTGTCGGTCACCGCGTCCTGGGCCACGCACACCAGCACCGACGCCGCCGCGATGCGCACCGCGGTGGAGAACCAGGCCGAGCACATCGCCAAGGCGCGGGCGGACATGCCGGCACCGGAGGACGTGCCGACGACCCAGCCCGACCCCACCGTCGCGCCCGCCGTGCAGATCGCACAGGCCCAAGCCGACCTCGAGGCCGCCGAGGCGGCGGCCGCCTCGGCCGAGGAGCGCGCCTTCGAGGTGATGGCAGCCTACGAGGCCAACACCAACACCAACACCGCGGCCATGGCGCACTTCGAGGCGCCACCGCCGCTCGTCCAGCGTGACGAGATGCACCACGGCGGCGGCATGGCGCACCACGAAACCAATCCGTCCTCGGTCGCCGGCTGGCCCAAGGGCGGGCAGCAGCACCACGGCGGGCACTCGTCCTGGCAGCACGGCGGCGGCTGGGGCGGTGGTGGCGGTGGCGGCGGCGGCGGTTGGTCGGCGGGGACCAATGGCTCCTCGGCACAGTGGTTCGGCTCCCCCGGCCGCGCCTCGGGCTCGCCCGTCTCGGCCGGAGGACCGGCCGGACCCGGCGGACCCGGCGGCCCTTCGGGCGGACTGAGCGGCCCGGCCCTCGGCGCGCGGTTCGGCGCCGGCCAGGACGACGACGAGTACCGGCGTTCCTCGGGCCGGTCCGCGGGCCCCAACGCGAGCGGCGGCAGCGTCGGGGCGGCGAACCCCGGCACCGGCGGTTCCTCCGGCGGCGCGCCCCGCGCCGGCGCGACCGGCCTCGGTGGGCTGCC
>NZ_MSIE01000128.1 GCF_001921205.1 Actinophytocola xanthii | reverse complement strand
AGACGGCGGACGCTCCCGCGCTCCCGCTCACGCAGCCGTGGGCCTAACCTCGCCCGAGGGAGTTGGCTGTTGTGCGTCCCGGCTTGGGCAAGACTGGCGCTTTGTTATGTGATTTTTCGGGGTTGAGTTTCTGGTTTCCATTTTATGTTGCAGCCGATGCTGGGGAGTTGACCTATCTCTATCTCCTCGCCCGCTATCACTGACGCGACGGCTGCTTCCAGTTCGTCGCCGGTGACGGGGACGCCGTTGTTGGGGCGGGCGGCGTCGAAACGACCGCGGTAGACGAGGCGGCGGGTGGGGTCGAACAGGAAGAAGTCCGGGGTGCAGGCGGCGCGGTAGGCCAGTGCCGTCGTCTGCTCGGGGTCGGAGACGTACGGGAAGCTCCAGCGCCACGTCGTCGCTTGTTCGGCCATGCGTTCCGGGAGTTCGTCGGGGTAGGCGTCGGAGTCGTTGCTGTTGATGCCGATGACTCCGAGGCCCTGGGCGCGCCAGCGGGCGGCGGCGGCGCCGAACGGGACGGCGATGTGCCGCACGAACGGGCAGTGGTTGCAGAGGAACGCGACCAGGGTGCCGCGGGGGCCTGCGACGCTGTCCAACGTCCAGGTCGTGCCGTCGGGGGCGGGCAGCTCGAACGGGGGTGCCTCGGTGCCCAGCGGCACCATGGCGGAGTTCACCGCGACCATGCGCCGACCCTACCGGCCCCGGCAGGCATGCTGTCTGCCATGACTGAGCTGCACTACCTGGCCGGACTCGACCTGGCCGGCCGGCGCGTCGTGGTCGTCGGGGGCGGGACGGTGGCCGCTCGGCGGCTGCCGCGGCTGGTCGCCTCGGGGGCGGCGGTCGAGGTGGTCTCGCCGGAGGCCACCCCCGCCGTCGAGGCCCTGGCCGACTCGGGCGCCGTCGTCTGGCACCGGCGGCCCTACGCCGACGGTGATCTCGCTGAGGCCTGGTACGTGCTGTGCTGCACGTCCTCCCCGGCGGTCAACGCCGCGGTCTCGGCCGAGGCGGAGCGGCGGCGGGTGTTCTGCGTGCGGGCCGACGACGGAACCGCGGGGTCGGCGGTGACCCCGGCCACCGGCAACCACGAGGGGCTGCTCGTGGGGGTGCTCGCGGGTGGGGAGCACCGGCGCTCGGCGGCGGTGCGGGACGGGGTGCTGCGGGCGCTGCGCTCGGGTGTCGTCCCCACCGGCTCGCGGCCGGCTGGTGTGGCGCTGGTCGGTGGGGGGCCCGGCGACCCGGACCTGATCACGGTGCGCGGGCGTCAGCTGCTTGCGCAGGCCGACGTCGTGGTGGCCGACCGGCTGGCGCCGGGGTCACTGCTTGACGAGCTGGCGCCGGGGGTCGAGGTCGTGGACGCGGCGAAGATCCCGTACGGGCGCTCGGCGAGCCAGGAGGCGATCAACGAGCTGCTGGTGACCCACGCGCGGGCCGGCCGCTTCGTCGTGCGGCTCAAGGGTGGTGACCCGTACCTGTTCGGGCGTGGGTTCGAGGAGTTGCTCGCCTGTGCCGCCGCGGGCGTGCCGGTGCAGGTCGTGCCGGGCGTGACCTCGGCGTTCGCGGTGCCGGCGGTGGCCGGGGTGCCGGTGACCCACCGCGGCGTGGCGCACGAGGTGGTGGTGGTCTCCGGGCACCTGCCGCCCGGTCACCCGCAGTCGCTCGTGGACTGGCCCGCGCTGGCGTCGATGCGGGGCACGGTCGTGCTGATGATGGCCGTCGAGCGGATCGCGGCGTTCGCCGACGCCCTGTTGGCCGGCCGGGCACGGGACACGCCGGTCGCGGTCGTCCAGGAGGGAACCACCCGGGCGCAGCGGGTCCTCCGGTCCACCTTGGACAAGGTGGCCGATGACGTCGTCGCGCACGGGATCCGGCCACCGGCGGTCGTCGTGGTCGGCCCGGTGGCCGCTCTCGGCGACCAGGCCGGCTGACGGGGTAAAGCCGGGGCGTCCCGGCCCGGGGAACCCGGGCCGGGACGCTTTGTCAGGAGCGGCGCGCCCTCGGCCGTCCCGGCCGGGTGCCGAACCGGCCGCGCGGGGCGTGCCCGGTCCGCGGCGGGCGGCGGGTGGCCGGCACCTCGGGCTCGACGACCGGCTCGCCGGAGGGGGTCCGCGCACCGGTGATCCGCACCAGGTCGGCGGTCCCGGGAGCGACCTTCGTGCGCTCGGGGTCCACACCGGCCTGCTCGGTCATCCGGAACACCGTGCGGCGCTCCTGGTGGGTGACCAGCGTGACGACCGTGCCGGCCTCCCCGGCGCGTGCGGTGCGCCCGGCCCGGTGCAGGTAGCCCTTGGCGTCGGCCGGCGGGTCGACGTGGACGACCAGGCTGATGCCGTCCACGTGGATGCCGCGGGCCGCCACGTCGGTGGCCACCAGTACCGGCAGCCGGCCGTCCTTGAACTCACCGAGGACCCGGTTGCGGGCGCCCTGGGCCTTGCCGCCGTGCAGGGCGCCGGCATGGACACCGACCGCGCGGAGCTGCTTGGTCAGCCGGTCCACGTGGTGCTTGGTGCGCAGGAACAGGATCGTGCGGCCCTCGCGCGCCGCCACCTCGGTGACCACGGCCTGCTTGTCCGCCTGGGACACCAGCAGCAGGTGGTGGTCCATGGTGTCGACGGCCGCGGTGGCCGGCGACACCGAGTGGGTGACCGGGTCGGTCAGGTACCGGTTGACCAGCTGGGCAACGTCCCGGTCGAGCGTGGCGCTGAACAGCATGCGCTGCCCGTCCTCCGGAACGAGGTCCAGGATGGCGCGGACCTGCGGCAGGAAGCCCATGTCGGCCATCTGGTCGGCCTCGTCGAGCGCGGTGAAGCGGACCTCGTCGAGATGGCAGGTGCCCTGCCGGACGTGGTCGGACAGGCGCCCGGGCGTGGCGATCAGCAGGTCGACGCCGCGCTGGAGCTGGTCGACCTGGCGGGTGAACGACATCCCGCCCACGACCGTGCGGCACCACAGGCCCATCGCCCTGGCCAGCGGCCGCAGCGCGTCCTCGACCTGCATGGCGAGCTCCCGCGTCGGCACCAGGATCAACGCCCGCGGCCGAGC
The DNA here is from genome assembly GCF_001921205.1 of Actinophytocola xanthii. Taxonomy (GTDB): domain Bacteria; phylum Actinomycetota; class Actinomycetes; order Mycobacteriales; family Pseudonocardiaceae; genus Actinophytocola; species Actinophytocola xanthii. The sequence goes on along the minus strand of NZ_MSIE01000128.1, from coordinate 11,739 downwards.
CGGCCGGCTGCGCCCGCCGTTGAGCCGGGTGAGCAGCGCGAGCCCGAAGGCGAGGGTCTTGCCCGAACCGGTCTGCGCCCGGCCGAGCACGTCGCGCCCGGAGAGCGCGTCGGGCAGGGTGGCCGCCTGGATCGGGAACGGTGCCTGGATGCCGGCCTCGGTGAGCGCGTCGAGCAGCGCGGTGGGCAGGCCCAGCTCGGCGAAGCTCACCGAACGGGGGGCGCGGGTGCTGTCGACGATCTCGCCGTCCCAGCGGGTGTCCGGCTCGGTCCGCGCGGCGGTGGGCCGACGGTCCTCGCGCGGGGCCGAGCGGCGCGCACCGGTGCCCCGGTCCCGCTGCTCGAACCGGTCCTCGGCGCGGCGGTTGGGCCGCCGGTCGGGGGACCAGGCGGCGTCGCGGCGCTCGGAGCGGCGGGCGGTCCCGCTCTCCGCGCGGCTCGGACGTCGGTCCTGGTTCCGGTCCGAGTACTGGTTCCGGTCGCGGTTGGGCCTGCGCTCCTCGGAGCTGTCGCCCCGGCGGGCGGAGCGGTCGTCCCACTCGTCGCGGCGGGGGGCGCTCCGGTCCTCGGAACGGCCCCGGTGGTCGGTGTGGGGGGTCGAGCGGTGGTTCTCGGTGCGCGCCCCGGACTGGTGGCGCGGCTTGGTGGTGTGCGTGGATCGGCGCACAGCGGTGTTCGGCACGGATTCCTCTCCGAGTGGGGCACGTCTCGGGAGGCCTGACGCCGACAACCGGCAGAGCCGGTAGGAGCCGGGTAGGCAGCAATCTCGCGCGGACGAGCCCAGGCGCCCTGGCTGGGCGCCGTTGGTGAATCGGTTACATCTGGGGGCCAACCGGCGACTGCGCCGGGCGGGGAGCGGCACGGACCGCTCGCGATGCTCGATCAAGACTACCTGACGTCCGTCCCGACCGATCACCGCGGCTGCCGTCCGTGCCGACACCCCACACCCCGGCCAACTAGTCCAAACCGGCGCTGACCAGCAGAGACGCCGTCACCTCCGCCGGATCGGCCACCTGCTCGGACAGCCCGCGGGACCGGAACCAGCCCATGACGTTCGCCACATCGCGGGCCAGGAACTCCGGACCGCGCGGGTTCGCGACGACGTCGACGATCTGCGGCAGGTCGATCAGCACCAGCCGCCCGTCGTGCACGAGCAGGTTGTACGCCGACAGGTCGCCGTGGGTCATGCCGTGGCTCGCCAGCACGTCCAGGGCCGCGACCAGCTGATGCCACAGCTCGACCAGCTCGTCGGGGTCCGGACGGGTTTCGGCGAGCCGCGGCGCCGCGGTCCCGTCGGCCTCACCCACGAACTCCATCAGCAGCTCGGTCCCGCTGCGCTGGACCGGGTACGGCACCGGCACGCCGACCGACCACAGCCGGGACAGCGCGGCGAACTCCGCCACCGTCCACTGCTCGGCGATCAGGTTCCGGCCGAACGCCGTGCGGTTGGCCATCGCCCGCATCTCGCGGCTGCGGCGTACCCGCCTGCCCTCGAGATAGCCGGCGTCCCGGTGGAACAGGCGGTGCTCGTTGCTCCGGTACCGCTTGGCCGCCATCAGACACGCGCGGTCGGTGCCCGGGACCGCTCTCCTGACCAGGTGGACATCGGCCTCCTTGCCGGTCTTGACCACCCCCAGCTCGGTGTCGGCGGCGGCGAGCTCGGTCACCACCCACTCCGGCCTCGGGTGCGGACCCCGCTCGCCGTCGCCCCAGGTGGTCCACCGGTCGGTGTCCGGTGGCAGCTCCGGAGCGGTCTCCGCGCTGTCCCGCAGCGCGGCGAGGCGGGCGCGTTCGTGCTCGGTCAGGCGACCGGACCGAGTGGACTGCGGGTCGAAGACCTCGTTCGGCTCGCCCCTCCTGGCGCGCGACCCGCGCCTGCGGGAGCCGTCGTCGGCGTGTTCGTCGTCGAGGTAGTCGTCGAGAAATTCGTTCAGATCGTGCCTGCGCACTGGTGGGTTCTCCTCAGCAGAGGGTTGGACGCCCCACCGGCGCCTGGTGCGAATGGACCGGCGCGCTCAGCGGGACGGGCGGACGTGGGCGTGCCCCGTCCAGGCGACTGTCGTGGTCACAGGGCACCTCCCAAGGTCTCGTCCGCCGGTACGCCACCGGCGCGGGTCTGACAGAGGCAGAGTGACCTACTCCGGCTCCGCCCGCAACCGAATTATTGGTGCCGGGTGCCGACGCAGAACTCGTTGCCCTCCGGGTCCCGCATGACCGTCCAGCTGAGACCGGGGACCGAGTGCTCCGCACCGCGGGTGGCGCCCAGCGCGACCAGCCGCTCGACCTCGCCGTCCCGGTCGTCGGTGGTGAGGTCGAGGTGCATCCGGTTCTTCCCGGCCCGCTCCTCGGGGACCTTCTGCAGGCCCAGGTAGGGGAGCGCGGGGTGGGCCGGCGAGGTCAGCTGGACGAAGTAGCCCTGGGCGTCGAAGGCAACCTCGAGCCCCAGCGCCTCGGTCCAGAAGCGGGCGAGCGTGCGGGGGTCGGCGCAGTCGAGGGTGAATCCACCCATCGTGAGGTTCATGCCGGGCACGATAGGGCCCGCGCCAGACAGAATGGGCTCATGCGCACCATCGACTGGCGCGACGGACACATCGTTCTCATCGACCAGACCAGGCTTCCGGGCGGGGTCGTCGAGGTCGCGATCAACAGCGTCGAGGAGCTGGTGATCGCGATCCAGCGGCTCGCCGTCCGGGGTGCGCCGGCGCTCGGTGCGGCCGGGGCACTCGGTGCCGCGCTCGCGGTCCGGGCCGACCCCGCCCGGCTCGACCGCGACCTGGCCGCGCTGCGTGCCGCCCGCCCGACCGCGGTCAACCTCGCCTGGGGCGTGGACCGGGCGCTGCGCAGGCTCGCCGAGGGCCCGGACGCGGTCCTCGCCGAGGCGCTCGATGTCCTCGCCGAGGACGGGGTGCACAACCGCTCGCTGGGCGAGCGCGGCGCGCGGTGGCTGACCGAGCGGCTCGAGGGCCTGGTCGCGGTACAGACCCACTGCAACGCCGGCAGCCTCGCCTGTGTGGAGTGGGGTACCGCGCTGGGAGTCGTCCGCTCCCTGCACGGCCAGGGCCGCCTGCGGCACGTCTACGTCGACGAGACCCGCCCGCTGCTGCAGGGCGCCCGGCTCACCGCCTGGGAGCTCACCCACCTCGGGGTCCCGCACACGCTCGTGGTCGACGCCGCCGGGCCGACGGTGCTGGCCCGGGGGCTCGCCGACGCGGTCGTCGTCGGCGCGGACCGGATCGCCGCGAACGGGGACGTGATCAACAAGATCGGCACGTACCCGCTGGCCCTCGCCGCCGCGCGCGCGGGCGTGCCGTTCCTGGTGGCCGCCCCGGAGTCGACGGTCGACCCGTCGGTACCCTCCGGGGACAAGGTGGACATCGAGGTCCGCGACGGTGCCGAGCTCCTGCTGTGGGGCGGGTCCAGGTCCGCGCCCAGCGGCACGCAGGCGCTCAACGTCGCCTTCGACGTCACGCCGGCCGACCTGGTGACCGCGATCGTCACCGAGGACCGGGTCGTCCACCCCGCGCGGGGCGAACGCCCCGCGTAACCGGTTGGAACGCACGGCCTGGCACTCACTACTCTTTGCCGCAGCTTCGCCGACAAGGAGTATCGCCGTGATCACCAGGATGTCCTCGCTGTTCCTGCGCACCCTGCGTGAGGATCCAGCGGACGCCGAGGTGCCCAGCCACAAGCTGCTGGTGCGCGCCGGGTACGTCCGCCGCGTCGCCCCGGGCGGCTACTCCTGGCTGCCGCTCGGGCTGCGGGTGCTGCGCAACATCGAGCGCGTCGTGCGCGAGGAGATGGAGGCGATCGGCGCCCAGGAGATCCAGTTCCCGGCGCTGCTGCCCCGCGAGCCCTACGAGGCCACCGGCCGCTGGACCGAGTACGGCGACAGCCTGTTCCGGCTCAAGGACCGCAAGGGCGGCGACTACCTGCTCGGCCCGACCCACGAGGAGATGTTCGCGCTCACGGTCAAGGGCGAGTACAGCTCCTACAAGGACTTCCCGGTCGTGCTGTACCAGGTCCAGACCAAGTACCGGGACGAGGCGCGTCCGCGGGCCGGCATCCTGCGCGGCCGCGAGTTCCTGATGAAGGACTCCTACTCGTTCGACCTCACCGACGAGGGCCTGGCCGAGTCCTACCAGCGGCACCGCGAGGCCTACATCAGGATCTTCGACCGGCTCGGCCTGTCGTACGTGATCGTCTCGGCGATGTCGGGCGCGATGGGCGGCTCGGCCTCCGAGGAGTTCCTCGCCACCACGCCGACCGGCGAGGACACGTTCGTGCGCAGCACCGAGTCGGACTACGCGGCCAACGTGGAGGCGGTGACCACCCCCGCGCCGCCCGCGCTGCCCGTGGAGGGCAGGCCCGAGGCACAGGTGCACCACACCCCGGACACCCCGACCATCGAGTCGCTGGTCGCCTTCCTCAACGGCGCCGGGCTCGGCCGGGAGTTCACCGCGGCCGACACGCTGAAGAACGTCCTGGTGAAGGTGCGCGCCCCGGGCGCGACAGAGGGGGAGCTGGTGGCCGTCGCGGTGCCGGGCGACCGCGAGGTCGACGCCAAGCGCCTGGAGGCCGCGTTCTACCCCTCCGAGGTCGCGCTGCTCGACGACGCCGACTTCACCGCGAACCCCTTCCTCGTCAAGGGGTACATCGGTCCCAAGGCACTGCAGGACAACGGGGTGCGCTACCTCGTCGACCCCAGGGTGGTGCCCGGGACGGCCTGGGTCACCGGCGCGGACAAGGTCGACCACCACGTGCTGGACCTGGTGTGCGGGCGCGACTTCACTCCCGACGGCACGATCGACGTGGCCGACGTGCGCGAGGGCGACCCCTCCCCGGACGGCAAGGGCACCCTGGTCGCCGCCCGCGGCATCGAGATCGGGCACATCTTCCAGCTGGGGCGCAAGTTCGCCGACGCCTTCGGTCTCGACGCGCTGGGCGCGGACGGCAAGCCGATCCGGATCACGATGGGCTCCTACGGCATCGGTGTCTCACGCCTCGTGGCCGTGGTGGCCGAGCAGTCGCACGACGAGCACGGCCTGGTCTGGCCCCGGTCGATCGCGCCGGCCGACGTGCACGTGGTGATCGCCGGCAAGGACGACACGGTCCGCGAGGGCGGCGCCCGGCTGGCCGAGCAGCTCGACGGTGCCGGCCTGTCCGTGCTGCTCGACGACCGGACGGCGACACCCGGCGTGAAGTTCGCCGACGCGGAGCTGATCGGGGTGCCCACGATCGTGGTGGTCGGCCGGGGCCTCGCCAAGGGCGTGGTCGAGGTCAAGGACCGTGCGACCGGCGAACGCGTCGAGGTGCCGGTGGACGAGGTCGTGGCCCACCTGGTGGACCTCGTCGCCTAGGAAGCCTCCAGCGCCGCCAGGACGGCGTCGGTGTCGGCGAGGTCGGGCAGGACGACGTCCGCGCCCGAGTCGGCCAGCTCCTCGACGGTGAACCGCCCGGTCGCCACCCCGACGGTCACCGTGCCGTGGTGGCGGCCGGCGGCGACGTCGGCAGGCGTGTCGCCGACGACCACGACCGACCGCGGCGCGAACGAGTGGCCGTGCTTGTCCGTGGCCTGCCGGATCGCCGCCTCGACCAGGTCGTGGCGGTGCTCCGAGAGCGACCCGTAGCCGCCGATGTCCAGGTCCACGTGGTGGTGCAGGTCGAAGGCGGCCAGCTTGCAGCTGGCCAGTGTTGGCAGGTTGCCGGTCACCAGCGACTGCACGACGCCCGCCCGCCGGGCCAGCACCGCCAGGATCTCCGGCGCGCCGGCCAGGGCCCGACCGAGCATCGGCAGCGACTCGCGCTCGGCCAGGGCGATGGCCTCGAGCTCGGCGAACAGCCGCTCGACCTGCTCGTCGCCGTCCGGTTCGTCGTGTGCGGCCAGGATCTCCCGCGCCAGCGAGCGCTCGGTGCGGCCGGGGAAGAACGGTTGGTGGGTCATCGGCTTGCCCACCAGGTTGGCCAGTGCCCGCGCGTACCAGGTCCGGCCGAGGCCGCTGTAGTCGACGAGCGTCAGGTCGATGTCCCAGAGGACGAGCGTGTGCACCCCGCCATCGTGGCATGGTCCGGCTAACCGGCCAGGAAGCTGAACCTGACTCGGCGGACGGGGTTGTCCACGTTCGTGTCGACCAGGCAGATCGACTGCCAGGTGCCCAACGCGAGCTCGCCGCCCAGGACCGGCACGGTGGCGTAGGGCGGGACCACGGCGGGGAGCACGTGGTCGCGCCCGTGGCCGTGGGAGCCGTGCCGGTGGCGCCACCGGTTGTCGGCCGGCAGCAGCTCGCGCAGCTGGCGGAGCAGGTCGTCGTCGCTCCCGGCACCGGTCTCGATGACCGCGAGACCGGCCGTGGCGTGCGGCACCCACACGTTGAGCAGGCCGTCCTCCGCGCCGGCGTCGGACAGGAACGCGCGGCAGTCCCCGGTGAGGTCGTGCACGACCTCCCGGTTCCCGGTCCGAACCTCGATCTCGGTGGTGAACATGTCGGACACGGTATTAGTTGAGGCATGCGAGTCGCTTATGGACAACGCTTCGACGTGCCGGACGGGTACCTCAACACGGCGAGCGTCGGGGTGCCGCCGGACTTCGCGGCCGACGCCGTCGTGCGCGGGGTCGACCGCTGGCGCGGTGGGCTGGCGCGCCCGCCCGAGTACGACGAGCACGTCGCGACCGCTCGCGGCGCCTGGGCCTCGCTCGTCGGCGTGCCGGTCGAGCGGGTCGCTGCCGGTGCCACCGTCTCGCAGCTGGTCGGCCTGGTCGCGGCGAGCCTGCCGGCGTCCACCCGGGTGCTGACCGTGGCCGGGGAGTTCACCAGCGTCAGCTTCCCGTTCGCCGCGCGGGGGATGCGGGTGACCGAGGTGCCGGCGGCGGACCTCCTCGACCACGTCGGCGAGCACGACCTGGTCGCGGTCAGCGTCGTCCAGTCGGCCGACGGGACGGTGCTGGACCTCGACGGGCTGCGTGCGGCGAAGGGCACGGCGTCGGTGCTGCTCGACGCGACCCAGGCCGCCGGCTGGCTGCCGCTGCACCTGGACTGGGCGGACTGGGTGGTCGGCAGCGGCTACAAGTGGCTGCTCGCGCCGCGCGGCGCGGCGTGGCTCGCCGCGACACCCGAGGCACTGGAGCGGACCGTCCCGTTCGCCGCGAACTGGTACGCCGCCGACGACCCCTGGCAGGGCATCTACGGCCTGCCGCTGCGGTTGGCGCCCGACGCGCGGCGGCTGGACCTCTCGCCGGCATGGTTCGCCCAGGTCGGCGCGGCGGCCACCCTGCCCTGGCTCGCCGGGCTGGACCTGGCCGCGGTACGTGACCACTGCACCGGTCTCGCGGACGCCGTCCTCGCCGCGCGCGGGCTGCCCGCACGCGGCTCGGCCATCATCTCCCTGGACCTCACCGAGGAGCAGGCCGGCCGGCTCACCGCCGCGGGCGTGGTCGGCGCCGTCCGCGCAGGCCGCACCCGGTTGTCGTTCCACCTGTACAACACGGCACAGGACGTGGACCGGGTCGTCGATAGCACGGGCTGACCCCGGCACAGGGCCGACCTGCCCTGGGCGGCCACGGTATGTCCGGTTACGGTGACCGCGTGTCGGCTCCCTATCGTCCCGGACAACCACCCTGGCCGGACAACCGCTCACAGCGACCGGACCGGCCGCCGCCCCCGCGGTTCCACGAGGAGCCGCCGTCCTCGGGCACCTCGCCGCTGGACTGGGCGCTGCGGATCGCCGGCCTGGTGGCCGTCGCGGTGATCTCGGGGGTCGCCTGGTGGTTCTTCACCAGTGAGGACACGCCGGAGCGGGGCACCACGGGCTTCGGCGGCGGGCCGACGTCCCAGCAGAACGAGGGCGAGTTCCCGTTCACCTCGAAGCTCTCCGAGCCCCGGGTGGACGAGTCCTGTGCCGAGCACGCCTACGGCCAGATCCAGGACTTCTTCGGCCAGACCCCCTGCCGGCAGCTCACCCGCGACGTGTTCACCACGGAGATCGACGACCGCACGGTCTACACCTCGGTCTCCGTCGTCCGGATGGCCGACGAGGCCCAGGCCCAGGAGCTGCGCGTACTCACCGACAAGGACGGCTCCGGCAACGTCAACGACCTGGTCCGCGAGCGTGAGGTCAGGGTGTCCGGCCTGGAGGCGCTGAGCGGCGGCGGGGGCTACGACTCCTCGCTGGTCGGCAGCGAGGTGATCATCGTGGAGGCCGACTACGACCCGTCCGCCGCGAACGGCGGCACCGAGGACGAGCTGGACCGGGTCTGCGAGGACGCCCTTCGGCTGGCCAAGGACATGACCGGCGGCTCCGGCTGAGCTGACCGGCGCCCGCTCAGCTGGCCGGGCGTCCGGGGAACGCGGCCGCCGCGGGCGACTCGCCGGCCGCCCTGCGCCAGCGGGTGGCGCGCACCGCGGCGTCGGTCAGCGCCTGGAGCGCGTTGGCGCGGAGGGTGGCGTCGTCGGTGCGTTCGAGCACGGCCCGCCAGGCGACGGTCGTGTCGGTCTCGGCCAGGACCAGCACGGCGATCGCGGAGGCCTGCTCGGTGACCGGCTGCGGCGGGACGTAGGCCGGTTCGGCCGGGCGCGGGGCCTCGCCCGCGTCGGCCAGCAGCAGCTCGGTCGCGTCCCGGCGGGCCCGGTGGGCGTTCGCCCCGTCGGTGACGGCACCGGCGAACTGCTCCGGGAGGAACGCGCTCACCAACCCGTAGACCCAGATCGCCGCGTGCTCGGCACCCAGTGCCGCCTGCACCGCGGACGCGGCGTCCGAGGGCAGCGACGACGGCGCGGGGGAGGGGGAGGTCATGCCAGCACCTCCCGCAGGCTCGCGCACGACGCGGCGACCGAGCCGACCAGACCGGCCCGGTACCGCGGCAGGGAGGCCACGAGGGTGCCGGCCTCCTTCTGGGCCGCGGTGAGCGCGTCGACGAGCAGGGCGCGGGCCGCGGCGACGTCGGCCGGTGGGGAGGCCGGCTCGGGCGGCGGTGCGGACGACGAGGAGACCGGCGGGCGTTCCCGGTCGACCTCGGCCCGCAGGGCGGCAGCGTGCTCGCCGCGCGCGCCCGCGACCTCCCCCGCGGCCGCCGCCAGTGCCGGTACCGCGGCCGCGACGGCGGAGGCGGTGGCCGCGTCGGCCCGGGCCCGGGCCGCCAGTTCGACCAGCGGGTCCGGCGCCGGTGGCTCCTCCGGTGTACCGGTGCACGCGCCTGTGCCGGCCGCGGCCAGCGCGGCCCCGGGCAGCAGCGCGAGCACTCTGAGCACGTCACGCCGCGCAACGTTCATCACGGGCGGTCATACTGCCAGGCGCGTCTGCCACCCGGTCGGACGCACCGTGCCTGCTCGGGACCGACTCACCGGGCCCGACGAGATACGCTTGGCAACCACGCCTTCGGTGAGTGCGCCGTGGGAACGACTCGACGCAGGGGAGTGGCACGTGCCCGGTCAGCGACAACGCACCAACGGCGCCGGCGACACGCTGGAGCCGGTGGTCGCCGACGCCGTCGCGCGGGCGGGCTTCGACCTCGAGCACCTGCGCGTCCAGCAGGCCGGCCGGCGTCAGCTGGTCAAGGTCGTGGTCGACTCCGACAACGCGGAGGGCGGCATCGGCCTCGACGAGGTGGCCGAGGTCAGCCGGGCGGTCGCCGCCGCGCTGGACGCGCTCGAGGACAGCAACACGGCGGGCAGCGTGCTCGGCGGCTCCTACACCCTCGAGGTCACCTCGCCGGGGCTGGACCGCCCGCTCACCAAGCCGCGCCACTGGCGCCGCGCCCGACTGCGCAAGGTCGCCGTCCGCGCGGGGGAGGACGCGTTCACCGCCAGGGTGGGCGACGCCGACGAGCAGGGTGTGCGCCTGTTGGTGGGCGACGAGGTCAGACACGTCAGCTACAGCGATGTCGAGCATGCCGTGGTCGAGGTCGAGTTCCGCGAGCCGCCGGCCGCCGAGATCGCCAAGCTGGAACACGAGGAGGGGTCGAGGTGAATGTCGACATCGCCGCGCTGCGTGCGATCGAGCGAGACAAGGACATCCCCTTCGACACGGTGATCGAGGCGATCGAGACCGCGCTGCTCACCGCGTACAAGCACACCGACGGCCACCAGCCGCACGCGAAGATCGACATCGACCGGCGCACGGGCATCGTCCGGGTGATCGCGTTCGAGCTCGGCGCGGACGGCGAGCCGGCCAACGAGTGGGACGACACCCCGGAGGGCTTCGGCCGGATCGCGGCGACGACCGCCCGCCAGGTCATCCTCCAGCGGCTGCGGGACGCCGAGAACGAGAAGACCTTCGGCGAGTTCTCCGCCAAGGAGGGCGAGATCGTCGCCGGCGTGGTCCAGCGGGACGCCCGGGCCAACTCGCGCGGGATGGTCGTGGTCCAGGTCGGCGACACGGAGGGCGTGCTCCCGGCGGTCGAGCAGGTGCCCGGCGAGCGGTACGAGCACGGCACCCGGATCAAGTGCTACGTGCTCGGCGTGAGCCGGGGAACACGCGGACCCCAGATCACGTTGTCCAGGACGCACCCCAACCTCGTGCGCCGGCTGTTCGCGCTCGAGGTCCCGGAGATCGCCGACGGCACCGTGGAGATCCCCGCGGTCGCCCGGGAGGCCGGACACCGCTCGAAGATCGCGGTTCGCTCGACGGTGGCTGGAGTCAACGCCAAGGGCGCCTGCATCGGACCGATGGGCGCGCGGGTGCGCAACGTGATGAGCGAGCTGCTCGGCGAGAAGATCGACATCATCGACTACTCGGAGGATCCGGCGACGTTCGTGGGCAACGCGCTGTCGCCGGCGAAGGTCGTCTCGGTGCGTGTGGTGGACGAACGGGCCAAGACGGCGCGGGTCACCGTGCCCGACTTCCAGCTGTCGCTGGCCATCGGCAAGGAGGGCCAGAACGCCCGGCTGGCCGCCCGGTTGACCGGGTGGCGGATCGACATCCGCAGCGACGCGGCGGCCGAACCGCAGGGTCGGCCACCCTCCTCGGGCATCCCCTCACCGAACGCGCGCAACGTCACACCCACCGGATCACCCACTGCGGGTTCGGCCGACTAGGTAGGACGGGATAGACTCATCAGTGGTTCACCGTTCTGGACCGGCGTCCGCGTACGCACCGGGCTCGCGCCCGATTCGTACCTGCGTCGGCTGCCGGGGCAGAGCGGAGGCTGGTGAGTTGCTCCGGGTCGTGCTCGTGGACGGAGACCTGACCCTCGATCCGCGGCGCCGAGCCGCGGGGCGGGGCGCCTGGCTCCACCCCGAACCGACGTGCCTGGACAAGGCCGAGCGGCGGCGGGCGTTCGCGAGAGCGTTGCGCGTGCCAGGTCCGCTCGACACCGGCTCGCTCCGGAGTGATCTGGAGCAGCTGGCTTACCGCGATACCGGACCGGGATCTTCCCGGGCCGGGATGGATCAACGAAAGCAGGTCGACCCGTCATGAGTCAGCCGTGAAGCTGAAGCCATGAACGCCAGACGATAGGACGAGGTCGAGCGGACCATGCCGCCGGCCTCACTCGGACGAGGAGAGCAGTGGCAGGCAAGGCCCGAGTGCACGAGCTCGCGAAGGAGCTCGGAGTTACCAGCAAGGAAGTTCTCGCCAAGCTGAAGGATCTTGGTGAGTTCGTGAAGTCCGCGTCCTCCACGGTGGAGGCCCCGGTGGCCCGCCGCTTGCGGGACGCGTACCCCAAGTCCGACGGCGCCAAGGGCGGCGGCGGTCCCCGTCCGCGGCCGAGCGCGCCGCCGCGCCCGGGTCCGGCGGCCCAGCCCGGCCC
>NZ_MSIE01000127.1 GCF_001921205.1 Actinophytocola xanthii | reverse complement strand
CGGGTGCAGAACAGGTGCCTTCTCGGGTGCGGTTCCGTTGTGGACCGGACGGGACTCCTCAGGTGGCCGAGGTGTTGCCCTGACAACAGGAGTTCACTACAGTCCCGGCGACCTCGTGAATTCCTGACCAAAGGGTCGTGATGCCAACTCGCCGCCGCAGGACCACCGTCAACCGGACCGCCATCGCCGTCGGCGTCCTCGCCGCCACCGCCGGCCTGTTCCTCGCCCCCGCGTCCGCCGGCGCCGCGGCCGGGCCGACCGCCCTGCCCGCGGGCCAGTACACGCTCACCGCGAACTACCACCAGTTCGACGCGGTCAACTCCGCACTCGTCTCGACGCTGGGCACGGCGGCCGTGCACACGGTGATGGACAACGCCAACCACGACCGGCAGGCGCTCCCCTCGTCGTTCTCCCCCAGTGGCCTCGTCACCGGCTTCCGGTTCAGCAGCGGGGACAACTCGGACTGCAGGAGCTACCCGCAGGGCATCACGACCAGCCGGGACGCGGTAGGCACGACCAACAGCGGCACCTACGACGGCCACCAGCTCGTCCTCGTCAGCTGGTACACCCGGGACGAATGCGGCGGGGACCACGAGCGGAGCCGGATCACGCTCGTCGACTGGGACGCGACCTACCCCAACAAGTACCGCAAGATCCTTCTCGTGGAGCCCACCGGGAGCGCGGCGACGCCGAACTTCAAGGACATCCCGATCCACGCCGGCGGCGTCTCGTGGTTCGGCGACTACCTCTACGTCGCCGACACGGGCCGCGGCATGCGGGTGTTCGACATGCGCAGGATCCTCAGGACCAACACCGGCGGAACCGCCGACCAGATCGGCCGCCAACCCAACGGGGTGTACTACGCGCACAACTACGCCTACGTCCTCCCCCAAATCGGCACGATCACCTCGAGCACCACGTCGGGCACCAACCTCGCCTGGTCCTCGATCTCGCTGGACCGGGTCAGCAGGTCGATCGTGATGACCGAGTACACCTGCCAGTCCGGCTGCACCGCCTACCCCAACCGCGCGCCCCGGGCCGTCCGCTACCCGTTCCCCGCCGGCGCCACCACCTTCGCCGCCACGACGACCGCGAGCCAGGCCCTCCAGCTGCCCTGGTACAACCTCAACGGCGTCGCCTCGCACAATGGCCGGTGGTGGTTCAACTCCTCGGGCCAGAAGAAGCTGCACTACTGGACTCCGAGCGCCGGCCCGACCACCTACTCCTGGGTGAGCGGTGGGGAGGGCATCTCCTACTGGGAGGACACCGCCAACCCCGACCTGCTCTGGACGCTCATGGAGGGAACCGGCAACCGCAACGTGTTCGCCGTGGAGCAGGCCGCCTACGACGGCTGACCCTCCCACCCGCCCGCAGGCCCTCCCGGCTGGCAACGGGAGGGCTTGCGGGCACACCTACTCTGGAGTAGGGAAGGGTTTTCCGAAGAACCCCGGGAGGAACCATGCGTCGGCGCCGTGTCGTTCTCGGTTCGGTGGTCAGCCTGCTGGCCGGGGTCCTCGCAGGGTTGTCGCCCGCTGCGGCCGAACCGGTGGCGGCCGAGGAGTTCCTGTGGGGTGTCGCCACGTCCGGCTACCAGTCGGAGGGCTCGCCGCCCGACAGCAACTGGCACCGCTACGAGCAGGCCGGCACGTCCTCGATCAAGGACCCGTACCGCGACGCGGTCGACTTCCGGCACCGCTACGCCGAGGACATCTCCAACGCGAAGGCGTTGGGGGTGCGGGTCTTCCGCTTCGGTGTCGAGTGGGCGCGGGTCGAGCCCCGCGAAGGCGTGGTGGATCAGACCGAGCTCGCCTACTACGACGACGTGGTCGACCGCGTGCTGCGCGCCGGCATGCGGCCGATGATCACCCTGGACCACTGGGTGTACCCGGGCTGGGTCGTCGACCAGGGCGGCTGGGACTCCGACGAGACGGTCGAGGACTGGCTCACCCACGCCCGCCGGGTCATCGAGCGGTACCGCGACAAGGGCGTCATCTGGATCACCGTCAACGAGCCGACGATCTACGTCCAGAACGAGATCGGCAACGGTGGGTTGGAAGCCTGGCAGGCACCGTGGATGTACTCCCGGCTGGTGACCGTGCACCGGCGTGCCTACGACCTGATCCACCAGCTCGATCCCGGGGCGCTGGTGTCCAGCAACGCCGCCTACCTCCCCGGCGGCATCCAGGCCGGTCTGGACGTGACGTTCGTCGACCACGTGAAGGACAAGCTCGACTTCGTCGGGGTGGACTACTACTACGGCGCGAGCCTGGACAACCTGTCGGCGGTCCACGGCGCCGGCGGCGAGTTCTGGAAGATCGAGCCGCAGCCCGACGGTATCTACTACGTACTGCGGTACTACGCACGCAAGTTCCCCGACCTGCCGCTCTACGTGGTGGAGAACGGCATGCCCACCGACAACGGCCAGCCCCGCCCGGACGGCTACACCCGCTCGGACCACCTGCGCGACCACGTCTACTGGATCCAGCGGGCCAAGGCCGACGGCATCGACGTCATCGGCTACAACTACTGGAGCATCACCGACAACTACGAGTGGGGCAGCTACCGTCCGCGGTTCGGTCTGTACACCGTGGACGCCCTGACCGACCCGTCGCTGACCCGTCGGCCCACCGACGCCGTGGCCACCTACCGTTCCCTGATCGCGGCCCACGGCGTGCCGGCCGGCTACCTGCCGGTCCAGCCACCCGCGGTGTGCTCCCTGGTGGACGGTCTGAACAGCTGCCTGTCCCCCGCCCCCTACCCGGGGCCGCTCACGCCCCTTCGGTGAGGTTCGGTTGGATGGTCGGTGTGGGGACCAACAACTACAAGTACTTGCTGGCACTGGTACTGGCAGTGTCGGGCTGTACCGGGGCCGAGGCGAACGCTCCGGAATGGTGGACGCCGAGCCCGGGTGAGGCGGCGGACTGGGACTGGCAGATCGACGAGCCCTACGACCTGACGGCGCCGCGCGCGATGTACGACCTGGACCTGTTCGAGCTGGCGCCGAAGGGTTCGCGGCTGTCCTACCCGGACGGGTCCTCGGTGGAGGTGCCGGAAGGTGCGCTCGCGGGCGAGGTCGAGCGGCTCCACGCCAGGACCCCGCGGCCGGTGGTCATCTGCTACCTGGACACCGGCGCGTACGAGGACTACCGGCCCGACGCGCACCTCTTCCCCGGACACCGCGCGGACATCCCCAACCGCCCGGCCCGGCCGGAGCACGGCTCGGTGATCGGCTGGGACACCGGCTGGGAGGGCGAACGCTGGCTCGACATCCGCGAGGGCTCCCGCGAGCGGTTCGCCGACATCGTCTGGGCGAGGCTGGACCTCGCCCGAACGCTCGGCTGCGACGGCGTGGAACCCGACCAGAACAACCCGCTCGGCAACGACCCCGGCTTCGCGATCACCCTCGACGACCAGATCTCGTGGTACCGGGAGGTCGCCGAGCAGGCGCATGCCCGCGGCCTGTCGGTCGGTATGAAGAACGGCCACGATCAGCCCGGCGCCGTCGACGCGCTGGTCGACTCGTTCGACTGGGCCCTTCCCGAGGAGTGCGCCGAGCTCGACGAGTGCGCGGCCCTGCAACCCTTCGTAGACCGGGGAAAGGCCGTGTTCGCCGTCGACTACCAGGGATCGGTCGACCCGGCAACGGCCTGCGCCGCCCACCGCCGCGCCGGTTTCGACGGCCTGGTCAAGGACGAGCCTCCCACCGGGGCCTACCGCACCGCCTGTTGACCACAGTCGTTGGTTGGTTGGTTGGTTCTTTTCCGGAAACCCGGAAAGTCTATTGCCACGGGAATTTCCCACCGATACCTTCGAGCGCGTAACGGCGAATTCCTGGGGGGCCGTTCACGTCCCGTGCGTGCAGCGCACGGCCGGCTCCGCCGCGCCGTCACCGGAGCGGAGGTCCAGATGCGCATCGGCGGAAGGATCGGGACCGGTGTCCTCGTGCTGGGGCTGGTGTTCGCCACCGCCCCCGCCGCGAACGCCGCGTCGCCACGAGCGGCGAACGCCGGCACCGGCACTGACACGATCACCCTGATCACCGGCGACCAGGTCACGGTGCGGGGCGGCACGGCCGTGTCCGTGCGGCCGGGCCCTGGCCGGGAGAAGGTCACCTTCAGCAGGTTCAGCGCGGGCGGGCACCTGTTCGTCCTCCCCGACGACGCGCGGCGGCTCGTCGCGACCGGGCTACTGGACCAGCGGCTGTTCGACCTCACGACGCTCCGCGAGTTCGGCTACGACGACGCGCACAGCGACACCGTGCCGCTGATCGTCACCCACCAGGAGGGCCGGGCCGCGCCCCGGGCGGGGCGGGTGGGCCGCGAGCTGCCCAGCATCGACGGCGTCGCGACGACGGTGGACAAGGCCGAGGCCGGCGCGGCCTGGGAGGCACTGACTGACGGCACCACCACGCGGACGATGGCCGAGGGCGTCACCGCGGTGTGGCTGGACGGCAAACGCCGGTCCACACTGGACCAGAGTGCCGTGCAGATCGGCGCGCCCGCCGCCTGGGACGCCGGTGTCACCGGCTCGGGTGTGACGGTCGCCGTGCTCGACACCGGCGTCGACCAGACCCATCCCGACCTCGCCGACCGGGAGGTGGCGGAGCGGAACTTCAGCGACGCGCCGGACAACGTGGACAACGCCGGCCACGGCACCCATGTCGCCTCGATCCTGGCCGGTACGGGTGCCAGGTCCGGCGGCAAGTACCGCGGGATCGCCCACGGGGCGTCCATCTTGGACGGCAAGGTGCTCGACGACGGCGGCTTCGGGTTGGACTCCTGGATCATCGCCGGGATGGAGTGGGCCGCCGAGCAGGGCGCCGACATCGCCAACCTCAGCCTCGGTGGGTTCGACACGACCGCCGTCGACCCGCTCGAGCAGGCAGTCGAGTCGTTGACCGACGAGTACGGCACCCTGTTCGTGATCGCCGCCGGCAACTCCGGGCCGGGCGAGCACTCGGTCGGCTCGCCGGGCACCGCCCCGTCCGCGCTGACCGTGGGCGCGGTGAACCGCGACGACACGCT
The DNA here is from genome assembly GCF_001921205.1 of Actinophytocola xanthii. GTDB lineage: Bacteria > Actinomycetota > Actinomycetes > Mycobacteriales > Pseudonocardiaceae > Actinophytocola > Actinophytocola xanthii. Next base: position 8,149 of record NZ_MSIE01000127.1, on the reverse strand, counting down.
GGCCGAGTTCTCCAGCCGGGGCCCGACCGAGGAGCCCGGTGTGATCAAGCCGGACATCACCGCTCCCGGCGTCGGGATCGTGGCCGCCCTGCACTCCGCCGGCACCATCGGCGATCCGGTCGTCGACGGCTACACGGCCCTGACCGGGACCTCGATGGCCGCCCCGCACGTCGCCGGGGCGGCGGCGCTGATTGCGCAGCTGCACCCGGACTGGACCGGCCAGCAGGTGAAGGCCGCGCTGACCGCCGCTGCCGAACCCGCGCCGGGCGTCGGGGTGTACGACCAGGGTGCCGGGCGGGTGGACGTGGCGCACGCGCTCACCCAGACCATCGTCACCGAGCCGGCCGTCGTGCACGTCGGCATCGCGGCCTGGCCGCACGACGACGACGAGCCGCTGAGCCGGACCGTGACCTACCGCAACCTCGGCGAGACCGACGCGACGCTGGACCTCGCGGTGTCCGGGACCGGTCCGGACGGAGCCCCGGCAGACGTGTTCTCGCTGAGCACCGACGAGATCACGGTTCCGGCCGGCGGGGAGGAGTCGGTGACGGTCACCGGCGACACGGACCGCGGCGGAGTGGACGGCCACTACTCCGGGACGATCACCGCCACCGGTGGTGGTTCGGTGACCCGCACCCCGGTCGTGGTGACCCGCGAGGTGGAGAGCTACGACCTCACCTTCGACTACGTCGACGAGAACGGCGCGCCGACGAGCGAGTACAGCACCTTCCTGGTGGGCATCGACAGCGGCCGGGTCGTTGTCCCCTACGACGAGGACGGCTCGGAGACCGTCCGGCTGCCGAAGGGCCGTTACTTCGCCGACCACCTGATGGTCCCCGGCCAGGAGGGCCGGGTGCACGCGATCCTGCACCCGGGGATCCTGCTCGACCGGGACCTGCGCCTGGACGTGGACGCCTCGGCCACCAGGCCGGTCGAGGTCACCCCGCCCGTCTCGGCGACCCTCGGCCTGGCCGAGGTGGGCTATCTGTTCCAGGTCGACGGCGCTCCGTTCATCGCCGCGGGCTTCGCCGTCGACGTTCCCGGGACCCTGTACAGCGCGCAGGTCGGCGAGCCGTTGCCGGGGACCGCGATGTCCGGCTGGGTGAGCACCCACTGGGCGGGCGAGGACGGGGCCTACTACGGCCTCGCGTGGGCGCTGGACGAGTTCCCGACCGGCTACACCAGGGACGTGGAGCGGGGTGAGCTCGCGAGGCTGCGGGTGGAACTCGGCGCGGGGCTGGAGGGCGGCAGCGCAATGCGGTCGAAGACGCCGCTGCCCGCGCCCGGCGTGGTGCCGGCGTTCGAGTACGGCTATGACGTCTCGCTGCCCGGCACCCGCACCGAGTACGTCACCACCGAGGACCTCACCTGGCGGAGCAGTCTGTGGCAGTACACCGCCGAGGACGAGCTCGTCCTCCTGCTCGACACACCGTGGCGGTCCTACCAGCCGGGCCGCACGTACCGGGCGTCGATGAACAAACCGGTGTTCGGGCCCGGGCTCCCGCCGGCCGCCTTCCCGTGGGCCAGCCGGCTCGACGACGCCATCGAGGTGTACCTCCCGCTGTTCACCGACGGCCACGACAACGCCTCCACCGCGTTCGCCACCGAGTCCGGCTCGACGAGGTTGTACCGGGGCGACCAGCTCGTCGGGGAGTCAGCGGAACCGGGCTACGGCTACTTCCCCGACCTGCCGGCCGAGCCCGCCCGGTACCGCCTCACCACCGAGGCGACCCGCGCGCACTTCGACGTGTCCACGAAGATCAGTGCCGAGTGGACCTTCATGTCCTCCACCGTGGACGGATCGGCGGCGCTCGAGCTGAACGTGGTTCGCTTCACGCCGAAGGTGGCCCCCGACGGCAGCGCCCCGGCGAGTAGGCCGTTCCGCGTGCCGGTGCGGGTGCAGGACGAGAGCGGCGCCACGGTGCGCCCGACGCGGATCACGGTCGAGGCGTCCTACGACAAGGGCGCGACGTGGCGGCGCGTACCGGTCGGCCACGACCTGCTCGCCACGCTCCACCACCCGGCGGATGCCACCTCGGTGTCGTTGCGCGCGTCGGCGACCGACCGGGACGGCAACACGGTCAGGCAGACCGTGCTCCGCGCCTACACGCTCCGCTAGCGGATGGACTGACCAAAGCCGAAGAACGCCTCCGGGTCGTATGTCGCCGTGACGGCCCGGAGGCGTTCGCCGCTCAGCCGGCGGGGACCCCGACCTGGCCAGGCACCCGACCGGCCACGAGCACGCGGATCAGCAGCGTGGTCATCGCCGCGGCGGCCAGGGCCATGCCGAGGTTCAGGACGCTGAACTCGTCGCGGGTCAGCTGGTTGTTGAACACCGTGACGGCGAGGATGCCCGCCGTCCAACCGAAGGCGAAGATCATCGCCGGAGGCGCCCAGCGCGAGGGCAGCACCGACGAGGCCAACAGCAGCGCCCCCATCAGGATGTCCGGCACCAGGAACGGGTTGTCCGACTCCCAGACGCCGTCGTAGGTCGCCAGGTACACCAGCATGATCGCGGCGAGGAGCAGTCCCACCACGCGGGCCGCCCGGATGACTGAAGTATTCGACATGTATCGAATAGACCGTACCGGAGGTAGAATCTTCGTTAGTTGTCGAAGAGACGGCTCGGCCCCTTCGCCCGCGGGCGAAGGGGCCTGAGGGACGGTCAGGGGAGGAACGTCTCACACGAGAGCGCCGTATCCCTCTCGTCGACCCGGCACCGGTCGACGCCGCTCTCCCCGTCCACCGTGTCGTCCGGCGCGGCGAGCAGAGCCGTGTCCCTGGCGTCGAGGGTGTCGTTGCCGGAGCCACCCAGCAGGACGTTGCGACCGAGGAACTCGGTGAGGACGTCGTTGCCGCCGTGTCCCTCCAGCCGGTCCGTGCCAACGTCGTCGATCTCGAAGGACCCGCCGGTGATGGTGTCGTTGCCCGCGCTGCCGCGCATGAGGTCGCTCCCGGCGCCGCCGTTGATCCGGTCGTCGCCCCAGTCGCGGGTGAAGTCGCTCCCGTCGCCGCCCTCGAGGCGGTCGCCGCTGCCGCCGCCGGACATGGTGTCGTTGCCGGCGAACCCCTCGATCTGGTCGGCTCCGGGGTTGCCCGACATGATGTCGTTGCCCGCGTTCCCGGCGATCTTGTCGGCGCCGGTGCCGCCCTCGATGACGTCGTCCCCGGCGCCCCCGCAGATCACGTCGTCGCCGCCGTTGCCGAAGATCGTGTCGTTGCCACCCAGGGCCGCGATGACATCGCGTCCCCCGGTCCCGTTGAGCTGGTCCTGCTGTTCGGTTCCTTCCTGGGTGACCTCGAAGCCGTAACACTGGGTCACGCTGGCGGCCGCTGGAACGGCCGGCACGACGAGTGCCGCGAGCCCCACCACGGCGGCCAGGGCCGCCGTCGTCCTCCGGTTCATGAGCTGTCTCCTTCGCTGCTGCGCCGGGCCCTCTCGGCCCGGCGCGATACGTGGGAGACAGCGTGCTCGCGGGGATTGCGCCCCGGTTGCGGTCGGCGTCGCGCCGGCCCTCAGCGCCCGCCGGCCGCCCCGGTCTCCGGGTTCTCGGTCTCCGCCGCGGCCTCGGGGGTGGGGGCGCTGCCGCCGAGGTGGGCCGGCAACCAGAACGGGGCCTCGCCGGGCGGGGGCACCTCGGGGTACTCGCGCTGCGCCGTGTCGAGCAGCGCCGACATCCGCGACCGCAGGTCCTTGGTGAGCACCTCCGGGTCGTCCCCGGGAGCGGGCCGGAACGGCTCGCCGACCCGGATCAGCACCGGGACGTGGCGCTGGGTCAGGTTGCGCGGGTGGCCCTTGGTCCACAGCCGCTGGCTGCCCCACACCGTCACCGGGATGACCGGCACCTCCGCCTCGGCCGCCATCCGGACCGCGCCGGTCTTGATCGGCTTCACCGTGAACGACCGGCTGATGGTGGCCTCGGGGAACACCCCGACGACCTCGCCGCCGCGCAGCGCCGCCACCGCCTCCCGGTAGGAGGCCTGGCCGGCGGACCGGTCGACCGAGATGTGCCGCATCCCCCGCATGAGCGGCCCGGCGATCCGGTTGGCGAAGATCTGCTGCTTGGCCATGAACCGGGCCCGGCGCCTGGCCGGGAGGGCGGCGAGCCCGCAGAAGACGAAGTCCAGGTAGCTGACGTGGGTGCAGGCGAGGACAGCCCCGCCCGACGTCGGGACGTGCTCGGTGCCCCGCAGGTCGAGGCGCAGGTCGAGGACCCGGAAGAGGGCTTTGCAGGACAGGATCACCGGCGGGTAGACGAGTTCCACTCATGCCTCATTTCGACGGGGGCTGCTACCCATCATCCCTGGAACGGCCGCCGGCCGGCCGCTCCAGCGGCTCCTGACGTAATGAAACCCACAGGTCACACGGGTTAACCTGGTATGGACCGGCCGGGGCGGGCGGCGCCCCGACCGGGGCTGTAGGCGCCTCCCGGGTGCGCCTACAGCCGTTCGACCCAGATGGCGCGGAACCTCGGGTTCGGGCCGGGGTCGCCGTGGTCCTGCAGCCGGAGGTGGCCCGGCGCCGGGCCCTCCGCCTGGCCGTTGCCGGTCTTGCTGTCGATGGCGACGTCGTCGTGCACCGTCACCCCGTTCCAGACGACCGTCACCCGCGCGTCCGCCACCTTCGCCCCGGCGCTGTCGAAGCGGGCCGCCCGGAAGACGATGTCGTAGGTCTGCCACTCCCCCGCTTCCCTGGCCGCGTTCACGTCCGGCGGCCGCTGGAGGTAGATCGCGCCCGCCGTGTTGTTCGCCGGGGCGAGGCCGTAGGACTCCAGCACCTGGATCTCGTAGCGCTCCTGCAGGTAGAAGCCGCTGTTGCCGCGGGCCTGCCCGGTGACCTCCGGCGGGTAGTCCGGCTCGTACCACTCCGCGTGCAGCCGGAAGTCGCCGAACCTCTCCTTGGTGCGGATGTCCCCGCCGAGCGACTCCACCGAGCCCTCGGCGATCGGCCAGGTCGCGGGCGCTCCGGAGGTGGTCTCCCAGGCGTCGAGGTTCGTCCCGTCGAACAGCGTGATCCGCCGGGTCGGGGTGACGGTGATCTTGTCGAGGTTGACGTGGCCGATGTCGGTGTCCTCGTACCGGTAGGAGATCGTGTTCGCGCCCTCCCGCAGCTCGACGGTCTCGACGTGGTCGGCCCACCTGTTCCAGGCCACCGTGCTCGGCAACCAGACCTGCTTCACCTTGGTGCCGTTGACGTACAGGCTCATCGACCGGGGAACGGGACTCGGGTCGGAGTTCTGCCCGTTGGCGTACCGCAGCGCGACGTCGTGGCGGCCCGCCTGCTCCGCCCGGACGGCGAACGTGGTGCTGGCGCCCGGCGCCCAGTTGCGGTCCACGAAACCGGCACCCGAGTAACCGGTGTGGTTGGTGTTCCACCCGGTGCCACCGGCGAGCTGTGCGGACTCCGCCTCGTACTCGGGCGGAGCTGTCGTGCCGTCGGGCAGCCGGTTGAGCGTGTACCAGGCCTCGGTGCTCCACAGCTCCTGCCCGGACTCCGAGGCGAACGGGCGCGGCGAGTGCACGTACACGACATGGCCGGGTTGGAGACCGGCCAGGCGGAGCGTCACCGTCCTGCGGTCGGTCGACAGCGTCGCCGAGGTGACCTCGACGGTCTCCTGGTCGATCTTGGGACCGCCGTACTGCGGGGTCGCCACGTAGCGCCACTGCTCGGCGCGGTACCTCGAGGCCAGGTCCCGCGCTGTCTCCGCCGAGAGCGGCTGGGTGTAGGTGAGCTCGAACCCCCCGTCGACCGCCCGCATCGAGTGGATGTCGAACGCCCGAGCCTGGTCGAAGGACAGCTTCTGGAGGCCGTACTTGAGCTTGCCCGCCTGCCCCCAGTTGCCCTCCCAGCCGATGCCGCCGGTGTAGATCGCGCCGTCGGGACCGAGGCTGATCCGGTTCACCCCGGACTCGAGCCCCTGGGTCATCCGGAACACCGCGCCCTGGTACTCGCCGCCGACCTTCTCCAGGTACGCGCGTTGCAGGCCGCCGTAGGTCACGTCGCCGAACACCAGCTGGCCCTGGAAGGTCCCGTTGGGCAGCACGAGCGGGTTGCTCGGCGAGTTGGAGATCTCGCCGTGCGGCAGCCAGAGCACCGGCTCGGTCACCGGCTGGTCGTCGTAGGGGCCGTCGGGGTTGGTGTGGTGGTTGTAGAAGGCGCCCTGTTCGATGCGCACCAGCTTGGACGTCGGCACGTACATGCCCTGGTTGTCGGTGACGAAGAAGTCGCCCTCCGGCCCTCGACCGGGGCCGTTCGGTGTGCGCAGCCCTCCGGCTACATAGGACACCTCACCGGTCGCCCTGCTGATCTTCAGAGTCGAGCCGCGGTTCGGCACCGGCTGCGGGTCGGCCGTCGCCCCGCCGGGAACCATCGCGATGCCCGTGGTGACGTAGAAGTAGCCGTCCTCGTAGAGCAGGCCGAACGCGAACTCGTGGTAGTTCCCGCCGAAAGGCCAGGTCGCGATCCTGCGGTACTCGTCGGCTACCTCGTCGCCGTCGGTGTCGACGAGTGCGGTCAGACCGTCCTTCTCGGACACGTAGACGATGCCGTCGACGTAGGCGAGCCCCATCGGTTCCTGGAGGTTCGTGGCGATCTTCTTGTAGGTCACCCGCGACGGGTCGGTGCTCCCGGTGACACCGTCGATCAGGTACACCTCGCCGAGCACCGTCTCCCGGTCGCCGCCCCAGGTGCTGATGGCGAGGCGGCCGTCGGGCAGCCAGTCCATCCCGGTCACCTGCGGCTGGAAGCCCTCGGGGCGCAGGTTGGTCAGCGTGTAGTCGGGGTGGACGCCTGCGAGCGGCAGCCCGTCGCCGGGAGAGTCGGTGACGCCCTCGCACTCCTTGCGTCCCGGCGAGGTCACCCGGGTGACGTCGGCGTCGGTGCTCAGCACGCTGTTGGGCACGAGCGTGAACCCGTCCGCCCCCGGCGGCTGCCACTCGAGCTTGAGCCGCTGGTCGTACTCGCCGTCGAAGTGGTCGATGCGCAGCGCGTGCGGACCGGCGTCGAGGGTTGTCGAGCCGTCCTTGGGCGTGGCGCCGTGCCGCCCGGGGTGGTCCACCACGACCGCGCCGTCGAGCAGGAGGCGGGCGCCGTCGTCGCTGGTCAGTCGGAAGTGGTACTCGCCGGCGGTGCCGATGTTCAGGTAGCCGCTGACCTCGGTGACGAACTTGTCCGCGATACCGAAGTCGGCGGTGGTGGTCCAGTCGACCACCGGCATCAGCTTGTCGACGTTGGGGGTCTGGCCGGTCTTGAGCGTGCAGTAGTCGTCCAGAACCACCTGCACGTCGAAGGTCCGCATGGTCACGCCCGGCTCCTGGGGCGGGATGTCGGGTGGCTGGGCGGCGGCGACGGGGACGGGGACGACCAGAACCGCTGTGACCGCGGCGAGCAGGGCGACGAACGGCCGCATTGGCCTACACCTCCAGGGGTTGCCATTCACAGAAGAAGACAACTTCCGCCGTAAGTCAACAACGTTCGGCGTTCTGGGGCGAAAGTACCGCCGTTCGGAGCAGATGTGCTGAGGTAAGCGATTTCCTGACGGACTCAGCGGACGCTGACCCGCCGCGGCCGGTCGGAGTCCGGCCAGACGTAGGGCAGGTCGTCCGGAACGTCGGGGAACAGCGGCCGGTAGTGCTCGGCGTCCTTGCGCACCAGGGCTGACTGGTGGCTGCGGTGCAGGGCGGGGTCGCCGAGCCAGGGCGGCAGCTCACCGGCGGCGGCGAGCTCGGCCTGGTCGCGCACGGCGACCAGGCCGAGGTCGGCACGCAGCGTTGCCGCGCAGGTGTCGGCGTGCCCCCGCTCGGTCCAGGCGTCACAGACCACGAGCCCGTAGCGCACCAGCGCCTCCTCGTACCCCGCCCACATGGCCGCGGCCGGGTGGTGGCGCCAGCCGTATCCGGGCACGGTCAGCGCCCGCAGTACCTGGATGGCCTCCACGCGCTGCTTGCCCAGCCGCCGCTGGTCGAGCACCCGAGCGGTCGCGGCGAAGTCCACACAGGGCAGAAACGTCTGCAGTTCCGCCTCCCCGGGTTTTTTGGGTGTTGGTCACCTTTTGGGCCGCAGGTGCTACCTGGGTACGTACTTGTGGTCAGGTTACGTCACGGTCCCCTGAGGTGGCGGTTGTGGAGGGGGACGGGATGCGTTGTTTAC
>NZ_MSIE01000126.1 GCF_001921205.1 Actinophytocola xanthii | reverse complement strand
TTTGGGCCGCAGGTGCTACCTGGGTACGTACTTGTGGTCAGGTTACGTCACGGTCCCCTGAGGTGGCGGTTGTGGAGGGGGACGGGATGCGTTGTTTACCCGTCAGTGTCCCCGACACTTTGGGTGTTGGTCGCCTTTGGGCCGCAGGTGCTACCTGGGTACGTACTTGTGGTCAGGTTACGTCACGGTCCCCTGAGGTGGCGGTTGTGGAGGGGGACGGGATGCGTTGTTTACCCGTCAGTGTCCCCGACACTTTGGGTGTTGGTCGCCTTTGGGCCGCAGGTGCTACCTGGGTACGTACTTGTGGTCAGGTTACGTCACGGTCCCCTGAGGTGGCGGTTGTGGAGGGGGACGGGATGCGTTGTTTACCCGTCAGTGTCCCCGACACTTTGGGTGTTGGTCGCCTTTGGGCCGCAGGTGCTACCTGGGTACGTACTTGTGGTCAGGTTACGTCACGGTCCCCTGAGGTGGCGGTTGTGGAGGGGGACGGGATGCGTTGTCCACCCGTCAGTGTCGGTTGGGCTTCTGGCCGGGGCGAGGGGCCCTTGGCGTGGGCTTGGCCGTTTTCCTGGTCTCGTCCTCGCGGTCGAGGAGCCTGGTGAGGACGTGCTGCTGGCCGAAGGTCCACACGTTGTTGGCGAGGAAGTAGATCAGCACGCCGATCGGCATCGGGAAGAAGGCGCCCGAGACCAGCATGCCGGCGGGCGCGAGGTAGGCCATGACCTTGGTGATGCCGGCCAGCTGCGGGTTCGCGCTCGGTTGGCGAGCGGCGCCGAACCGGATCGACAGGAACGTCGCGAGGCCGGCGACGACCATCAGCGGAACGCCGACCGCGATCAGGTGTGTCCGATCGGTGCCGAAGGCGGCCAGCTCGGCGGCCGGCTGGGAGATCCAGTTGCCGAGCGTGGCACCGAAGAGGTCGGCACCCAGGAACGACTCCACACCGGACCGGTCGAACACCTGGTTGGACTGGGCGGTGGGGGTGAAGTCGCGCAGCACCCAGTAGAGGCTGAGGAACACCGGGATCTGCAGCAGCGCGGGCAGGCAGCCGCCCAGCGGGCTGGTGCCGGTCTCGGCGTGCAGCTTCTGGATCTCCCTGGCCAGGCGCTGGCGGTCGGAGCCGTACCGCTCCTTGAGCTTGCGCATCCGCGGGGCGAGCTCCTGCGCGCGCCGGCCGGCACGCAGGGCGGCCACCGCCGGCTTCAGCAGCAGCACACGCAGGGTGAAGACGAGGAACACGATGGCCAGCACCCAGGCCAGGCCGGCGTCGGGGTCGAGCAGGGCACCGAAGGCCGTGTGCCAGAACCAGAGGATGGCAGAGACAGGGTAGAGAACGATGTCGAACATGAAAGGTCACTCCGTCGCTCGAGGTGGACAGGCGGAAGCGACTGCCTCGTGCGCAGGGAGTGGTCAGGCAGCCGCGCTGCCCGGTGACGGAGCTCGTGGGCGGGTACGACCCGGGGCGTCGGGATCACGTAGACGCAGGAAGAGCTGCGCGCGTTCGCGCAGGCTGATGGTGCGGACCCGGGCCTCGGCGGCGGTCGGCTCGAGCTGGACGTGGACCGCGACCGCGAGCAGGGTGACGGCCAGCGACGTGGTCAGCGCCGTGGCGACGCCCAGGGGGTTGACTCCCCCGGCGGCCGGGAGCGCGATGAACAACGCGGGCAGGACCAGCGCGAGCAGCAGCGTAAGCCGCGTCATCGCACTGGTCCTCGTCATACCTCCAGCCTACCCCGGGTTAGGGCGCGTTTGGTGGATCTTGGTCGATGCGGTTCGTGATCCGGATGGTTCCTGGCAAGGCGGAGCGTCGGCCTCGTACCGGGTCGTACTCGGCCGATGCGACAACGCCGCCAGGGGCCATCCGGGCGCGGACCGCGCGGCCGGAGAGCCACCAGACGTGCCCTAGGGAGCGTCCTCAAAGCCAGAGGGTGAGGGTGGCCAGGTC
>NZ_MSIE01000125.1 GCF_001921205.1 Actinophytocola xanthii | reverse complement strand
CCCTCGCCGCATACTGCGAACGAATTAACGACTCACGACACTAGCCTCCGTTTTGTTCTTCAAAACTTCATCGGTTTCACAAATGTCCGCCGCAATGGTTTAAACAGCCGACCCCCGCCGGAGGTGATCCGGCGGGGGTCGTGCTGGTTGAATTTTGGTGTCAATGGGCAGCAGCAGTGGTCACCCGGTGCAGTTGGGGACCGCGGGAGCGCTGCCGACGCAGTTGTTCGCGGTGTTGGCGGTGATGGGCGAGTTGGTGGTGGTCATGGTGCCACCCTGGCGGTGGACGCCGCCGGAATTTCCCAGGGTCAGCAGCGCGTGGTTGTTGGTCACGGCGGTCTGGGTGAGGGTGGTCGCGGTGGAGCTGACCGCGGCGATCCCGCCGCCCCGACCCGCGCTGTTGCCGGTGATGAACAGCGGGCTGCCGGAGACTCCGGTGACCGTCAGCGTGCCGCGCAGGCCGTTGTAGAGGGCGCCGCCGTTGCCAAGCAGGGTGGTGTTGCCCGACAGCGGGCTGTTGGTGAACGTCGCGGCGGGCGCGGTGCCGTTCGGGGTGTCCACGTTGGCCAGGCCGCCGCCGTTTCCGGACGCGGTGTTGCCGGTCAGGGTGCTCCCGGTGAGGGTGACCGCACCGCGGTTGAGGATGCCGCCCCCGTTGCCGAGCACGTTGCCGCGGGTGAACGCGACGCCGGTGGTGAGGGTGAGGCTGCCGGTCGGACCGACTTCGGCGATCCGGAACAGACCGAGGCCCAGCAGCGAGGCGTTGGTGACCGTGGCCGGGCCGACCATCTCGATCGGAGTGGTGATTACCGGCAGCGCGTTCGAGGGCCCTCCGTGGCTGGTCGTCATGCCGTACGTACAGCCTCCCGCCAGCACGAGGGTGTCGGAGGTGGGGGTGGAGTTGGCCTGGTTCACCGCCGCGACCAGAGCGTTCTCGCCGCACGCCACCGGGATCGTGATGGCCTGCGCCGCCGGGGCGAGCACGACCAGAGCCGTGGTCGTGGCGGTAACCCCTAGCAGGGCCTGGACAATGGTACTGATGCGTCTCATGACGACTTCATTTCCTGTAAACAGTAGCGGTGATCCGCGTCGGCGCGGTGCGCCTGCGGAAATAATTCGGATGAGCTCGCCGGAAAAATCTCGTCACCGAGGTCCGGGTACAAAAATTATCCTACTCGCTCAGCTGGATTGGTGATACCCCGGGTCGCCACATGGCCGCACCGAGAGGAATTCGAAAAAATCACAACCGATGCGCCGGTGGTGTGCCGCAGATTATTCTTCGAAAATAACGTTCTCTGGTCGCCCGGAATTTCCCGTCCGTCGGCGCGGGCTCAGGCCCCGCCGCTCTCGAACGCGGCGAGGTAGCCGATCAGCGCCTGCTTGAGCTCGGCCACCCACCGGTCCCGGTCCCCGTCCGCGGACAGGATCGTGCCGAGCAGCGCGCCGAAGATCTGGGTGGCCACCACCGCCGTTCGGTGCACGTCCTCGGGGGGCCGGTCCGGTAGGCGGGCGGCGATGACCGAGCCGATGCGGCCGGCGACGGCGGCATGCAGCTCCCGCGCCGGCGCCGCCACGTGTGCCGGCATGTCCGCGGCGGTGAACAGGGCCTTGAACCCCGGGTTCTCGAGGTTCACCGCGATCATCGGTTCGACCATCCGGTCGACCAGCTCCGGCAGCGGCAGGGTGGCGAAGCCCGGGTCGAACGCCTGCTCGTGGGCCTGCGCCAGCGCGGAGCGGTAGCGCTCGGCCAGGCCGGCGGCCAGGGCCTCCTTGTTCGCGAAGAACTGGTACAGGGTCCCGGGAGACACCCCGGCCCGCGCCGCCACCGCGTTGGTCGTCGCCTTGGCGTAGCCGTTCTCGGCGAAGACGTCGGCCGCGGCGTCCAGGAGCTGGGCCATCCGGCGTTCGCCCCGTGCCTGGCGCCTGCGTTCGGGCATGGCTCCTCCGGGATTGACAAATGCGAGCAAAAGCTCGTACTTTCTCATGCGAGCGATCGCTCGTGTTTCTCGGTCAGACTACCGCTTCACCACGTCCCTGGAGTCCCCTGTGTCCCGTTCCGTGCTGGCTCGCCTCGGCCGCTTCACCACTCGCCGACGGCGGCCCGTGCTCACCGCCGCCGTCCTGCTCACGCTGCTGGCCGGCGTGTACGCGGCGGGCGCCCTCGGCGCGTTGTCCCTGTCCCGCATCGACGCGCCCGGTTCGGAGTCGGACCAGGCCCAGGCGGTGCTCGCCGAGCAGTTCCACACCGGGCCGCCGAACCTGGTCCTGCTGGTCAGCGCCCGGCAGGGCACGGTCGACGACATCCGCACCGAGGGGGAGCGGCTGACCGCCGAACTCGCCGCGGAGCCCGGGGTGGCCGAGGTCGGCTCGTATTGGTCGCGCGGGGGGTCACCCGCGCTGCGCAGCGAGGACGGCACGGCCGGCCTGGTCCTCGCCCGGGTCCCGGGGGAGGTGAACGCGGCTCGTGCCCTGGTCGGCGAGCTGGCCGAGCGGTTCACCCGGGAGACGGCGAGCATCCGGGTGGCCGCCGGCGGCCAGGACGTGGTGTTCCGCGAGATCGGCGCGCAGGCCAGGACCGACTTCCTGCGCGCGGAGCTCGTCGTGATCCCGCTCGTCCTGGTGCTGCTGCTGCTGGTCTACCGGCGGTTCGCGCTGGCGGCGGTCACGCTGGGCGTCGGGGTGTTCTCGATCCTGGGCACGCTCGCGCTGCTGCGCCTGGTCGCCGCGTTCACGCCGGTGTCCACGTTCGCCGCCAACATCGCGCTGGTCATGGGGCTCGCGCTGGGGGTGGACTACTGCCTGTTCGTCATCGCCCGGTTCCGCGAGGAGCTGGAGGGCGGCGCGGACGTCGGGGGCGCGGTGTCCACCGCGGTGCGCACGGCGGGACGGACGGTGCTGTTCAGCGGCATCACCGTGGCCACCTCGCTGCTCGCGCTGACCCTGTTCCCCCTGTCGTTCCTGCGGTCCTTCGGCTACGCGGGGGCGTTCGTGGTGCTGACCGCGGTGACCGGAGCGCTGGTGGTCCTGCCCGCCGCGCTCGCCGTGCTGGGTCCGCGTGCGCTGCCCCGGCGACCCGGCCGACGCCGGGGCGAGCATGGTGGCTGGTACCGGCTGGCGCTGGCGGTCATGCGGCGTCCGGTGCTGACCGGGGGGTTGGCGCTGGTGGCGGTGCTGGTCGTCGCCTCGCCCGTGCTCGGCCTGCGCTTCGGCATGCCGGACGCCCGGATCCTGCCGCCCGACGCGCCGGGACGGGTGACAGCCGACGAGATCCGCGCTGGCTTCGGGCAGGAGGAGTCCGACGCGCTCTACCTGGTCGCGCCGGACGGGGAGGCCGACGTCGCGGAGTACGCCGCCGAGCTGTCCCGGGTGGAGGGCATCGCGCAGGTGGACTCGGCGGCCGGCTCCTTCGCCGGGGGCGAGCGCGTCGGTCCCGGCGCCGACAGGTTCACCGCGGACGGGGGCACCTACCTCGCGGCGATCCCGACGCAGGCCGCGCTCGCCGGCGACCCGGCGGCGCTGGTCGAGGCGGTGCGCGCGGTACCGGCCCCGTTCGAGGTGCTGGTCGGCGGGAACCCGGCGGCGATGACCGACTGGCGCGCCGCGATGACCGAGCGGTTGCCGCTGGTGCTCACGCTCGTCCTCGTGCTGACGTTCGCGGTGCTGTTCCTGATGACCGGGAGCCTGCTGCTGCCGCTCAAGGCGACGGTGCTGAACCTGCTCAGCCTTGGCGTGATGTTCGGCGTGCTCGTCTGGGTGTTCCAGGAAGGTAACCTCGCCGACCTCCTGGGTTTCACAGCGACCGGCACGCTGGAGTCGAGCATCCCGCTGCTGATGTTCTGCGTGGTGTACGGGCTCTCGATGGACTACGAGGTGTTCGTCGTCTCCCGGATCCGCGAGGAATATCTGTCCACAGGAGACAGTCAAGCCGCGGTGGCGCTCGGGCTGCAGCGCAGCGGTCCACTTGTGACGGTCGCGGCGGTCGTCCTGGCGCTGTCGTTCGCGGTGTACACCACGGGTGGGGTGGTGTACCTGAAGATGATCGGCCTGGGTATGGCGGTCGCCGTCCTGGTCGACGCGGTGGTGATCCGCGGCGTGCTGCTGCCCGCGTTCGTCCGGCTGGCCGGTTCGGCGAACTGGTGGGCGCCGGAGCCGTTGCGGCGCGTGCACGAGCGGTTCGGCTTCAGTGATGTGGCCGATCGCACGGTTAGCAAGGCTAACGATGCGGGGACTCCTGCCGCTGTAACGGGTGGAACCTGACCTCACCATCTCGAATGGAGTGTCGTGCAGCACACCCCGGGCACCCGACCGGAACCGCGGATCCAGGCGCCGGCGCGGCACGCGCTGGCCGTCTGGGCCGTCGCCGTCCTCGTCTACCTGGCGGCGGTGTTCCACCGGACCTCGCTCGGGGTGGCGAGCCTCGAGGCGGCGGACCGGTTCCAGCTGGGACCGGCCGCCCTCGGCACGTTCACCGTGCTGCAGATCGGCGTCTACGCGCTCATGCAGGTGCCGACCGGGCTGCTGGTCGACCGGTTCGGCCCGCGCCGGGTGCTGACCGCCGCCGCGGTGCTGATGGGACTGGGGCAGCTGCTGTTCGCCGTCGCCACCTCCTACCCGCTCGGGCTGCTCGCCAGGGCCGTGCTCGGGGTCGGCGACGCGATGACGTTCGTCAGCGTGCTGCGCCTGGTCGCCACGCACTTCCCGGCCAGGCGCTACGCGGTGCTGGCCTCGTTCACCGCGGCCCTCGGGGCGCTGGGCAACCTGGTCTCCACCGTCCCGTTGAGCGTGCTGCTGGCGAACGTGGGCTGGACGGCGACCTTCGCCGTCGCAGGCGGGGCCACCGCGCTCTACGCGGTCGTGCTCGCGCTGCGGGTGCGCGACGGCGCGCCGGTCGCCGAGCCGGACGCGACCCAGTCGCTGCGGTCGGTGCTGGGCCAGGTGCGCGGAGCGTGGGCGACACCGGGCACCCGCCTCGGCTTCTGGGTGCACTTCTCGACGATGTTCGCGCCGGCCATGCTCGGCCTGCTCTGGGGCTTCCCGTACCTGGTCCGGGCGCAGGGGATGAGCGAGCCGGCCGCCGGGCTGCTGCTCGGGATCCTGGTGGTCGGGCAGGTCGTCGGCGGGCCGCTGGTCGGCGCCGCGATCGGCAGGTGGCCGGAGTGGCGGACCCCGCTGGTGATGGGCTACCTGACGGCCGCGCTGGGGGTGTGGGCGGTGCTGCTCGGCTGGCCGGGCGGCCGGGTTCCGGGCCTGGTGCTGGTCGCCGGGTTCGCGCTGCTCTCGCTCGGCGGACCGGCATCGACGATCGCGTTCGCGCTGGCCAGGGACTACAACCCGCTGCGGCGGGTGGGCACCGCGACCGGCGTGGTGAACGTCGGCGGGTTCGTCGCGATCACCGTGTCCGCGCTCGCCGTGGGGCTGCTGCTCTCGGCGTTCGACCCGCTCGGCCCGCGGACCGCCTACCGGTTGGCGCTGCTGGCGGTGGTCGTGGTGCTGCTCGGCGGGCTGTGGCGGACCTCGGTCTGGTGGCGGCGGGCCCGGGCGGCGGTGTTCGACGCGGCCGCGCGCGGTGAGGAGGTCCCGGTGCGGATCCGGCGCCGGGCGTGGGACCTGGCCCCCGCCTGAGCGGCGCGCCTTGAATAATGGCGCGGTGCCCCCAACCTCGGTAAAGCAACGTGTCGTCGTGCCGCCCGGACTCGTCGTCGTCGACAAGCCCGACGGGATGACCTCGCACGACGTGGTCGCGCGGGTCCGGCGGATCATGGGTACCCGCAAGGTGGGCCACGCCGGCACGCTCGACCCGATGGCCACCGGGGTGCTGGTCCTCGGCATCGAACGGGCCACCAAGCTGCTCGGGCACCTCGCCCTGGACACCAAGGCCTACCTGGCCACGATCTCCCTCGGCTCGGCGACCACGACCGACGACGCCCAGGGGGACGTGCTCTCGACGGCACCGGTCGACGCGGTCGCCGACGAGGCCATCGCCGCCGGCATCCGCGCCCTGACCGGTCACATCCAGCAGGTGCCCAGCGCCGTGAGCGCGGTGAAGGTCGACGGAAAGCGGGCCTACGCCCGCGTCCGCGCCGGTGAGGAGGTCGCCCTCGCCCCACGTCCGGTCGAGGTGTCCCGGTTCGACCTGCTCATGGCCAGGCGCGGCCCCGAGTCGATCGAGCTCGACGTGATGGTCGAGTGCTCCTCGGGTACCTACGTGCGGGCGCTGGCACGCGACCTGGGTGCCGCCCTCGGGGTCGGCGGCCACCTCGCGGCACTGCGGCGAACCCGGGTCGGCCCCTTCGACCTGCGCGTGGTGACGACGCTGGAGAAGCTCGCCGACGCGCCGGGCCTGTCGCTCCCCCTGAACGAGGCCGTCGACGCCGCCTTCCCGCGGCGCGACGTCGACGACCGCTCGGCGGCCGCCCTGCTCCGCGGCCAGCGCCTGCCGGCGGCGGGGATCGCGGGCACCTACGGGGTGTTCGACCCCGCCGGCCGCGCGATCGCGCTCGCCGTGGACGAGGGGCAGGTCAGCCGTTCGCTGGTGGTGCTCGTCACCGCGTGAGGCGGGTCGGCCGCGGTGCCGCGACGTGCTCCAGGCTTGTCGGCCGTCACGCTCGTCGCGTTTGACAGGGCAGTGACACTGGTGGCAGCATGGTCGGGCGCGAGAGCGCTTTTGCATGACCACTCTGTTGAGTGGTCAAGGGCCATCCCTCGGGATGGCCCTTTTTGTATCTGGGGGTAGTTGATGGACCGGGCTGCGATCATGATCGATGCTGGCTACGTTTACGCGGCTGGTGGTCATCTGTGTTGCGGAACGCGATCGAGAAGCGACATCGTCGTCGACGCAAGTGCGGTTGTCGGTTCCGTGAGCAACAGGGTGCGCAGTGCCCTGGGCGTGTCTGTTCTTCGAACGTACTGGTACGACGCCGCACGTGACGGAATCCGGACCGAGGAGCAGCAGGTCATAGCTGGGCTGTACGACGTGAAGCTTCGGTTGGGGCGCCTGAACGCGCAGAACCAGCAGAAGGGTGTCGATGCGCTGATCTACCGCGACATGATCACGCTTGCTCAACGGCGGGCCGTCACCGACATCGTGTTGGTCAGCGGGGACGAGGATCTCCGCGAGGGCGTTCGTACGGTCCAGGACTACGGTGTTCGCGTCGTCCTGGTTGGTATCGAGGCGGTGCGCGGATTCAACCAGTCGCGCGAGCTGACATACGAGGCCGACCGGGTGTGGACGCTGACGAAGAGTGACCTGGAACCCCTCTTCTCGCGTCGTGTGCGGCCTGTGATCGAAACTCCCGGGCTGCCGTTCGAAGCCGCCGAGCTGGAGGCCGTGGACGACAGAGTTGTCCGGGCGGCGGTCGATTTCGCGACACAGTGGCGGGAGAAGGCCCAGGAGAACGAGCTTCTCGAGCTGCGGGACGAGTGCCCCCGAATTCCGCGTCCACTGGACGTGGAACTCCTGTCGGCTGTCGAGACCGCAACCGGGATCAGCCTGAGGACGCAGGACGCCCTGAAGCGCAAGGTGCGTGCCTCGTGGTGGGGTGTCATCGGGCCACGCCGATGACTGAGGATCAGTAGCTGGCGAGTGGCGCCGCGTCGCACTGTCGCACATCGCGCTCGCCGCGACTGATCGCGCTCGCCGTGGACGAGGGGCAGGTCAGCCGTTCGCTGGTGGTGCTCGTCACCGCGTGAGGCGGGTCGTGTATCTCACCTGCCGCGGGCGGGTCGGGGGTTCGGCGGGCCGAATAGGGTAGGGGCGTGCAACGCTGGCGCGGGTTGGAGTTCGTCCCTGGTGGGTGGGGCCGCTGTGTGGCCACGATCGGCGTCTTCGACGGCGTGCACCTCGGGCACCAGGAGTTGATCAGGCGCGCCGTCACGCTCGCCCACGAGCGGGGGGTGCCGAGCGTGTTGATGACCTTCGACCCGCACCCCTCGGAGGTGGTGCGGCCGGGCAGCCACCCCGCGCAGCTGACCACCCTCCGGCGCAAGGCCGAGCTCGTCGAGGAGCTCGGCATCGACGTCTTCTGCGTGCTCCCGTTCACCCACGAGCTGTCCAAGGTGCCGGCCGACGAGTTCGTGCACGAGGTGCTGATCGAGCAGCTGCACGTCGCCGCGGTGGTGGTCGGGCGCAACTTCACCTTCGGCCACCGGGCGCTGGGCAACGTCGAGCTGCTGACCCGGCTGGGACAGCGGTTCGGCTTCGTCGCCGAGGGTGCCGACCTGGTCACCGTTCCGCATGCGGACCAGGACACCGGCGGGGGCGGTGACGAGATCACCTTCTCCTCCACCTACATCCGGGCCTGCGTCAACGCCGGCGACGTGACCGCCGCGGCCGCCGCCCTCGGCCGCCCACACCGGCTCGAGGGGATCGTCGTCCGGGGCGACCGCCGCGGCCACGAGCTGGGCTTCCCCACCGCGAACCTCTCCACCCCGCGGTACGCCGCGGTACCGGCGGACGGGGTCTACGCCGGACGCTTCTCCCTGCTGAACGCGGCCGGCCGCGCGCCGCTGATGGCCGCGATCTCGGTCGGCACGAACCCGACCTTCTCCGGCCGGGAACGGCGCGTGGAGGCGTTCGTACTCGACGTCGAGGAGGATTTCTACGGGCAGCGTGTCGCTGTCGACTTCGTCGCCCGGCTTCGCGACATGGAGCGTTTCGAGTCCACGGAGGCACTGGTCGAGCAGATGCACGACGACGTTCGGCGGGCCCGCGAACTCCTGGTCTGACCTGCGCGGACGCAGTTCCTCGGCCCTTCGGGGCAGAGCCGCTCCGTGCAGATGCGAACAGCTGTCGGGAATCGGCACGGAAATCCCAAACGCCTGGCAAGATGCTGGGAGATCGGGCTGTGGGGCACGGACCGGTGTCAGCGGGAAACAGGGGAGAGGCGAAGGTGGAGGACCACAAGATCGTCCAACGCAACCTCGCGCTGCAGCGCGAGTGGTACGGCGAGCCCCTGGGTGACCGGGTGCGCCGGCTGGTCGTCGCGTTCGACATCTCCCAGGCCTTCCTGGCCGACGTCCTGGGGATCAGCGCCCCCATGCTCAGCCAGGTGATGTCCGGCCGCCGGGCCAAGATCGGGAACCCCGCCGTCCTGGCCCGCCTGATCATGCTGGAGCGCAAGGTGCTGGTGCCCGACGTGGCCGCCGGCAAGAAGGAAGCCATGATGCGGGCGCTCGAGGAGGTCCGCGCCTCCCGTCCCTCGGTCACCCGGGACAACCTGCCCGTCGACATCGGCCGCAACGACCGGGTGGCGGTCGCCGCCCTGCGCCGGGTCGCCGAGGCCGGGGACCTCACCGCGGCGGCGAGCCTGCTCAACGGCAAGTTCCCCGAGCTCGCCGACCTGCTCCGGCGGGCGGGCCAGCCCCAGTGACCCCGACCCGGGTCTGACCGTGGTCCGGCTGTTCTCGGCCATCGAGCTGCCCGAACCGACGCGGTCCGAGCTGGCCGGACGGCTGCGCGAGCTGCGTGCCGGCCAACCCGAGCTCGACACCGGGCTGACCTGGACACCCCCGCACCGCTGGCACATCACCCTTGGCTTCTACGGCGACCGGGAGCACGCCGACCGGCGGGCGACCTGGTTCCGGCGGCAGGCCATCGGGCTCGCCGCCGCCCGGCTGCGGCTGCGCGGCGCCGGGCGCTTCCCCGGCGTGCTGTGGGTGGGGGTCAGCCCGGTCTCCGCCCAGGACGCCTCGGCCCTGCGCGCGATGGCCGGCGCGCTCAACGCCGACGCCAACGCCGGCGTCCTCGACTTCACCGCGCACGTCACGGTCGCCCGGTGGCGCCGGGGCAGCGGCGGCGGGGAGCGGGGGATGCTGGCCGCCGGGTCGCTCGCCGACTTCGCCGGCGCACCCTGGACCGCCGGCGAGGTCGTGCTGTTCCGCAGCGACCAGGGCACCCCCGAGCAGGGCCGGTCCGGTCCGGTCTACACCCCGCTCGACCGGGTCACCCTGGCCAGTAAGCAGGGCTAACGACCCACCTGCTACCCTCGGTGTTTGGGTCCGGCTGCGGTCCGTGGCGGCCGATGCCCTCTGTTCCCGGTTCGCCGGTCACACGGCACATATCAACCCTGAGGAGAACACGCGTGGCGCTGTCCACCGAGCAGAAGAAGACCATCCTGGCCGAGTACGGGGTGCATGACACCGACACCGGCTCGCCGGAGGCCCAGGTCGCGATGCTGACCAAGCGCATCAGCGACCTGACCGAGCACCTCAAGGTGCACAAGCACGACCACCACTCGCGTCGGGGTCTGTTGCTGCTGGTCGGCCGTCGCCGCCGGCTGCTCAACTACCTGACGAAGGTGGACATCGAACGCTACCGGTCGCTGATCCAGCGGCTCGGCCTGCGCCGATAGACCCCATCGGGGGAGTGGTCCACGGCAGTCGACCGCTCCCCCGATGTCTATCAACTCAAGAAAACCAGGGCCATGCGCGCCGCGTACGGGGATCAGTCAGCCGGTCCTCGGTAGTGGTCCCCGGGTTCTGCGAGCGGCACCGCCGCCACGCCCCGTGGACTTCGATCGAAGACCGGCCTCGTGAGGACCGCGAATCCCGTGCCCTTCGCCCCGTATGGGGTGTGCGCGCCCGCGAGAACGAGGAGCAACTACATGACCGACTTCAGCGAAGCTGGAGTTCACGAGACGACCGCCGTGATCGACAACGGCAACTTCGGCAAGCGGACGATCCGCTTCGAGACCGGCCGGCTGGCCCGGCAGGCCGCCGGCAGCGTCGTGGCCTACCTCGATGAGGAGACCATGCTGCTGTCCGCCACCACGGCGTCGAAGAACCCGAAGGAGCACTTCGACTTCTTCCCGCTGACCGTGGACGTCGAGGAGCGGATGTACGCCGCGGGCCGCATTCCCGGCTCCTTCTTCCGCCGCGAGGGCCGCCCGTCGACCGACGCGATCCTCACCTGCCGGCTGATCGACCGGCCGCTGCGTCCGTCCTTCGTGGACGGTCTGCGCAACGAGATCCAGGTCGTGATCACGGTGCAGAGCCTCAACCCGCAGGACCTCTACGACGTGGTCGCGATCAACGCCGCGTCCGCCTCCACCCAGCTGGCCGGCCTGCCGTTCTCCGGCCCGGTCGGCGGTGTCCGGGTCGCGCTGATCGGCGAGCAGTGGGTCGCCTTCCCGACCCACGAGCAGCTGGAGAAGGCCGCCTTCGACATGGTCGTCGCCGGCCGCGTCGTCGGTGAGGGCGCCGCGGACGTCGCCATCATGATGGTCGAGGCCGAGGCCACCGAGAACGTGCTCGACCTGGTCGCCGAGGGTGCGACGATGCCGACCGAGGAGGTCGTCGCCGCCGGTCTCGAGGCCGCCAAGCCGTTCATCCGCGTGCTCTGCGAGGCCCAGTCCCGGCTCGCCGACGTGGCCGCCAAGGAGACCCGCGCGTACCCGACCTTCCCGGCCTACCAGCCCGACGCCTACGAGGCCGTCGAGGCGGCGGTCTCCGAGCAGCTCGCCCAGGCGCTGACGATCGCCGGCAAGCAGGAGCGGGAGAGCCGGCTCGACGAGATCAAGGTCGAGACCCTGGAGAAGGTCGGCGCCGTCGAGGGCGGCGCCTTCGAGGGCCGGGAGAAGGAGGTCGGCGCCGCGTTCCGGTCGCTGAACAAGAAGCTGGTCCGTCAGCGCATCCTGCGGGACAAGGTGCGGATCGACGGCCGCGGCCTGACCGACATCCGCCAGCTCTCCACCGAGGTCGCGCTGATCCCCCGGGCTCACGGCTCGGCCCTGTTCGAGCGCGGCGAGACCCAGATCCTGGGCGTGACCACGCTGAACATGCTGCGGATGGAGCAGCAGATCGACTCGCTCTCCCCGGAGACGCACAAGCGCTACCTGCACCACTACAACTTCCCGCCGTTCTCCACCGGTGAGACGGGCAGGGTCGGCTCGCCCAAGCGCCGCGAGATCGGTCACGGCGCGCTGGCCGAGCGGGCCCTGGCGCCGGTGCTGCCCAAGCGCGAGGAGTTCCCCTACGCGATCCGCCAGGTCTCCGAGGCACTGAGCTCCAACGGCTCGACGTCCATGGGCTCGGTCTGCGCCTCGACGATGTCGCTGCTCAACGCCGGTGTCCCGCTCAAGGCGCCGGTCTCGGGCATCGCCATGGGCCTGGTCTCCGACGAGGTCGACGGGAAGACCGAGTACGTCGCGCTGACCGACATCCTCGGTGCCGAGGACGCCTTCGGCGACATGGACTTCAAGGTCGCCGGCACGACCGAGTTCGTGACCGCGCTCCAGCTGGACACCAAGCTGGACGGCATCCCGTCCGAGGTGCTCGCCGCCGCGCTGGCCCAGGCCCGCGACGCGCGCCTGACGATCCTCGAGGTGATGGCCGAGGCCATCGCCGCGCCGGACGAGATGAGCCCCTACGCGCCGCGCGTCACCAGCGTGAAGATCCCGGTCGACAAGATCGGCGAGGTCATCGGCCCGAAGGGCAAGATGATCAACTCGATCACCGAGGAGACCGGCGCCGACATCTCCATCGAGGACGACGGCACGATCTACGTCGGTGCGGCCGACGGCCCCTCCGCGGAGGCCGCGATCTCCAAGATCAACGCCATTGCCAACCCGCAGCTGCCCAAGATCGGCGAGCGGTTCCTCGGCACGGTCGTGAAGACCGCGGCGTTCGGCGCGTTCGTCTCGCTGCTGCCCGGCAAGGACGGGCTGGTGCACATCTCCAAGCTCGGCAACGGCAAGCGCATCGGCAAGGTCGAGGACGTGGTGAAGGTCGGCGACAAGCTCCGGGTGGAGATCGCCGACATCGACCAGCGCGGCAAGATCAGCCTGGTGCTGGTCGACGAGGAGGAGAAGGCCGCCGACAAGCCGGCCGACGCCACCACCGACGAGCCAGCCAAGGCGTGATCGTTGGCGGCTAACGGCAGCACCCGGGTCCTCGAGCGGACCGACGGCGGGTGCGTGGTGAAGCGCACCGTGTTACCCGGTGGCCTGCGGGTGATCACCGAGCAGGTCCCCGGGGTGCGGTCGGCCTCGGTGGGCATCTGGGTCGGCGTGGGTTCCCGCGACGAGCAGCAGGACGTCGCGGGAGCCGCGCACTACCTCGAACACCTCCTGTTCAAGGGGACGCAGCGGCGTTCGGCGGTGCAGATCGCCGAGGAGATCGACGCGGTCGGCGGTGAGCTCAACGCGTTCACCGCCAAGGAGCACACCTGCTACTACGCCCACGTGCTCGACACCGACCTGCCGTTGGCCATGGACCTCGTGTCCGATGTGGTCTTCGACGCGGTCCTGGCCGAGAAGGACATGGAGACCGAGCGCGGCGTGGTCCTCGAGGAGATCGCCATGCGCGACGACGACCCCGAGGACCTGCTGCACGACACGTTCGTCGAGGCGCTGCTCGCCGACCACCCGCTCGGGCGGCCGGTGCTGGGCACCGAGCAGTCCATCACCGAGATGAGCCGCACGGCGCTGCACGGCTTCTACAAGAAGCGCTACGCGATGCCCAGGATGGTGCTGGCCGCGGCCGGCAACATCAGCCACGGCGAGGTCCTGCGGCACGCCCGGCGGCTGCTGCGGGACCGCCTCGTCGGCGAGGGCCTGCCCGGTGCCCCGCGCGCCGGGCGGGCACGCCTGGGCAAGCCCAAGAGGCTGGTGCTGCACACCGACGACACCGAGCAGGCCCACCTCATGCTCGGCGTTCGCGCCCTGGACCGGCACGACGAGCGGCGCTGGGTGCTCGGGGTGCTCAACACCGCACTCGGCGGCGGCATGAGCTCGCGGCTGTTCCAGGAGGTCCGGGAGCGCCGCGGGCTGGCGTACCAGGTGTACTCCTCGGTCGCCTCCTACGCCGACACCGGGCATCTCTCGGTGTACGCGGGCTGCCAGCCCGACCGGCTCGGCTCGGTGGCCGGTGTGGTGCACGAGGTGCTCGCCGACGTCGGCCGGGACGGGCTCACCGAAAGCGAGGTGACCCGGGCCAAGGGGCAGCTGCGCGGCAGCCTGGTGCTCGGCCTGGAGGACACCAGCTCGCGCATGTCCCGGATCGGCAAGGGCGAGCTCAGCTACGCGGACTACCTGACCGTGGAGCAGACGCTGGAGCGGATCGAGTCGGTCACCGCGGACGACGTCGCGCTGCTCGCGAAGCGGCTGCTGGCCCGCCCCGTCGCGACGGCGGTGGTGGGGCCCTACGCTCACCCGGACGACGTGCCGGCAGAAGTGGTGAGGTGAGAATGCGGGCTGAGGACAACCCGATCCGCGTCGGCGTGCTCGGCGCTCGCGGGCGCATGGGCGCGGAGGTCTGCCGCGCGGTCGAGGCGGCCGACGACATGGAGGTCGTCGCCATGATCGACGCGGGCGACTGGATGTTCGACGTCGCCGACGCCGGCGCCGAGGTGGTGGTCGACTTCACCCACCCCGACGTGGTGATGGACAACATCCGGTTCTGTGTGGACCAGGACATCAAGTGCGTCGTGGGGACGTCCGGGTTCGACGCGGAACGGTTGTCCACTGTGGAGGGATGGCTCGAGCAGAAGCCGGAGCTGGGCGTCTTGGTGGCGCCCAACTTCGCGCTCGGGGCCGTGCTGTCGATGAGGTTCGCGGAGCTGGCCGCGAAGTACTACCCGTCGGTGGAGATCATCGAGCTGCACCACGCCGGGAAGGCGGATGCGCCGTCGGGCACGGCGGCGCACACGGCGCGGGTGGTTGCTCGCGCTCGGGCGGCGGCTGGGCTGGGGGCCGCGCCGGACGCCACTACGTCTGAAATGGACGGTGCACGAGGGGCGTTGGTCGAGGGGGTGCGCGTGCACTCGGTGCGGCTGTCGGGGTTGGTCGCCCATCAGGAGCTGCTGTTCGGCGGAAAAGGCGAGACGCTGACGATCCGGCACGACTCGCTGGACCGGGCGTCGTTCATGCCGGGGGTTCTGCTCGGGGTGCGGGAAATCCTGGGGCGGTCCGGGCTGACCGTGGGGTTGGAGAACCTGATCCGGTTGTGAAGTTGGGTTTGTGTTTGACTGTTCGCTTCGTTCAGTCGCTTAACCACCGTCTTCCCTCCTTCGCGCTGTGTTTGTCGGTCGCTCCCGCGACTGCGCTCAGACACCGTCTTCCCTCGTCGCGTCCTCGGCGCTGGCGCGCCTGCGGGCGTCTCCTCAGTCCAGACGGTGTCCGCTCCGTCGCTCCCGCTCCTGGCGGGCGCCTGGGGCGCCTGCGGACGCTGCGTCAGTCCTAGACGGTGGACGCTCCTTCGCTCTCGCTCACGCAGCCGCGGGCCTAACCTCGCTCGAGGAAGTTTGCTGTTGTGCGTCCCGGCTTGGGGAAGGCTGGCGCGGGGTTACCTTGCTCGGGTGCGGGTTTTCCTTTTCCCTTAAGAGCGCGTCTCATTTGGCGAGTTTCTTGGAGCAGGTCAACGTGG
>NZ_MSIE01000124.1 GCF_001921205.1 Actinophytocola xanthii | reverse complement strand
TGATCCTCATAGTCCATGCCTCCACGATCTTGGGGGAAGCTCACCAGCCAATCGGTGACGACTCGTCACGGCAACAACGCAGGAACCAGACGACGGCAGTAACGGCCGTACCTGAGCGGCCGAACGCGCATCATCAACCAAAACAACCAACGAACGATCCGCTGTAACCGTCCGAAAAAGAGCGTTCAGCTCAGCCAACCCGCCCGGCACGCCCGCTGCAGCGACTCCCAATGCACGAAGCCACGCCACCAAGACTCGCTCTGGCTGCACCGGCCCGGACGACGTGCCACCCAGATCCGCATACAGCGCGCCGTCTGGGTGGCTCTCCCGCAGACCATGCAACCAGCGAACCGCGAGCGCCGTCTTGCCAGAACCACCGACACCACACAGCACCACCCGCCTCGGCCTCTCGGTCCAGGCAGCGACCACCTCCAGCATGGACAGCTCGTCCTCGCGATCGACCCACAGGCTTGTCCCTAACGGCAACTGCCGCGGTGGCCCAACCGACCCAGGAACCGCCACGCCGGGCGACGGCGCGTGCATGAAGATCGTCTCCGCCCTGATAGTGCGAGCCTGGATAACAGAACCGCTG
The DNA here is from genome assembly GCF_001921205.1 of Actinophytocola xanthii. Taxonomy (GTDB): domain Bacteria; phylum Actinomycetota; class Actinomycetes; order Mycobacteriales; family Pseudonocardiaceae; genus Actinophytocola; species Actinophytocola xanthii. The sequence goes on along the minus strand of NZ_MSIE01000124.1, from coordinate 15,092 downwards.
ACCGCGCCCCCGAGGCCGTTGCGGTGGTCTCTCGCGGTCATGGCCGGTCCTGCCGGTCGGCACGATGACGGGACACCCTCGTGGCCAGCGTTGTGCTGGCTGCTGGCGGGAACGACTGGCTAGGGCGGGTCGCCGAAGCCATGACGGCGTAGCGCATCGAAACGGCGGCAGGATCCGTGCACTGATCATCAGGACGCCATCGGCTCGTGTCCACGACGCGATCCCCCTCAAGCTCGCAACACCTCAACTTGCTCGAGATCCGGCCGCAAGTCCGGCTCACCACCGCAAGGCCAGCGTGAGCGACAGGACCCACTGGTTCTGCTGGTCCTGAGCTGGTCAACGCTGGCGCCTCCGTTTAGTCCTGGTCTCGCCGGTCGAGTACGCTCAAGCCAACCGTTCGTGCCGCGGCGGTTCCAGAGCGCCGACCGGGCACTGACCGGGCAGTAATAGGGCATGGGGACCGATGACCAGCAAGAAACCGAACAAAAATGAGCACAACCAGGGCAACGCCATGGCGACCAAGCGCCACCGCCTAGCGCGACGACGAAAGACGCTCGGCTTCACGCAGGAGGAACTCGCCGAGCGTATAGGCGTCGATCCCTCCACTATCCGACGCTGGGAAAGCGGAGCTAGCAAGACTGGCCCGACGCCTCACCTTCGTGCCAAACTTGCGACCGTCTTGCAGGTATCACCTGAACAGCTCGACGCCCTGTTGCATGAGGATGGCGACGTACGGGGCGAATCTGCGGCGTGGTCAAGTGTGAGGCAGTCAGAAGGCGACAGCCATCGAGGTGGTCAGCAACCAGGGTCGAATCCTGGAGGCGAGGTTGTCCTTCCAGTCCTCATCGGCGGTCGAGTAAACCTCGTGCCGCTAGGAGTGGGCACTGCAGGCGAGTACTCCATGCGCCTGGTCACCCGCAGGTCGGCTCTTGGCTACAGTCTCGTCGTCGCCGCTGCGGCGACACACGCGGCAAACGGCGGCGCTCAAGCACATGGTCCGACGCCTTCATGGGCCACAGCCACCTATGAAGCTGTGCTGAACCCGGTCGAGGCAATGCGTAGTGCCACAACTGATAACGATGTACCCCCCTTGTCAACTCTGCGCCGGATGGTCGACTACACCGTGCGGGTATCGCTGACATCAGACTACGGCGCGCTGGAACAAGTACTTCCGCGCCTACTTGGCCAACTTGAGATGGCCAGTCTGCAGCGGGGCGACGACGAGGAATGCAAGCAGGTCAGTTCAGATCTGTATGCTGTCGTCGGATGGATGCTTATCAAGGCCGACTTGTCGACCGGTGCTCAAATTGCTGCGGAACGAGCACTGGCCGCTGCTCAGCAAGCGGAGGATGTACTGCGGGTTGCCGCCGCGACTCGATGTTTTGCCGAGGCGCAAATGCGGGCTGGACAACTCGAGTCAGCTACTCGAACGTCGCTTCTTGCTGCCGTGCAGCTCGAGGGCAATGCAGTCGTAGATCAACCGGCGGCGCTTTCGTTGCGGGGTGCCGCATTGCTCAGTGCTGCCGCCGCATCGGCCCGGCGCGGCGACAGGCGGGAAGCTCAAGTGTCCCTGAAGGCGGCAGCGGGAATTGCCGATATTCTTAAACACGATCGATCTGACCTGGGCACCGTATTCGGCCCAACCAACGTCGCAATTCACCAGGTGGCCATTCCGATGGAGTTGGGTGACGCTCGCGAGGCGGCGCGTCAGGTGTCGGGTGTGGACCTCGGCCGGGTGCCTGCGGCGTTGAGCGAACGGCGATCGCGGTTCTTGATCGACGTGGCCCGAAGCTACGCCGGATTGGGCAACGACACTGCGGCGATCGACGCCTTGGTCGACGCGGAACGGGCCTCACCGCATGAGCTTCGCCACCATCGATTGACTCGCGCGCTCATACCGGAGCTCCTTACCCGCGAGCGCCGCTCCTCCAAACTTCGGGCGTTGGCCGGACGCTGCGGCGTCCTGGGGTAGAACGTCAGCATGACTAGTCGCAACACGGACAAGGACGAAGAACTACGGGTACTACACTGGAACGTCCACTCTTGGCGGGACGAAGCCGATCAATCGAACGCCAACGCTGTCATCGAGCTGGTGCGGAAGACCGTCCCCCACGTCGTATCGCTCGTCGAGGTAGACGAGATGTGGTCCCGGCCGTCGGTGCTTGATGAGGTGGCGGCTCAAACGGGATATGCCTCAATCTTCGCACCGACCTTCGAGTTCGGACAGGACCAACCGACCGGCGGCTTCGGCAACGCGATCCTGAGCCGCCTGCCCGCCCTCGCCGTTCGCCAGCGGCAACTGACCTGGCCTACCACGCTCTATGACGGCACCGAACCGTCAGAGCCACGCTCAGCGCTCTTCGTCAAGCTCCAAGGTCCGAACGGCCCAGTGTGGATTGGCAACACCCACCTACCACGCGTCGGGGAAGCGAAACGGTCGAATGCCCTGCAGAGGTTGAGTGAGCTTCTGATGGAGCAGTCCGGTCCTTGGCTGCTCGTGGGCGATTTCAACACGGCAGCTGACTCTTGGATCGGGAAGCAGCCGTTGTGGCAGGTCTGCCCTGCTCCGGCCGTGCCAACTTACCCCACCGCGAAGCCTGTGGAGGCGATTGACTACTGCGTGGTGCCGAGCGGGAGCGTAGTGCAAGGCGAGGTGCTGAAGCGGACGGGATCTGACCACTTGCCGATCCTGGTTCGGTGCCGCCTTCTTGGGAGTCGGCCGAGATGAAACCCCGATCAGGACATCGGACTCGGGGTCGGAGAACGCGAACGGGGGAGATCATCGCGCCGGCGTCCAGTACGGGAGGCGAGCACCGTGGGGATTCGGGCGGCAACCTGCAGCGGCCCGGTGCATGTGGTGCCGACCCTAGTCGGTGTGGAGCGCGCAGTCCCCGGCTTGAGACTTCACGGTGTTCGTGCTCGACGTGCGGGTATTCGATGACTTCCGCTTACCGGAGAGGGCTTGGAAGGTTCACTGCGGGCCGCTAGCGAGGCCAAACCGAAATCCACCGGAACTCCTAAGGAGAGATCAACCGGCCGAGTAGAGCACGCCCCGGGACCGTTGCTCTACTCGGGCTCCGTGCCGGTGGGGGCCTGGTCGTCAGATCCTTCGGGCGGTTCGTTCGGTCCGTCATCGTGGGGTAGGCCGTACTGGGACGTGAGCTCTGCGACGTGTTGGATGAGCGGGAGCGCGAGTGCGTCCTGGTAGTCCTCGGCGAGGCGTTGCTGGTGCAGGAACATGGCCCAGAATTCTGACTCGGCATTGTCTGAGAATCCCAGCATAGTGATCTCTAGCAGTTCTGGATTCCAAGCGTTCCTCGCGGGGTGGATCTCCTCTTTGTTTTTCGAGTTGATCCGGTGTGTGAGCTTCGTTGATTCCACGGAGATTGTGTGGGTGCCTGGTTTGCTGCTTGTGCTGTAGAAGACGTGATTGGTGGAGTCGTTTGGTTTCCACAGGCCCTTGCTGATGCCGCCGGAGTCGGTGCTCTTGGGTGCCCACCATTGTGGCGTTTCGTCGCGATCGTTTGTGGCGAGACGAGCGATCCGCAGGTTCTGTCCAAACACCTTGATACGTTGAGCTGGGCCGTTGCCGAGTTGAATGCGGTCCGGGAGCAGGCCAGGGTTCTTCAGCCAGGGCCATCGGCTGCGGGTGTTCTGTGCGTGGGTGACGACGATCGTGGGTGTCCCGCGCATGGTGTACAAGGTGTTCTGAACGAAAGCGGCTACGGCTTTGGTTTGTTGGTCGGCGGTGGAGAGGTCTTCCGGGCGGACTTGGCCGGTGAGGGCGATCAGGAGTTGTGGGTAGGGGACCCATTCGGTCATGTCGGGTGTGCGGCCGAGGATGCACTTTTGGCCGGGTCGGATGAGCACCGCTACCGGCGTGAACTGAGCCTGCTCGGTGTCGCCGGTGACCTGTCGTTTGACGATCCAGAATGCCAGCTGGTTCAGGTTTTCGGGGATTTTTTCGGCCAGAGTGTGCTTGGGAATTAGGCGCATCCCCAATTGTCGTAGCCCGTCCGCCCACGCCGCGGAGGCCCGGAATTGGGAATCGTCGTCGTCGCTGTCGTCGGGGTTCTGTTCGCCGGGGTTGTGTTCGGCGGGGGTGAAGAATTGGCTGACCATGCCTGCGTCGGCGCAGCCGAGCCGGATGGCGAACTTGGGGTCGGTGGTGCGCTGCTTGAACTTGTCGCGGCCGTCGAGTTCAACGAAGGTGATGACGGTGGTCTCCCCGAGGTCGGCCGAGAGGTCGCGCTGTCGGGCGGCGACGGCGGCGCGCCGTTCGCCGATCGCCGCGATGTGCTCCTTGCCCTTCTTCGGCGGCCGGTCGGTGGTGCCGAGCGGGGCGCCCAGCGCACCGAGTTCGCGGGCGTGGATGCGTACGCGCAGGTCGGGTGTGGTCCAGCTCCAGAGGTCTGGGCCGGTGGCGTCGCGGTAGTCGGCGAGCGCGAGACTGGCTTCGGCGGCGGCGATGAGTTGGTCGCGCATGTGGGTGGACTGGTAGAGCAGGACCGCGGTGAGGTCCCGTCGATCGAGGGCAAGCGCGGTGAACTCACGTCGGCGGATGGCGTTGTCGAGGTCGATGAGCTCGTTCTTGGCGACGGCGTCGGCGATCTGCTCCTCGGTGGCGTCCTTCTTGGGGACCGGGACCTTCGGCGTGAGATGTATCGTCGGATTCTGGGAAATCGTGCTGCGTACCAGCGAAGGAACTGGCACGAACTCGGGGACGAGGGCTGCGCCGGCCCATTCGGTCAGGCGGCGTCGTTCAGCGGGCATGAGCCCGGCGCCGACACCGTGCCAGCCCATCATCGTGTGGTAGCTGGCGGCGCCGGTGAGTTTGTCTCGGCCGTCGATCCAGGTGTCGGGTTCTTTGGCGAACACATCGGCGGCGGGGAGGTTGTCGATGGCGCCGACGCGGGCGAGCATGCCCTCGGGACCGCCTTGTGCCCACTCGATCTGGCGGGTGCGCGGGTTCCACGCGAACTGCGCGACCGCGAACCTGCCAGCGGGGTCGTCACTGGAGGCACCGAGACGCTCGTCCTCACCGACGCCGGGTGGCCCGGAGTCGGGGCTGTCAGCGGTGAGGAAGGGGGCACGGGTGAGCAGATAAGCGGACACACGCCGGGTCCCGGACATCGGAACGGGGCCGGAGACCCAGCGTCGAATGCGGGTGCTGAGGTAGATCCGCGGGATGGGGGAGAACGGCACGGTGCGCAATGACACGGTGATGACCGCCGAGTAGTACCAGATGCGTTCGGCGCCGTAGCGCTTCTGAGCGTCCTTGTCCCTGACCCTGGTGCGGTGCTCCAACGGCGGCCAGGACATCAACTCCGCACCCCTGGCGCGGGCGTCCACGGCGACCCGGCGGAAGCCGACGCGTTCGCCGCAGAACTCGTACGGGGGTTGTGCGGCGATGCGGTCAGCGAGGATTTCCGGCAGGACCCGGTAAAGCCGCTCGGCGGGCACGCAGGTTCCGCATGGGGAGAGGTCGTGTTCGAGCAGGTCGACGGTTTCCGGCTGCCAGGTCAGCGAGTTGACGTCGAGTGTGCGTGCGGTGTCGCGGAACCGCTGAAACGCTTCGGCGCTGGGCGCGAGACTGCGGAGCCAGGCGTGCACGAGCCGGGCGAGCAGGCGGGTCGGGTAGCCGGTCCGGCTGTACAGCCAGGGTCTCGTGGGGTCGAACGACGCGTTGGCGTCGACGGTGACCAGGTCTGGTGCGACGGTGCGGATCAGCGTGTTCAGCCTGTTGATCGGCACCTCCTTGATCCGGCCGCGTTTTGCCTCGGTCAGCCCGGACCGGTAGAGGCCGAGGACGGGTTCCCGCCACGCTTCCGGGAAGGCGAGGGTGTGCAGGTCGGCGTGGAAAGGGCCGGCGTCGGGGTCGGGGATGAACGCCGCGGGCTGCAGTTCGTCGAAGGCCATGAGGATCCAGTCGTGTCCAGTTCAGGTCGAGTCGAGGGGGTTCGGCCGAGGCGGGTTCAGTCGAGGTCGGCGAGGGCCTGGTAGAGCGGTTCGTAGAGGGCGTGCACGAGCGAGCGGTCGAGCGTGGTGGTGGCCGGGTCGTGCGTGAAGTAGGGCTCGAGGACGGCGCGCATGCTGGCCAGCAGGCTGGTGGCAGGAGTGTCGACCGATTCGAAGCCGGCCTGGCGGGGTGCGAAGGCCGCGTCGACACAGACCACCCGGGCAGGCACGCCGCCACGGACCAGCCGACCGATGACCTGCCACATGACGACCAGCTGGTCCCAGGTGAAGCTGATCTTCTCGTCCGGGGTGAGGCTGCTCCACGCCATCTGCCGGGTGAGGAACCGGTTCCACTCCTGGCGGGCTGTCCGTCGGAACGCGAGCGCCGCGTGGTCCGGGGTGCCGGCCGCGCGGGCGGTGGCGTGGAAGACGCGGGCGGGGTCACGGATCTGGCGGACCGCCCAGTCGTTGATCGCGTGGATCGCCAGCGCGATGTCGTCGGGCCGCGGGTGGGGCCGGGCGAGGAAGTAGACGCTGCCGATCGCGGCCTTACCGCCGGCCAGGACGATGTTGTACCCGCGTTCCACCGCGAGCAGCGGCGCGACGAGGATCTCACTGCCGAGGTCGGGAAACTTGGTCAGCTCGCCGCGGCGCAGCACCATCCAGCTGTTGTCGAGGTCGGCGTCGTCGGACACGAGCTGGGTGACCCGACCGCTCCACTCCGGGATGTTGTCCAAGTGGCGCGCGGCGTGCTTGGCCTCGGCGTAGCTGCCGACGAGCAGCAGGATCCGGCGCCGGTCCGGGTCGTCGATGTCGGCGAGTTCCACGTCCAGCATGCTCGACGCGTCCCCGAGGCTGCGGTCGGGGATCGCGAGCTGGTTGAGCATCTGCTCCAGAACCTTCTCCCGATCGTCCGGGCCGCTGCCCGACAGCCGCAGCGGCTTCGGTGGCGAGGTACCGGGCCAGTAGAGGAAGTGCGTACGCAGGGTGGTGTTCAGGATCGCGGCCACCTCGTCGTCGTGTGGCCGCAGGACAGCGTCGACCGGGGCGTGGACGTGATAGCGGGTGGACGTGCCCGCCCAGCTAGTGGCCGACATGAACAGCACGTGCGGGCCAGGCCGGTCGTCCACGACGGGCAGATCGGGCAGGCCGAGCAGCAGCTCGCGGCCAACCCCGCTGCACCGGAAGAACCGCAGCTCGCCGCTCTGGTCGCCGTCACTGGTGCGTTCACCGAGCTGGAACTGGAACCCGAGAACGTTGCCCATGGGCGATTCCGGGATCACCGGCTCGTAGTCCTTGGGCGGGCGGCGCGAGAGCACGTTGGACGTCGCTTCCAGGTTCAGCGCGGCTTCCACCCTCGGCCACAGGATCGTCATCCGGTCCAGCCGGTGGTGCAGGGCCGCCAGGATCAGGGTCAGCTCGAACCGTTGGGCGTGGGTTTCCAGATCGTCGGCGATGCGGGGATCCTGGTCCACGAGGTCGAGCAGCACCTCCCGCAGACGCTGGCGGATCACCGAGTCGCGGTGCGCGTGGAGCAGCTGCAAGGTCAGGTGCACCAGCGCGTTCGCCGTCGGGGTCACGCGATCGTTGTCGTCACGGGGGAGCTGTTCCTCGAGCGGGTCGTCGCGGAACTGGTCGAGCACGGCCTCGACATAGTCCATGCGCGACCGCCGGGACTCGCGGTCCCCGCCCCCTGCACCGCTCCCCGCACCCGCCGCGGCGGCGTCGGTGGGATCGTCGGTGGAATCCTCGGTGGTGTTGCCTGTGGTGTCGTCGGTGGCTGCGTTCTGGTTGACGATGTCGGGAAACCAGGATCGGATCAGCCATTGGTGCAGTGTCATCGCGCTGAAGTAGTCCGCGGTGATCCACTTGGCGAGCGGCGGGGTGCCGACCAGCAGGGCGTAGAGTCGGTCGGTCGCGGTCGATACGGTGTCGACCGAGCTAGTCCAGTCATCGACTTCCTGGGCGGAGAGCTGCACTCGTCCGCGGCGGGCCAGCTCGGCCACCTTGTGCCCGGCGACTTCGTCCAGCCAGGAGTTCGGGGACCGCCCCACCAGGGTGGTGGCGGGCGCGAACGCGCGGTCGAGCTGCATCTGCACCCGGTCGGCCTCGTCGACGATCACGAGGTCGCTCATCCGGCACGCGAGCTCCAGGTGGCGAAGACGTTCGGCCTGGAGTGTCGGGGGCACGCCGCTGTGCACGAGGCTCGCGGGTGTGGCCACCCAGACTTGGGCGTCGACGAGGCTGCGGGCACCGTGGTGGCGAGGGCACACCGTCCACAACGGGCACCCGTGCCGCGCCCGTCGTTGGGAGCGAGCCGACCCGCCGCCGGCTCTGTGCTGGGTGGGGAAGAGGTCGTCGGCGTCTGGCTGAGGGCGCCGGACTTCATACAGCGCGGTGCAGGGCGCTTCCCCGATCCGCAGGGGATTGCTCGCGTCCAGGCCGCGCAGGGCGTCGAGCGGGCAGGCGCTGCTGAGGTAGTCGAAGCTGGGGTGGTCGTGGCCGAGCATGGTTTCCGCGCCGGCGGAGGCCATCCGCCGGTGCAGCCGTTCGAGGTTGCGTTCCCGTGTCGAGTGCCCGAGCACGGGTGCGGCGTTGATCCCGAGGCGGGTGAACTGGTCGACGATCGTGAGGGTTTCGGCCACGTCACCGACGACGATCGTGATGCGCCGACCGGTTTCGGTGGCGGCCCAGAACGCGAGGATGTCGCGCAGGGTTGATTTCCCGGCGCCGACCATGCCGACCAGGTTCATCAGCCGGTCGACCCGCAGTCGCGTGGATTCGGCGAACTCGCCGCGGGCGTCGTCGCGGATCAGCAGCTTCACGCGCCCCAGGCGGCGGACCCACTCGTTGGGTTTGCCGGGCAGGTTCAGCTCGATGGCGTCCATCTTGGCCGCGGCGTCCTCCAACTGCTTCCAGGTGACCTCCACAACCTCACCGCGCCGGGGCGGCAGCACGGGCAGGGCGTGCCCGAGCGGCGCCGGGATGGTCGCGAGCAGCTCGGGCGGAAATGTGACCGAGTAGCGGCGGTCACGGACGTAGAACTCGTACTCGCCCGGCCCCGCCAGCGGCAGTGGCTGCCGGGCGAAGGCCGGCGGCGTGGTCAGCAGCGTCTCGTAGACCTCGAACCGGTGCGCCGCGCGGCTGGGTTGCCGGGGCACCGGCACGCTGTCGAGACCAGCGAGGGTGCAGCCGCGCAGTTCCTCGGGAACCTCCAGGTACGCCTCGACGGCACGCTCCCATTCCCGGCGGCGCCGCATGTCCCACAGGTAGTGCCGCCCGCGCATGACCCGCAGGGGTGCGTCGGCGGTGTTGGTTCCGAACACCTCGCTGTACGGGTAGCCACCGAACAGCGTCCAGGCATCCTTCGCCGGACGATCCGGCATCACGGACCCGAGCAGGTAGAGGCCGAGTTCGACGTCCATCAGCTGCCCAGGCCGGAACTCTCCCAGGGTTGCCGGCCAGACGGGGGTGAGCTGGCCCAGCAACTGGGCGTGCCATCCGCTGCGGTCACGCATCGACGGTCACCCCCGCCGCCGACGAGGGCTTCGGTTTGGGCTTGGTCGGTTGGCTGCGCGCGAGTTCCCGGTCCACCCGGGCCAGCAGGTCGACGTCGGAGATCAGGTCCACAACGCCTGCCAGGTCGTCACGCCGGTGGTGGATAAACACCCGCCCGTAGTCCTCACGCTCGTCGAACCGGTACTGCGGCGCGACCAGAAACCCCTTGTCGTACGGCGGGTCAGGGCGCAGCGGCGCCGTGTCCCGGCCCAGCAGCGCCGGGTTGGCTCGGTCCTTCACATCCACCGCCCACACCTGGCCCCGCGGCAGCATGATCCGCAGGTCATAGGCGTCGAAGTTGGGCCACATCTCCGGACGAAGACCGCGTTCGGTCAACGCGGTCTCCAGGTCGGTCTCGGCGAGACCGGGGCCGGTGATGAACATCCGCATCGCCCGATTGAGCTGGTACATCCCGCCGCCTCGCCGCGCCGGAACGGTGCGGCCGATCTTGGCGTGCTGGTCCCGGCGGCACCGGTCCAGCTCGCACACGTAGCGGTCGCGACCGATCGGCACCAGCAGGCACCCGCACCGCGCGCACACCGCGTAGGCGCCCTCGCGCAGGTACGAGCCGGGCGCGGGCTCGTAGCAGCGCTTGATCAGATCGTGCAGCAGCTCCAGGTCCAGATCGTCGGCCAACGCCGCGCGTTCGGCGTCGGTGAGCACCGGCTGGCGGATCAGCAGCCTGCGGAACGCCGTGTAGGACTCGGGGGCGTGCGCCGCGCGGCACTGGGCGATCGCGTCACCCATGAGCTGGTTCTCGACCTGTTCGGCGGCGACATCCCGCGCCGTGACCCGCCACTCCCAGCACTGCTGCGTCGGGGTGCGTGTCAGAGCATCAACCAAGAAAACCGGGCTGCCGTCGAAGTCGTCCGGCAACGTCCACGGCCACTCGCCGATCGGGCGCTCCATCGCCCACCGGACCATCTCCGGGACGCTGGCCGGAGGCGTGTGCCCCTTCCGCAGGCATAGCAGCACGAGCTGGTTGTAGGTGTTCTGCACCGTCGCGTCGTACACCGAGCCCTGCGGGCCCGATTGCGGACCTGATTGGTGAGAGAGCCGCACCAGCGCGCTGGCCACCATCCTCAGCAGGTTCTCGCCGTCGAAAAAGAGGTCACCAACGCGGCCACCTCTCGGTTGCTGTCCTTCAAGCGGCACCGGTTTCGTCTTCCTTCTCGTCGAGGTCAGGCCCGGGGTAGCTCGGGCACCACACAGATACAGGACACCCCCGACAATTTCGGCCGGGGCGTGCCTCGAACGTGTGATCCGAGCGCCACGGACCAGCCCACTCCCGCAACACCCGGCGTGCGGTCTGCACGCGCTCGTCGTCGGTGGGATCGATCACCACGATCTCCGCACCGGAGGGCCGCAAGATCTCCAACTCGATCCGGCCGGCGCCACCCGGACCAAGCCCGCCCGCGGCGAGCACCGACACCGCGAGGGCGAGCTGCGGAAACTCCTCCAGCGGATCCGTGTAATACCGCTTCGTCTTCTGGGTGGTCTTCAGCTCGCGCCACACCCAGTGCCCGCACTCCCGGTAGATCAGGTCGGGTTTCGCGACCACGACCGCGCGGGCCACCGTGTCGAAGAAGGTCAGCTGCGGCTCGACCTGGACCGAGTCAATCGCGGGTGCATCGCGAAACGGGCAAATCTCAACGTGGTGGCCGAGCATCCGCGCGCCGAGGTTCGCGAACTCGCCCTCGACCCGCCATTTCCCCGCGGACCATGCGGCGTCGGCTACCGGCGTCGTGACAGGCGGCATCGTGTCCGGGCGGCACGCGGTGCCCTGGCCCCGGTGCGCGGCCTCGAGCCAGGCATGCACGGCGTGGCCCAACTCTGCCTCGGGGCTGTACTCATAGGTGCGTGGCAGGTGAACCGTGCGCAGGTACGCCTGCGCGGGACACGTCCGGTAGTAGCGAAGCCCACTGATCGACACCGTCCGCAACGAGCCCTGCCCGGACTCCACACCCAACAACCCGGGCATCCGAACAGGCCCCCGGCACACCGCGACCCGCTTGCAGTCCCCGCACCCGAACCCGGGAACCACATCCTCACCCCGCGCGATCTCCACGACCCGGGCCCGCCCGTGCTCGGCGAAGTACGCCTCGACCTCCCCAGCGGTGCCGTCGAACAGCGGCGTCACCGAGCCGTCAACCAGGCCGACATCGAGAACCCGAACCCGCTCCGCACCCGTGCGCCCCGACGGCCGGAACGGCTCCGACCAGGGATCAGGAAACTCCGCTGGCGTTCCGAACGCGGCCGCGTACGCCGCGATCGCGACCTCACCCCGGCTACGCTCGCGCGCCGCGCCGAGCCGAAGAAACCGAAATTCCCGCAACCCGCCATCCACCGACTCATAACGGCGCCCCCACGCATACAACTCCCACACCACCGACGGCAGAACCCGCTGCGCTACCCACAACTCACGCACCGGCCGCATGGAATGACCGGCCGATGAAAACTCAGCGGCCAGATATGTCCGCGCCGCATGATCCGCGAACCGCGTGACCCCCGGATGTGCCAGGCCGCCAACATCGTGGACGGTCGAGAACACGTCATCGGACGATTCTCCGGAAAACTCAACTCGGTCCAATACCTCCATCACCGGACGCAGGACAAAATCATCCAACTGCTCTTTCGGAAATCGGCCAACCGCACGGGACAGCGGTTGAGCTTTCCACCGCAGCGATGTCGGACAGGTAGCGTCAGCGTCCCGGGCGGCACCAGCGCCCACCCGAACAAGATCAACCATTGGGAGTGCGTCGTTCTGCTGCGCCGTCACTCAGACCTCGCTACAGAACATGAAAGCGTGAAACCTGGCCATAATCCGGCCAACAAGGCACATGGCGGCACATCGTATCAAGCGCATCGCCGCATGTAACCCGTGTGGTCCGGTCGTCTACGGAACACGCAAGGGGAGCGTCCAGGCTCAACCAAACGAGCTACGTTCACCCGAACGAGTGATAGATTGCTGTGCGGTGTGTATCAAACCGTCCCGTGCGGCGATACCTTGCACGTGGCATTGGACTGGAACCAGATCGGCACATCGTCTCCCGAACTGCTGCTGCGGCCGCGGGACATCTTCGCAGCGCTGCCCAACAAACCCTGGCCCTATCTGCGACAGGAACAGGGCGAGGTCCTGGAGCGCTGGTTCGTCCGCAAGGACGACCGCGATGTGGTGATCAAGCAGAACACCGGCGGTGGGAAGACGGTCGCGGGGCTGCTGATCGCGCAGAGCACCCTGAACGAGGGCGTCGGCAAGGCCGTCTACCTTGCACCGGACAGCTACCTCGCGAGCCGCGTTCGGGACGAAGCCGCCCGGTTGGGCCTGCAGACCGCCGAGCGGCACGACGACATCCGGTTCACCAGCGGGCGCGCAATCCTGGTCGCCACTTTCCAGAAGCTGATCAACGGCCAGTCGCTATTCGGTGTGGTCGGCGGCCGACACCCGACGATCGATCTCGGGGTCGTAGTCGTCGACGACGCGCACGCCGCTCTGGCCACCACCGAAGGCCAGTTCCGGCTCACGATTCCAGTAGAGCACCCGGCGTGCCTGAAACTGTTCGAATTGCTCGGCCCCGCGGTGGCTGAGCAAAGCGAGAAGACTTGGCTCGACATCGCCGCCGGCGACCCCACCGCTGTGGCACGTGTGCCGTTCTGGACGTGGGCGGACAAGCACGGAGAGGTGCTGGACATCCTGCACCCTCACCAGCGCGACGAGGACTTCGCGTTCGCGTGGCCGTTGATCGCCGACTGCCTGGGCCTGTGCACCGCCATGCTATCCAGCCGGGGAGTAGAGATCCGGCCACCATGCCCACCGATCGCGAAGATCCCCTCGTTCGTCAACGCCAAACGGCGCGTCTATCTGACCGCGACACTGTCCGACGACAGTGTGCTGGTCACCAACCTCAAGGCCGACCCGAAGAACCTGGAGCAGGTTGTCACTCCAGGTAGCGCCGCCGACCTCGGGGACCGGCTGGTGCTCGCGCCGGTGGAACTCACCCCCAACCTCGATGACGACGCCGTGCGGCAGCTGGCCAAGGCTTTCTCGGTAGGCGATCGCGACGGCGACGGCGTCACCGAATCCCGTCCCGTGAACGTGGTCGTGCTCGTCCCCAGTACCGCCAAGGCGAACCAGTGGCGCCACCTTGCCGACCGGGTTCACTACGTGCGCGACCTCGAGCACGGCGTCGCCGAACTCACCAACGGACACGTGGGCCTTGTCGTGCTGGTCAACAAGTACGACGGGATCGACCTGCCCGGACCTGCATGCGAACTACTCGTGGTAGACGGCATACCCCGGCCGCTCGACGCCGCCGAACGCCGCGAAGCCTCCGCTCTGATCGACAGTCCCACTCGACGCGTCCGCGACGTGCAACGCATCGAACAGGGCATGGGCCGAGGCGTCCGCGACGTTAACGATCACTGCGCGGTGCTGCTGATGGGCGCCGGGCTCGGTGTGGCGGTACACGATGATGCCTGGCTGTCCCTGTTCTCGCCTGCCACCCGAGCCCAACTCCAACTCAGCCGCGACCTCGCCCTACAGCTACACGGAGCCGGCCTGGACGGCATCCGCGACGCGCTATCGGTCTGTCTGGACCGCGACCCGCAGTGGGTGCAACGCAGCAAACTCGCCCTCGCCTCAGTCCGCTACAACAGCACTGGTGCCGTGCGGCCAGAAGCAATCGCAGCACGGGACGCATTCGACCTGGCCGCAGCAGGCCAGCACAACCCGGCCGTCGACCGACTACAACAAGCCATCAACGGAATCACCGATCCCGCGCTGCGTGGGTGGGTACGCGAACAGAAAGCGACCTATCTCCACTTCATTGACCCCGCCACAGCCCAACAACAACTCGGCGCGGCCATTCGCGACAACCCAGCCGTGCTGCGTCCAGCCGTTGGTGTGGACATTCGCCAAGCCCGCCCCGCCGCCGTGCAAGCCCGCGCCGTCGCCGACTTCCTCGGCACCACCTACGCCGACAGCACCGCTCTGGTCCTCGGATTCCGCGCCATGCTCGACGACATCGTGTGGGATAACGAACGCACCGATGAAGCCGAAGCAGCCTGGGAGAAACTCGGCCACCACCTGGGATTCGACAGCATGCGGCCGGAACGCCTGTGCGGGACCGGGCCCGACAACCTATGGGCCCTCAGCGCCACCCAGCATGCGGTGATCGAATTGAAGACCGGGGTAGAACTGGACTGCGACGGCATTGCCAAGAAGGACGCCGACCAGCTCGGCGGCAGCGTGCGGTGGAACGAAAACAAGAACCCTCGCGTGACCAACACGCCGGTCATGCTCCACCCGACCGACACGCTCCACGACATGGCCGTCATCGTGCCGGGCATGCGCGTCGTCACCCCGGCCAAGCTCACCGAGCTGAAGACCGCCGTCGAGAGTTTCGCGACCGCGATGACACAGAGCCCGAACCTCTGGGCCAACGAGCACGCAGTCGCCCAGCAGTTGGGGTTCTACCGCCTCACGGGGGACCGTATCCTGGGTGCGTACTCCGTGGTGGCCCGCAGACCGAACTAGTGCCTCATCAAGGAACGTTGACGCGGTAACCGTGTCGCGT
>NZ_MSIE01000123.1 GCF_001921205.1 Actinophytocola xanthii | reverse complement strand
CGGGGAGGGCCGGCGCCCCGCCGGCGAGCGCTGGGTCGCGCTGGTCACCCGGCGGCCGTCGATCACCGCGCTCGCCGTCGTCGCGGCGCTCGGCGTCCTGGCGGTACCGGCCGCGGACCTGCGGCTCGCACTCACCGACAGCGGTTCTGCTCCGGCAGAGCGCACCGAGCGGCAGGCCTACGACCTGACGGCCGCCGCGTTCGGACCGGGCGCCAACGGCCCGCTGCTGGTCCTGGCCGACCTCCGGGGCGAGGCCGACCGACCGGCCGCGGCCGCCGCGCTGGGCGAGCGGCTCGGCGCGGTGGACGGGGTCGCCGCCGTCGCACCCGCGCAACGGTCCGCGGACGGCGAGTACGCGTTGCTGCGGGTGATCCCCGAGACCGGGCCGCGGGACGAACGCACCGAGCGGCTGGTCGGCGAGCTCGAGGCGGTGGGCGGGCCCTCGGTCGGCGTCACCGGCGTGACCGCCGTCGGGATCGACATCTCCGCGCTGCTGCGTGCCGCGCTCCTGCCCTTCGTGCTGGTCGTCGTGGGCCTGGCCGTGCTGCTGCTGATGGTGGCCTTCCGCTCGCTGGTGGTGCCGCTGAAGGCGACGCTGGGTTTCCTGTTGTCGGTCGGCGCGACGCTGGGGGTGATCGTCGCGGTGTTCCAGTGGGGCTGGCTCGCCGAGCTGGTCGGGGTCGCCCGCACCGGTCCTGTGATCAGCTTCATGCCGATCATCCTGATGGCGGTGCTGTTCGGCCTGGCCATGGACTACGAGGTCTTCCTGGTCAGCCGCATGCACGAGGAGTACGTCCGCGGCCGCGACCCGCTCCGCGCGGTCGCCCGCGGCGCCCGGGCCTCGGGCCGGGTGGTCGCGGCGACAGCGCTGATCATGACCGCGATCTTCGCGGGCTTCGTCCCCACCGGTGACGCCACGCTGAAGCCCATCGCCCTCGCGCTCGCGGTGGGCGTCCTGCTGGACGCGTTCCTGGTCCGGATGACGCTCGTGCCGGCGGTGCTGGCGCTGGTCGGGCACCGGGCGTGGTGGCTGCCGCGCTGGGTGGACCGGTCGCTGCCGAACGTGGACGTCGAGGGCGCCCGGCTCAGCGGGTCCGACCGGGGTCACGCGCCGGTCCGGGTGGTGTGATGGTGAGGTGGACAGCATTCTGGTGGTGGACGACGACCCCGGGCTGCGGGAGGTGCTGCTGTCCGCGCTGCGGTTCGCCGGGTTCGAGGTCGAGGCCGCCGGGGATGTGCCGGCCGCCCTGGCCGCGATCACCGACCGCCGGACGCGATCGTGCTGGACGTGATGCTGCCCGGCACCGACGGCTTCGACCTGCTGCACCTGCTGCGCTCCCGGGGCGTCCAGGTGCCGGTGATGTTCCTGACCGCCCGCGACGAGCTGGACGACCGGGTGCGCGGGCTGCGCCTCGGTGGCGACGACTACCTGACCAAGCCGTTCAGCGTGGTGGAGGTCGCCGCCCGGCTGGAGGCGCTGCTGCGGCGTTCCCGCCGCGTGCCGCCGGCGGTACCGGAGGGGGTACTGCGCTGCGGCGACCTGGAGCTGGACGAGGACCGGCACCTGGTGACCCGGGGCGGCCGCCCGGTGGAGCTGTCTCCCACCGAGTTCCGGCTGCTGCGCTACCTGCTGGCCAACGCCGGGCGGGTGGTGTCCAAGGCGCAGATCCTCGACCAGATCTGGCAGTACGACTTCGGCGGGGACACCGGCGTGGTCGAGCGCTTCGTCTCGAACCTCCGGCGCAAGATCGACTTCGGCGGTCCCTCGCTGATCCACACCGTGCGGGGGTTCGGGTACAGCCTGCGGCCGGTGCGGCGATGACCCGGTCCTCGCGGTGGCGCCTGGCGCTGGTCGCGCTGCTCGCCGGCCCGGAGGTCGCGGTCGCGAAGGCGGTCCGGAACGCCTTCGACGCCCAGCGGCGGGCCGAGGAGCGGCTGCGCAGCTTCGTCGCCGACGCCAGCCACGAGCTGCGCACGCCGCTGGCCACCGTGCACGGCTGGATCGACCTCTACGTCCAGGGCGCGCTGCGCGACCCCGACGAGCTCGACCACGCCATGGAACGGATGCAGGCCGAGGTGGACCGGATGCGGGTGCTCGTCGAGGAGCTGGCGCTGCTGGCCCGTCTGGACGGGTCCCGGCCGCTGCACCGCGAGCCGGTGGACCTGGTGGCGCTGGCCACCGAGGTGGTGGACGACGCCCGCGTGGTCAGCGCCGACCGGAGCATCACCCTGGACGGCGCCGCGGCGGCGGTGGTCGACGGGGACGGGCCGCGCATCCAGCAGGTGCTGCGCAACCTCGTCGGCAACGCGGTCGGCCACACCCGGCCGGGGACGCCGGTCACGGTCACCGTCACCGCCCAGGAGGGGGAGGTGGCGGTCGAGGTACACGACGAGGGCGACGGGATCGCGCCGGAGCACCTGCCGCACGTGTTCGAGCGCTTCTACCGCGCCGACCCCAGCCGCAGCCGGGACAGCGGCGGCTCCTCGGGCCTGGGCCTGGCGATCGTCGAGGCGATCGTGGCCGCCCACGGGGGCACCGCCGGCGTCACCTCCGCGCCCGGGCGGGGCACCACCGTCCGGGTCACCTTTCCCGTGACGGCTTCCCCTGGCTGAGGACCCGCTCCGGCGCAGCGGTAGCGGCGTGCCGGCGAGAATGGCAACATAGCGTGGCGGCGGGTTGGGTCTTTCGGTTGACGCCCGGCGCAGTCGAGTGTTGTCGGGTGGTCCTTCGCTCGGCCTGTCGGGGGCGGACGCCGGGACGTGTCCGGGACTGGGGGCTGGTTGATGTCGTCGCGTTCAGGCCTTTTCGAGCGGTGTCCGTGACTGGTGGCACGGACGTGGGCAGCCGGACGACCTCGGTACGCACCGAGGCGGGAAGTGCTCCCGGCGGTGTGAACCCGCTCGTCGGCCGGGAAGAGGTGCTGCGGTCGTTCGACCGTGTCGTGGCGGCGGCCTGCGCCGGTGAGTTCCAGTTCCTCGCGGTGGTCGGCGAACCCGGCATCGGCAAGACCCGGCTGCTGGCCGAGCTGGTCAGGCGCACCGGGCAGCGGGGGCTGACCACGCTCAACGGCCGGGCCGCCGAGCTCGAGCAGATCATGCCGTTCAGCGCGCTCGTCGACGCGGTCGACGACCACCTGGAAGCCCACGGCGCGGAGGTGCTCGAGCGGTTCGGCGGCGCGCAGCGACGGCGCCTGGCCACGATCTTCCCCGCCCTGGCCGCGGCGGTACCCGACGCGGGCGACCCCGACGAGCACGCCGACCGGACCGGGATCGACCGCCTCCGATCCTACCGGGCGCTGCGCCAGCTGGTGGACGAGCTGGCCGCGCCGAACGGGCTCGCGCTGATCCTCGACGACGTGCACTGGGCGGACCCGAGCTCGGCGGAGTTCCTCGACCACCTGGTCCGCCACCCACCGCGGGGCAGGGTGCTGGTGGCCGTGGCCTACCGGCCGATGCAGGCGCCGCACCGGGTCCTCGGCCTGGTGGGCGCGGCCGGCGGCCGCCAGGTCACCGTCGACCCGCTGACCCCCGAGGAGGGGGCGGAGCTGCTCGGTCCGGAGGTCGCCCGCGCTCGCGGCCGGGCGCTGTACGAGGCCAGCGGCGGCAACCCCTTCTACCTGGAGGCGCTGGCGCGGATGAACCGCCTCGCGGGCACCGAGCTGCCCGCGTCGGTGCGGGCCGTGCTGCGGGTGGAGCTGGGCGACCTGCCGCCCGGCTCCCTGCGCCTGGCGCAGGCGGCCGCGGTCGCCGGCGACGAGTTCGACCCGGCCCTGGTCGCGGTGGCCGCGGAGGTTCCGGAGACGGCGACGCTGAACGCGCTGGACGACCTCGTCGCGCGCGACATCCTCCGCCCGGCGAGCTCCGGGCGGTTCCGGTTCCGCCACCCCCTGGTCCGGCAGGCCGCCTACGAGTACGCCGAGGCCGGCTGGCGCGTCGGCGCGCACGCCCGGCTCGCCGACCACCTCGCGAAGGTCGGCGCGCCGGCGACCGTGCAGGCGCACCACGTCGAACGCTCCTGCTCGTTCGCCGACCGGCGCGCGATCAGCACGCTGGTGACCGCGGCCAAAACCGTGGCGACCCGCGCCCCGGAGACCTGCGCGCACTGGCTGCGCAAGGCGCTCGAGCTGATGCCGGACGAGCCCGAGACCCTCGACGAGCGGTTGACGCTGCTCATGGACCTCAGCCGGTCCCAGGGCGTCAGCGGCCAGCTCGCCGAGAGCCGGAACACCGCGCGCGAGCTGCTCCGGCTGCTCCCGGCCGGCCAGTACGCCAGGCGGGCCCGGGCGGCCCGCATCTGCGCCTTGATGGAGCGACAGCTCGACCGGCCGCACGAGGCGCGGGCCCTGCTGTTGGACGAGCTGAACAGGATGCCGAGCCCTCGGGCCGCGGCGGCGATCCCGCTGCGGATGAGGCTTGTCGCCGAGAGCCTGATGCGGGTGGACTACCGGGCGGCACAGGCAGTGCTGGACCTGATGCCCGACTCCGACGACGGCTGGGAGCCCGGGTTGGAGACCGCCGTCGCGGCGCTGCGCCCGATGCCCGCCTACGCCGGCGGGCGGATGGCGGACGCGCAACGCACCGCCGATGCCGCCGAACGCCTCGTCGACGCGACCCCGGACGACCACCTGGCCGAATGGCTGGACGCGGTGGCCTGGCTGTGCTGGGCCGAGACCTGCCTCGGCCGCTACTCCGCGGCGCTGCGGTACTTCGAGCGGGCGATCGCCGTGGCTCGCACGACCGGCCAGGCCTACGTGCTGACCAACCTGTTGGCCGGCAAGGCGCGCACGCTCGTCGCCCTGGGCCGGCTGCCGCAGGCACTGGAGACGGTCGAGGAGTCGGTCGACTGTGCGCGGCTGCTCAACTCGGCGCAGCAGCTGGTGTTCGCGCTCACCCAGCTGTGCCTGACGCAGGCCTGGACGGGGGACCACGAGGCGGCGCTGCGTGCGGGCCAGGAGGCCGTCCGCGCGGCCGCGGGCAGCCAGGAGGTCTGGGACCACATGGCGCGCAACGCCCACGGCGTCGCCATGGTCGCCGCCGGGCAGCTGGACGACGGAATCCGGGTGCTCGTCGACTCCTGCGCCAGCTTCGACGACCCGCGGGTCGACCGGGCCACCCTGCTGGCCACCTGTGAGTTGCTGGCCCAGGTGGAGGCCGGGCGCGGCCGTCAGGTCGAGGCCGCGCGCTGGGCCGCCCTGGCGGCCGAGGTCGAGTCGCCCAAGCTGCCGGTGTTCGCCGGCCTGGTCGACCTGGCCCGAGCGCACGCCCTGGCCGAGGACCCGGTGGCCGCGGCCGCGCTCGCGGAGCGGGCCGCCGAGAACCTGCTGGCCGGCCAACGCGGTGTCGACCACGGCAGGGCGCTGCTGGTGGCGGGGATCGCGAACGGCGCGGCGGGCCGCGCGGCCACCGCCCGAGAGCAGCTCCAGCAGGCCACCGAGCAGTTCCGCGACTGCGGTGCGCGCACGCTCGAGGCGCAGACGCTGCAGGAGCGCCGGCGGCTCGGCGACCGGGTGTCGACACCGCCGTCGGCCGACCGGGACACGCCGTTCGGCCTCTCGCCTCGCGAGCTGGAGGTCGCGACGCTGGTCGTTCAGGGGCTGAGCAACCGGACGATCGCCGGACAGCTGTTCCTCAGCGTGCGCACCGTCGAGACGCACCTGTCGCGGGTGTTCACCAAGCTCGGGGTCGGCTCGCGGGCCGCTGTGGCGGCCAAGCTGGCGGGGCGTGCGTGATGCCGAGTCGGATGTACGGGTTTTCCACGATACCGAGCGTCATCGCCGTAGGGCATGGTGGTGGCAGCACGACGGGGGAGGGGCGGTCGCGATGGGGCACCGAATTCCGCGGTTCACGCTGGGGGGCGTGAGGGGTGCCGAGGTTTCGGTGCACCCATTCGCGACCGAGGACCACCTTGGTCTGACGCTGACGAGGTTTCTCGCGGCGGACTCCGACGACGTCGTGCTGCTCGTCCACGGGTTGAGCTCGTCCAGCGACATGTTCATCATGCCCGAGCACCGCAACCTACTGAGTTTCCTGCTGGACAACGGTTTCGGCGAGGTCTGGACGTTGGACTTCCGCATGAGCAACCGTTTTCCGTACAACATGGAGACTCGGCGGCACACCCTGGACGATGTTGCTGCCTTCGACCATCCCGCCGCCGTCCGTGAGCTCCGTCGTCACGTGGGGGGACGACGGATTCACGTGATAGCGCACTGCCTCGGTTCGGTCACGTTCCTGATGAGCATGTTCGGCGGGGTGGTCGAAGGCGTCTCCAGCTTCGTGGCCAACAGCGTCGGCCTGACCCCGCGCGTCCCGGCCTGGTGCCGGCTGAAGCTGGCCGGCGGGGCGAACCTGCTCGAGTACGGCCTCGGTCTGTCGTACCT
This sequence comes from Actinophytocola xanthii, assembly GCF_001921205.1. GTDB lineage: Bacteria > Actinomycetota > Actinomycetes > Mycobacteriales > Pseudonocardiaceae > Actinophytocola > Actinophytocola xanthii. Next base: position 9,356 of record NZ_MSIE01000123.1, on the reverse strand, counting down.
GGATCCGCGGTTCGCCGCGGCGCCTCCGCTCTCCCGGCGCCGCCTGTTCGCCCGCGCGGTCTCGCTGTTCCACCGGGAGTGCGACGTGTCCGCCTGCCACATGCAGAGCTTCATGTGGGGCGGCGGCTTCCCGGCCATGTACAACCACCACAACCTCGCCCCGGAGACCCACGAGCACGAGCGGCTGGCCGACCTGAACGGCGCGACGGAGGTCAGCTACTACCGGCACGTCAGCAAGATCGTCCGCGCCGGCCACGCGGTGAAGTACGACCCGAACAACCCGGCGCACAGCGCGCTCCCCGACGACTACCTCGGCGACCTGGAGCGCGTCGAGACGCCGCTGCTGCTGCTCACCGGCGAGCAGAACAGGGTCTTCACCGACTCCAACATCGCCTTCCACCGGCTGCTGAACCTGCGGGCGCCCGGGCGCCACGAGCTGGAGATCATCCCGGGGTACGGGCACATCGACCCGATGATCGGCCGCGACGCCCATGTGGACGTGTTCCCGCGCATCGTGGACTTCCTCAAGCGGAACGGGAGTTGACGGGCGTGCACGACGAGCATGTCGACGTGGTGGTGGTCGGATCCGGGTTCGGCGGCTCGGTGGCCGCCTACCGGCTCGCGTCCGCGGGGCTGTCGGTGGTGGTGCTCGAGCGCGGCCGCGCCTACGCCCCTGGCATGTTCCCGCGGCGTCCGTCCGAGATGAAACACGCCTTCTGGGACCCGAAGCAGCAGCTGTACGGCATGTACGACGTGTGGAGCTTCGACGGGTGCGGCTCGGTGGTCGCCAGCGGCCTCGGCGGGGGCTCGCTCATCTACGCCAACGTGTTGCTGCGCAAGGACGAGCACTGGTTCGTGCACGAGGAACCGGTCACCGGCGGGGGGTACGAGTCCTGGCCGGTGACCAGGGCCGACCTCGACCCGCACTACGAGGCGGTCGAACGGATGCTGGGGGCCACGCCCTACCCCGTCGAGCACCCGGCCTACGCGCACACCCAGAAGACGATCGCGCTGCGGGACGCGGCCATGGAGCTGGGGCTCGACTGGCGGTTACCCCCGCTGGGGATCAGCTTCGCTCCGGTCCCCGGCGCCCAACCGGGATTGGGCCTGCCCATCCCCGAGCCCGAGTACGGCAACCTGCACGGCGCGCCCCGCCGCACCTGTCGGCTCTGCGGCGAGTGCGACATCGGGTGCAACGACGGTGCCAAGAACACCCTCGACCACACCTACCTCTCGGCGGCCCGCCATCGCGGCGCCGACCTGCGGACGCTGTCCGAGGTGAGCGCGGTCCGCAGGACGGCGGACGGTTACGCCGTGGACTACGCGACGCACGAGGTCGGCCCCCACCCCAGGCGCAACGGGCGCCGGGGCACCGGGACGCGCACGATCACCTGCGACCGGCTGGTCCTCGCCGCCGGCACGTTCGGCACCACGTACCTGCTGCTCCGCAGCCAGGGCGAGCTGCCGGGACTGTCCGGCGCGCTCGGCAGCCGCTTCTCCGGCAACGGCGACCTGCTCACGTTCCTGCTCCGGGCCAAGGACCGCACCCGCACCCGGGAGATCGGCGCCAGCCACGGCCCGGTGATCACCAGCGCCATCCGCCTGGCCGACCGGACCGACGACCCGAACGAGGGCGGCCGAGGCGGCTACATCGAGGACGGCGGCCACCCCGGCTTCGTCGACTGGCTCGCCGAGCGCGCCGACCTGGGCGCCGACGTGGTGCGGGCCGCACGCTTCGTGATCGAGCGGATCTGGGCGAAGATCACCCGCGACCCGAACCTGTCCGCCGAGATCGCCGGGCTGTTCCGGGACACGGGCCTGTCGGCGAGTTCGCTGCCGCTCCTGGGCATGGGCCGCGACGTCCCGAACGGCCGGCTGCGCCTGCGCGGGGGAAAGCTCGACCTCCAGTGGAGCGCCGAGGCGAGCGCCGAACACTTCGACCGGCTGCGCGACACCATGCGCCGCATCGCGGACGTGCTCGGCGCCGAGCACGCGGGGGTGCCCGCGTGGGTGGCCAAGCAGTTCATCACCGCCCACCCGCTCGGCGGCGCCCCCATGGGCCGCCACTCCGGCGAGGGTGTCTGCGACGCCTACGGCGAGGTCTTCGGCCACCCCGGCCTGTACATCGCCGACGGCGCCGCCATGCCCGGCCCGGTGGGCGCCAACCCCTCCCTCACCATCGCGGCCCTCGCCGACCGCATGGCCACCCGCATCCTCGAGACCCAGACCCCCCACCCCCGCCGCCAGGAGGTGGCCCCCACCGAGCCACTGCCGGTGCCCGTCGTGGAGGTGGCACTGCCAGCGCCGGTCGCCACCTCGCCGGTGGCTTCCCCCGGAACCTCGCCGAACCCCGCCCAGCTGGTCCCCTCCGCCGCGATGGCCTCGTCGCTGGTGGCCTCGGGTGGAGAGGTGACATCCCCGGTGGCGGCGTCGGGCGCGGGCATGGCGTCGGCTGGGCCGCCGACCACCACTGACGGCACGGCTGCCACCGGCGGCGTGGCCACCACTGGGGGTGTGGCCACCTCCGCGGGCGTGGACGCCATTCCCGCCGCGCCCGCTCCTGCGAGCGCGGCCGCCACCGGGGATGTGGCCACCTCAGCGGACGTGGCCGCCATTCCCACGGTGCCCGCCACCCCAAGCGTGCCCACCGCCGATGTGGCCTTCGTACCGACGCCGACCTCCTTGTCGTTCGAGGAGGAGATGGCGGGGTTCGTCGTCCTGGGGGCCACCGACCCGCGGGGGGTCGAGGCGGACGGCTCGGCCGCGCGTGAGCCGTTCTCGTTCCGCCTTTCCATCCGCGTCGACGACGTCGACGAGTTCCTGGCCGAGCCGGACCACCTCGCCCGGGCCTCGGGGACGGTGCAGGCCTCCGACGCGCGGTGCCCGGTCGAGCGCGGCTGGTTCAACCTCTTCGCCCCCGGCGCAGCTCCCCGTAGCCGCGCCATGCGTTACCGGCTCTGGTTCACCGACGCCGCCGGTCGGCCCCGCACGCTCGCCGGGTACAAGGACGTCCACGACGGCCCGGTCTCCCGCATGTGGCACGACACCTCCACCCTCTACGTCCGCCTCCTGCACGGTCACGTCCCACCCGGCGGCGACGCCGACGCCGACGTGCTCGGCGCCGGGACCCTCCGCGTCGAGGCCCACGACCTCGTCGCCACGCTCGCCAGCTTCCGCACCGACGGCCCCCACGGCCTCGCCGCCCTGGCCCGCTTCGGCACCTTCTTCGTCGGCGAGCTCTGGGACGTCTACGGGCCCGACTGACCTCGCCGGAGGGCCTCGCGCAGCAGCGTGACGGCCGGGGGGATCTCGGGGTCGGCGATGTTGCCGTAGCCGAGGACCAGTGCCGGTTCGGCGGACTGCCCGCTCCGGTAGTCGGCGAGGGTGGCCAGTCGGAGGCCGGTGGCGGCCGCGGCTGCGACGGCGGCGGCCGTGTCGGTGCCGTCCGGCAGGTGGAGCAGGACGTGCAGTCCGGCCGCGGTGCCGGCGACCCGACCCTCCGGTACCTCCGCGCCCAGCGTCCGGACCAGCAGGTCCCGCCGCGTGCGGAACCGTCGCCTGGCCGCGCGCAGGTGCGCGTCGTACCAGCCGCGCTCGATGAACGTGGCCAGCGCGAGCTGGTCGAGCACCGGCGGGGCGACCGCCACCGGGTTCGCCGCCCGCAGCGCCGCGGCCATCGCCGGCGGGGCGACCAGCCAGCCCAGGCCCAGCGCCGGCGACAACGTCTTGCTGACCGAGCCGAGCAGGAACACCCGGTTCCGGTCCATTCCCTGCATCACGGCCACCGGGTGGTGGTCGTAGCGGAACTCGGCGTCGTAGTCGTCCTCGATCACGAAGCCGCCCACCTCACGGGCCCACCGCACCAGCCGGGACCGGCGCGGCGGGGAGAGCACGGCACCGGTGGGGAACTGGTGCGCCGCGCCGACGACGACGGCCCGGGCCGGGCCCTGGGCGAGGTCCTCGACGCGCAGGCCGTCCTGGTCGACCGCCACCGGGTGCACCCGCAGGCCGGCGCTCGTCGCCGCGGCACGAAGCCGCCCCCAGCCGGGGTCCTCCACCGCCAGGTCGGTGATCCCCTCCGCGCGCAGCGCCCGGCACGTGCGCACCAGGCCGTCGGTGACGCCGGCGCACACGGACACCGTCGCGGCCTGCGCGTCGGCGCCGCGCGAGCGTCGCAGGTACTCCGCCACCGTCGTGCGCAGCACCGCGTGCCCGGCGGGGTCGGGTAGGCCGAGGTCGTAGTGGACTGCCGAGCCGGCCACGGCCCGGACGGCGTCGGCCCACCGGCGCCGCGGGAACGCCCGCAGGTCCGGCAGGCCTGGTGCGAGGTCGTACCGCACCGGGGGATGCGCCGGGACCACCCGCGCCGCGGGCCCCGAGGCCGCGGTCTCCGGCGACCAGGACACGCGCGTCGCCGAACCCACCCTGGCCGACAGGTACCCCTCGGCGACCAGCTGGCCGTACGCCTCGGTCACCGCCCACCGGGAGCAGCCGAGCTCCTCGGCGAGCACCCGGCTCGGCGGCACGACGGCGCCCTCCACCAGCCGGCCCTCCCGGATGGCCGACCGCAGCGCGTGCGCCAGCCGGTCGTGCAGGCGGCGCCGGCGGGGCTCGGCCGGGGCGAGGTCGAGCAGCGTCGCCCACGCCAGATTGGTCTGGGAAACCGCCATGGAATTGGAGCGTAATGCCGAGCCGAACCGGCCTAGCGTGGCGGCATGACCGACAACCTGGTTCTTGGCGCGATGCTGTTCGGCACGGTCGCGGACGAGCGACTCTCGTTCGAGATCCTGGACCGCTTCGTGGACGCCGGCGGCGTCTGGATCGACACCGCGAACTGCTACGCGTTCTGGGAGGACCCCAGCGGCTTCGGCGGGCAGAGCGAGACGCTGCTCGGGCGGTGGCTGGCGCGGCGGCCGGGGATGCGCGACCGCGTGCGGATCAGCACCAAGGTGGGCTGCGAGCCGACCGAGGCGGGGCGGTTCCCGGAGACCGCCGAGGGGCTCTCGGCGGCGGTGATCAAGAACGGCATCGAGGGCAGCCTCCGGCGCCTCGGGACCGACCGCGTCGAGCTGTACTGGGCGCACAAGCCCGACCCGGTCACGCCGCTCGAGGAGACCGTCGGTGCGTTCGGGGAGCTGGTGGCGGCGGGGACGGTCGGCCGACTCGGCTGTTCCAACTACCCCACCTGGCAGGTGGAACGGGCCCGACAGCTGGCCCGGGCGGCCGGCGTCGCCGGCTACACCGCCGTGCAGCAGCACCACACCTACCTCCAGCCGCGGCCGTCGACCCAGCCGAGCGTCGTGCACCGCTTCGGTGCGGTGAGCGACGAGGTACTGCACTACCTGGAGCACCACCCGGAGATGACGCTGTGGGCCTACACACCGCTGCTCAGCGGCCGGTACACCCGCGCGGACAAGCCCCTGCACCCCGACTACGACCACGCCGGCACCACCCGACGGCTGGCCGTGCTCGACGAGATCGCCGCCGAGACCGGCACCAACCGCAACCAGGTCGTGCTCGCCTGGCTGGCCGGGGGGACGCCGGCCGCCATCCCCATCGTCGGCATCAGCTCCGTCGACCAACTCGACGACGCGTTCGCCGGCGCGGCCCTCGAGCTGACCGCCGAGCAACGGGAGCGACTAGGCTCAGTGGCGTGACGTGGCCGGCGCGGCTCGCCGCGGTGCTCAGAGCGGGCGCCGGTCCAGCTCCTCGAGCAGTTCGACGAAGCCGGGCGGGTAGCGGGTGACGAGGTCCTCGCCCAGGACGCCGTCGGCCGTCCCCGCCCGCTGGGCCACCGGCTCCAGGGTGGGGGACCCGGGGCGCCACCAGTACACCTCCCGGCTCAGCGGGACGTCGCTCCGCGCGTGCTGGTCGGCGGCGACCCGGGCGATCTCCCGCACGGCGTGCCGCGCGCCGGCGCCGTCGCGCAGGACGTGGAAGACCAGCGTCGTGTGGTCGGGAATCCCGACCAGCACCCCGAAAGGCTGGTCCACCACGCCAATGACCACCTCGACCACCCACGGCAGGACCAACACCGTCGAGGCGACGTGGTCCCCGCCGACGAGGACGTGGACGTCCTCGCGCGTGGCGTAGGTGTCGGGCAGCTGGGTGCACAGGTTGTCCAGGCCAGCCCGGAGGAGTCGGTCGTACCCGTGCCGCTCGACCTGGTCGTCGTTGAGGACGGCCACGCGGTCGGGGTGGTCCAGGGCCAGCACCATGAGCAGCCCCGGGGCGACCTCGCGGGCGTAGGTCCACCACCCCGTCGGGCTGCCCGCCACCGGACGCAGCCGCGCGTAGACCCGCTCGAGCACCCCCTCGGTGGGACCGTCCAGCTCGGGGCTGCCCTCGACGACGGCGGTGAGCATCCGGGCGAGCCGGTCGTCCACCAGGTCCGGCCACTGGTCCCACGGGGCGCCGACGACCACGTCGACGACCGGGCCGAGACCGAGCACGACCTCCGCTGGATCGCGGACCTCCACCCGGTCCTCGTGGACGACGACCCGCATTCCGAGGAAGGCGGGGCTCCGCCGGACCAGGTTGAGCAGGCGGTCGTGCTGGGTCCTCGTCAGCTCGCGCACCGGCGGGAGCCTACCCGATCAGTCTACTGTGGACTACGCGGGGATCTCGGCTGCTACAGTGTCCTCACGTTCTCGTCGGGGACCAGGGGGGCGGGGCGGTGAGCCTGGCCGAGTACATCCAGGACAACGCGATCGAGATCTACAACGACGCGGTGCGGCACGTCAACCTGACACTGCTCGCCATGGTGCTCGCCGTGCTGGTCGGGATGTCGCTGGGGCTGCTCACCTACCAGCGCCCGATCCCCGCCGCCGCGGTGACCGCGACGACGGCGTCGTTCCTGACCATCCCGTCCATCGCGCTGCTCGGCATCCTCATCGGCCCGGTCGGCCTGGGGACCACCAACGTCCTGATCGCCCTGGTGGTCTACGCCCTGCTACCGATCACCCGCAACACTGTCGTCGGGCTGCGCGGGGTCGACCCGGCGGTGGTCGAGGCCGGTCGGGGGATGGGGCTCGGCCGGACCCGGCTGCTCTGGCGGGTGCGCCTGCCGCTGGCCTGGCCGGTCGTCCTGTCCGGGATCCGCGTCTCCACCCAGATGACGATCGGCATCGCGGCTATCGGCGCCTACGTGAAGGGACCCGGGCTGGGCAACCAGATCTTCGACGGCCTCGGCCGCTTCGGCGCGGTGAACTCGCTCAACCAGGTGCTCGTCGGAACCTTCGGCATCGTGGTGCTCGCCCTGGCGTTCGACCTCGCCCTCGGCCTGGTCGGCAGGATGACGACCTCGAGGGGGATCCGTGGCTGAGACCGCGGGTCTCGGCCGGCTCCGAGCCGGCGCCCGAGGCCGCACCGGGCGCCGGGGACTGATGGTGCGGCCGCTGCTGATCGCGGTCGTCCTGCTCGGGCTCTACCTCGTGGTCCGCGCGCTGCCGGCGGACTCGATCGAGGCGCGGTACCTCAACGCGGACGAGCTCGGCCGCGAGCTCGGCGAGCACGTCGCGCTGTCGGCCGTCTCGACCGCACTGACCATCGCGATCGCGGTCCCACTCGGCATCCTGCTCACCCGCCCCGCCGCCGGCTGGGTGCGGCCGGTCGGGCTGGGACTGGGCAACCTCGGCCAGGCGATCCCGTCGATCGGCCTGGTCGTGCTCCTCGCGCTGGTGATGGGAACCGGATTCGCCACGGCGGTCGTCGCGCTCGTGGTCTACGCGGTGCTTCCGGTGCTGCGCAACACGATCGTGGGTCTGGAGGGTGTCGACCCGGCCGTCATCGAGGCGGCCAGGGGCATGGGGATGTCCAGAACCGCGGTACTGGCCCGGGTCGAGCTCCCGTTGGCGGTACCGGTGATCCTGGCCGGCATCCGCACCGCGCTGGTGCTGACCTTCGCGAGCGCGACGCTCGCCACGTTCGTCGGGGGCGGTGGGCTCGGCGGCGGGCTGGTCGCCGGGATCGGGCTGAACCGGCCGGCGCTGAGCGTCACCTACGGCATCGTCGTCGCCGCGCTCGCCCTGTTCGCCGACTGGCTGGGGCTCGTCGCCGAGGAACTGCTCCGGCCCCGGGGCACCTGAGACACGAGGAGAAGGTCATGGGTTGTGCTCGACGTCCCTGGTCCGCGGTGCTGGCGCTGGCCACGGCCGCCGCCCTCGCCGGCGGGTGCACCATCGAGGAGGACAACGGCGCCACGGAGGTGGGGGAGGGCTCCATCTCCAGGATCGACGAGCTGAGCGGGGTGCAGCTCACCGTCGGGTCCAAGGAGTTCGACGAGCAGCTGCTGCTCGGCCAGGTCGCGATCGTCGCGTTGCGGGCGGCGGGCGCGGACCCGGTCGACCGGACCAACATCACCGGCTCGGCCAACGTCCGGCAGGCGCTGACGAGCGGCGAGATCGACCTGTACTGGGAGTACACCGGCACCGGGTGGATCAACTACCTCAAGAACACCCGGCCCGTCCCGGACGCCGAGGAGCTCTACGACGCGGTGAAGGAGGCCGACCTCGCCAACGGCGTCGTCTGGTGGGCACGGTCCCCGGCGAACGACACCTACGCGATCGCGGTCAACCAGGAGGCACTCGCCGAGTACGGCACGCGGACCCTGTCCGACTACGCCGAGTTGGCGAGGACGAACCCGGCGGCCGCGACGACCTGCATCGGACCGGAGTTCAAGAGCCGCGACGACGGTTTCCCCGGGCTGCAGAAGGCCTACGGCTTCACCCTGCCCGACGCACAGATCCACCTGCTCAACGACGCGGTCATCTACCCGACCGCGGGCCGGGGCGGCACCTGCAACTTCGGCGAGGTCGCCACGACCGACGGCCGGGTGTCGGCGCAGAACCTGACCCCGCTCGAGGACGACAAGCACTTCTTCCCCGTCTACAACCCGGCCATCACGATCCGCGCCGAACTGGCCGAGGAGTACCCGGACCTCGAGCGGGTCTTCGAACCGATCGCCGAGAAGCTCGACACCGACATCCTCACCGAGCTGAACAAGAAGGTCAGCGTGGACGGCGACGACCCGGCCGAGGTCGCCACGGACTGGTTACGGTCGGAGGGTTTCGTCTCCTGAGCGCCCGGCGGACGTCGTGGGGAGAGGCGACTCCCCACGACGTCCCCCAACTCAACGGGCGTTCTGCGCGGAGGTGAGCCGGTCGATCCAGCCGCCGAGGGAGGCCCAGCCGGACCAGCCGTTGTTCGGCGCGGTCTGCCACTTGTGCCAGAGGGCGCCGTCCCCGCCGCGCACGAACACCTCCAGCCGGCCGTCGTTGTTCCGGTTCACGTTCAACAGGTCGATCCAGCCGCCGAGCGAGGCCCAGCCGGACCAGCCGCTGTTGGGTGCTCTCTGC
>NZ_MSIE01000122.1 GCF_001921205.1 Actinophytocola xanthii | reverse complement strand
CTGGCGCGGCCGAGCTGGCCGCCGAGCTGACCGAGCTGGGCACCGAGGTGGAGATCCTCGCCTGCGACGTCGCCGACCGCGCCGCGCTGGCCGCGGTGCTCGAGCGGGAGCCGGACCTGCGCGGCGTCGTGCACGCGGCGGGTGTCGCCGAGGTGCGACCGCTCGCCGAGACCGGCCCGGCCGACCTCGCCGCGGCACTCGCCGCCAAGGCCGGTGGCGCCGCCGCGCTGCACGACCTGCTCGGCGACCGCGAGCTCGACCTGTTCGTGCTGTTCTCCTCGATCGCCGGGGTGCTCGGCAGCGGCGCGCAGGCCGGCTATGCCGCGGCCAACGCCTACCTCGACGCGCTCGCCGAGCACCGGCGCGCGCTCGGCCACGCCGCCACCTCGGTCGCCTGGGGTCCCTGGGCCGGCACCGGCATGGCCGGCGGCGCCGAGGAGTCCCAGCAGCTCGCCCGGCGCGGGCTGGCCGCGTTGCCCGCCGCGGTGGCCCTCGCCGAGCTGGGCCGCGCGGTGACCAGCGGCGAGGCGACGGTCACCGTCCTCGACGTCGACTGGGCCCGCTACGTCCCGATCTTCACCGCCGCCCGGCCCAGCCCGCTGCTCGCCGACCTGCCCGAGGTGCGCCTGCCCGCCGCCGACCTCGAGGTGTCCGGGGAGCTGGCGACCCGGCTCGCCGGGATGGCCGAACCCGAGCGGCTGCGGCTGCTGGTCGGCATCGTGCGGGCCGAGGCGGCCGCCGTGCTCGGCCACGACCGCCCCGACCAGCTGCAGCAACGGCGCGCGTTCCGTGACCTCGGGTTCGATTCGCTGACCGCGGTCGAGCTGCGCCGCCGGCTCGTCGAACGCACCGGCCGGTCGCTGCCGACGACGATGGTGTTCGACCACCCCGACCCGGTGCGGCTCGCCCGGTACCTGCTCGGGGAACTGCTCGGCACCGGGTCCGGCGACACGGCCCCGACCGCGGCGACCGCTGTCTCCACCGACCCCGTCGTGATCGTCGGCATGAGCTGCCGGTTCCCCGGCGAGGTGAGCTCCCCGGAGCAGCTGTGGCGACTGGTCGCCGACGGTGTCGACGCGATCAGCGAGTTCCCCACCGGCCGGGGCTGGGACGGCCGCGTGCCGGTGGACGCCGACCCGGACCGGGCCGGCACGACCTACACCACCCAGGGCGGGTTCCTGCACGACGCCGACCGGTTCGACCCGGGCTTCTTCGGTATCTCACCGCGCGAGGCGCTGGCCATGGACCCGCAGCAGCGGCTGCTGCTCGAGACCGCCTGGGAGGCGTTCGAGCGGGCCGGCATCGACCCGGCCGTGCTGCGCGGCAGCCGCACCGGCACCTTCGTCGGCGCCAGCGCCACCGAGTACGGCGCCGGCGACGACACCGAGGGCCACGTCGTCACCGGCACCATCCCCAGCGTGCTGTCCGGGCGCCTGGCCTACGTGTTCGGCCTGGAGGGCCCCGCGGTCACCGTCGACACCGCCTGCTCCTCGTCGCTGGTCGCGCTGCACCTGGCCGCCCAGTCGCTGCGGGGCGGGGAGACCTCGCTCGCCCTCGCCGGCGGCGTCACCGTGATGACCACCCCCGGTCCTTTCATCGCGTTCAGCCGACAGCGCGCGCTCGCGCCCGACGGCCGGTCCAAGGCGTTCGGTGACGCCGCGGACGGCATGGCGCTCGCCGAGGGCGTCGGCGTGGTCGTCCTGGAACGGCTCTCCGACGCACGGCGCAACGGGCACCCCGTGCTGGCCGTCGTCCGCGGCTCGGCCATCAACTCCGACGGCGCCTCCAACGGCCTCACCGCCCCCAATGGCCTGTCCCAGCAGCGAGTGATCCGCCAGGCGCTCGCCAACGCCCACCTGACCCCGGCCGACGTGGACGCGGTGGAGGCGCACGGCACCGGCACCGCGCTCGGCGACCCCATCGAGGCCCGGGCGCTGCAGGCCACCTACGGCGCGGACCGGGACCGGCCGCTGTGGCTCGGCTCGGTCAAGTCCAACATCGGACACAGCCAGTCCGCGGCCGGCGTGGCCAGCGTGATCAAGATGGTGATGGCGCTGCGCAACGAGCAGCTCCCACCCACGCTGCACGTCGACCCGCCGTCCACCCACGTCGACTGGAGCGAGGCCGCGGTCGTCCCGCTCGGCTCGCCGGTCGACTGGCCGACCGGCCCCACACCCCGCCGCTGCGCGGTGTCCTCGTTCGGGATCAGCGGCACCAACGCCCACCTGGTGCTCGAGGAGGCACCGGCCGAGGAGCCGCCTCCCGCCGAGTCCGTCCGGCAGACGTCGCTGCCCTGGGTGATGTCCGCCCGCGGCACCCCCGCGCTGCGCGCCGCTGCCCGCGACCTGCGCTCCTGCCTGGAACTCGACCCGGCGGACGTGGCCCACTCGCTGCTCGCCACCCGTGCCCTGCACGACCACCGCGCCGTCCTGCTCGGCGACAGCCGCGCCGACGGCCTCACCGCCCTCGCCGAGGGTCGGGCAGCACCCGGGCTCGTCGAGGGCATGGCCGACGTC
>NZ_MSIE01000121.1 GCF_001921205.1 Actinophytocola xanthii | reverse complement strand
GGGGTGGTCGTTGTCGGAGGTTCTTCGTGGCGGTGAGCTGGGTCGGGTGGGGGTGGTGCAGCCGGCGTCGTGGGCGGTGATGGTGGCGTTGGCGGCGGTGTGGCGTTCGTATGGTGTGGAGCCGGACGCGGTGGTCGGGCATTCGCAGGGTGAGATCGCCGCCGCGGTGGTGTCGGGTGCGTTGTCGCTCGAGGACGGTGCGCGGGTGGTGGCGTTGCGCAGTGCCGCGATCGCGCGCCGGCTCGCGGGTGCCGGGGGCATGATGTCGGTGGCATTGCCGGCCGGCGAGGTGGCTGGGCGGCTGGACGAACGGCTCTCGATCGCCGCCGTCAACGGCCCGCGCTCGGTGGTCGTCTCCGGCGTGCCCGCCGCCCTCGACGCGCTGCGGGACGAGCTGGCCGCCGAGGACGTGCGTGTCCGCCGCGTCCCCGTCGACTACGCCTCCCACTCCCACCAGGTGGCCGAGCTGCGCGACGAGCTGCTCACCGAGCTGGCCCCGGTCCGCCCGCGCCCCGCCGACGTGCCGTTCTGGTCCACGGTCACCGCCGACCGGATCGACACCACGACCATGGACGCCGACTACTGGTACCGCAACCTTCGCCAGACCGTCCGCTTCGAACCGGCGGTCCGCGGCCTGCTCGACACCGGCCACCGGGCGTTCATCGAGGTCAGCCCGCACCCCGTGCTGACCTTCGCCGTCCAGGAGACAGCCGAGGACGCCGGCGGGCGGGTGGTCGTCGCCGGCACGCTGCGCCGCGACGACGGCGGTGGCGACCGGCTGGCCACCTCCCTGGCCGAGGTGTTCGTCCGGGGCGTCACCGTCGACTGGGCGCTCCCCGCCGGTCGGCGCGTCGACCTGCCCACCTATCCCTTCCAGCGCGAGTCCTACTGGTCCCCACCCGCCGTGCTCGCGCAGGCCGACCGCGGCGAGCCGACCGACGACGGCGCCTGGGCCGCCATCGAGCAGGCCGACCCCGCCGTGCTCGCCGCCGACCTGCGCGTCGACCAGGACGCACTGGCAGCCGTGCTGCCCGCGCTGACCGCCTGGCGCCGCGACCGCGACGAGGAGGCCACCGTCGACTCCTGGCGGTACCGGATCCGCTGGACCCCGGTGCCCGCCGGCCCGGCACCCGCCCTGGCCGGCACCTGGCTGCTGGTCACCCCCGGCGACGGGGACACCGAGGTCGAGGCCGTGCTCGGCGCGCACGGCGCCGAGGTTCGCCGGCTGGTGCTGACCGAGACCGACCGGGCGGGCGTCGCCGACCGCCTCCGCGAGGCCGGCGCCGCCGAGGCGGCCGGCATCGTCTCGCTGCTCGCCGAGGCCGGCGACCCCACCCCCGGACACCCGGCCCTGCCGCTCGGGCTCGCCCGCACCGTCACGCTCGTCCAGGCACTCGGCGACGCCGGGATCGAGGCACCGCTGTGGTGTCTGACCAGGGGAGCCGTCTCCACCGGCCGTTCCGACCAGGTCGAGAACCCGGCGCAGGCACTGGTCGCCGGCATCGGCTGGACGGCGGCGCTGGAGCACGCCGACCGCTGGGGCGGAACCGTCGACCTCCCACCCGTCCTCGACGGGCGCGCCGGGCGGCGCCTGGCCGCCGCGCTCGCCGGCGACACCGGAGAGGACCAGCTCGCCGTACGCGGCTCCGGCCTGCTCGCGCGCCGGCTCGTGCCCGCGCCCGCCGCGCCGCCGACCGGCCGTTGGGAGCCGGGCGGCACGACGCTGGTCACCGGCGGCACCGGCACCCTCGCACCGCACGTCGCCCGCTGGCTCGCCGAGCACGGCGCCGACCACGTGGTGCTGGCCAGCCGCCGCGGCCCGACCGCTCCCGGCGCGGAGGACCTGGTCGCCGGCCTTGGCGTGCCAGCCGAGGTGGTGGCCTGCGACGTCACCGACCGGGAGGCGCTCGCCGCCCTGCGCGACCGGCTCCGCGACGAGGGCCGCGAGGTGCGCACCGTCATCCACGCCGCCGCGGTGATCGAGCTGTCCCCGCTCGCCGACACCGACCTGGACGGCCTCACCACCGTGCTGGACGCCAAGGTCACCGGCGCCCGCAACCTCGACGAGGTGTTCGGCGAGGTCGACCGCTTCGTGCTGTTCTCCTCGGTCGTCGGGCTGTGGGGTGCCGGCCAGCACGCCGCCTACGTCGCCGGCAACGCCTACCTGCACGCGCTCGCCGAGCACCGCCGCGCCCGCGGCCGCGCGGCGACCTCCCTGCACTGGGGCATCTGGGCCGACGACCTCGAGCTGGGCCGGGTCGACCCCGGCCAGATCCGGCGCAGCGGTCTGGAGTTCATGGACCCGCGACGGGCGCTCGCCGGGCTGCGGGCCGCTCTGGACGCCCACGACCCGGTGGTCGCGGTGGCCGACGTCGACTGGGCGCGCTACCACCCCGTGTACACGGCCATCCGGCCTACCCGACTGTTCGACGAGGTGCCGGCCGTGCGGCGGCTGGCCGAGTCGGCCGAGCACGCACCGGACCCGGCCACCGGCGGGGAGCTGGCCGCCCGGCTGCGGTCGCTGCCCGCCCAGGAACGCGAACGGGTCCTGCTGGACCTGGTCCGCGCCGAGGCCGCCGCGGTGCTCGGGCACGGCTCGGCCGACGCGCTCGACGAGCGGCGCGCGTTCCGCGACGCCGGGTTCGACTCGGTCACCGCGGTGGACCTGCGCAACCGGATCGCCAGGGGCACCGGCCTGGCCCTGCCCGCGACCATGGTCTTCGACCACCCCAACCCCGTCGCGCTGGCCGGGTTCCTGCTCGCCGAGCTGAACGGCGCGGCGCCGGCCCCGCCCGCCGAGGTCACCGCCGCGCTCGTCGCCGACGACCCGATCGCCGTGATCGGCATGAGCTGCCGCTACCCCGGCGGCGCGACCTCGCCGGAACGCCTGTGGGAGCTGGTCGTCGACGGCGTCGACGCGATCTCCGGCTTCCCGGTCGACCGGGGCTGGTCGGCCGAGGCGCTGTACGACCCCGACCCCGACCGGCCCGGGCACACCTACTCCGTCCAGGGCGGGTTCCTGCACGACGTCGCCGACTTCGACCCGGCCTTCTTCGGCGTGTCGCCCCGCGAGGCGCTGGCCATGGACCCGCAGCAGCGGCTGCTGCTGGAGACCGCGTGGGAGGCGTTCGAGCGGGCCGGGCTCGACCCGCACACCCTGCGCGGCAGCCGCACCGGCACGTTCGTCGGCGCCAGCTACCAGGACTACGGCTCCGGCGTCGCGGGCACCGTCGACAACGCCGAGGGCCACCAGGTCACCGGGTCCCTGCCGAGCGTCCTGTCCGGTCGGATCGCCTACCTGTTCGGGCTCGAGGGCCCGGCGCTCACCCTCGACACGGCCTGCTCCTCGTCGCTGGTCGCACTGCACCTCGCGGCGCGCTCGCTGGCCGCGGGGGAGTGCGGCCTGGCACTGGCCGGCGGGGTGAGCGTGATGGCCACGCCGGCCCCGTTCATCGGGTTCAGCCGGCAGCGGGCACTGGCACTGGACGGGCGGTGCAAGGCCTACGCCGAGGGCGCCGACGGCATGACGCTCGCCGAGGGCGTCGGCCTGGTGCTGCTCGAGCGGCTCTCCGACGCCCGGCGCAACGGCCACCCCGTGCTCGCCGTGCTGCGCGGCTCGGCGGTCAACCAGGACGGCGCGTCCAACGGGCTCACCGCCCCCAACGGGCCGGCCCAGCAGCGGGTCATCACCGACGCGCTCGCCGCCGCCGGGCTGCGCCCGTCGGACGTGGACGCGGTCGAGGGACACGGCACCGGCACCGCGCTCGGCGACCCGATCGAGGCGCAGGCGCTGCTCGCGACCTACGGCCGGGACCGGTCGACGCCGTTGCTGCTCGGCTCGGTGAAGTCGAACCTCGGGCACACCCAGATGGCCTCCGGGATCGCCGGCGTGATCAAGATGGTGCAGGCGCTGCGGCACGGGCTGCTGCCCAGGACCCTGCACGTGGACACCCCGTCGTCCCACGTGGACTGGTCGGCGGGGTCGGTCCGGCTGCTGACCGAGGCACAGGAGTGGCCGGCGGCGGACCGGCCGCGCCGGGCCGGGGTGTCCTCGTTCGGCCTGAGCGGCACGAACGCCCACGCGATCCTCGAGCAGGCCCCGCCCGCCGAGGTCGCGCCCGAGCCGGTCGCCGCGCCCCAGCCGGTGCTGGTGTCGGCACGCGACGAGCGGGCGCTGCGGGCCCGGGCCGCGGACCTGCTGTCGATCGTGGACGGCTCGACCTCGGTCACCGACCTCGCCGCGGCGCTCGCCACCACCCGCTCGGCGTTCGAGCACCGGGCCGCGTTCGTCGCCGCGGACCGGGACGAGCTGGTCGCGGGGCTCACCGCGGTGCGGGACGGCGAGGGGCAGCCGGGCCTGGTGACCGGCCGGGCCGGCCGAGGCCGGACGGCGGTGCTGTTCGGGGGCCAGGGCAGCCAGCGGGTCGGGATGGGCCGCGAGCTGTACGAGCGGTTCGGCGTGTTCGCCGACGCGCTCGACGAGGTGCTCGCGCACCTCGACCCGGAGCTGGACCGCCCGCTGCGCGAGGTGATGTGGGGCGAGGCGCCCGGGCTCGACGAGACGGGGTTCACCCAGCCCGCGGTGTTCGCGCTCGAGGTGGCGTTGTACCGGCTGGTGGAGTCGTGGGGCGTGGCGCCGGACTACCTGGCCGGGCACTCGGTGGGCGAGCTGGTGGCGGCGCACGTGGCCGGCGTGCTGACGCTCGCCGACGCCGCGGGGCTGGTGGCCGCGCGGGCCCGGCTGATGCAGGCCCTGCCGCCGGGCGGCGCGATGGTCGCCGTGCGCGCCACCGAGGACGAGGTCGAGAGCATGATCAACGGCCATGCGGGCGCGGTCTCGATCGCCGCCCTGAACGGGCCGTCCTCGCTGGTCATCGCCGGGGACGAGGAGCCGACGCTGCACCTCGCCGCGCGCCTGGCCGATGCGGGCCGCAGAACCAGGCGGCTGCGGGTCAGCCACGCGTTCCACTCGCCGCGGATGGACGCCATGCTCGCCGGCTTCGCCCGGGCCGCGGCGGCGGTGACCTACCACCCGCCGACGCTGCCGGTCGTGTCCACCCTGTCCGGCGCGCTCGCCACGGCCGAGGAGCTGTGCTCCCCGGACCACTGGGTCACGCACGTGCGGAACGCGGTCCGCTTCGCCGACGGCGTCAGCGCGCTCGCCGCGCAGGGCGTCACCACGTTCCTCGAGCTCGGCCCGGACGGCTCGCTGTCGGGCATGGCCGCCGAGACCCTCGGCGACACGGCGGTGAGCGTGCCGACCCTGCGCCGCGACCGGCCGGAGGTGCCGGCGCTGCTGGCCGGCGTCGCCGGGCTGCACACGCGGGGCGGCGCCGTGAACTGGCCGGCGTTCTTCGCCGACAGCGGCGCCCGCCACCTCGACCTGCCCACCTATCCGTTCCAACGGGAGCGGTACTGGCCCTCGACCGCCGCACCCGCCGCCCCGCCGGCCCACGACGACGAGCTGTGGGCGGCCGTCCGCCGCGACGACCGCGACCACCTCGCCTCGACCCTCGGCCTCGACGCCGACACCGTCGCCGCGGTCGCCCCCGCCCTCGCTCGCTGGCGGCGGCGCCGCGACGAGCAGGCCGGTGTCGACCAGCTGCGGTACCGCGTCGAGTGGCGCCCGGTGACCTCGGCGGCGCCCCCGCCCGCCGGCCGCTGGCTGGTGCTCGTCCCGCCCGGCCTCGCCCCGCCGGCGTGGCTGCCCGACCTGCTGCCCGGGGCCACCGTCGTCGAGCCGGGTCCCGACCTCGCGGTGCCGGAGGACGTGGCCGGTGTGCTGTCGCTGCTGACGCTGGCCGGGGGGCGGTCCGCGCTGACGCTGACCGCCGCCGCCGTCCAGGCCCTCGCCGACGTCGGGAGCACGGCCCGGCTGTGGTGCCTGACCAGCGGCGCGGTCGCCGTCTCGGCCACCGAGGCACCGGACCCCGACCAGGCCGCCGTGTGGGGCCTGGGACGGGTGGTGGCCCTGGAGCACCCCGACACCTGGGGCGGCTTGGTGGACGTCCCAGCGACGGTCGACCGCCACGTCGTGCGCCGGCTCGCCGGCCTGCTCGGCGGCGAGGAGGACCAGGTGGCGGTGCGCGCGGCCGGCGTGCTCGCCCGGCGCCTGGTGCCCGCCCCGGTTCCCGCGGACCGCCCCGCCCGGGAGTACCGCCCGGCCGGGACCGTCCTGGTCACCGGAGCCACCGGTGGGGTCGGTGGCCAGGTGGCGCGGTGGCTGGCCCGCGAGGGAGCCGAGCATCTGCTGCTGGCCAGCCGCGGCGGCCCGGACGCGCCCCGCGCGGGTGAGCTGGTGGCGGAGCTGACCGACCTGGGCACGCGGGTCACGCTGGCCGCCTGCGACGTCGGCGACCGCGGGGCGCTGGCCGCGCTGCTGGACGGGGTCGAGGTCACCGCCGTGTTCCACGCCGCCGGCGTGGTCGACGACGGAGTGGTCGACGCGCTCACCCCGGCCCGCTTCGAGACCGTCATGCGAGCCAAGGCCGACGGCGCCCGCCACCTCGACGAGCTGGTAGGCGAGGTCGACGCGTTCGTGCTGTTCTCCTCGACCGCCGGCGTACTCGGCGCTGCGGGCCAGGGCAACTACGCCGCCGCCAACGCCTACCTGGACGCGCTGGCCGCCCGCCGCCGAGCGCTGGGCCGCCCGGCCACCTCGGTGGCCTGGGGCCCCTGGGCCGGCGACGGCATGGCCGCGGGTACCGCGGTGGCTACCGCAGGAGCTTCGGCGGCCGTGCCCGAGAGACTGCGGCGCGGTGGTCTCACCCCGCTGCCGCCCGCACGCGCGATCGCGGCGCTGCGCCGGGCCATCGAGGCCGGCGACACCGAGGTGACCGTCGCCGACGTGGACTGGGTGCGGTTCGCGCCCGCGCTCGCCGCACTGCGGCCGGCGCCCCTGCTGGCGGACCTCACAGGGTCGGCCGACCCGGCCCCCGTTCCCGGGGAGCCGGCGCTGGCCGACCGGCTCGCCGCGCTGCCGGAGGCGCAGCGGGAGCGGCAGGTGCTCGACCTGCTGCGGGCTCAGGTCGCCGTCGTCCTCGGGCACGGTGACGGCTCCTCCGTCGACGCCGACAAGCCGTTCCGCGACCTCGGGTTCGACTCGCTCACCACGGTGGAGCTGCGCAACGCGTTGACCGCAGTGACCGGGCTGCGGCTGCCGGCGTCGCTGGTGTTCGACCACCCCACGCCGCGTGAGCTTGCGGCGTTCCTCGTGGGTGAGCTGGTCGGTCGGCTGCCGGCGCCGCAGGCCGGGGAAGCGCGGGCGGTCACCGCCGAGCCGGTCGCGGTCGTGGGCATCGGGTGTCGCTTCCCGGGTGGGGTCACCTCGCCGGAGCAGCTGTGGGAGCTGCTGGCCCAGGGCCGCGACGGGATCGTGGACTTCCCCGACGACCGGGGCTGGGACCTCGCGGCGCTCGCCGGGCGCTCGGCCACCGCCAAGGGTGGGTTCCTCGCCGGGGTCGCGGACTTCGACGCCGACTTCTTCGGCATCTCCCCGCGCGAGGCGCTGGCCATGGACCCGCAGCAGCGGCTGCTGCTGGAGACCTCCTGGGAGGCGCTCGAGCGCGCCGGGCTCGACCCGACCGCCCTGCGCGGCAGCGACACCGGGGTGTTCGTCGGCACCAACGGCCAGGACTACGTGGACGTGCTGCGCCGCGCGGCGGCGGCACTGCCCGACCCGAGCGCCGGGGAGAGCCTCGGCGGGCACGTCGCGACCGGCACCACGGCCAGCGTCATGTCCGGCCGGCTCGCCTACACCCTGGGGCTCGAGGGCCCGGCGGTGACCGTCGACACCGCCTGCTCTGCGTCGCTGGTCGCGCTGCACCTCGCCGCCCGCGCGCTGCGCTCCGGGGAGTGCTCCCTGGCGCTCGCCGGCGGGGTGTCGGTCATGTCCACCCCGGACTCGTTCGTCGAGTTCAGCCTGCAGGGCGGGCTCGCCGCGGACGGCCGGTGCAAGGCGTTCGGCGACGGCGCGGACGGCACCGGCTGGTCGGAGGGCGTCGGCGTCGTCGTGCTCGAGCGGCTGTCCGACGCGCGGCGCAACGGGCATCGGGTGCTGGCCGTCGTGCGGGGTTCGGCGGTGAACTCCGACGGGGCGTCCAACGGCTTGACCGCGCCGAACGGACCCGCCCAGCAGCGGGTGATCCGGGCCGCGTTGGCCGACGCCGGGCTGTCCACCCAGGACGTCGACGTGGTGGAGGCGCACGGCACGGGCACGACGCTGGGTGACCCGATCGAGGCGCAGGCGCTGCTGGCCACCTACGGGCAGGACCGGGAGCACCCGCTGCTGCTGGGCTCGGTGAAGTCCAACCTCGGGCACACCCAGGGCGCCGCGGGCGTCGCCGGCGTGATCAAGGTGGTGCTCGCCCTCCGGCACGGCCGGCTGCCGCGCACCCTGCACGTGGACACCCCCTCGAGCCACGTCGACTGGTCGGCCGGCTCCGTCGCCCTGCTCGCCGAGGACACGGCCTGGCCGGACACGGGCAGGCCGAGGCGGGCCGGGGTGTCGGCCTTCGGCATCAGCGGCACCAACGCGCACGTGATCGTCGAGCAGGCACCCGAGGCCGACCCCGCACCCGCCGGCGTCGAGCCCGCGGTCGTGCCCTGGCCGGTGTCGGCGCGGTCGGAGGCCGCGCTGAACGCCCAGCTCGGCCGGCTCGCCGAGTTCGCCGACCGCCACCCCGAGCTGTCCCGGGCGGCGGTCGGCCGGGCCCTGGCCACCGAGCGCGCCGCCCTGCCGAGGCGGGCGGTGCTGCTTGACGGCGTGGAGATCGCCCGCGACGTGGCCACCGCCGGTGAGCTGGGCGTGCTGTTCTCCGGGCAGGGCGCCCAGCGGGTCGGTATGGGCCGCGGGCTCTACGAGCGGTTCGACGTGTTCGCCGACGCGTTCGACGAGACCCTCGCCCACCTCGACCCCGGCCTGCGTGAGGTCGTCTGGGGCGACGAACCGGGCCTGGCCGAGACCGGCCGCACCCAGCCCGCGCTGTTCGCGCTCGAGGTCGCGTTGTTCCGGCTGGTGGAGTCGTGGGGCCTGGCGCCGGACCACCTGGCCGGGCACTCGGTCGGCGAGCTGGTCGCCGCGCACGTGGCCGGGGTGCTGTCGCTGCCCGACGCCTGCGCGCTGGTCTCCGCCCGGGCCCGGCTCATGCAGGCCCTGCCGGCCGGCGGCGCCATGGTCGCGGTGCAGGCCGGCGAGGACGAGGTGACGCCGCTCTTGGATGCCGACGTCTCGCTCGCCGCGGTCAACGGCCCCCGCTCGGTGGTGCTGGCCGGCGCCGAGCACGCGGTCCTGGCGGTCGCCGAGCGGTTCGCCGCCCAGGGCAGGCGCACCCGCCGGCTGCACGTGAGCCACGCGTTCCACTCGCCGCTGATGGACCCCGTGCTCGACCCGCTGCGCGAGGTCGCCGCCGGGCTGACCTACCACCCGCCGCGCATCCCCGTGGTGTCCACCCTGACCGGCGCGCTCGCCACGGCCGAGCAGCTGTGCTCCCCGGACCACTGGGTGCGGCACGTGCGCGAGCCGGTGCGCTTCGCCGCCGGCCTCGACACGCTGCTGGCGACCGGCACGCGGACGTTCCTCGAGCTGGGTCCGGACGGCGTGCTGTGCGCGATGGCCGCCGAGTCCCTGGCCTCGGGTGCCGTCGCCGTCCCGGCGCTGCGCGCGGACCGGGACGAGGAGACCTCCCTGGTCACCGCGCTGGGCCGGCTGCACACCCGCGGGGTGCCGGTGGACTGGCCGGCGTTCTTCGCCGACACCCGGCCGGCCGCCGTGGACCTGCCGACCTACGCCTTCCGCCGCGAGCGGTTCTGGCCGGACCTCCCCGCAGCGCCGGCACCCGCCGCCGACCCTGCCGACGCCGAGTTCTGGTCGGCCGTCGACCGCGCCGACGTCGACTCGCTCGCGGCCACGCTCGACCTGAACGCGGACGCGGGGGCGCTCGCCACGGTCCTGCCGGCGCTGTCGAGCTGGCGCCGCCGGCGGCAGGAGCGCTCGGTCGCCGAACGCTGGTGCTACCGGGTGGACTGGCAGCTGGTGCCCGTCCCCGTCAGCGCCGAGCCGCCGGGGACCTGGCTCGCCGTGGTTCCCCCCGGCTGGACCGGTGACGAGTGGCTGTGCGCCGCGGTCGCCGCCCTGGGCGGCGCGGTGCTCCCGGTCGAGGACGGCCCGGACCTGGCGACCCGCCTGGCCGAGGTCGGCGCGGGGGTGAGCGGGGTGGTGTCGCTCCTGGCGGCGGCCGCCTCCCCGGCGCCGACCGACACCGGGTCCACCGCCTGGCCGACGACCATGCTCGGCGTGCTGGCCGACGCCGGTGTGGCGGCACCCCTGTGGTGCCTCACCCGGGGTGCCGCCGCCGACGAGCCGGACCCGGCCCAGGCCGCTGTCTGGGGGGCGGGCCGGGTGTGCGCGCTCGAGTCCCCGGACCGCTGGGGCGGCCTGGTCGACCTGGTCGAGCCCGCCGCCGGCCTGGGTGCCGTGCTGTCGGGGATCGGCGAGGACCAGGTCGCGGTCCGCCCCGACGGCGTGTTCGCCCGACGCCTGGTCCGTGCCGCTCCCGACGGGACCGGGTGGACGCCGGCCGGAACCGTGCTCGTGGTCGGGGCCGGCGGAATGGGTGAGCCGCTGGCCCGCTGGCTGGCCGGCGCGGGCGCCGGCCGGGTCGTGCTCGCCGGGGCCGAGCCGCTGGCCGGGCTGGAGGTCGCGGACTGCGACACCACCGACCGGGAGGCGCTCGCCGCGCTGCTGGCCTCCCTGCCCGCGCTCACCGCCGTCGTCGTGGCCGACCCGTCACCCGCCGGGGTCGCCGCGGCCGAGCACCTCGACGCGCTCACCGGCGACCTCGAGGCGTTCGTCCTCTGCACCACCGTCGCCGGTGTGTGGGGGGTGGCCGGACGCGGTGCCGAGGCCGCCGCCGGGGCCCACCTCGAGGCGCTGGCCCTGCGCCGGCAGCGCCGAGGGCGCCCGGCCACCAGCATCGCCTGGGGTTCCTGGGGCGCCGACGGCCCGCTGGCCGCGCACCTGCGGCTCACCGGGCTGCCTCCGCTCGACCCCGACCTCGCGCTGGCCGTGCTCACCCGGGTCGTCGGCGGCGGCGCACCGAGCACGGTCGTCGCCGACGTCGCCTGGGACCGGTTCGCCGCCGCGTTCACCGGGGCCCGACCCAGCCCGCTGCTCACCGGCGTACCGGAGGCACGGGTGGCGCTCGACACCGCCCGGCGCGACCGGCGCGCGGCCGAGGGCGCCGCCGACCGGCTGCGCGAGCGCCTGGCCGCGCTGCCCCCCGCCGAACGGCACCCGGTGGTGCTCGAGCTGGTCCGGGAACGGGTCGCGGCGGTGCTCGGCCACGTCGGCGCCGAGGCGGTGGAGGCGGACCGGGCCTTCCGGGAGCTCGGGTTCGACTCGCTGACCGCCGTCGACCTGCGCAACGAGCTGAGCACGGCCACCGGCCTGGCGCTGCCGGCCACGCTCGCGTTCGACCATCCCACCCCCGCCGCACTCGCCGAGCACGTGCTCGCCGAGCTGCTTCCCGACGCGTCGGTCAGCGACGAGGAGGCCGACCTCCGCGCCCTGCTCGCGTCGGTGCCGCTGACCCGCCTGCGGGAGATCGGCGTGCTGGAGCCGCTGCTCCGCCTCGCCGGGCGGGACGGGACGGCTGCCGCACCCGCCGACAGGGACGTCGACGCCATGGATCTCGACGCCATGGATGTCGACGACCTCGTTCAGGCCGCCTTGAACGGCCAGGCGCACGACTGAAGGGTTCGACGATGACTGCACCCAGCGACAAGGTTGTCGGCGCCCTGCGGGCCGCGCTGAAGCAGGTGGACGGCCTGCGCCAGCAGAACCGCCGGCTGGTGGAGGCCGCGACCGAGCCGATCGCCGTCGTGGGCATGGCGTGCCGCTACCCGGGCGGCGTGCGCGGCCCGGAGGACCTGTGGCGGCTGGTCGCCGACGGTGTGGACGCGGTGGGCGAGATGCCGGCCGACCGCGGCTGGGACCTGTCCCTGCTCGACGCGTTCGCGCGGGAACCGGGCGCCCCGCCGGTACCCCGCCACGGCGGCTTCCTCGACGACGTCGCCGGCTTCGACCCCGCCTTCTTCCGGATCGCGCCGCGCGAGGCGCTCGTGATGGACCCGCAGCAGCGGCTGCTCCTCGAGGTGGCCTGGGAGGCGCTGGAGCGGGCCGGCATCGTGCCCGCGACCCTGCGCGGCGGTGACACCGGAGTGTTCGTCGGCGGCGGCACCGGCGACTACCGGCTGCCGATGCAGGGCCTGGACTGGCAGACCGCGCAGTCCGGCAGCCTGCTGTCCGGTCGGCTCGCCTACACCTTCGGCCTGCACGGGCCGACCCTGTCGGTGGACACCGGGTGCTCGTCCTCGCTGGTCGCGCTGCACCTGGCCGCGCACGCGCTGCGGGCGGGGGAGTGCTCGCTGGCGCTGGCCGGCGGGGTCACGGTCATGTCCACCCCGGCCGGGTTCGTCGAGTTCGCCGTGCAGGGCGCCCTCTCGCCCGACGGGCGGTGCAAGGCGTTCGCCGAGGGCGCCGACGGCACCGGCTGGGCCGAGGGCGCCGGCGTGCTGGTGCTCGAGCGCCTGTCCGAGGCCCGGCGCAACGGGCACCGGGTGCTCGCGGTCGTCCGCGGCTCGGCGATGAACTCCGACGGCGCCTCCAACGGCCTCACCGCGCCCAGCGGACCGGCGCAGCGCCGGGTGATCCGCGCGGCGCTCGACCACGCCGGGCTGGCCGCCCGCGACGTCGACGTGGTGGAGGCGCACGGCACCGGGACCGAGCTGGGTGACCCGATCGAGGCGCAGGCCCTGCTCGCCACCTACGGCCGGGACCGCGAGACGCCGCTGCTGCTGGGCTCGGTCAAGTCGAACCTCGGGCACACCCAGGCCGCCGCCGGCGTCGCCGGAGTGATCAAGATGGTGGAGGCCATGCGGCACAGTGTGGCGCCGCGGACCCTGCACGTCGGCGCGCCCTCCTCGCACGTGGACTGGTCGGCGGGCGCGGTGGAGCTGCTGACCGAGGCCGTGGACTGGCCCGAGGCGGACCGGGCGCGCCGGGCGGCGGTGTCCTCGTTCGGGGCGAGCGGCACCAACACCCACGTGATCCTGGAACAGGGTGACACCGAACCCGTTCAGCCGACCGCGACCGACGGCGCCGTGCCGCTGGTGGTGTCCGCGAGGACCGCGGAGGCCCTGCGCGCCCAGGCCGAGGCCGTCCGCGCCCACCTCGACGCCGCGCCCTCCGCGGTGGACGTCGCGTACTCCCTGGTCACCACGCGTTCGGTGTTCGAGCACCGGGCCGTGCTGGTCGACGGT
>NZ_MSIE01000120.1 GCF_001921205.1 Actinophytocola xanthii | reverse complement strand
CGGTCCGGGCGTGGAGCGGCCGGGGCGCCGGCCCCAGCGCGAGCAGCGACACGACGCCGGCGAGCTCGTGCTCCCCGGCGGCCTCCGCGCAGCGGCGGGCGAGCTCCTCGGGGTCGGCGACGGCGTCGAGCGTGACCAGCTTCAGCCCGGCCTCGGCCAGGCCGTGCAACACCTCGCCCACCCGGTCGCCGGCGGCCGGGACGAGGGCGAGCCAGGTCCCGGGGTCGGCGGGTGGGACGGGGTCGGGCACGGCCGTCCAGGTGTCCTCGTACCACCAGTCGCGCACCGCCGCCTCCTCCCGACCGCGCCGCCGCCACGCGCGCAGCGCCGGCACCAGGTCGGCGAGCGAGCCGTCGGGGCGCAGGTCGAGCTCGGTGAGTACGGCCTCGCTGTCGCCACGGTCGACCGCCTCCCACAGCGCCGTGTCGCCGGTGGCTGGGCGGCTGGCCGGCCGCGGCCGGGTGCCGTCGAGCCAGTAGCGCTGGCGCTGGAAGCGGTAGGTGGGCAGGTCCACCGGGCGCGCGCCGGGGAAGGCGGCCGACCAGTCGACCGGCACGCCGCGCGTCCAGGCCTCGGCGACCGAGGCGCGGAACCGGCGCAGGTCGCCGTCATCGCGCCGCAGGCTGCCCACCGCGACGAGGTCGCCGGTCTCCTGCACGCCCATGGTGAGCACGGGGTGCGGGCTGGCCTCCACGAAGTACCGGTGGCCGGCGGAGGCGAGCGCCACGACCGCGGCGTGGAACTCCACCGGCTCCCGCAGGTTCCGGTACCAGTACGCGGCGTCGAGCTCCGCGGTGTCCACCGGCTCGCCGGTGACGGTCGAGAGGAACGTGACGTCGGTCGAGCGCGGGCGGATCGGGGCGAGCCGGTCGAGCAGCTCGGCGCGGACCGCGTCCACCTGCGCGGAGTGCGAGGCGTAGTCGACGGGGATCTGTTTCGCCCGCACCCCGTCGGCTCGGCACCGCGCCAGCAGCTCCTCGAGTGTCTCCGGGTCCCCGGAGACCACGGTCGAGCCGGGGCCGTTGGCGGCGGCGACCGAGAGCCGCCCCCGCAGGGACCCGACCAGGCGGGCCAGGCGTTCGCGGGGCAGCGCGACCGAGGCCATGCCGCCGCGGCCGGCCAGTCCCCGGGCGATGGCCGCGCTGCGCAGGGCGACCACCAACGCGGCGTCCCGCACGGACAGTCCACCGGCGACACATGCGGCGGCGATCTCGCCCTGGGAGTGGCCGACGACGGCGGCCGGGCGCACGCCGTGGGCCCGCCACAGCTCGGCGAGCGAGACCATCACCGCCCACAGCAGCGGCTGGACGACGTCCACCCTGGCCAGCGCCGCCTCGTCGGCCAGCGCCTCGACCGGGGACCAGTCCACGAACTCGGCCAGCGCGTCGGCGCACTGGGTGAACCGGGCGGCGAACACGGGTGCGGTGTCCAGCAGCTCACGCGCCATGCCCACCCACTGCGAACCCTGGCCGGGAAACACCAGTACCGGTCCGGGGTCGGCGGGGTCGACCGTGCCGGCGGACCCCACGACGACCGCCGGCGTCTCGACGCCGTCGGCTAGCGCCGCCAGGGCCTCGAGCAGCGCGCGGCGGTCCTCGCCGAGCAGGACCGCGCGGTGTTCGAAGGCGGTTCGGGTGGTGGCGAGCGAGAACCCCACCTCGGCCGGCGAGGCCTCGGGCGTGAGGTGGTCGCGCAGGGCCGCGGCCTGGGCCCGGAGCCCGGCCGGGGTGCGGGCGGACAGGACCCACGGCACCGGCGGGCCCGCGGACGTGCCGCCGTCCAGGGCCGCCCAGTCGACGTCCACACCGTCGGTCCACAGCCGGCCGAGCAGGTCCTCCAGGCTCCACCGGGCCGGGCGGTCCCGGCGACAGGTGACGAGCACGTCGGGCCCCCCGGCGAGCGCGCGTCCCAGCGAGGGCCGCAGCACCGGGTGCGGTGCGACCTCGACGACGCGGGTACCGGCGGGGAGCGCCCGCACGGCCTCGGCGACCAGCATCGGCGCGCACATGTTGCGGGCCCAGTAGGCGCCGTCCAGCTCGGCGCCGGGCAGGACCGCGCCGGTGACCGTCGAGACGAACGGGATCGTCGTCTCCGCCGGCACCACGCCGTCGAGCAGCCCCGCCAGCTCGGACGCGAGCGGGGCGAGCCGTCGGCTGTGCGAGGGGTAGTCGATGGCGACCCGCAGCGTGCGCACGCCGGCCGCGGTCAGCTCCCGTTCGACCTCGGCGACCGCCTCGGTCCCGCCGGACAGGCAGACCTGGCCCGGCGCCAGCTCCCCGGCGAGGTCGAGCCGGTCGCCGGCCACCCGGCGGGCCCGCGCCGCCGACAGCTCGCAGACGAGGACGGTGCCGCTGCCGGCCGCCCGGTCGGCGACCAGGCGGGACCAGCGGCCGATGACCAGGGCGCCGTCGGCGGTGGTCAGCGCGCCGGCGACCACGGCGGCGGCGACCTCGCCGACGCTCTGCCCGAACACCACGTCCGGCCGCACGCCCCAGGCGGCGAGCGCGCGGGCCAGCGCGACCTGGATTGCGAACAGCGCCGGCTGGACGACGTCGGTGCGGTTCAGCCGCGGGCTGGGGGCGACCAGCTCGTCGAGCACCGACCAGCCCACGACCGGGACGAGGGCCCGGTCCACCTCGGTCAGCGCGGCCCGGAACGCCGGCTCGGCGAGCAGGTCGCGGCCCATGCCGACCCACTGCCCGCCGTGCCCGGAGAAGCAGAACGCGAGCGGCGGCCGGGCCCGGCCGTCGAGCGAGACCCGCAGTCCCGCCGGCAGTTCGTCCAGCCGGTCGACGGCGGCGAACGCGCGGTAGTGCCCGGACCCGCCGGCAGCCGGCGCGGGCTCGGCCAGCAGCGTGCCGACCCGGGCACGCAGGGCCGACTCGGTGGGTGCGGCGAGCGCGACCAACCGTCGCGGCCGGGGCGTGGCGCGTTCCAGTGCGAGGTGGACGTTGGTTCCGCCGAAGCCGAAGCCGCTGACCCCGGCGAACCGGCCCTGTGGCCAGTCCCGGCGACCGGTGACCACCTCGAGCCGCTGCCCGGCGAAGTCGATCCTGGGGTTGGGCCGGTCGAAGTGCAGGCTCGCCGGCAGCTCGCCGTGGTGCAGCGCCAGCACGGTCTTGAGCACGCCGAGCACCCCGGCCGCGGGCTCGAGGTGGCCGAAGTTGGTCTTGGCCGACCCGATCAGCAGCGGGGCAGTCCGGCCGGGGGCGAACACCTCGCCCAGCGCCCCGGCCTCGATCACGTCGCCCAGCGCGGTCCCGGTGCCGTGTGCCTCTACATAGGACACCTTGGCCGGCGCGACGCCGGCCTCCCGCCAGGCCTCGCGCAGGACGTCGACCTGGGCGCGGGGGTTGGGGGCGGTGAGGCCGTTGGATGCGCCGTCGTTGTTCACCGCACTGCCGCGCAGCACGGCGTAGATCCGGTCGCCGGTGCGCAGGGCGTCGGACAGCCGGCGCAGCACCAGCACCCCGCAGCCCTCGCCGCGCACGTACCCGGCGGCGTCGGCGTCGAAGGCACGGCACTGGTCGGCCGGGTTCAGACCACCGAACTTGGTCATCGCCACCGTGGTGTGCGGGTGCAGCATCAGGCTGACACCGCCGGCCAGCGCGAGATCGGACTCCCCTCGGCGCAGGCTGTGCGCGGCGAGGTGCACGGCGTTGAGCGAGGAGCTGCAGGCGCTGCCCACCGACACCGCGGGGCCCTGCAGGCCGAGCGCGTAGGCGATCCGGGCCGGGACGATCGAGGTGTCCCAGCCGACGGCGGACTGCGGGCCGACCGACGCCGGGTCGGCACCCGTGGCCAGGTGGTACTCCTGCCACATCGTGCCGAGGAACACCCCGGCGCGGCTGCCGGCCAGGGCGCCGGGGACGATCCGGGCGTCCTCGAGCGCGGACCAGGCGACCTCGAGCGCGATGCGCTGTTGCGGGTCCATCCGCTCGGCCTCGGCCGGAGAGATCCGGAAGAACGCGGCGTCGAACCCCGCCACGTCGTCGAGGAAGCCGCCCCGGCGGACGGTGGTGCGGCCGGGGGCGGCGACGTCCTCGTCGTACCACTCCTCGACGTCCCACCGGTCGCCCGGCACCGGCCGCACGGCGTCCATTTCGGACAGCAGGGCGTCCCAGAGGGCGGCCGGTGACTCGATCCCGCCGGGCAGCCGGCAGCCGAGGCCGACCACGGCGATCGGCTCTACGCCGGTCGTGGCCGCCCCCGCGGCGGCCGGGGCGGGTGCGGGCTCCGCCGCGCCGGCGAGGTGATCCGCCAGCGCGGCCACCGTCGGGTACTGCCACACCGCCCACGCCGGCACCGACAGCGCGGCGGCGAGGCGCACCATTCCGGCCGAGTCGACGCCGGCCTCGCGCAGGGGCGCGGTCGGCGACACCGCATCGGCCGCGACGCCGAGCACCTCCGCCACCGCCGCACGGACGACGTCGGTGAAGGCACGCGAGTCGGACGCACCAGTTCTCCGCACGGGACCACCTCGTTCTTCCCCAGGGGCTCGCGTTCGGACCGTACAAACGGGAAACTGCACAATCCCCCAGAGCGAGGAGGCCGCGGGAGGGGCGGGGAAACTAGGGATTTGTCGAGCGGGCGCCGGGAACCGTACGGCCCATGGCAGCATCCTCGGACCCGGTGCGGCGGCCCGTCCTGATGGTCGGTCTGCCGGAGAGCGGTCTGATCAACCCACTGCTGGTCCTGGCCGGCGAACTGGCCCGACGCGGCGTGAACGACCTGCTGTTCGCCACCGACGAGCCCCGCCGCGCCGAGGTCGAGGCGCTCACCTCGGCGAGCAAGGTCGAGTTCGTCTCCCTCGGCGAGGTGCTGCCCGAGCTGTCCGCGCTGACCTGGGACGACCGGACCTACCGCGCGGTGACCCAGCGGTCGCCGCTGCGGGCGCTGCGGGCGCTGCTGAAGAACTCCTTCGACCCGACGCTGCGGATCCCCAAGTACCGGGCGCTGCGGGAGGCGGTGGCCGAGCACCGGCCGGCGGTGATGGTGATCGACGCGATGTGCGACTTCGCGGTGAACCTCGCCATCACCGAGAAGATCCCGTACGTGCTGAGCGTGCCGTTCCTGGCGAGCAACGTGGTCAGCGCGACGGTGCCGTTCGGGCGGACCTACACCCCGCGGGACTTCCCGACCCCGCGCTCGGGGCTCCCCTACCCGATGACCCCCGCGCAGCAGCTGCGCAACCGGTTGTTCCGGTTGTGCACGCTGCTGACGTTCGTCGAGCCGTCGATGTCCCGCCGGATGCGCAGCGAGTCCCGGATCCGGCGCGAGCTGGGGATCTCGCGACTCGCGCACCGGCCGATGGCTCGGTTCGAGCACGCCGAGCGGGTGCTGTGCTACTCGGTCGCCGAGATCGACTACCCGTTCCGCATTCCGGACAAGATGCACCTGGTCGGGGCGATGGTGCCGCCGCTCCCCCAGGCGCCGGAGGAGCGCGAGCTGACCTCCTGGCTCGACGCCCAGACCTCCGTCGTGTACCAGGGTTTCGGCACCATCACCCGGCTCAGCCGGGCGGAGGTGGCGACGCTGGTCGAGGTCGCGCGCCGGCTGTCCCCCGACCACCAGGTGCTCTGGAAGCTGCCGGCAGAGCAGCAGCACCTGCTGCCGCCCCGGGAGACGTTGCCGCCGACGCTGCGGATCGAGAACTGGCTGCCCTCCCAGCTCGACGTGCTGGCCCACCCCAACGTGCGGGTGTTCTTCAACCACGCCGGCAGCAACGCCTTCCACGAGAGCCTCTACTTCGGCAAGCCGCAGGTGCTGCGGCCGCTGTGGATGGACTGCCATGACGAGGCGACCCGGGCCAGGGACATCGGCGTCGGGCTGGCGCTGGACCACCCCGAGCGGCTGGACCTCGCCGACGTGACCGACAAGCTGCTGCGGGTGCTCGGCGACCCGTCGTTCCGCGAACGGACCGAGCACCTCGCGGGCCTGCAGCGGGCGGCGGGTGGCCGGGTCGCCGCCGCCGACGTCGTCCTCGACCTGCCGGTGCTGGCCGGATCGAGGCGCGGATGAGCTTCAAGTACCCGGTCTCCAGACCGAGCCTGACCGGCCGCGAGCTCGAGTACGTGACCGACGGGATCAGCGACGGCTGGATCTCCTCGCTCGGCCCGCACGTGGCGCGGTTCGAGCGCGCCTTCGCCGACTACAACGGGATGGCCCACGGGATCGCCTGCTCCTCGGGCACCGCTGCGCTGACGCTGGCGCTGCGGGCGCTGCGGATCGGACCCGGCGACGAGGTGATCGTGCCCGAGTTCACCATGATCGCCTCGGCCTGGGCGGTGACCTACGTCGGTGCCACCCCGGTGTTCGTGGACTGCGGCGACGACCTCAACCTCGACGTGGACCTGCTCGAGGCGGCGATCACCCCGCGCACCAAGGCGATCATGCCGGTGCACGTGTACGGGCGGCGCTGCGCGATGGACCGGATCATGGTGCTCGCGCACGAGTACAACCTGCGGGTCGTCGAGGACTCCGCCGAGGCGCACGGGGTGCGCCCGGTCGGCGACATCGCCTGCTACTCCCTGTACGCCAACAAGATCATCACCTCGGGCGAGGGCGGCATCTGCCTGACCGACGACCCGCGTCTGGCCGGACAGCTGGAGCACCTGCGCGGGATGGCCTTCTCCGCCGACCACACGTTCCTGCACCGCAAGCTCGCCTACAACTTCCGGATGACCGACATGCAGGCGGCGGTCGCGCTGGCGCAGACCGAACGGCTCGACGAGCTGTTGGCCGAGCGCCGGGAGATCGAGCGCCGCTACGACGCGGGCCTGGCCGACGTGGCGGGCGTCACGCTGATGCCGCCCCGGGACGTGCTGTGGATGTACGACCTGCGTGCCGAGCGGCGTGACGAGCTGCGTGCCCACCTCGCCGCCGAGGGCGTGGAGACCCGGTTGTTCTTCAAGCCGATGAGCCAGCAGCCCGGCTACCTCGACCCGGTCTGGCCGAGGCTGAACGCGGCGCGGTGGAGCGCGGCTGGCCTGTACCTGCCGACCTACGTCGGGCTGACCGCGAGCGACCAGGACTACGTGGTCGGCCGGATTCGCGACTTCTACCGGAAGGGCCGAGAATGACGAGCACCGACCGGGAGGTGGAGTTCCCGGCGCGCCGGCCCGGTGAGGCGTTCCCACCGCCGGCCTACGCGGGGTTCCGCGAGCGCGACGGCCTGGTGCGCACCAGGCTGCCGAGCGGGCAGCCAGTGTGGCTGGTGTCCCGGCACGCCGACGTGCGTGCCGTGCTGACCGATCCGAGGATCAGCGCGAACCCGGCCAACCCCGGCTTCCCGAAGGTGGCGAGGACCGGCGGGGTGCCCACCCAGCAGGACATCCCCGGCTGGTTCGTCGGCCTGGACCCGCCCGACCACGACCGCTACCGGAAGGTCCTGATCCCGGAGTTCTCGGTGCGGCGGATCCGCGAGTGGCGGCCGGCGATCCAGGCGACGGTGGACGAGTGCGTCGACGCGCTGCTGGCCAGGGGCGGTTCGGCCGACCTGGTGGCGGACTTCGCCCTGCCCGTGCCGTCCCGGATCATCGCGACGATCCTCGGCGTGCCGCACGACGACCGCGCGTTCTACGAGTCGCGCACCCGGACGCTGGTGTCGATCTCGGCCACCACCGACGAGCAGCGCACCCAGGCCGCCCGGCAGCTGCAGCGGCACATCGCCCGGCTGATCGCGATCAAGCGGAAGTGGCCGGGCGACGACCTGATCAGCCGGATCCTGGCGACCGGGGTGCTCACCGAGCAGGAGCTGTCCGGCGTGGTGATGCTGCTGCTGATCGCCGGGCACGAGACCACGGCGAACAACATCGCGCTGGGGGTGGTCACGCTGCTCGCCCACCCCGACCGGATCGGCGACGACCGGATGGTGGACGAGCTCGTGCGGCTGCACTCGGTCGCCGACCTGGTGGCGATGCGCACGGCGCTGGCCGACGTGGAGATCGGCGGCGAGCTGATCCGGGCCGGCGAGGGCATCGTGCCGCTCATCGCCGCCGCCAACCACGACGAGGCCGTGTTCGAGTGCCCGGCCCGGTTCGCGCCGGAGCGGGCGGCACGGGGCCATGTCGCGTTCGGCTACGGGGTGCACCAGTGCCTCGGCCAGAACCTGGTCCGGGTCGAGATGGAGTGCGTCTACCGCACCCTGTTCACCCGGGTGCCGACGCTGCACCTGACCACGCCCGTAGCCGACCTGCCGGTCAAGTACGACGGCACGGTCTTCGGGCTGCACGCGCTGCCGGTCGCCTGGTGAGCCGGCGGCGCGGGACGGAGGAGCCATGCTGATCAAGGCGGACACCGGACGCTGTGTCGGGGCCGGGCAGTGCGTGCTGTCGGCACCGGACATCTTCGACCAGGACGACCAGGCGGTCGTCACGCTGCTCGAGCGGGAGCCGGGCGAGTCGCTGGACCTGGTGCTCCAGGCCGCGGACCGCTGCCCCGCCGGCGCGATCAGCCTCGAGGACGGGAGCGCCGGGTGACCACCACCGAGGAGCGGGGCCTGATGTCCTCGGACCTGCCGTTCGAGCTGCGCATGTGTCCGCACCTGCGCCGGGCGCGGCAGGGGCCGGCGGTGCGCCGGGTGCGGACGCCGACGGGCGACGACGCCTGGCTGGTGTCCGGGCACGCGGAGATCAGGGAACTGCTCAACGACGGGCGGATCGGCCGCTCCCACCCCGCGCCCGAGGAGCGGGCGCGGTACGCCGGGAACCCGACCTACGACCAGGTGATGGGCGCCGACCACGGGGCGGCGGACGCCATGCACGCCGGGCTGCGCGCGGCGCTCAAGCCGCACTTCACGACCCGGCGGATGCTCGAGCTGCGCCCGGCGCTGGCGGCGCTGGTCGAGGCGCGGGTGGACGCGCTGCTGGCCCAGGGGCCGCCGGCGGACCTGCGCGAGGACTTCGCCGGACCGCTGGTGCGCCAGGTGTTCGCCGAGATGCTGGGGGTGCCGGCGGCCGACCGGGACCGCTGCGCCGAGCTCATGCGGCTGGGTGCGGCGGGCGACCTGGGCGGGCTGTACGTGTTCCTCACCGAGTTGGCGGCCGCCCCACCCGAGAGTTCGATGGTCGCCCGCCTCGGCGAGGCGGGGCTGGCTGCCGACCAGGTCGTGCAGATCGCGATGCTGTTGCAGTTCGCCGGCTTCGGCGCGACGGTCAAGCAGATCGAGTACGGCTTCCTGCTGCTGGCGCAGGACCGGTCCCGGCGCGAGCTGCTCGCGGCCGACCCGGAGCTGCTGCCGCTGGCGGTCGAGGAGCTGTTGCGCCTGGCCGGCAGCCTCAGCCTGCCCCGTTACGCGCGCGAGGACCTGACGATCGGCGGCGTGGTGATCGGCGCGGGCGACCTCGTGCTGCTCGACCTCACCCAGGGCAACTACGACAGTGACGCGTTCGCCGAGCCGACCGAGTTCTCGCCGGAGCGGAGCCCGAACCGCCACCTCACCTTCGGGCACGGGGTGTGGACGTGCCTGGGGGCGCCGCTGGCCCGCCAGGTGCTGCGGCTGGTGTTCGCCGCGCTGCTGACCCGGGTACCCACGCTGCGCCCGCTCACCCCGGTCGGCAACGTGAGCGGTCCGCTGTCCGGCGGCCTGCCGGAGACGCTCTTGGTCACCTGGTAACCGCCCCTTTGCGGAATAGTGCAAATCCGGTCGCTCGCCGTCCGGTCCTCTCTACCGTTGGCCCCCACGCGGCGACGGGCAGGGAGAACTCGTGGACGGGCCAGGGACAGCTGCTCGGGGTCTTGCCGAGTGGGGTGCGCGGTTGGCTCAGGACGCCGCTCGTTTCCAGCGACTGCGGACCGAGATAGCGAGCATCCGCATCGTCGAGTCGTCCTCGGACGGGACGATCAGGGTGACCGTCGACGCGACCGGGGCGGTCGTGGACATCGCCACCGGTGGCCGGCTCGCCTCCCTTCGCCCCCAGGAGATCGGCGGGCGGATCATGGCGGTCGTCGCCCGGGCCCAGGGTCGGATCGCCGAGGAGGTTCGGCAGGCGGCGCACGCGACGCTGGGGCCGGACGCGTCGGCGGCCGCACCGGTGTGGGAGCAGTCGCGCAGCCGGTTCGGGGGGCCGTCGCTCGCGCCGAGCCCGGCGGCAGCGCCCCAGCGCGGGCCTGGTCCCGGGCCCGGTTTCCGGCCTGGTCCCGGGCCTGGTCCCCGGGCCCGGCGGAGGACCGAGGACGAGCTGTGGGCCGATGAGCCGATTCTCCGGCCGGCCACCGAGAGCCGGCGGGACCGGTCGTGACCGGGCCGGGGTACGAGGTCGACGTCGATGACCTGACCGGCCATGCGGCGCGCCTGGACGCACTGGCCGACGAGGTGAGCGCGGCGGTCGCCGACGTGGACGCGGCCCAGCTCAGCGAGGGCGCCTACGGCCGGTTCGGGGCCCCGCTGGCCGGGACGTTGAACGCCATGCAGGACGCGGGCCGGCAGTCGATGACGAACCTGTGGGACGGGCTCACCCTGGCGGCGGCGGAGGTCAGGGACGCGGCGGCCGAGTACGCCGACACGGAGGAGGACAACCGGGAGCGGGTCGAGGAGAGCGGCGCGGGAATGGACGACTGATGACGCCGCCGACAACGACCCCCCTCGAGGACGAGGCCCGGTCCGTCTCCGAAGTGGCGATCGGCGGGAGCTGGGTCGATCCGCCGGCGGGCAACGGCGCGGTCGACGAGATGGACGACGAGTCGAACGTCATCGAGATCCTGGCGTCCTACGGCGCCGCTTGGCTGGTCGACCACCTGCGGCCCCTCCAGGAGATCCTGGACCACCTGGCCGGTCAGCCGGACGCGATCCGGGCGTGTTCGCAGGCGTGGTTGGACGCGTCGGCCCGGTTGGCCGGCGTGGGTGATGAGTGGGCGCGGGCCTGCGTGGACGACACGGCGACCTGGACCGGTGAGGCGGCGGACGCCTACCGCGCCTTCGCCGCCGAGCAGGCCTCGGCCGTGCGTGCCTGCGGGCTGGCCGCCAAGGGCATCGGCATCGTGGTCGTGCTGGTGGCCGAGGCTCTCGCGCAGATCCGCGCGGAGGTCAGGGCTCTGCTGGTCGATCTGGTCCAGCGGCTGATCCAGTGGCTGATCGCGTCGATGGCCAGCGTGGGGCTGGTCGGGGCGGCGGCCGCGGACGCGGTGGAGCCGGCGGTCCAGGACACGAACAACAAGATCATCGGTCGGCTGGACGTGCTGCAGGGGACGTTCGACCGCGCCGACGGGATCCTCGCCGCACTGCTGCGGATCTTCACCGAGTCCGACGCCTCCGTCACGCACGCGCACCGGAGGAAGAAGCAGAGCACCGGCAAGTCGAAGAGGGGAAAGCATGAAAGAGGCGCGACCCGAAAAAGTCGCGACGAAGGCGGCGAGAGAGGCGACGACAGGCGACGGGGAAATCCCAACAAGCGGCGCAAGGAATGATTACGAACCATGTTGACCAGGCAGGTACGCCCCGGCATCATCCCGGGCGTGGGCGAGGGACCCGAAAAACACACGATCGACCGGATCCGGTCGGCGATCACCTGGCGCGGCGGCAAGACCGACGACTACCAGTACGCCGACGTCACCGGCTGGTGGCGCTCGCCCGAGTTGCTGCGGGACATCGGGGCCCTGCTCGGCGAGGCCGTCCCCGGCTCCCCGACCGCGGTGTTGGGTCTGGAGTCACGCGGTTACCTCCTCGGCGTCGCGTTGGCGCTCCAGCTCGGCGTCGGTTTCGTCGAGGTCCGGAAGAACCCGGAGTCGGAAACGGACGACGACGCGTGGGTTCAGCAGACGACACCGCCGGACTACCGCGACCGAAACCTGCGCCTGGGTGTCAAACGCAAGCTCCTGAAATCCGGTGACCGGGTGGTCCTGGTCGACGACTGGGTCGACACCGGCAGCCAGGCACTCGCCACCCAGAAAATCGTCGAGCGAACCGGCGCGACGTGGCTGGGTGCCTTGACCGTGGTGGATGCGTTGGACAGCCACAGCGTTCGTCGCGAGCTGAACCTCCGCTCGCTGGTTCATGTCCGTGACCTCTAGGTGTAGTAGTTCCAGTCACCTGGACGCCCGATTCGTGTTGAGCACGTTGGCGCATTGTGCGCCGGGCCGGCTCCCTCGATCATCGAAGGCATGGTTGGCCCGTCCGACGCGCTGGCCGTTTGACCATCCCAAGGAGACAGTCAGATGGCACATATCGACCTCGGGGTCGACGAGGAGCTCGTCCCCGGCATCAACGGCCCGATGGCCTTCCGGCCCGAGACCGCCAAGCCGCTCAACGAGCTCGCCGAGGTGCTCCTGCGCGGCCCGCACCCGCTCACGCCCGGCGAGCGCGAGCTGATCGCCGCCTACGTGTCGGGCCTGAACGAATGCCAGTTCTGCCACAACTCCCATGCCGCGTTCGCCGCGGCCCAGCTCGACGGTGGCATGGCCGTCGTCGACCAGGTGCGTGCCGACCTCGACAGCGCGCCGGTGTCCGCGAAGCTGCGTGCGCTGCTGCGGATCGCGGCCGCGGTGCGAGACGGTGGCCGCAGCGTCACCGCGGAGATGGTGGCTGCCGCCCGCGACGAGGGCGCCACGGACCTGGAGATCCACGACACCGTCCTGATCGCCGCCGCGTTCTGCATGTACAACCGCTATGTGGACGGTCTGGCCACGTTCGCGCCGGCCGATCCCGGTCGGTATGCCGAGGCGGCGCGGCGGATCGTCGAGCGCGGGTACGGGGGCTGAGGCACGCCGGTCAGACTCCGCTGGGCACGGCCAGGACGGTGTCCTGGAGCCATTCCTCCAGGCGCTGCGCGGTCTGCTCGGCGTCCTCCTGGGCGAGGGACTCGTGGGTGGCATGCAGGGTCCGGATCGAGTCACCGGCGGTGAGGAGGGCGCGTTGCTCGGGTGGGGTGTCGGCGACCTCACCGCAGCGGAGCAGGAGGACGGGGGCGGTGGTGCGCTCGCGTTCCATGTCGGGGAGACGGTTGAGCCAGCGGGCCATCGCGGAGAGGCGGGTGCTGTCCACCTGGGCCGCGCCGCCTTCCTCCTGTTCGAAGCGGGTGACGATGTTCCTGGTCATCGCGGTGTAGTCGGCGACGTCGCCGGAGCCGTGGTGGCGGCTGAGCGTGTCGAGCAGGGCGACGCCGGCGGGGCGGACGCCCCAGGTGTGCTCGAGCAGGCCGGCGACGGCGGAAGCGATCACGCCGGCCGTCGAGTGTCCGACGAGGACGAACGGCTCGCCGTCGCTGGCCTCGAGGACGCACTCGGCGACGACCCTCGCGGCGGCTCCGGGGGTGGCGGGCAGCAGCTCGCCGGTGGCGAAGCCGGCCAGGGGTACCGCCATGACCTTGCGCAGGCCGCGGAAGTGGGTGGCGATGTTCATGTACTGGTGCACGCCGCCGACGACCACGGGTGAGCTGATGCAGATCAGCTGGGGCGCGGCGGGGCCGTCGACCAGGGTGACCGGGGCGGGCAGCTCGTCCAGCTCGGCGGGGGTCTCGAAGGAGGGGCGCAGGGCGGCGACGGCCTTGAGCAGCCCGAGCGCCTCGGTCAGGTGTCCGTCGTGGACGGCGCGGTAGAACAGGCGGCCGACGGTGTCCTCGGCGGGCGCGCTGGGGACCGGTGCGGCGGCGTGGTCGCCGAGCTGGTCGTGCAGCCAGTCGGCGAGCCGGGTGGGGGTGGGCTGGTCGAAGATCACGGTGGTGGGCAGCCGGAGGCCGACGGCCTCGGCGAGTTGGTTGCGCAGTTGGACCGAGAGCAGGGATTCGAACCCCAGCTCGAGGAACTCCTGGGTGGGGTCGACGTCGTCGGCACGGTCGTGGCCGAGCACGGCCGCGGTGTGGGCGACGACCAGCTCGCGCAGGATCCGCCGGCGCTCGTCGGCGTCGCGGCCGCGGAGCCGGTCACGGAGGGTGTCGGGGGTGACGTCGCTGGCGCCGGCGGCGGTGCGGCGGGCGGTGGGGGCGAGTGCGCGGAACAGCGGCGGCACGTTCGCGGTGAGCGGTCCGGCGGTGCGGAGCAGGACGACCAGGGGGTGGTCGCTGGCGGTGGCGGCGTCGAACATGGCGAGGCCCTGCTCGACGCCGATGGGGGTGAGCCCGGAGGCGCGGGTGCGCCGGGTGTCGGCGGCGAGCATGCCGAGGTCGGAGGTCCAGGGTCCCCAGGCGAGCGAGGTGGCCGGCAGGCCCAACCCGTGCCGTTGGGCGGCGAGCGCGTCCAGATAGGCGTTGGCCGCGGCGTAGTTTCCCTGACCCGGGCTGCCCATCACCCCAGCGACCGAGGAATACAACACGAACCCCGCCAACCCGCGGTCTCGCGTGGCCTCGTGCAGGTACCAGGCCCCGTCCGCCTTGGGCGACAGCACGGTGTCCAACCGCTCCGGCGTCAGCTGGTCGACCACACCGTCGTCCAACACGCCGGCCGCGTGCACCACCGCGGTCAGCTCGGGGATGCCGGCCACCAACGCATGCACCGCGTCCCGATCCGAGACGTCGCAGGCCACCGCCTCGACACCCTCGGGCACCGCACCCGGGCGCCGCGACGCCACCACCACCCGATGGCCACGGCCGACGAGGTGCCGGGCGAGCACACCCCCGAGGCCGCCGGTGCCGCCGGTGATCAGCACGGTGCCGTCCCAGGGGGCGGCGGGGTCGGGGGCGGGCAGCCGGGTGAGGCGGGCGACGTGGGTGGCGCCGTCGCGCAGGACGAGCTGGGGTTCGTCGCCGGCCGCGGCGACGGCGGCGGGCAGGGCGGCGCGGGAGGCGTCGGTGCCGTCGTGGTCGACGAGCAGGAAACGGCCGGGGTGTTCGGCCTGGGCGGAGCGCACCAGTCCCCAGGCGGCAGCGGCGGCGAGGTCCGCGCCGGTTGTCGCGCCCCGGCTGAGCAGCACGAGGCGTGTGTCGGCCACGCGTTCGTCGGCGAGCCAGGTCTGCAGCAGCGCCAGGACGCGGGCGAGGGTCGTGGCGACCGGTTCGCCGCCGGCGATCTCGGCGAGCAGGGCGTCGGGGATCTCGGCCAGCGCGTCGAGGGTGGCGAACGGGTCGAGCCCCAGGGGGGTGAGCGGGTCGGCGGTGGACGGGGCAGGCGCGGTGCGGACCCAGTCGAGCCCGAGCAGGGTGTCGCGGGCGCCGGTGGAGCGCAGGGCGGCGGCGGAGCGGAGCACGAGCGCGTCGACGGCGAGCACGGGTACGCCGTGGGCGTCGGCGGCGGTGAGGGCGATGGCGTCGTCGGTGGCCGTCCAGCGCACGCGCAGCAGGGACGCGCCGCCGGCGTGCAGGCCGACCCCGCGCCAGGAGAACGGGAGGAGCCCCTTGCCGGCGTCGACGACGGCGTGGGCCTGGACGGCGGCGTCGAGCAGTGCCGGGTGGATTCCGTAGCCGCCGGCGGCGCCCCGTGCCGGTTCGGGCAGGGCGACCTCGGCGAAGAACTCCTCGCCACGGCGCCAGACCGCCCGCAGGCCGCGGAAGACCGGGCCGTACTCGGTGCCCGACGCGGTAAGCCGGTCGTAGCAGTCGTCGAGGGCGACCTCGGTCGCGCCGGGCGGTGGCCAGGCCTGGTCGGCGGGCGTCGGGGTGGGGTGGGCGGGGCCGAGGGTGCCGGCAGCGTGCCTGGTCCAGTCGGCGTCGAGCAGGCCGAGTGAGCGGGAGTAGACGCCGATGTCGCGCACGCCGTCGGTGTCGGCGGCGCCGACCCGGACCTGGACGGCGACCTGGTCGCCTTCGGCGAGCACGAGCGGCACCTCGAGGGCCAGCTCCTCGACCCGGCCGCAGCCGACCTCGTCGGCGGCCCGCAGCGCCAGCTCGAGGAACCCGGTGCCGGGGAACAGGACGGCGCCACCGACGCGGTGGTCGGCGAGCCACGGGTGCGCAGCGAGGGAGAGCCGTCCGGTGAGCAGGGCGCCGCCATCGTCGGCGAGTCGGACCGCGGCGCCGAGGATGGGATGCTCGGCGGGGACGAGCCCGAGCCCGGTGGGGTCGCCGGTGCGCAGTCCACCGCGGGGCCAGTACCGCCGGGGCTGGAAGGCATAGGTGGGCAGGTCGACCGTCACTCCGCCGGCGACGAACGCGGACCAGTCGACGGCGGCTCCGGTGACGTGCAGTGCGGCAAGAGCCCG
>NZ_MSIE01000012.1 GCF_001921205.1 Actinophytocola xanthii | reverse complement strand
CCGCGGTTCGGGGCGGTTGGTAGGGCTGCGGGCCCCAGGCCGGCGGTGCCTGGCGCGGGGCGGGGACGGGCGGGGACACCGGTGAGGACACCGGCAGAGGGCCCGTGGTCACCGGCGAGGGAACCTGGGCGGGCAGCGGACGCGCGGCGAGTCGCGGCGGCGGGGCCGGGCGCCGTGCCGGCACGGGCGCCAGCGGGGCCCGCGCCGCACGGCGGCCGCAGTAGACGGTCGTCGGCAAGCCCGCGTACATCCCGGTGATCAGCTGGCCGACGAGCACGCCGAGCAGGCCGATCAGCGGCCACTCCCAGGACGCGGTCGAGCTGTGCAGCAACCCCGCCGCCAGGGCCGTCGCGCCGGCGAGGGCGTAGCCGAAGCCCTGCACCATCGACGACAGCGCGGCGGCGGTGTCGCCGTCCGGCGCGGCCCGCAGCGAGATCAGCGCGAGCGCCAGGCCCACCGACGGCATCCCCAGGCCGAGCCCGACCGCCCACACCCACGGCGTGATGTCCGGATAGAGCAGCAGGCCGCCCATCGCGATCAGGTTCGGCGCGCACAGGGCTATCGCCAGCGCCGACTGGCTGGTCGACGCCCGCGCCCACTTCGGCACCAGCAGGGCGATCGGCACGCCGAGGGCCATCGCCACGGTGAACATCCAGCCGACGACGGTCGGGCTGACGTTCGCGTGGTCGAGCAGGATGCTGGGCAGCCACCCCATGATCGTGAAGGTGAAGCCCGACGTGAGGCCGAAGTGAATGGTCACGGCCCAGGCGATCCCGACCGGGCGCAGGGTGAACGGGCTCGGCCGCTCCCCCGTGTCCACCGGCTGCTCGATGAACCGCCGCACCGCCACCCGCCAGGCCACCAACGCGGCCGCGGCCAGCAGCGCCCACGCGCTCACGCCCGTCTGCCAGGTCTGCCCGCCGGCGACGTGCGGCGTGATCAACGCGCCGAGCCCGCTGCCGCCACCCATCGCGGCCACGTAGCAGCCGGTCAGCAACGCCCAGGCCCTGGTCGGGGCGGCGTGCGTGATCACCGGGAGCAGCGTGCCGAGCACGGCGATCGCCAGGCAGGCGAGCACGGTGCCGGCGAGCAGCGTGTACGGTCCCGCGACCACCCGGCCGGCCAGGGCCGCGGCCAGCACGAGCAGCGCCACGGTGACCGTTCGGGAGGTGCCCCAGGTTCCCCGCAGCTTGTAGGCCAGACCGCCGCCGACGGCGAAGCACCAGACCGGCGCGGCCACCACGACCGAGGCCAGGACCGCGGACATGCCCGTACCGGTGCGGATGTCGGCCAGCACGGCGCCGACGCTGGTCACGGCGGGCCGGAGGTTCAACGCGAGCAGTGGGACGGCGATGAGCACCGACAACGACAGCGCGAGGCGGGCGCCGCCGACCGGGAGCTCGGTCACCTGCGGGCGCTGTTCGGCCCGGTGCACGGCCGCACCCGCCGGGCGGGCCGGAACAAGGACTCGGTAGGGCGGCGTGTTGCGCCCGACGACATGGTTCGGCCTCATGCCGGCCTCCAGCTCGGACAGCCTCACGGGCGTGGCAGGTCGCGGCACATCACGAAAAGGTGCGCTGGACGACGACCTGATCCGCGTTGCTGGAGGGGGCGCAGGGGGTTCGTCGCCGGGGTCCTGCGACGCTCGGCGAGGGAGGTTGCAATTGCATCTGCGTTTGCGGTCGAACGGGCCTTCCGGTGAGACTGGTCAGACTGGTCAGAGAACTTCCGCTTCCTCATTCTGTTGGGTTGTAACGCGTTGTCTGACGATGAGATTACGACCTGTCGTGTGACAGTGGAATGGCTGTACATCACAATTGGGTGTTAGCTGTAATACGGCTCGCCCCTACCGGAGCCGGATGCGCGTTGTGCGCTCCGATCTGGTCGCAGGCCGTGGCGATCTGGGGATCCCGCACGTCACCCGTTCGGCCGTAGCGAAGCAGGGA
This sequence comes from Actinophytocola xanthii, assembly GCF_001921205.1. Classification (GTDB taxonomy): domain Bacteria; phylum Actinomycetota; class Actinomycetes; order Mycobacteriales; family Pseudonocardiaceae; genus Actinophytocola; species Actinophytocola xanthii. Next base: position 31,125 of record NZ_MSIE01000012.1, on the reverse strand, counting down.
AACAAAGTGTCCACGGCCGCTTCTCGCCCTCCCATTACCGTTCAGAACAGCGCATTCCCACATTTCGGAACCGGGTTCGTGAACGGGTTTCGGGCTTTCTTTCATCTCGATTCGGTAGCGGCGGGTCGGGGAGGCGGACGCGCCGGCTCGCGCACGGCGGGCCGGAGGGCTCCGGTAGCGTCCGGCGCGACGCGGACCCGCCGGAGGTCCGCCCGGTGAGGATGGGCGCGGGATGATGGAGCTGGACGAGAACGACACCCTGTGGACCGACGAGGCCCGCGAGTCGTTCCGGACCGCGGCGGCGAACCTGGTCGAGGCGATCCGCCAGCACAGCGCGGCGGTACTGGAGCTGCCCGGTGTCGGCGAGGACACCGAGGCGGTGGACCAGGTGGCCGAGGCCCTGGCCGAGGCCGCCGCGGCCTACGCCGACGCCCAGTACGAGCTCAGCGCCACCGTGCCCCCTCTCGGCCTCGACGAGGTCGAGGAGGACGAGGACACCTACGACCTCGACGACACCGACCTCGACGACACCGACCTCGACGACACCGACCTGGACGACACCGACCTGGACGACACCGACCTGGACGACACCGACCTGGACGACACCGACCTGGACGACACCGACCTGGACGACGAAGACGAACTCGACGAAGACGAACTCGAGGAAGACGAACTCGAGGAAGACGAACTCGAGGACTCCGAGTCCGACGAGGCCGAGTCCGAGATCGAGGGGGCCGAGTCCGAGATCGAGGGGGCCTCCGAGCCCGCCCTCCGCCTCACCGTCCTGCACCGCGCCGACTTCGTCGTCGCCGACGAGTCGGCGGTGGTCCAGGCGGGCAAGGAGGCCTACCACGACGCCTGGGACCCCACCGACCACGCCGAGCCGAGCGACGTGGTCGGCCTGGCCGACGCCCTGCGGCAGATCCAGCAGACCGGTGGCATCGAGGCACTGGCCGACACCCCCGGCCTGGTCTCCGCCGGCGCCACCACCTGGCTCCTCGAGGCGACCGACCTCCTCGACGAGCGGGACCCCGACGACGAGCACGACACCCCCTTCGTCCTCGAGCCGGACGCCCAGCACCGCCTCCTCCACCGCGTCGACGAGGTCCACAGCTGACCCCTGCCCGTCCCGACCGACCCGCCTACCCGGGCACACCGAGGACTTACGGGGCGAGGAACTCACGCAGGACCGGGGCGAGGACCTCCGGCGGAACCACGTGGTGCTGGCCGGGCAGGACCTGGAGCCGGCCGTCCGGCAGGGCGCGGCTGAGGTCCCGCACGGTCTCGAGCATCCACTCCGGGCTCGCGCCGCCGACCAGGACGAGGGTGGGCACGGTGGCCGCGGCCACCAGCGCGGTGGGTACCGTGCCGCCGGTCGGGCCACCCAGGACCGCCGTGTCGTAGGCCAGCGTGTGGGCCAGCGCCGCGGTCCCGGCCCACCAGGGCTCGGTCCGCCACCCGGCGACCTCCTCCGCCGGCACGCCGGTCATCGTCAGGAAGTGCGCCAGGGCGTCGTCGCGGCGGCCCTGCCCCAGCAGTGCGGTCAGCTCGGCCGCGCTCGCGCGCGACTCGGCCGCCATGTCCGCGGCGACGTAGGGCGGCTCGTGCAGCACGGCCCTGGACACCGGCACGCCGGCCGCGCTCGCCTGCAGGACGAGGCCGGCTCCCGAGGAGTGGCCGTAGAGTGCGACCGGACCGCCCACCGCCGCGGCGAGCGCGCCGAGGTCCTCGACCTCGCGCGCCACCTCGTAGTGCTCGGCGTCGCCGCTCTCCCCCCGGCCCCGCCGGTCGTAGTTCACCACCGAGAAGTGCTCCGCCAGCTCCTCGGCGATGCCCGCCATCCTGGTGCGCTCACAGGTCGCCCCGCCCACGACGACCACCGGCGGGCCCGAGCCGAGCAGGTCGTAGGCGATCCGTGTGCCATCCGCCGAGGTGACCATGTTCGTCATGGGCGGACCGTACCCGCGGGCACCGACAACGGCCGGTGCCCGCGGGCGGGAGGGTCAGTTCCGGACGATCGTGAACGTCGTCGTCGTGTTCCTGATGTCCACCGCGTTGTTGGTCAGGGTCAGGTTGGTGAACGTCGCCGAGCCCCGGGCCGGGCCCTGGCCCGCCTCCGGCATCTCGTTGACCCAGATACCGAACCCGGACTTCGCGTCGAACTGGTCGCCGCTGCGGCGGGCACCGCTGATCGAGACGTTGGTGAACACGGTGTCCGCCACCGGGAACTGCGGCTGCCCGTTGTCGTAGTTCGTCTGGAACATGATCCCGCTGTAGGTCGGGTCCACGATGTCCACATCGGACACGCGAATGCCCTGGAACACCTTGGACGCGGAGAACACCCAGATTCCCGGGAAGGTCTGCGCGCCCCAGAAATGCCCACCGGCCCGGACGATCGACATGTTCTCGAACCGGGTCGGCGGTGAGGCGCCGAAGCCGTTCATCGGGATGCCGAAGTCGAGCGAGCTGATCGTGACACCGGAGTACACCAGCGTGTCCGCGACGTAGATGTTGCGGAACACGTTGTTGTACCCACCGTAGGCCGCGATGCCGGCGGCCCGCCAGGTCAGGATCGACGTCAGGTTCTCGTAGGTGTTGCCGGTGACCTCCCCGCCGCCGCCGTCCTGAGCGTTGAACAGCGCGAAGCTGTCGTCACCGGAGGCGCGGGACTCGTTGTTGGACACCAGGTTCCCGGAGCTGCCGTTGGTCATGTTGACCGCGTCGGCGAAGATGTTGCGGATCCGGTTGTTCCTGATGGTCATGTTGTCGGTGTTCATGCCCCAGAACAGGCACACGAAGTGCTCGACCCAGATGTTCTCGATCGTCGAGTTCGCGTGCGTGCCGAAGTCGAACACCTTGCCCGGCCCGTCGTTGCGGATCGTGTAGTTGCCGAAGTACGCGAAGCCGGAGAACAGCGACCCGTTCGCGGAGCCCTCGGCGCGGAACCCGACGTCCGAGTTCTCCTGGGTGGACGGTGCGTGGAACCTGGTGTACCACGGGCCGGCCCCGACCACCCGTACCGGCTTGCCGTACACCTGGAACTTGCTCGTGGTCTGGTAGTCGCCCGGGGGCAGGTAGACGCCGACCAGGTTCCCTGTGGTGTCCATCCGCACCCGGTCCAGGGCGTTCTGCACGTCCTGGTGCCCGGTCCCGGTCGGCGTGGTGTACCGCGCCGGGTCTGGGTTCGCGGTTGGTGAGACCTGCTCGAGGCTCACGAAGTCGATCGCGTAGGTGGTGTTGTTGGCCGGGTCCTTCTGCAGCCGGATCGTGCTGCCCGCCGGTACCGACGAGTCGAGCATGACGTTGGCCTCGTCGTAGATGTGCCGCGGGCCGCCGGCGCTCGGCGAGTTGCCGGGGCTCGCCTCGTTGCCGTAGAGCCAGGCGTACTTCGAGGTCAGCGAGACAGCCTTGTGGAAGCTGCCGTTGACGTAGATGTTCAGCGTCGAGCTGATGCCGCCTCCGCCCGGGGCGTCCGGGATCGAGAACCGGGTCACCAGGGTGTTCGTCGGCGCGCGGGTGGTCCACTCCACGTAGGAGCCGTTGCCGTTCAACGTGACCGCGCGACGGCCCGACGCCTCGCCGGCGAGGTCGCCAACCGTCCTGTTCGGACCGACCACTGCGGCTCCGCCGCCGGTCCGTCCGTCCTCGGCCTCGTACATGTCGTAGGGCATGTTCGCCCCGCGACCGACGAACAGGCTGTGGGTGGAGGTGTTGTTGGGCTGCTTGGCCGGCAGCTCGTTGGCATCGGCCGCCAGCGCCACCCGCACCGTGTACCGGCCGTTGGCGGCCGTCCAGGTGCCCAGGTTGACCGGCCCGGTGGCCGCGCCCGCGGCGATGGTGCCGGTGAACGCGCCGGTCAGCGTGCGGACCGTCGCACCGGTCGTCGCGTTGACCAGGGTGAGCGTGATGCCGTGGCTGCCGCCGGCGGAGGCGACCGTTCCCTGGTTGCGGATCGCCACCGAGAAGGTCACCGCGGTGCCCTCGCGCGGGCTGGTCGGCGTCCAGCTGACCGAGGACGCGACCAGGTCTGAGGTCGGTACCGCGGTCACCACGAGCGAGGACGAGCTGGTGAACGCGTTGTTGGTCTCGTCCTTCTCCACGACCTCGTCGTCGACGTCCACGACGGCACGCACGGGGTAGCTGCCCGCGTCGCGCGCGCCGATGTTCGCCGTCACGGTGGCGCTCGCACCGGCGGCGAGGGCACCGACCCGGGCCGTGCCCACCTCGTCCGCGCCGAGCTGGAAGGTCACCGGAGCGGCGGGTGCGGGACGCTCCCCCGCGTTGCGCACGGTGGCCGACAGGGTCACCGTGTCGCTCTCCGACGGCGCCGTGGGCGTCCAGCTCAGCCCGGTGACGGTGAGATCCGGGTTCGGCGCCGGCTCGCCGATGACCTGCAGCTCGGCCACCTGCCCCGCGGGAGCACCGGTGTTCGCGGTGAACCGCAACCGCAGCTCCGCCGCCGTCGCCGTGACCGGGACGGTCACGGCGTTGCCGCTGGCCGGGTTGAAGTCGTAGCCGGCCGAGGGGGCCAGCGTGGTGAACGAGGAGGCGTCCTGGTCCCGGCCCAGTACCTCGAAGGTCTGCCGGCGCGGGCCCCAGACGGGGTCGGGGTTCAGCTTCACCACGACCGAGGTGATCGTGGCGTTCGACCCGAGGCTCACGGTCAGGGTGTTGGGGTAGGCCCCGCCGTTGCCCTCCCAGTAGGTGGTCAGCGAGTCGTCGTTGGCGTTGGTGGCGACGAACGTGTGCACGTGGCCGGAAGCGGTGATGGGCTTGCCCAGGGCCAGGTTCGTGCCCTGGGTGGTGCCGGTGCGGACCACGGCGTTGCTGTTGGCGGACTCGTTGCCCGCCGCGTCCCGCGCGCGGACGTGGTAGGTCACGGTCGCGCTCGCCGGCTGGGTGTCGGTGAACGTGAGAACCCCGGCGCCGACGCTGGTCCGCAGCGAACCGTTGGCGTAGACGTTGTACCCGGACACGCCGACGTTGTCGCTGCTCGCCTGCCAGGTCAGCCGGATCTGCCCGCTCGCCGGCTGGGTCAGGGCCAGGTTGGTCGGTGCGCTCGGCGCCTCGGTGTCGCCGGTGGCCGGACCGAGTACCGTCACCTCGCCGACCTGCCCGGCGGGCCAGGCGGTGTTCGCGGTGATGTGCACCCGCAGGTACCGCGTGCTGGTCTGGGCGAAGTCGATGGTGACCCTGTTCTGCGTCGAGGGGTCGAACCGGTAGCCGGTGGAGGCGACCAGATCGCTGAACGCGGAGCCGTTCTCGCTGCGCCGCAGGGCCATGGTCTGGGTCCTCGCCTCCCAGCCGGGCGGCAGCGCCAACACCACGCGGTTGACCGCGACGACCGCGCCGAGGTCGACCTGGATCCACTGCGGGAAGGCGTTGTTGGTGCTCTCCCAGTAGGTGGCCGGGTTGCCGTCGGTGGCGTTGCTGGCGGGGTACTGACCCAGCGAGCTGCTCGTCGAGACGGCGCGGACGAGGTCGCGGGTGGACACCCGCGCCGGGAACACCTGCAGCTCCGCCAGCTGGGCGGTGTCCCGGCCGCCGTTGTTGGTGAAGTCGAGCTGCACGAAGCGGGCCGTGACGCCGGCGAGCTGGAGGCGGACCGTGTTGTCCTTGGCGGGGTCGAAGACCCGTGGCGCCGCGGCGACCGCGGTCTGCATGGCGCCGGTCTCCGCGCCGGTACGCACGGCCAGCACCTGCGAGCGGCTGTCCCATCCGGACGGGACCTTCAGTACGAGCTCGCCGAGCCGGGCCGTCCTCCCGAGGTCGACGCGCAACCACCGCTGCCGGGCGGTGGAGCTCTCCCAGTAGGTCTCGGCGTCCCCGTCGGTGACGGCGGCCGTACTCGAACCGCCGTCGCTCGATATGACCGATCGGCCATGGGCGAGGTCGGCGGGATGGGGTTCGGCCGCGGCGCTCGACTGGCCGGTCACCGCGAACACCCCGGTGACCAGTGCCGAGGCGGTCAGCCAGGACACGACTCTCTTCGCTCTCATTGCGTCGCTCTCATCGTCGAGACGGACAGGACAGCGGGATGATCGGTATTTGCATCAGTCTGCTCGTTTTTTGCGGTGATCCAAATCAGAGTTGCGCACAAGCTGCAGGAAGTCAACGGCGTCGATCAGAAAGTTCTCGGTTAGTTCCCAACGCACTGGCCGATCGGCCGAGGTCGCCTTCGCCGGCGCGTGGCTAGCTTGCCCGGGCAGAACGACCCGCCCATCCCCATCGGAGGTGCCAGTGCGACTCGGCAGGAAGTCTCGAACATGCGGGGTGGTCCTGGGTGCGGTGCTCGCCACCGCCCCGGCGGCCGGCGCGGCGCCACCGGGAGCCGCGCCGCCGGCTCCCGGGACGACCGGCGAGGTCCGCACGGTCACGCTGGTGACCGGGGACCAGGTCATGGTCCAGAACGGCAGGGTGAGTTCGGTCCGGCCGGGTGAGGGCCGGGAGGGAACCACCTTCTCCGTCCGCAGCCGTGACGGGCACGACCACGTGGTCCCGACGGATGCGGCACGGTTGCTGGCGCAGGGCCGCCTGGACCAACGGTTGTTCGACGTGACAACACTGCTCGAACTCGGCTACGACGACGCCACCCGGGACACCCTGCCGCTGATCGTCACCCACCCCGAGAACCGCCCCGCACCCCGCCTGGCCGCCACCAACGTCAGCCGGGAGCTGCCCAGCATCGACGCGGTCGCCCTGAACGCCGACAAGGGCGGCGGAGCCTGGGAAGCGCTGACCGACGGCACCACCACCCGCCGAACCACCGGCGGCATCGAGAAGATCTGGCTCGACGGCAAACGACAGCCCACCCTCGAACACAGCGTCCCGCAGATCGGCGCCCCCACCGCCTGGGAGGCGGGACTGACGGGCACGGGCACGACGGTGGCGGTGCTCGACAGCGGAGTCGACCAGACCCACCCCGACCTCGCCGACCGTCAGGCCGCCGAACAGAACTTCACCGACGCACCCGACGCAGTCGACCGCATCGGACACGGCACCCACGTCGCCTCGATCGTCGCCGGCACCGGCGCGAAATCCGGTGGCCGCTACCGCGGCGTCGCGTCCGGAGCGCGCATCCTCGACGGCAAGGTGCTCGACGACGAGGGCTGGGGCATGGACTCCTGGATCATCGCCGGCATGGAATGGGCCGCCGACCAGGGCGCGGACGTGGTGAACATGAGCCTGGGCGGCAATGACGGCGAGGAGCTGGACCCGGTGGAGGAAGCGGTCAACACCCTCTCCGCCGAGCACGGCACGCTGTTCGTCGTCGCCGCCGGCAACGCCGGCCCCGGCGCGGGCACGGTCGAGTCGCCGAGCAGCGCGGCCGCCGCACTCGCCGTCGGCGCCGTGGACCGAAACGACGACCTCGCCGAATTCTCAGCGCGTGGACCGCGGGCCGGCGACGGCGGCATCAAACCCGACATCACCGCACCCGGCGTCGACATCATCGCCGCACGACACGCCAACGGCACCGTCGGTGAACCCGTCGTCGGCGGTTACACAGCCATCTCAGGCACCTCGATGGCCGCACCACACGTGGCCGGCGCCGCGGCACTCCTGGCCCAACGCCACCCCAACTGGACCGGCACCCAACTCAAAGCCGCCCTCTCCGCCTCGGCCCGTCCACACCGCTCCCTCACACCCTTCGAACAAGGCGCCGGCCGGGTCGACGTGCCCGCGGCACTCGCCCAGAGCATCGTCACCGAACCCACCAGCATCAGCCTGGGCGTCGCGGCCTGGCCGCATGACGACGACGAGCCGGTCAGCAAGGAGCTGACCTACCACAACCTCGGCGACACCGACCTCACCCTCTCCCTGACCACCGACGCCACCGGACCCGACGGCACACCAACCAACCTCTTCTCCCTCAACACCACCGAACTCACCATCCCCGCCGGCGACACAGCCACCGTCACCGTCACCGCCAACACCCGCCTCGGCGAGACCGACGGCGTGTACTCCGGCGCGGTGGTGGCCACCGGGCCCGGGACGACGACGAGGACACCGCTCGCGATCGACCGTGAGGTGGAGAGCTACAACCTGACGGTGAACATGCTCGACCAGAACGGTGGACCGGCCGCCCTCAGCCAGGCCACGCTGGCGGGGCTCGACAACAGCACCTACGAGTCCTTCTCCGAGGAGGACGGCTCGTTCCAGGTCCGACTACCCAAGGGCCAGTACCTGCTCGACGTCCTGGTGTCCGACGAGCAGACCGGGCACGGTCACCTCCTGGCGGCCCCGGGACTGCTGGTGGACCGGGACCTCACCGTCACGATGGACGCGCGCCGGACAAGGCCGGTCCGGGTCACCCCGCCGCGCGAGGACGTGGACCTGGTGCTGGGCGATATCGCGTACCGGGTCGAGACCGAGGCGGGCACCACAGGGCTGGGGGTCCTCTTCGACGACCTGAGCAGGATCTCCACGGCTCAGGTCGGGGACGAGCTGCCGGGCACCACCCTCACCGGCAGGGTCAACACCCACTGGCTCGATGAGGACGGCTCGTTCTACGGCCTGTCCTGGTTCCCGGAGGGCGAGCTGCCGACCGGGTTCGACAAGGTGGTACGCCAGCAGGACCTCGCAACAGTGCGCGCGGACTTCGGCCCCACGGCCGAGAACGTCAACGCCTTGCGTTTTGTGTACCCGCACCCTCGCACGGGTGCCACGTTCGGGCTCGGCATCGGCCGCCCGGTGCCGGTGCCCGGCGCCCGCACCGAGTACTTCTCGACCGAGGGCGGCACGCGGTGGAGCACCGAGCTGGTCCTCGACGACCCGGAGACCGCGCAGCGACACGGGTCGTTGCGGTCGCCGGCCACTGCCTACCGGGCCGGGCAGACCTACCAGGCACGTTTCAACTACGCGGTGTTCGGCCCGGCGCTGCCGAGGAACGACGACCCGTGGGCCTATCGGGTCGGCGACGACCTCGAGCTGAACATCCCGCTTTTCGGGGATTCGTCGGGCAATGCGGGCTTCTCGTATACCGGTTCCGCGCGCACCCGGCTGTACCGCGGCGACGAGCTGCTCGCCGAGACACCGACCGCGGGCAGCGGCACGATGGAAGGACTGCCCGCGGAGGAGAGCCGCTACCGGCTGACGACCACCGTCACCCGACCGAAGACGTTCGACACGACGACGTCGATGAGCGCCGAGTGGACGTTCAGCTCGTCCCATGTGGACGGGAAGGAGCCGGAGGCGATCGAGCTCAACGCGGTCCGGTTCCTCCCAGAACTGGACGACAACAACTCCGCACCCGCCGGCCGCCAGTTCCTCGTGCCACTGCGGATGCAGGACCAGACCGGCGCGACGACCAAACCCAGGTCGATCACGGTCGAGGCCTCCTACGACCGCGGCACGAGCTGGCAACCGGTGCGGATCACGGGAAACCTGACAGCGGTCCTGCACCACCCCGCCGACGCCCAGACCGTCTCGCTGCGGGCGGAGGCCACCGACCGCGAGGGCAACACCGTGCACCAGACGCTCATCGACGCCTACAAGCTGCGGAGGTAAGTGCCTGAACGGTCCACGTCGGCGGCAGCCGGCAGTCGACGATCGTGCCGCTCCCACGGGGCGGCACGATCGTCGACGCTGGGACCACCTCATCAGGTTGCACGCCAGAGAGCTTGTTGTTCACCAAGGAACCGACCCATCGGCTGATCCTCGCCTCTCGGCGGATGCGGCAGCGTGGTGCCCGCGAAACGGAACCGGGGGCGCCGGGTCTCGTCGGAGAGACACGCGGCGAAGCGTGCCGCGCCATGGGCCGCCCCCTCCACGAGGAAGGGTGCCACGTGCGAACCAGCAGAAGAACCGGAATCTGCGGGGTGGTCCTCGGGACGGTGCTCGCCACCGCCCCCGCGGCCGCCGCCGCGCCACCGGAAACGACACCACCTGACCGAGCGGGCAGCGGCGAGATCCGAACGGTCACGTTGGTGACCGGGGATCAGGTCATGGTCCAGAACGGCAGGGTGAGATCGGTCCAGCCAGGTGAGGGCCGGGAGGGAATCACCTTCTCGGTCCGCAGCCGGGACGGGCACGATTACGTGGTCCCGACGGATGCGGCACGGTTGCTGGCGCAGGGCCGCCTGGACCGGCGCTTGTTCGACGTACAGACCCTGCTCGAATCGGGCTACGGCGACGCCGACCGGGACACCCTGCCGCTGATCGTCACCCACCCCGAGAACCGCCCCGCACCCCGCCTTGCCGCCACCACCGCCACGCGGGAGCTGCCCAGCATCGACGCGGTCGCCCTGAACGCCGACAAGGGAAGCAAGACCTGGGAAGCGCTCACCGACGGCACGACCACCCGCCGAACCACCGGCGGCGTCGAGAAGATCTGGCTCGACGGCAAGCGGAAGTCCACTGTGGAGCACAGCGTGCCGCAGATCGGCGCCCCCACTGCCTGGGAAGCCGGCTACACCGGCGACGGCACCACTGTGGCCGTACTCGACACCGGTGTCGACCAGACTCACCCCGACCTCGCCGGCCGCGAGGCGGCCGAACAGAACTTCACCGACGCCCCGGACAACGTCGACCGGGTGGGACACGGGACGCACGTCGCCTCGATCGTCGCGGGCACCGGGGCGAAATCCGACGGCCGGTTCCGCGGCGTCGCCTCCGGAGCACGGATCCTCGACGGCAAGGTGCTCAACGACTCCGGCGGAGGCCTCGACTCCTGGATCATCGGCGGCATGGAATGGGCAGCCGAACAGGGCGCCGACATCGTCAACATGAGCTTGGGCGGTACCGACACCACAGAACTCGACCCGCTCGAGGAAGCGGTCAACGCCCTCTCCGCCGAACACGGCACACTCTTCGTCATCGCCGCCGGCAACTGGGGCCCGGGCGCGGAGTCGATCGACTCGCCGGGCAGCGCCGCCGCGGCGCTCACCGTCGGTGCGGTCGACCGAAACGACGAGATCGCCGAGTTCTCCGGTCGTGGGCCGCGAGTCGGCGATGGCGGCATCAAACCCGACATCACCGCACCCGGGGTGGAGATCGTGGCCGCACGGCACTCCGAAGGCACCGTGGGCGAGCCGGTGGTGGACGGCTACACCGCCTTGTCGGGTACCTCGATGGCCACGCCGCACGTGGCCGGCGCCGCCGCGCTGCTCGCCCAGCGGCACCCGGACTGGACCGGCACCCGGCTCAAGGCCGCCCTCGCCGGCTCGGCCCGCCCCCACCCCTCGCTCACCGCGTTCGACCAGGGCGCCGGGCGGGTCGACGTTCCCGCGGCACTGGCCCAGACCGTCGTCACCCAGCCGGCCAGCGTCAACTTTGGGACGGCAACCTGGCCGCACGAGGACGACGAGCCGCTGTACCAGGAGCTGACCTACGAAAACCTGGGCGAAACAGACCTCACACTCTCCCTGTCCACCGAGGCCACCGGCCCCAACGGCACACCCGCCGACCTCTTCTCACTCAGCACCACCCGACTCACCGTTCCAGCCCGCGGCACCGCCTCGGTCACCGTCACCGCCGACACCCGCCTCGGCGGGAGCGACGGTGTGTACTCCGGCGCGGTCATGGCGACCACCGGCCAGTCGACAACCAGGACACCCCTGGCCGTCACCCGCGAGGTGGAGAGCTACGACCTCACTGTCAACGTCCTCGGCCCCGACGGTGAGCCCACCCCCGAGTACGACATGATGCTGCGCGGGCTGGACAGCGACGCCGAGGAGATACCGTACGACGAGGACGGCTCGGTCCGTCTCCGCCTGCCCAAGGGCCACTACCTTCTCGACGTTGTGGGCTACCAGGAGCAGACCAGCCACTTCGACGTGATGATGCATCCGGGTCTCGTGGTGGACCGGAACCTCACCGTGACCGCCGACACCCGACGGACACGGCCTGTCCGCGTAACCCCGCCGGTTGCCGCGGAGCAACTTCTGAGCCAGATCGGGACCATGGTGGAGAACGAGTTCACCAGCAGAGGTACGGCGGTGCTCATTTCCGGTGAGACCACCATTTCCACGGCTCACCTCGGGGACGCCCTGCCCGGCACCACGATCTCCGGTGAGGTCATCACACGGTGGCTCGCCCAGAACGGCTCCTTCTACGGTCTGTCCTGGTTCCCGGAGGGCGGGCTGCCGAACGGGTTCGAGAAGGAGGTGCGCCAACGGGACCTCGCGACACTGCGGGCCGAGTTCGGCCCCGCGTCCGAAGGGCTCCTCGGTGTGCGATCGGTGTTCCCGGTGTCAGGCAAGAACGTGGTGGTGGACCGCCTTGTTGAGGTGCCCGTACCCGGAGCCCGCACCGAGTACGTCAACACCGACGCCGGCGTCCTCTGGTCCACGTCCCTGGATCTCGAGGACGCGGAGACGAGAGACCCGGTCGCGTTTTTCCGCACGCCGCCCACCGCGTACCGAGCGGGCCGCACCTACCCACTGCGGATCAACCACGCGGTGTTCGGACCGGCGCTACCACCGGCACGGTGGCCGTGGGCCGGCCGGTCCGGCGATGATCTCGACGTGGCCATTCCCCTGTTCGGCGACTCCTCGGGCAACGCCGGCTACACCGTCACGGAGTCAGCTCGCACCGAGCTGTACCTGGGCGACGAGCTGATCGGCGAGTCGTCGTACAGCGGCGGCTACTTCGAGGGGCTGCCCGCGGAACCCCGCGGGTACCGGCTGGTCACAACGGCCACCCGCCCGAAGCTGTTCGACACCACCACGTCCGTCAGCGCGGAGTGGACGTTCACTTCGGTCCATGTGGATGGTGAAGAGCCGGAGGCGGTCGACCTCAACGCGGTCCGGTTCCTCCCAGAACTGGACGACAACAACTCCGCACCCGCCGGCCGCCAGTTCCTCGTGCCACTGCGGATGCAGGACCAGACCGGCGCGACGACCAAACCCAGGTCGATCACGGTCGAGGCCTCCTACGACCGCGGCACGAGCTGGCAACCGGTGCGGATCACGGGAAACCTGACAGCGGTCCTGCACCACCCCGCCGACGCCCAGACCGTCTCGCTGCGGGCGGAGGCCACCGACCGCGAGGGCAACACCGTGCACCAGACGCTCATCGACGCCTACAAGCTGCGGAGATGATCCGCCAGGTCGGAGTTGTTGCGGAATCACGATCGCACGAAAATATTTAGTCCCAACAACACTGGCCGAATGGCCGATGGCAGTTTTCGTCGAGCCCGGCACCGTGGGGCCCTCGGACACAACCTCGAGGGAGGGTGCCAGGTGGGAATCAGCAGGAGAACCGCGGTCTGCGGGGTAGTACTCGGGTCGGTGCTCGCCACCACCCCGGCGGCCGGCGCGGCGCCACCGGGAGCCGCGCCGGCCGTTCCGGGGACAGCCGGCGAGGTTCGCACGGTCACGCTGGTGACCGGGGACCAGGTCGTGGTCCGGGACGGAAAGGTGGGATCGGTCCGGCCGGGCAATGGCCGGGAGGGAACCACCTTCTCCGTCCGCAGCCATGACGGGCACGACTACGTGGTCCCGACCGATGCGGCAGGGTTGGTGGCGCGGGGCCGCCTGGACCGGCGGTTGTTCGACGTGACCACGCTGCTCGAGTTCGGCTACGACGACGCCGCCCGGGAGACCATCCCCCTGATCGTCACCCATGGCGAGGGACGGGCTCCCCGGCTGGCGGCCACCTCCGTCACCCGGGAACTACCCAGCATCGACGCCGTCGCCCTGAATGCCGACAAGGGAAGCAAGACCTGGGAAACGCTCACCGACGGCACCACCACCCGCCGAACCGCCGGCGGCATCGAGAAGATCTGGCTTGACGGCAAACGACAGTCCACCTTGGAGCACAGCGTCCCGCAGATCGGCGCCCCCACCGCCTGGGAGGCGGGACTGACGGGCACGGGCACGACGGTGGCGGTGCTCGACAGCGGAGTCGACCAGACCCATCCCGACCTCGCCGACCGTGAGGTTGCCGAACACAACCTCACCGACTCGCCCGACGCAGTCGACCGGGTCGGACACGGCACCCACGTCGCCTCGATCGTCGCCGGCACCGGCGCGAAGTCCGACGGGAGATTCCGCGGCGTCGCCCCGGGAACGCGCATCCTCGACGGCAAGGTACTCAACGACGAGGGCTGGGGCCTCGACTCCTGGATCATCGCCGGCATGGAATGGGCCACCGAACAGAGCGCCGACGTGGTCAACATGAGCCTGGGCGGCGAGGACACCGAGGAACTCGACCCACTCGAGGAAGCCGTCGACACCCTCTCCGCCGAACACGGCACGCTCTTCGTCATCGCCGCCGGCAACGCCGGACCCAACCCTGGCACGATCGGCTCGCCCGGCAGCGCCGCGGCCGCACTGACCGTCGGCGCGGTGGACCGCGACGACGAGCTGGCCCGGTTCTCCAGCCGTGGGCCGCGGGTCGGTGACGGCGGGATCAAACCCGACATCACCGCCCCCGGCGTCGACATCGTCGCCGCACGACACGCCGACGGCACCATCGGCGAACCCGTCTCCGACGGCTACACCGCCCTGTCCGGCACCTCCATGGCCGCCCCGCACGTGGCGGGCGCCGCGGCACTGCTGGCCCAGCAGCACCCGGACTGGACCGGCGCCCAGCTCAAGGCCGCCCTCTCCGCCTCGGCCCGGCCGCACCCGTCCCTGAGCCCGTTCGAACAGGGCGCCGGCCGGGTCGACATCCCCGCGGCACTGACCCAGACCCTGATCACCAAGCCGACCAGCCTCGGCCTCGGCACGGTGGCCTGGCCCCACCACGACGACGAGCCGGTCAACCGGGAACTCACCTACCAGAACCTGGGCGACACCGACCTCGTGCTCACCCTGTCGGCCGACGCCACCGGACCGGACGGCGCACCCGCCGACCTGTTCTCCCTCAGCGCCGACAAGCTCACCGTGCCCGCCGGCGGCACCGCCTCGGTCACCGTCACCGCCAACACCCGCCTCGGCGAGACCGACGGCGTCTACACCGGAGCGGTCGTGGCGACCGGAGCCGGAACGACGACGAGAACACCCCTGGCGGTCACCCGCGAGGGGGAGAGCTACGACCTCACGGTCAAGGTCCTGGACCACAACGGCGAGCCGAGCGATTTCAAGTTCACGTTGGCGGGGATGGACAACCGTCTCTACACCCCGGACATCTACGGCGAGGGCGGTACGACCACGCTCCGCCTGCCCAAGGGCCAGTACCTGCTCGACGTCCACGTGTACAACGAGGAGACCGGACACACGCATCTCCTGCTGGCCCCGGGTCTGTCCGTGGACCGTCCCCGCACGGTGACCATGGACGCGCGGCACACCAGGCCGATCCGCGTCACACCCCCGGCCGAGGTGGACCTGAGGGCGGGCGACATCGGGTACCGGGCCCAAGGCCAGCTCCTCGGTACAGGCTTGACGTTCCTCGTTGAGGACCTGAGCGCCGTCTCCACGGCGCAGGTCGGGAAGGTGCTGCCGGGCACCACGCTCATCAGCATGATCAACACCCACTGGCTGGGCGGGAACGGCTCGTCCTATGGCCTGTCCTGGTTCCCCGAGGGCGAGCTGCCCACCGGGTTCGACAAGGTGGTACGCCCCCAGGACCTCGCGACCGTGCGAGCCGACTTCGGTCCCTCGGCCGAGAACGTCACCGGTCAGCTCTTCGCGATCCCGGAACCGCGCGTCGGGACCGCGTTCCCGTCCGGCATCGACTTCGACGTGCCTTTGCCCGGCATCCGCACCCAGTACCTCACCACCGAGGGCGGCACGCGCTGGACCACGAAGCTGCGCTTCTACCACCCGGAGTCCGAGACACGCATCGCGGAGCTGACCTCGCCGCCCACCACGTACCGGGCCGGGCGCACCTACGAGCCGCGCTTCAACTACGCGGTGTTCGGCCCGGCGCTGCCGCCGACCGACGCCCCCCGTAGCCACCGGACCGGCGATACCCTCGAGGTGGACATTCCGCTGTTCAGCGACTCATCCGGCAACGCCGGCTACTTCCTCGCCGTCGAGACGGCGCGCACCCAGCTCTACCGCGGCGGCGAGCTGCTCGGCGAGACGCCGTATCCCGGCCACGGCACCTTCGAGGGACTGCCCGCCGAACCCGGCCGATACCACCTGGTGACAACGGCCACCCGCCCGGCGATGTTCGACACGACGACGTCGATCAGTGCCGAGTACACCTTCACCTCCTCCCATGTGGACGGAAAGGAGCCGGTGGCGATCGAGCTCAACGCGGTCAGGTTCCTCCCGGAGCTGGACAGGACCAACTCCGCACCCGCCGGCCGCCAGTTCCTCGTGCCACTGCGGATGCAGGACCAGACCGGCGCGACGACCAAACCCAGGTCCATCCGGGTCGAGGTCTCCTACGACCGCGGCACGACCTGGCAACCGGTGCGCATCACGGCAAACCTGACCGCCGTGCTACACCACCCCGCAGACGCCCAGACCGTCTCACTGCGGGCGGACGCCACCGACCGCGAGGGCAACACCGTCCGCCAGACCATCCTCGATGCCTACAAGCTGCGGAAGTGAGTCACCAGCCGGCGATCGTCAGTGAGGACGTGGAAGGCGAACCCGGGCGGTAACCGGTAGTCGACGATCGTGTCGCTCTCCAGGGGCGGCACGATCGTCGACACCACGCCGGGGGCCACCAGCAGTGGGCGGCCGGCGAAGGTGGTGGCCGCGGCCGTGTGAGCGTGTCCACACAGGACGGCGACGACCTGCTGGTGCCGCCCGAGAAGCTCGGCCAGGCGCTCCTCGCCGAACTGCCGGATGTCGTCGACGAACGGAACTTCCAGGCGCACCGGCGGATGGTGGAAGCAGACGAACGCCGGCTCCTCCCGCGGCACGGCCGAGAGCACCTCGTCCAACCAGCCGATCGTCTCCTCGTCGAGCAGGCCGTCCGCACGGCCGGGAATGCTCGAGTCGCACATCGCGAACGTCGCCCCGGCCACCCGGTGCACCTGGTTGACCGGCCCGTCCGCCCGGCCGTCCGGGAAGACCGCCCGGTAGGCGGAACGCTCGTCGTGGTTGCCAGGGCAGGTGAGCACCGGGAACCGGGAGGCGCCGAGCAGTCGGGCCGCCTCGAAGTACTCGGCCGGTAACCCGTGGTCTGCGATGTCGCCGGTGACCAGCAGGACGTCGACCTCGCCCGGGAGGCGCTCGAGGTAGTCGAGCACCTGGTGTGCTCGGCGGGTCGCCCGTGCTCCGCCGTCGCCGTCGAGGTCGTGGCCGAAGTGCAGGTCGCTGACGTGGCCGATGATCACCGCCGTAGCGTACTCAGGGCAGGTTCGCGACCAGCTCGGCCGGCGGCACCATCGGGCCGGTGTAGAACGGCACTTCCTCGCGGACGTGCCGGCGCGCCCGGCTGGCCCGCAGCTCGCGCATGAGGTCGACGATCCGGTCGAGCGCGTCGGCCTCGAAGGCCAGGATCCACTCGTAGTCGCCGAGGGCGAACGCGGGCACGGTGTTGGCCCGCACGTCCGGGTAGTCGCGTGCCATCCGCCCGTGCTCGGCGAGCATGTCGCGGCGCTCCTCGTCGGGCAGCAGGTACCACTCGTAGGACCGGACGAACGGGTAGACGCAGACGTACCGGCGAGCCGGCTCACCGGCGACGAACGCCGGGATGTGGCTCTTGTTGAACTCCGCCGGCCGGTGCAGTGCGGCCTGGCTCCAGACCGGAGTGGACGCGCGGCCGAGCGCGGTACGGCGGAAGCCGCTGTAGGCGGCCTGCAACTGCTCGATCTCCTCGGCGTGCCACCAGATGAGGTAGTCCGCGTCGGCCCGCAGGGCTGCCACGTCGTACACGCCGCGCACGGTGACACCCTTGCCCGCGAGCGCGTCCAGGTACTCGGTCACCTCGGTGGCGGCGGAGCCGCGGTCGGCCAGGCGGCCGGGTTCGGCGCGGAACACCGACCACATCGTGTAGACGACCTTCTCGTTGAGCTCGGTGTAGTTCAGGCGGGCCATGCCGTCATCGTCCCACTACCTCGGGGCGGCGTGCGCCAGAAGGTGCCCGGCGACACGGTCGGCTGCCGCGCTCGCGGTGTCGACGCAGGCCGGGACCCCGACACCGCGCAGGGCGGCACCGGCCACGGCGAGCCCGGGCACCTCGGCCACCGCCCGCTCGACCGCGGCGACCGCGGCGAGGTGGCCCACGCCGTACTGGGGAAGACCGCCGCCCCAGCGGGTCAGCCGCCAGTCCACCGGCCGGGCGCGCACCCCGGTCAGCTCGGCCAGGTCGGCCAGGACCGCGGTGAGCAGGTCCTCGTCGTCGCGGCGCAGGACCTCGGTCTCGCCGACCCGCCCCAGCGAGGCCCGCAGGCGAACCGGTCCGCCGCCCCACTTGACGCTGGTGTGCGTGAAGGCCTTGGCCGTGAACGGCGTCCCGTCCGCGTGCCGCTCCCCGACCGCGAGCAGCACCCCGCTGCTCGCGGGCAGCTCGACCCCGTCCGGCAACACCATCGACAGCACCGCCACCGAGCCCATCTCGACCGCGCCGTACCCGCTCGAGGCAGCGGGCGCCACGTCGGCGAGCAGCCGGCGCGCTGCCGGCGGCGGCACCGCGAGCACCACGGCGTCGGCATGCAGCACCTCGGCCCGGCCGGGGCTGCCGACCTCGAGCCGCCAGCCGCCCTCGTCCCTGGTGAGCTCCCGCACCGGGTAGCCCAGCCGGAGCTCCGCGCCGGACCGCCTGGCCAGCTCCCCGACCAGCACGCCCATCCCGCCGCGCAGTGCGGCGAACACGGGCGGACGGGCGCCGCCGGACGGCGGCCCGAGGATGGCCGCGGCCGCGCGGCGCAACGACCCACCGGCCCGGTCGAGCCCGGCGACCAGCGCCGGCATCGTGGCCCGCAGCCCGAGCAGGTCCGCGCGTCCGGCGTAGACACCGCCGAGCAGCGGCTCGACCAGGTCGTCGACCAGCTCGCGGCCGAAGCGGCGGCCGAGCACCTCGCCCACCGACACGTCCTCGTCCTCGGCCAGCTCCAGCGGCGGCAGCGACTCCTCCGCCTCGACCCGGCTCGCGGCCTCCGGCGAGAGCACCTCGCGAACCCCGTCCGCGTCGGCCGGCACGCCGAGGTAGGTCCGCCTCGGCAGCGGCACGGTGCGTCCGCCGGCCCGGACCGTCGCCGGCGCCGGCCCGGGGTGGAACAGCCGGTCGCCGAGCCCCAGCTCGGCCACCAGGTCGACGGCGGACCGGTTGCGCAGCACGAAGGCCTCGGCGCCCACGTCGGTCGGCACGCCGCCCACCTCGACCGTGCGCAGCTTCCCGCCCAGCAGGCGAGCCTGCTCGACCAGCGTGATCCGCGCACCGTCGCCGAGCAGGCGCCGCAGCCGGTAGGCCGCGGTCAGCCCCGACACTCCCCCGCCGACGACCACGACCTGAGCGGGACGGTTGGTCGAACCGGTCACGGCGCCAGGCTGTGCACGAGGTCGACGACCCGCGTCAGCAGGGTCGGGTCGGTGTCGGGCAGGACGCCGTGGCCCAGGTTGACGATGTGTCCGCCCGCGGCCCGGCCCTCGGCGACGACGCGGCGCACCTCGCGCTCCACCACGTCGAAGTCCGCGAACAGCACGGCCGGGTCGAGGTTGCCCTGCACGACCGGGGCGGGGCGGCCGGGCACGGTCAGCCGGCGCACCGCCTCGTCCAGCGGGACCCGCCAGTCCACGCCGACGACGTCCGCGCCCGCCTCCCGCATGGCCGGGAGGAACTCGCCGGTGCCGACGCCGAAGTGAATCCGCGGCACCCCCTCGACGGCGGCCAGCACGGCCGACGAGTGCGGCAGGACGAACTCCCGGTAGTCCCGCTCGGACAGCGCGCCGGCCCAGGAGTCGAACAGCTGCACCGCCGACACCCCGGCGGCGATCTGCACCTCGAGGAAGGTCCGGGTGATGCCGGCGAGCGCCCCCAGCAGCGCGTGCCAGGTGTCCGGGTCGGAGTACATGAGCGCCTTGGTGCGCTCGTGGTGGCGGCTCGGGCCGCCCTCGATCAGGTAGGACGCCAGCGTGAACGGGGCGCCGGCGAACCCGATCAGCGGCGTCTCGCCCAGCTCGGCCCGCAGCAGCCGCACGGCCTCGGCCACCGGCGCGAGCTGCTCGGGAGCGAGCCCCGGCAGGCCGGCGACGGCCTGCGAGGTGCGGACCGGGGCGGCCACCACCGGGCCCGTGCCGGGCACGATGTCGACGTCGATGCCCGCGGCGACCAGCGGGACGACAATGTCGCTGAACAGGATCGCCGCGTCCACGCCGTGCCGGCGCACCGGCTGCATCGTGATCTCGCAGACCAGGTCCGGGGTGAAGCAGGCCGTCAGCATCGGGACGTCCCTGCGGACGTCGCGGTACTCGGGCAGCGACCGGCCGGCCTGGCGCATGAACCAGACGGGCGGATGGGCTGGGGTTCCGCCCGCGGCTGCCACCAGCAGCGGTGCCGTGGTGGCGCGGGGGGCGGTGTCTGGCGCGGAAGTCATAGCAGGTGCATGGTGCCACGGGCCGCGTGAGGGACGGCGGGGAGCCGAGCGGCCCGCGCGAGGGAGTAGGTTTGGCCGCTCCAACTCTGGGTACGTACCAACTCCTGATCGTCTCCGGCGCGGCGTCACGCTCACCGACACGGGTGGTCCTAAAGTTACGAGTCGTGACCAGAACGTCGGCAGCGCCGGAACTGTTCTCGCAGGCCGTCGCGGCGCTGAGATCGCTGCGCCCCCGGCCCGAGTTGCAGCTGGGCGTCGTGCGCGCTCCCCAGCGCCTCGCCCCCTGGGCGTTCGCGATCACCGCTGAGGTCACCGGCCCGGCAGACGTGCTCGCCACCGGGCGGCTGGTCCTGCTGCACGACCCGGAGGGCCAGGAGTCCTGGAACGGCGTGCTGCGGCTGGTGGCCTACGTCCGGGCGGAGCTGGACGCCGAGCTCGCGGACGACCCGCTGCTGCCGACCGTCGGCTGGTCCTGGCTGACCGACGCGCTGACCTCCACCGGGGCGAGGTACACCGCGCTCGGCGGGACCGTCACCGACACGTCCTCGGCCCGCTTCGGCGACATCTCCGGTCCGGCCAGGACCGACGACCTCGAGCTGCGGGCCTCCTGGACACCGCTGGACGCCGCCCTGGCCCCGCACGGCGAGGCCTTCTGCGACCTGATGGCCAGCGTCGTCGGCCTGCCGCCGGTGGGCGTCTCCGTGTTCTCGCAGCGACAGGGCGGTTAGCTGGGGCAGGGCGCGTCCTCGCGCTCACCGACTCGCGGCGGCCACCTGCTCGGCGTCGGCCAGGGCGCGCAGCGCGTTCTCGCCGGCGAGCTTGGCGCAGTCCCGCTCGCTCCAGCCGCGGTCGAGCAGGGCCTCGAACAGGGCCGGATAGCCGCTCACGTCCTCCAGCCCGTCGGGCAGGGCGTCCACGCCGTCGTAGTCGCCGCCGATGCCGATGTGGTCGATGCCGGCGACCTCCCTGGCGTGCTCCACGTGCGCCACGACGTCCTCGACGCCGACCGGCGGGAGGGCCGGCCCGGACCAGGTCCCGGCGAAGGCCTGTCGCGCGTCGACGTCCCGGTGGTCGACCCCGGCCGCGACCATGGCCTCCCGCAGCTCGGCGTCGCGCTCGGCCCGGGCGCTGGAGACGAACGAGGGGACGAAGGTCACCATGCAGACGCCGCCGTTGGCGGCCAGCCGCGCCAGCACGTCGTCGGGGACGTTGCGGGGGTGGTCGGTGACCGCCCGGCACGAGGAGTGGCTGAAGATCACGGGGGCGGTACTCGTGTCCAGCGCGTCACGCATCGTGGTCGCGGCCACGTGCGAGAGGTCGACGAGCATGCCGATCCGGTTCATCTCCGCGACCACCTCGCGGCCGAAGTCGTTCAGGCCGCCGACCGCGGGCTCGTCGGTGGCCGAGTCGGCCCACGGCACGTTCTCGTTGTGGGTGAGCGTCATGTACCGGACGCCGAGCCGGTGGAGCGCGCGGAGCACGCCGAGCGAGGAGTTGATGCAGTGCCCGCCCTCGGCGCCGAGCATCGAGGCGATCCGGCCGTCCGCGAACGCCGCGCGGGCCTCCGCGGCCGTGCACACGACCCGCAGGTGCTCCGGGTAGCGCTCGGCGAGCGTGTGGACCAGCTCGGCCTGTTGGACGACGGCGGCCACCGCGGCGTCGCCGGTGAGCCGGCACGGCACGTAGACCGACCAGAACTGGACGCCGACACCACCGGCGCGCAGCCGCCCGAGATCGGTGTGCAGCCCGGGCTGGGGCTGGGTCAGGTCGACGCCGAAGCCGTCCGCGCGGGCGATGTCGGCACCCGGCAGCGACCGCAGCGCCCAGGGGAGGTCGTTGTGTCCGTCGACCAGAGGAGTGGACCCCAGCAACCGCCGAGCGCGCCCGTCGTCACTCTTCCGCACAACTATGACTCCGTTTCATCGCATTGCGAGACGTCTCCGTTACATCACTACCTCATCATCACCCGATCGTGTTACACCCTTCCCCTCGAGTGATGTCTCGATTGGATAGATAACGAATTGATCATCCCGCTAACCCGCTTGGGGGGCTAGGCTGCCTTCGTCAACACCACTTTCGGTCCAATGGCGGCGCGGCTGTTCGGCCGAAGGTCCCGGTGTAGGTCGGGGGGCACGACCGACTCCAGGGAGGTAGTGACGTGGCTGCCGTCGGCTTAGGTCAGGCCGTTCGTACCACGCCAGCCGGCGTGTTGCCGGCGAACATGGTCCCGCACCCGCGGGAAGAGCTGTTCTCGGTGCTGGTGGTCGATGACCATCCGTTGTTGAGGGAGGCGATAGCTGCCCGGTTGACCCAGATGGGTGCGGGCACCGTTCACGAGGCTGCCACGGTGGCCGAAGCGAGGGCGCGAGCGCTGGCCACCGGGCCGTGCGACCTGGCGATCCTCGATCTCGGTCTGCCGGACGGCAGTGGAATCGAGCTGGTCACCGAGCTCCGCAGCCAGGGTTGGCCGCGGATCGTGGTGCTGGCGTCCTCGGACGATCCGTACGCCGTGCGTTCGGCCTTCCAGGCAGGTGCCCAGGCATACCTGCTGAAGTCGGCCTCGCCGGTGGTCGTGACCGACGGGGTGCGGCGAGTGCTCGAAGGCGGCGTCTACGCCGACCCGAGCGTCGCGCCAATCCTCGCCACGGGCACGCGGGTCCCCGGCACGGACAACACCCCGCGCGAGCTGTCGGCGCGTGAGGTGGAGGTTCTCCAGCTCGTCGCGGACGGACAGTCCAACAAGGAGATCGGAGAGGGGCTCAACCTGTCGGCTCTGACGGTGAAGAGCCATCTCTCCAGGATCGGCCGGAAGCTGGGCACCGGCGACCGGGCACAGATGGTCGCGCTGGCCATGCGGGCCGGTGTGATCCGCTGATCGACGCTCGGCGGATCGGGGCGCGGGGCACAGTGCGCTCCCCGATCCGCCGGTGTTCGACCCGTTCGTCCACGTTAGGCGCACGTCGAGTGCGCCCGTCCCGTATGGTCATCCGGCGTGGGCGATTCGGGGACGGGAACTGACGGGGAGGAGCGGCCGGAGCCGGCTCTGCTGACCCAACCTGTGGACGGCACGCCGGACGTGGTCGCGACGCCCGAGGCGCTGCGCGCCGCCGCGGCGGCGCTCGCCGGCGGTCGGGGAGCGATCGCGGTGGACACCGAGCGCGCCTCCGGCTACCGGTACTCCCAACGCGCGTACCTCGTCCAGGTCCGCCGCCAGGGCGCGGGCACGGTCCTCGTCGACCCGGTCGCGTTGAACGACCGCATCGACCCCCTCATCGCGGCCTTGGCCGACACCGAGTGGGTGTTGCACGCCGCCTCCCAGGACCTGCCGTGCCTCGCCGAGCTGGGCTTGGCGCCCGCGCGGCTGTTCGACACCGAGCTCGCCGGAAGGCTGGCCGGCTACGAGCGGGTCGCGCTGGGCACGCTCGTCGAGCTGCTGCTCGGCTACCGGCTGGAGAAGGGGCACGGGGCGGCCGACTGGTCGCGCCGTCCGCTGCCCCAGGAGTGGCTCGACTACGCCGCCCTGGACGTCGAGCTGCTGGTCGAGCTGCGGGACGCCCTCGAGGCCGAGCTCGCCGAGCAGGGCAAGCTCGAGTGGGCGCTGGAGGAGTTCGAGGCGTTGCGGGTGGCCCCGCCCCCGCCGCCGCGCGCCGAGCCGTGGCGGCGCACGTCGGGCATCCACCGGGTGCGCACCCCGCGCGGCCTGGCCGCGGTCCGCGCCCTCTGGGAGGCCCGGGACCAGCTGGCCAGGCAGCGTGACATCGCGCCCGGCCGCGTGCTGCCGGACACCTCGATCGTGCAGGCGGCGATCGCCGCGCCGGACAACGAGACCGACCTGCTGCGCCTGCCGGTGTTCAAGGGCCGCTCGCAGCGGCGGATCGCCGAGCTGTGGGTGCGCGCGCTGCGGGAGGCGGCCGCGCTGTCCCGCTCCGAGCTGCCCGACCCCTCGCCGCCGCACGAGGGTCCCCCGCCGCCCAACCGCTGGGGTGACCGCGATCCGGCGGCTGCCGCGCGGCTGGCCGCGGTGCGCGCCCAGCTGACCGTGATCGCCGAGGAGCACCGGCTGCCGATCGAGAACCTGCTCCAGCCCGAGCTGGTCCGCCGCACCTGCTGGCGCCCGCCGGAGCCGCTGTCCACCGACTCGGTGACCGAGGCGTTACGCGCGGGCGGGGCCAGGGAGTGGCAGATCAGGCTCACCGGGGACGCCCTGGCGACCGCGCTCAAGGGCAGCGGCTGACGTCGTGGCAGGTCGAGTCCGGATCGGCACGTCCGGGTGGCTCTACCCGCCGTGGCGCGGCGTGTTCTACCCACCGAAGCTGCCGCACCGCCGCGAGCTGGAGTACCTGTCGAGCAAGGTCAACTCGGTCGAGATCAACGGCTCGTTCTACTCGCTCCAGCGCCCCGCCAGCTACCAGAGCTGGCGCGAGCAGACGCCGGACGGGTTCGAGTTCGCGGTCAAGGGCGGCCGGTTCATCACGCACATGAAGCGGCTGCGCGACATCGACGCGCCGCTGGCGAACTTCTTCGCCTCGGGGGTGCTCGCCCTCGGCGAGAAGCTCGGGCCGTTCCTGTGGCAGCTGCCGCCGAGCCTGCCGTTCGACGCCGACCAGCTCGCGGCGTTCTTCGCGATGCTCCCGCGGACCACCACCGCCGCCGCGGAGCTGGCCACCCGGCACGACGAACGCCTGGAGGGCAGGGCGCTGACCGTCGCGCGAACGCACGCTCCGCTGCGGCACGCCCTGGAGGTGCGCCACCAGAGCTTCACCGACCCGGCGTTCCTGGACGTGCTGCGCGAGCACGGCATCGGCCTGGTGATCGCCGACGCCGCGGCGGCCTGGCCCTACCTGGAGCACGTCACGGCCGACTTCGCCTACGTGCGCCTGCACGGCAGTACCGAGCTCTACACCAGCGGCTACACCGACGACGCTCTCGACCGCCTGGCCGCCCGGATCCGCCGTTGGACAGCCGACGGCCTGGACGCCTACGCCTACTTCGACAACGACGCCAAGGTCAAGGCCCCGGCGGACGCCATCGCCCTGGGTGCCCGCCTGGAGCTCGCCTGGCCACCGGCCTGACACAGTTCACAGGTGGGCGGCCGGGAGGTGGACGGTCACGGTGAGGCCGCCACCGGGGACGGCCTCGGCGGACACCGTGCCGCGGTGGGCGAGCACCACCGCGCGCACGATCGACAGCCCAAGACCGGTGCCCGAGTGGGCGGTCCGGTCCACGCCGCCCCGGCGGAAGGACTCGAACAGCTCGTTCACCCGCTCCGGATCCACCCCCGTGCCGGAGGAGGAGACCCGCAGGCTCGCCCACTCCGCGCTCGCGCCGGTCCAGACCTCGATCCAGCCGCCATCCACGTTGTGCCGCACCGCGTTCTCCAGCAGGTTCCCGGCGACCCGCTCGAGCAGAGCGGGGTCGCCGGCGACGGGCGCGGGCAGGTCGTGGAACACCATCGTCAGGCGCCGCCGGGACGCCTCGGCGGCGACCGGTTGCCAGGCCGAGGCGACAGCGCCGGACAGGTCCACCGGCTCGACGACCCCGATCCCCAGGCCGTCGGTTCTGGCCAGCAGCAGCAACGCCTCGACAAGCTGCGCGGCGCGCATGTTCGCCTCGCGCACCACGCCGGCCATCCGGCGCAGCTCCTCGGCGTCGGCGTCCGGGTCGGACAGCGTCACGTCGAGCTCGGTGCGGATCACCGACAGCGGGGTGCGCAGCTCGTGGCTGGCGTTGGCGACGAACTGGCGCTGGGCGGAGAAGGTGGCCTGGAGGCGGTCGAGCATGGCGTCGAACGTGTCGGCCAGCTCGGCCACCTCGTCGCGCGGGCCGCGCAGCGCGATGCGCTCGCCAAGCGACTCCGCCGACAGCCGCCGCGCGGTCCCGGTGACCTCGCGCAGCGGCCGGAGCATCCGGCCAGTGAACGTCCAGGCCAGCAGGGCCGCGGCGACCAGCACGCAGCCGAACGCGATGGACCCGGCGACCAGCACCTGGAACCGCGCCTGGTCCCGCAGCACCTCGGCGAGGTCCTGCGGCCGCACCGGAACGCCGTCGACGTCGATCGTGGTGCCCGCCGGCAGCGACGGGACCGCGACGGCCCCGCCGGCGAGCATCCAGGCGAGCCAGAGCAGCAGGGCGGCGACCGCCGCGGCCAGTGCGGTCGCGAGCAGCGTGATCCTGACCCGCAGGCCGGGACCGCGCCGGACTCTGGTCACCCCTGCTCGGCGCCGCCCGCCGCGGCGGGCACGCGGTAGCCGGAGCCGACGACCGTGTCGATGATCCCCGGCTCACCGAGCTTCTTGCGCAACGTCATGACCGTCACTCGGACCGTGGTGGTGAACGGGTCGGCGTGCTCGTCCCACACGCGCTCCAGCAGCTCCTCGCTGCTGACCACCGACCCGGACGCGGCGAGCAGCACCTCCAGGACCCCGAACTCCTTGCGGGTCAGCTCGACCGGCGTGCCGGCCCTGGTGACCGTGCGGCGGGCGGGGTCCAGCTCGAGGTCGCCGGCCCGCAGCACCGGCGGGGTGACCGGGGTCGACCGCCGCGCCAGCGCACGGACGCGCGCGACCAGCTCGTCGAACGCGAACGGCTTCGCGAGGTAGTCGTCGGCCCCCAGCGACAGCCCCTCCACCCGGTCGGCGACCGAGCCGGAGGCGGTGAGCATGATCACCCGGGTCAGCGCGCCGGAGCTGACGATCTCGCGGCACAGCTCGTCGCCGGACATGCCCGGCAGGTCCCGGTCGAGCACGACCACGTCGTAGCGGGTGACCGCGGCCTTCTCGTGGCCCTCGTCGCCGGTCAGCGCGACGTCGACGGCCATGCCCTCCCGGCGCAGGCCCCTGGCCACCGCCTCGGCCAGGGGCTCCTCGTCCTCGACGATCAGAATGCGCACGTCACCACGGTGCCACAGGCGCGATCGCGGTGCCCACGCCCCCCGGCGGTGCTCAGGCCTCGCTGGCGGTGGCCCTGGCCTGTGCCGCGGCCACCTCTCCGATGCGGTCGACGGTCCACTCGGTGACCCTGCGCGCGACCTGCTGAGCGGTGAGTCCCAACCGGACAAGCACCTCGGCGCGGGAGCCCTGGGGGTGGAACTCCTGCGGGATCGCGATGTCGCGCAGCGGAACGTCCACATCGGCGTCGCGCAGGGCCGCGGCCAGCGTCCAGCCGACGCCGCCGTGCCGGCCGCCGTCCTCGACGGTGACCACCAGCCGGTGCTCGGCGGCCAACTCGACCAGCTCGGGCGGAACCGGGACCACCCAGCGCGGGTCGACCACGGTCACCCCGATGCCCTGGTCGGCGAGGCGCTCGGCGGCGGCGAGGCCGAGCTCGGCGAACGCCCCGACGGTCACCAGCAGCACGTGCCTGCCCTCGGTGGGCCGGCGTAGGACGTCGACCACGCCGCGCCGCTCCAGCGCTGCGATGTCCGGGCCGACCGACGCCTTGGGATAACGCAGCACGGTCGGACCGTCGGTCACCGCGACCGCCTCCCGCAGCTCCTCGCGGAGGGTGCCGGCGTCGCGCGGCGCGGCGATCCGCACGCCGGGCAGCGCGCCGAGGATCGACAGGTCCCACATGCCGTGGTGGCTCGCCCCGTCGGGCCCGGTGATCCCCGCCCGGTCCAGCACCACGGTGACCGGCAGCCGGTGCAGCGCGACGTCCATCAGCATCTGGTCGAACGCGCGGTTGAGGAACGTCGAGTAGATCGCGACAACCGGGTGCAGGCCGGCGATCGCCATGCCGGCGGCCGAGGTCACCGCGTGCTGCTCGGCGATGCCGACGTCGAAGCAACGCTCCGGATGGGCCTGGGCGAACGGCTCGAGGCCCGCCGAGCGCAGCATGGCCGCGGTGATCGCCACGACGTCCGGCCGGGACTCCCCGATGCGCACCATCTCCTCGGCGAACACCGAGGTCCAGGTGGCGCCGCGGACCGAGGTCGGCTTGCCGGTGACCGGGTCGATCGGGTCGGTCTGGTGCATCTGGTCCACCTCGTCGTTCTCGGCGAGGGGGAAGCCGCGGCCCTTGCAGGTGACCGCGTGCACGATGACCGGGCCGCCGAACTCCTTGGCCCGGCGCAGCGCGGCATCCAGCGCGGCGAAGTCGTGCCCGTCGACCGGGCCCAGGTACTTCAGGCCGAGGTCCTCGAACATCATCTGCGGGCTGAGCGCGTCCTTGATGCCGCGCTTGGCGGCGTGCAGGGCGGCGTAGAGGGGCTTGCCGACGACCGGCGTGCCCTGCAGCATCCGCTTGCCGCCCTCGAGAGCGCGCTCGTAGTTGGGCAGCAGGCGCAGCGTGGTGAGGTGGTCGGCGAGCCCGCCGATGGTCGGCGAGTAGGAGCGCCCGTTGTCGTTGACGACGATGACCATCGGCCGGTCCTTGCCGGCGGCGATGTTGTTGAGTGCCTCCCAGCACATGCCGCCGGTGAGCGCGCCGTCGCCGACCACGGCGATCACGTGCCGGCGCTCGCCGCGCAGCTCGTAGGCCTTGGCCAGGCCGTCGGCGTAGGACAGTGCGGTGGAGGCGTGGCTGTTCTCCACCAGGTCGTGCTCGCTCTCGGCCTGGCTGGGGTAGCCGGAGAGCCCGTCGCGCTGGCGCAGCGAGTCGAACTCGGCCTGGCGTCCGGTGACGACCTTGTGCACGTAGGCCTGGTGCCCCACGTCGAAGATCACCGAGTCCTTCGGAGAGTCGAAGACCCGGTGGATGGCCATGGTCAGCTCGACCACCCCGAGGTTGGGCCCGAGATGGCCGCCGGTCGTGGTGACCTTGTCGACCAGGAACTCCCTGATCTCGGTCGCGAGCCTGGTCAGGTCCTCGGCGGACAGCCGCTTGAGGTCGGCGGGTCCGTGTAGGGACGCGAGCAGACTCGGGTGGTCGGTCACCACTGGTCACCTCGATTTCGGGGTCGAGTTCGGGGGACGGGGAGCACGGCCAGTCTACGAGCGTCCACCAACCGGAGGGCCCGCCCTAGACTCCCCCCGTGCCCGTTGTCTTCGACACCTCCGGAATGGAGCAGTACGACGAGCGGACGTGGTTCGACCCACGGACCGGGGACCAGGTGAGCTTGACCTACATCGGACTGGTTCCCGACCTGCCCGCGGCCTTGGAGGACCTGCCGCGCCTGCGCCAGCGGTTGGCGGTGGAGACCGCCGAGGTGGGTGCGCTCATCGAGGCACACGTGGTGTTCGTCGACCAGGTACCGACCCTGTTGCAGCTGCTCAAGGTGCCTATTCCCAACCAGGAGACGGGCCAGGCGTTCATTGCCGCCTTCACCGTCCCGAAGGCGACGTGCAGCGTCGTGCTCCGCATCCAGTGCGCCGAGGAGGAGGCGATCGGGGTGCGGGAGGCCGCGGTGCACGCCCAGGTGGGGCCGGAGGGAGGTGTCCGCCCGCACCCGTACGCCCCCGAGGTGGTCGGCCGCCTGCCCTGGCACGTGGCCGACGACGCCCGGTGGGACGCCCAGTTCCCCGACCATCCGTTGAGCCGGGCGCGAGCCTGGGCGCAGCGGACGA
Source organism: Actinophytocola xanthii (assembly GCF_001921205.1). Taxonomy (GTDB): domain Bacteria; phylum Actinomycetota; class Actinomycetes; order Mycobacteriales; family Pseudonocardiaceae; genus Actinophytocola; species Actinophytocola xanthii. Next base: position 1,242 of record NZ_MSIE01000012.1, on the reverse strand, counting down.
TGGCCACCGCGCGGATCGATCCCGGCTTCGCGCGCCTCCCCCCGTTCCGCCCGGAGCCGGCCCCCCAGCCGGAGCCGGTGGGGGCGGCGACCCAGACGTTCCCGCCGTTCCGCCCCCCGCACCCGGAGACGCCCCGCAACGGCCACACGCTCACCAGCGAACGCCCAGCCGTCGACGAGGAGCACCGCCCGGACCCGTCCGACTCCGGCCAGCCGGAGCCGCCGGTCACGTCCTCCGGCGCGTTCGAGGTGGTGGAGCCCCCGTCGCTGGTCGACTCGTCCGGCACCTTCCACCTTCCGGACCCCGACGACCTCGAGCCGCCCGCCGGCCGTTCCGCGCCGGAGGAGCCCGGGCCACCCCGCCCCGTCGAGGACCCGCTCGCGGGTCGGCCCTCGGGTGCGAGCCGGCTGTTCAACGAGCCGACGGGGCCGAGCCGCGCGGCCGAGGAACCCCGCCGGTCCCCCGGTGAGCACCCGGGCCCGGGGCGGCCGGCCGAGCAGCCCTCCGGCCGGTTCCGCCCGTTCGGCGAGCCCGCCGGCGCCGGCGGGGGTGCCCCGGCTCCCGGCGCCGACCAGCCCTCCGGCCGGAACCGTCCGGTCGCCCCGCCCCCGGGCCCGAACAACGAGCCGGGCGGCCGCCGCCGGGCCGCCGACGAACCCACCGGCCGACGCCGGGCCGTCGACCTACCTGGCCCCGCCCACCCCACCGAGGACCCCGCCGGTCGACGCGGACCCATCGACCAGCCCACCGGGCAGAACCCCCCGGTCGCCGAACCCACCGGCCGACGCCGGGCCGGCGAGCCCGCTCCGGAGGAGCCCACCGGCCGACGCCGAGCCCTCGAACCCGCTCCCGAGGAGACCACCGGCCGACGCCGGGCCTCCGGCCATCCCTCGGGCCAGCGGCCCGCCGACGAGCCCACCGGCGCGAGCGCCTCCGCCGAGGGACCCACTCCCGCACCGCACCCCGCCGCCGAGCAGAGCCCCGGCTCGTGGACGGTCCCCGCGGACCCGCTGACGGGAAGGCGCCTGCGCGCCGTACGCCCCGGCGAGGAGCCCGCCGCCCCGCCGCTGGACGAGCCCGGCTCGTTCACCGACGAGACGCCCTCGGTGCGCCGCCTGCGGGCCGTGGGCCCGATCCCGCCGCTGGACGTCCCACCCCGCCCGACCCCGCCCGCCCTGCTCGACCCGGCCGACGCCCCGCCCCCCGGACCGGCGGGCCGGCGCGGCGGCGACAGCAGCCCGC
>NZ_MSIE01000119.1 GCF_001921205.1 Actinophytocola xanthii | reverse complement strand
CCTGATCCGCACCAGATAGCTGTCCTTGACCGCACCAGGCCGGCCAGCCCCGAGCACGGTACCCACCGGCGGAGCGGCGGGAGCGGCGACCGCGGGGAGCGACGCTCCCACCACAACCGACGCCGCCACCAGGCCTAACCCCACGATGCGAGCGACCAGTCCGCTACTCATCCGACGCCCTCCTCCACTCCATCCAAACCATGCAGGTGAGGCGATCGTCCGATCGGGGGAAGAGTTGAGGATTTCTTCAGGAGGCCGCGCAGACCCTGTTCGTCGTCGCCGTGCCCGGCCGGACAGGTGGGTTCCTGCGTGTCCGGCCGGGCACGCAGCAGGCACAGGCTGTAACCGGCGCCAGGGCTGACGCCGGTCCGCGGGTCACCCTGAGTCGCTGGCGCCGACCACGCCCGTGAAGACGGCGAACGTGATGACGTTGTCGCGGTAGCTGTTCGCGGCCTCGTCGAACGAGCCGCCGCACGTGATCAACCGCAGCTCCGGTTCCTTGGTGTCGCCGTACACCTGGTCGGCGGGGAAATCGGTCTTCGGCAGCTGTTCGGTGCGCTTGACCACGAACCGGGCGACCTGCTTGTCCTCGCGGCCGATCCGGATCTCGTCGCCCGGCTTGAGCTCGTGCAGGCGTGCGAAGATGCCGTCCTTGCCGCCGCCGTCGACGTGACCGAGCACCACCGACGGGCCGGTCTCGCCCGGGGTCGGGCTGTGCTCGTACCACCCGGCCTGCATCGGCCGGTCCACCGGCGGGACCTCCACCGTCCGGTCGGGGTTGAGGCCGAGCGGCACCAGCGACGAGCGCGCGCCGATGGCGGGTACGTCGATCGACACCGGGACCGACCGGGGCAACGTGCCCGGCTCGTCGGCCGGTGCCGGCGGTGATCCCGGTGACGCCGGCTGGGTCGGTTGTGATGGCGGCTGCGCGGCGGTGTCGGGTGCCGAGCAGCCGGTCAGGACGAGTACGACGAGGAACAGGGAGGCCGCGAACGAGCCGCGGCCTCCCCGTGCTCCCCGAGGTCCCGTTGTGCGGAACCGCAACATCAGCCCCGGGCCCTACCGCGCACCGGCACGGCGGCCGCGCAGCACCAGCACGGCTCCGCCTGCGGCCGCTACCGCCACGGCGCTACCGGTCACGGCCAGGCCGATGCCTGTCTCCTGCGGTCCGCCACCGGTCTCCGGCGCCCCCTCGGGCCGCACGGCCACCTGCGCACGTGGCGCCCCGGCGTCCGCCGCCCGAGCACGTGCCTGTGCCTGCGCGTCCGCCCCCGGAACACGGTCCCCCGGCTCGACCGACGGCGGTGCGGTCTCCGTCGGCTCCGCGGACGGGTCGGACGGCTGCTCCGCCACCGGTGACGACGGCTGCTCCGCCGCCGGCCCGGTCTCGTCGGCCAGTGCGGTCCCGGCGGTCAGCGGCAGCGCCACCGCCCACAGCACGGCTCCCGCGGCGCATGCTCGGCCCAGCTTCATGTATGTCCCTTCCTCGGCGTACGTCCGGCCGTTGCCGGACGACGACCAGTCTGGGGAACCGTTTTCAAGATCCTGTGTGCCAACTGTGAAGAACCTGTTCGGCTTTCCGCCCGCTTCGGGCAGTCACGAGATCCCGGGCGGGAGACCCCGCATAATGCGGGGGGTGTACGCACAAGTACTGGTCGCCGAGGACGATCCGAAGCAGGCCGAACTGATCCGGCGCTACCTGGTGCACGACAGTCACACGGTGATCGTCGTGCACGACGGGCGGGCCGCCATCGACGAGGCGCGGCGCAGAAAACCCGATCTCGTGGTTCTCGACGTGATGATGCCCAAGGTCGACGGGCTGGACGTGTGCCGGGTGCTGCGTGCCGAGTCGGACGTTCCGATCGTGTTGCTCACCGCGCGCACCACCGAGGACGACGTGCTGCTCGGCCTGGATCTCGGCGCGGACGACTACATCACCAAGCCCTACAGCCCACGACAGCTCGCAGCGCGCGTCCGCGCGGTGCTGCGCCGGTCCCGCCGGTCCGGCGGCCGTGGGCAGCCGGTGTTGTCGGCCGGCGACCTGGTGGTGGACCAGCAGCGCCACGAGGTCACGTTCGGCGGCGTCGCGCTGGAGTGCACGCCGGCGGAGTTCCGGTTGCTCGCGGTGCTTGTCGCCGAACCCGGCCGCACGTTCAGCCGAGGCCAGCTGCTCAACCAGGCGTTCGGCATGGACAAGTTCGTCACCGAGCGCACGATCGACGTGCACGTGATGAACCTGCGCCGCAAACTCGAACCCGACCCGCGCAACCCGGTGCACCTGCTCACCGTGTACGGGGTCGGCTACAAACTCCGCGACGTCGGCGCCGATGACCCGTCGGCATAGCCTGCTCACGCGACTGCTCGCGATGTCGGTGGTGGTGGCCGGCTGCTCGGTCGGCGCCTCGGCCTGGCTGGCCGCGCAGAGCACCAGCGGCGCGATCAACCAGGAGATCGGCGAGTCGCTGGCCACCGACGCCGAGATCTACGACCTGCTGCTCGGCCACGCCGCCACCCACGTGAACTGGTCGGGCGTGCGGGGTCTGGTGGACCGCATCGCGGAGCAAACCGGACGACACATCACAGTGACGACCTCGTCGGGAGCGCCGATCGCCGACTCCGGCGGCACACCGGACTCGCCGTTGCCGAGGACGCCGTCGGCGGTGGTCGATCCGCTGTCGGTCGATCCGGTGCTCAAACCCGACACCGAGGAGACGGGCATCGATGCACGGGCAGTCGGGCCCTACCGCCTGACCACCGCCGAACGCGATGCGCTGCGCCGGGAGGCACAGACGCAGCTGACCTGCATGCGCGAGCTCGGTCGCGACGGGGTGATCGTCGAGAAGCCCAACGGCCGCTCCGCGGTGGACGAGGTGACCGGCGCCGCCCGCGGCAGGACGACGCCGGAGCCAGAGACGCCGGTCGACCGGGCGCCGCCGGCGGCGGTGCGACCGTCCGAAGAAGCGGGTCAGCCTTCCGTCCACCCGGCCGACGAGGAGGACCGGCAGGCGGCCGAACGCGCCGGCTTCTGCCCGGAGCCCGCTGCCACGACCAAGACCGAGACCGCGGCGAGCACTGAGCTGCTGACGCTGGTCAACGCGTGCCTCGACCGGCAGGGCAAGGCGCCGCTGCCCACGCAGCCGACCGAGCTGGTTTCGCCGGACGATCTGCGCGCGGCGCCGGACGACCAGCGCTGTGTGGACTTCGCGCGCCGCGAACAGCTCGCGTCCCATGTGTCCGCACCCGCGTACCTCTACATCGGCAACCCGGGCGGGCAGGGGGACCGGTTCGATCTGTCCACGGTGGGCTACGCCAGGATCGCGTGGACCGCGCTGGCCGTGCTGGTGCTGACGGTCGGCGTGACCGCGCTCGCCGCCACCCGTCTCGTCCGGCCCATCCACGCGATCACCTCCGCGGCACGCAGGATGGGCGACGGCGAACGGTCCGCGCGGGTCGAGACCACCGCCCGCGGCGAGATCGGTGATCTGGCGACGGCGTTCAACCGGATGTCCGAGCAGATCGAGACCGCCGAGCGGCAGCGCAGGACCATGGTCAGCGATGTCGCGCACGAGCTGCGGACCCCGCTGGTGAACATTCGCGGCTGGCTGGAGGCCGCGCAGGACGGGATGGCGAACCTGGAGCCCGCGCTGGTGGCCTCGCTGGTGGAGGAAACGGTGCTGCTGCAACACATCATCGACGACCTGCAGGACCTCGCCCTCGCCGACGCGGGAAAGCTGCGGATGCATCCCGAACAGGTGTCCGTCAGGTCGATCCTGGCGCAGGTCACCGCGGCCCACCGGAGCCAGGCCGCCGTGGCGGGCGTCGAGCTGCGGGTCACGACCGTCGGCGAACCCACCCTGTCCGCCGACCCCACCCGGTTGCGCCAGGCGCTCGGAAACCTGGTGTCCAACGCACTACGCCACACCGGGGCCGGAGGCCGGGTGACCCTGTCGGCCCGCAACGGTTTCCGTGACGAGGTGCTCATCGAGGTCGCCGACACCGGCTCCGGGATCGACGCGGAGTCACTCCCGTACATCTTCGACCGCTTCTGGCGTGCCGACAGGTCGAGGAGCCGCACCTCCGGCGGCAGCGGGCTCGGCCTGGCGATCACCCATCACCTGGTCGCCGCCCACGGCGGCCGGATCGAGGTCCGCAGCACACCGGGCGTCGGCACCACGTTCACCATCCACCTGCCGGCGACGTGATCTCAGTGGACGGAACCGGAGAACCGCAGGTGCTCCGGATCGAGCGACCGGAGAAACGCCGTCGGCTCGACCAGTTGTGCGGCGGTCCGCGCCCCCGGTCCGTCGAACCGTCCCGTGAGGACCTCCACGGCGACGCCGACCAACAGTGGTGCGGTGACCGCGTAGATGTCCTGGCCGGACGCGGTGACCCGCCGTCGCTGGCCGTCGCGGGTCACGGTCACGTCCACCAGGAACGTCTGCGCCGATCGGCCGCGCTCGTCGACGGCGGCGGGCGCGGGCGTGGCGGGGTCGGCCAGGTCATCGAGGGGCCGGGCGTTCATGTGGACCGCGATCCTCCCCACGCGCAGGTGGTGGCCGATCGTGACCTGGTCGGCGGTGGACAGCTCGGTCAATGTCAGGTCGCGGAACTCGCGGGTGCCGGGCGTGCTGGGTGGCGGGACCAGCTCACCGCCCTCGTGGGCCAGGTGTCGGCCGGCGTTGCGGCTGATCGTGCGCCTGGTGCCCTCGGTGGGCAGCCAGCTGTCCAGCACGATCGCGATCTCGACGGCGTCTGCCGCCGGCCAGTCGCCCATCGCCGCGGTGGCCAGCAGGTCACCGAGCCCGCCGTAGAAGGACACCGACGGCGCGACGACCACCCCGGCCCTGGTGGCGGCCTCGTCGAGATCGGTCAACGTCCGGAGGGCCACCACCTGCTCGGCGCCGATGTCGAGGTAGTGGATGCCGGCCCGGATCGCGGCGGCGGCCACCATCGGTGCGGTGTCGGCGAACGGACCGGCGCAGTTGAGGACAGCGGCGGTGCCGGCCAGTGCGGCGTCCAGTGCGTCGGGGTCCTCGGCGGTAGCCACCCGGACGGTGTCGGGCGAGAGTCCTGCCTCGCTCGCGGCCTTCCTCAGCCGGTCGGCGTCGCGCCCGGACAGTACCGGGGTCAGGCCGTGCCGGCTTAGCTCAGCGAGTACGAACCGAGCGGTGTGTCCGTAACCGCCGAAGACGGCGACGGAGGTGTTCGATGTGGTCACCACCGCATGATCGTCCTGCCGATGGGCCTGGATCGAGTGGCCGATCCGACCGCCTTCGTACACTTTCGGACATGACGTCGGTGGCGCTGGTTCTCTACGACGGGACGATGCTGTTCGAGGCCGCGATGGCCGCGGAGGTCTTCGGCGTCGACCGGAGCGACATCGCCTCCCCGTGGTACGACCTGACGATCCGCGGCGACCGCCCGGACCGCCTCGGCGACTGGGTCTCGGTTCCGGCCGTCCCCGGGTACGACGGCCTGGAGGTCGCACACACCGTCGTGGTGCCGTCGTTGGCCGATGTCTCCCAGGAGCCGCCCGCCGAGGTGGTCGCGGCCGTGCGCGCCGCCCACGAGCGTGGCGCCCGGGTACTGGCCCTGTGCACCGGCGCGTTCGTCCTGGCCGCCGCCGGCCTGCTCGACGGCCGACGGGCCACCACCCACTGGGCGCACGCCGACCTGCTGGCCGCCCGACACCCGACGATCGACGTCGATCCCGACGTGCTCTACGTCGACGAGGGCTCGGTCCTCACCTCGGCGGGCAAGGCCGCGGCCATGGACCTGTGCCTGCACGTGGTCCGCGTCGACCACGGCACGGCCGCGGCCAACGCCCTGGCCAGGCGGCTGGTGGTGGCGCCGCACCGGGCGGGCGGCCAGGCCCAGTTCGTCACCGCACCGGTGCCGGAACCCGGCAACCCGCTGGACGAGGTGATGCACTGGGCCGTCGAGCACCTGCACGAGCCACTGACCGTGCGGGAGCTGGCCGACCGGGCAGGGGTGAGTACCCGAACGCTGGCGCGCCAGTTCGTCGCGGCCACCGGCTGGGCACCCCTGCGCTGGCTTTCCGCCCAGCGGGTGCGGCTGGCCCAGGAACTGCTGGAGACCACCGACGTCACCGTGGAGTCGGTGGCCGCGCGTACCGGGATGGGCAGCGCGGCCACTCTGCGACGCCACTTCCGGCAGGCTCTGGCCACCAGCCCGGACGCCTACCGCCGCACGTTCCAGGGGACCCGGTCGGCCGATACGCGTCCGATGTCGCCGTAGCGTTCGCCACGATGCCCGGTCAGGCGACGTACATGCCCTCCCAGGTCTCCCTGTCCACCCAGTCGTCGAACGGACACAGCGCTCTCTGCCCCTTGTAGACGACCTCGATCGACTGCAGGTGCCACCAGCTTCCGTCGTCCTCCTGCCAGATACGACACTGGGTCAGCGTTCCCACGTCCTCCCACTCGCGGTAGTGGATGTCGGTCTGCCCTCGTTCCCGATCATCCTTGTTCGGATCCGCGATGTCCCGCGCCGGCGTGCAACGGAGCGTGCCGCACAACCGAATTTGCACGGTACTGTCCGTTCCGGCGTCCTCCACGTCGCTCGTCGTGATCGCGATGCGATAGAGGACGGGCGCACGAGGCGTCACCGGCTCGGCGGCGAGCGGGGCAGCACCCGCGGTTGAAGCGCCGAGAAACAATGCCGCTCCGGCGAGGAGAGCCATGACGATGTTTCTTCCCATGACGGGAACACCATTCCTTTCTTGATTTCCGAAAAGGCCCTCGGCTTGGTCCGTCGGGCTCGGTCGAGAACGTTAGGTTCGCCCGCGGCGTCGACGCATCGGACGAATTACGCAGCCCGCCGAGTGGGTCGTTCTACCCACGCGCTGCCGGTAACCTGGTTGGCCCGTGCGGCTGGGGGTGAGCCTTGACTGTCGTCGGCGCGTTGGAACGGGGCCGGGACGCCTGCCGGCGTCGCGCGTGGGCGGATGCCTACGAACAGCTGTCGATCGCCGACGGCCAGGAGCCCGGGCTCGCGCCGGATGACCTGGAGCGGCTCGCGACCGCGGCGTACCTGACCGGGCGGGATGTGGTTGTGTACCGGACACGTGCCCACCAGGAGCTGGTGCGGCGGGGTGATCTGCCCGCAGCGGTGCGGTGCGCGTTCTGGCTGGCGTTCGTGTTGCTGAACCGCGGTGAGCTGGCGCACGGCGGTGGGTGGCTCACGCGAGCGAGACGGTTGATGCCACCGGACCTGGACTGCGTGGAACAGGGCTACCTGCTCCTGCCCGCGGCGCGGCAGCACGTGATGGGCGGCAACTGGGTCGAGGGTGGCGAGCTGTCGGAGAAGGTGGCGTCGATCGGCGAGCGGTGGGGCGACCTCGACCTCGTCGTGCTCGCCCGGTATGTCCAGGCCCGGGCGCTGATCCGGTTGGGGAGGGTCCCGGAGGGTGTCGCGCTGCTCGACGAACTGATGGTGGCCGTCCTGGCCGACGAGGTGTCCGAGGTCGTCGCCGGGACCACCTACTGTGCGGCTATCGAGGCCTGCCAGGAGACGTTCGACCTGCGTAGAGCTCGCGAATGGACTGCGGCGCTCACCCGCTGGTGCGCGGCCCGACCCGGTCTCGTGCCGTTCTCCAGCCAGTGCGAGGTGCAGCGGTCGGAAATCCTTCAGTTGCACGGCGCCTGGCCGGAGGCACTTGCCGCGGCCGGTGCGGCCGTCGAGCGGTTCACCGCGGAACCTGGCCACCCCGCGGCGGGTACCGCCTGTTACCAGGCCGGCGAGTTGCACCGCCTCACCGGGGAGTTGTCCGCCGCCGAGACGCAGTACCGGCGAGCCAACCGGTTGGGCCGACTCCCTCAACCAGGACTGGCGCTCCTCCGACTGGCCCAGGGACAACAGACCGCGGCGATGGCGGCGATCCGCGCAGCGCTTGACGACGAGCCGGACCCGGCGAACAGGTGCCGGCTGCTGCCGGCGTGCGTCGAGATCGCGATCGCCGCCCGCGACCTGCCGACGGCGCGAGCGGCGGCCGACGAACTGTCCGGATTCGCCGACCAGCTCGACTCCCCCGTGCTGTGCGCGGCCGCCAGCCACGCCCGGGGAGCCGTACTGCTCGCGGATGGTTCACCACGAGACGCGCTCAGCGAACTGCGCCGCGCGTGGACCGCCTGGCAGAACCTCGACGTGCCGTACGAGACAGCACGTGTGCGAGTCCTGATCGGCCTCGCCTGCCGCGCGTCGGGCGACGAGGACACGGCATCGATGGAACTCGACGCCGCTGAGTGGATCTTCCACCAGCTGGGCGCGGTCACCGCTCTCGCGCAACTCACCCGGCCACCGATCAACTGCCACGCCGCCCCAGCCGGCCTCACCAGCCGCGAGACGCAGGTCCTGCGCATGGTGGCGACCGGCAGAACCAACCGAGCCATCGCCACCGAACTGTTCCTCAGCGAGAAGACCGTCGCCCGACACCTCAGCAACATCTTCACGAAGCTGAACGTCACCACCCGCTCCGCCGCAACGCGTTGGGCTCACGAACGACACGTCATCGAATGAAACCGGCGCGGTGGTCACCAGTGGACTTCTTCGCGTGCCCCAGATCGGTGGACGCCGCACCCGGTAGCGCAGGTGAAGCACCCGGTCACCCTGGATCACGACGTCGGGTTCCTCCAACAGGTGCTGCGCCCGGACCGATCCGAAGTAGCGCTTGCCGGACCCGAACACACCGGCGCGACCCTAGCGCACCTCGTCGATCAGGCAGGCGGCAAGCCCCTGCCCGCCGACATCGCCGGCGGCGACTTCGACGATGCGTTGACCAGACGACGCACCGTCGACCAGCCACGCCACCATCGGTGCCGCGGCACCGATCCTGCTCCTCGTGCTGCGCATCGTGCAGGGCTTCTCCGCGGGCGGCGAATGGGGCGGCGCGGCGCTCATGGCCGTCGAACACGCCCCCACGCACAAACGCGGGCTGTTCGGCGCCTACCCCAGATCGGCGTCCCGATCGGACTGATCCTCGCGACCGGCATGCTCTGGCTGACGAGCACGCTCACCACCGAGGAGCAGTTCCTGTCCTGGGGCTGGCGCATCCCGTTCCTGTTCTCCGTGGTGATCATCGTCGGCGGCTACATCATCCGGCGCATCGTCGAGGAAAGCCCGGTCTTCCAGGAGATGCTCACCCGCAGGGCCTACTCCTCCGCCCCACTGCGCGACCTGTTCCGCTCCCACACCCGCAACGTCGTGCTCACCGCCCTGATCTTCGTGGCGAACAACGCGGCCGGCTACCGACGATCGCCCAGGCACTGCTCCAGTCCACTGGCACCGCCATCTCGGTCGGTGTCTACGTCATGGTGCTGTCGGTGGTGTCGCTGATCGCGGTGTCCCTGGTCCGCGACCCTCGCGGGGTGAACCTGCAGTCCTGAGGTACACAGGATGGCGGCACAGGGCGATCACCAGTGCCGCCACCCCAGCTCGTGCGTGGCCGCCCGGCGCGCGGCGGACCACCAACTTCGGTCATTCCCTGGTCGCGGTGCTCAACACGTCACGTATCGGACGCCGATCGGTGGCCATACCCACTGGGTGAACGCCTGGAGACACCTACCCCGCGGTGGCCGCGCGAGGATGAATCGCATCACCACGCTCGCGAACACCACGCAGCCGAGGGCCATCAACCAACCAGAGACAACCGACACGCACAGCGCACTCAGGCCGACGAGGCCGGCGCCGCTGGCGACCGTGTAGATGCGTTCTGTCGTCGCCCGATCGAACGTGAGGGCGAGCCCTGGCTCAACGGGTACGGGTACGGGTGCGGGCGCGGCCACCGCCACGCGGTCGGCTTCGGTCGTGGGCGCGGCGGCCGCCTGCCCGGCCGTGCCCATCGCGGCGGTCGCAACGACGGTCAATACCACACATAGTCTGCGCAACATGTCGGACATGGTCACGCCACCCGCACCGGCTGTCCAATCGGGACAGGGCGGTCAGCGGACGCCGATCCCGCCTCCCTGCCCGGGTTCGTCGGACCCCGGTGAGTCGAACAGGTGCTTGATCCGGCGCGGCAACACCAAGGTCCACCGCCGATTTTCCTACCACTGTCACTTGCGTTGTGGACCATCTAGGGCCGTGCTGCCGCCCTCGAGCGCCGCGGTGTGGTCATACACGATCGTGGACACTCATCGCCCCGCGAGAAAGCATTCCGTGGGCCACACCCGTAGGGGTTCTCGAGCGCGAGGACCCCAACCAGACCACCGCGAAGAACACGACGCCGTACCCCATCATCCGCACCAACTGCGCACTCTCCCCTCGCAGGGTGGTGAGCACCGCGGTCAGCAGCAGAACGCTGAGGTAGGTCGTCCATTCCGAGCGGCCCGCCTGGTTCACCGTCCACCGCACCAGTAGCCCCAGCGCGACGAACACCACGGGAACCCCGAGCGTCCCGAAGTTCAGGTACGCCTCGGCGGTCAACGAGAATCCGTATCCACCGGACGAACCCGCCGCATAGAGATTCACCAGCCACGTCTGTAGCAGCTCACCACGCGGGTTCAACGCTTCCAGGTAACTCTCCCCGAACCGGTACGGCCAGAAGTCCGGCACGACGAGCCGGACGAAGGTGTCGACGAAAGGGATCGACCCCTGGTTGAGCGCCTGCGCCAACCCGAACGTGAGGTTCTCACGCAGCGCTGCCAGGAACGCGGCCAGAGCGACGCTGGCCACCCCCAGCACGACCAGGCGACGCGAGCGCATCGACGGGTCGAACACCTGTACGTGCACGAGTACCGCCAACCCGACGAACAGGAAGTCGCGCTCGGTGGTGACCAGGCAGTAGGCCACGTAGGCGGCCGCGTTCAGCCAGTACAGCGCCCGGTAGAAAGCCGTCCGCCGAGCCACGAAGTACAGGGCGACGGCGAAGGTCTCGGCGAGCAGGTACGGGTAGTGCCAGCGGCCGGCCAGCTCGATGCGGGTCAGCTTGTCCGCTCCCAGCATCGCAGGTCCCAGGGTGAGGATGCGCACCGCGGCGTAACCGGCGAGTCCGGCCAGGATGATCGGCAGTAGCTCGTAGGTCCGGGGGGACGTCGCCGGCACCCGCACCTGCCGTTGCGGTTGGAGCAGATCGGCGAACGCCAACCCGACCAGGGCCAGCAGGAAGCCGGTCGACGCCGCGGGCAGGTGGGCAATCACGATGCCGCCGTACGTGGACTCGCCCAAGATCAGGTTGACGAGTGGGCCGTACGCCATGAACGCGAACACGACGCCAACACCCAGCAGAACGTTGCGAGTGCCGCCACGCCTGAACATCCAACCCAACATCACCAGGGAGCCGGCGAGGTTCAACACGAGCGCCCACCACATCCCTGTCACCACCGGATCGTCGGACCGGCGTGGCCCGCTGTCGACCGCAGTCACTCCATCGGGTGTTGGACCACCGGACGCTGCGGATCCGGCTCGCCGAGCACGGCAAGCTCGCCGAGCTGACACCCTCTACATCCGACCGCGCTCGCGCCACTCCCACTGCGCGAGCGGCCTCACCGTGACCAGAGGCACCACCGACGACGCGCCCGCCAAAGCAATACCCGCCAGGTCGCGCCGGTCTCCTGGCACCCGACCGCAGTCAGCTCCTCCTGCGCCCCAACCCACGCCGCGACCGTGCGCAGCGCATCCACGAACCGCCGGCCTCCATGATCACCGCGTCCTCCCCCAGCCTCGCCCACCGCTCCAACTGCTCCTCCGCCGCCGGGTCGACCGGTCCCCCACCGTCTACGCCGACCCGAGTTCGTCGCCAACCTGACCGAGCCGGTCATCGCCGTGCGGTAGCTGTTCGACTGGTGGCCGGCCGAGCACCGCCCCCTTGTCCGTGTAAGAAGGACTGGGTGTACGGACATGTTCGGCTGCGAGCTGTCCCTGGATCTTCCTGGCCCGTAGAACGGCGCGCCGGACAGGGTCCATCCCGTGTCGGTGTTTCCGGCGTCACAAGTGAATTCTTCCCAGACGTTGCGCCAGAGCCGAATCATCGCCCGGTACTTCAGTGGTGCGGTCGATCACGGTCCCTTCGGCGCCCTGGCGCCAGCGGCACGAACCCGTCCAGAGCGTGAGCGCGGATCTCCTCAGCCGTGTCACCGTCAGCTACCGGCCGCCTGTCGAACGACCGTGGGGCACTCCACCACCACGTCGGCAGAGGCGACTGTCGCCCCCAGGTCGTCGAGAACCTGAATCGAGAACTTCCCGTTGGGGATGCCGTGGAACGCGACCCGTTCAGCGGTCTTTGCCGGCAGGTGCACTGCCTGTGCCTCCTGCGCATCGCCCCCGAACAGTCTGACCTCGTAGGACAGTTCCACCCTGTTGGGATTGTGGAGCCTGAGGGAGACCGTTGCGCTCTCGGGGTAGCAGGCACACCGCACCTGATTGATCTTCGGGGGCTTGTTCTGCACCAAAACCTGCTCGGTTGTCACTGGAGCAGTTAGGGTGACCGCTGAAATAGTTGTACCGGGGACGAGAAGCGAACCTGCGACCGTCATCGCCAACAGGCTGGCGACAATTAATTGGTTCATGTCGTTTCCTTTGAATTAGTTCTACTTGGGACGGGTTTCAGCAAGACGGCGCGTGTACGCCCCGCAACCCAGCATCGGTTCCCCGGCCAGAAACCGGGTCACAGCACTAGGAGGTTGTCCAGTGATGGGCGACGTCGACCACGATCCGGTCCGGCAGGGTGAACACTCGGAACGGCAGTCGGGCTCGGACTCCCAGGCCTACCGACGTGGTGCCGTGGTGTGTGCCGGCCCAGGCGACCTGGCGGAAGGTCTGGAAGCCGGTCACGTTGACCAGTTCGGCCGGGTCGTCGAACACGTACGTGGGCTCGTAGTTATCGTCGAGTCCGAACGCGTGTACCGAGACCTGCAGCCGTGCACCGCCGCGCACCGGGACCACGTCACCGGTCGCCTCCGCCGACACCTGGTTCACGTAGGACACCCAGTAGCCGTTGGCCGACCCTCGGAGGTCGAAGACCAACCGGTCGAAACACGGCTGCCGCCCCGCCCGCAGCCCGACCATGTACCCCGTCACGGTCGGGTGGGCGGACTTCACCCCTGACCCCCAGGTAATCGCGCAGGATTCCACCGACGCGGCGGCCGGGGCCGGAGCCAGCCCGACCAGGACCACCAACGTCGTCAACGACAAACCAATTTTGCGAAACATCCCTGTTTCCCCCGTTTCGGAACAGCGAGCCGAAGATGGACTCAATTACTAGGACGTGCAGAAAGTCCAGGAAGTTTCGAGAGGAACCCGATCGGGGCAAGGATCGTGCTCGCGGAGCCCATCACTGCTATTATGGTTCGACTCGGCACAATAACGCCGCCAGCGACAACCCTACCGGGTCTGCAACGAGGTCGCTTTCGCCAACCGTGCGGCGTCGCTTCCGAATTGGTCAGCAAGCGGCCCGTGCCACCACCGCCGTGGAGCGACGCCCGAGCACGAACGCGGAACGGCCGCGCTCCACATGGAGGCGCGGCCGTTGGGATCGACGCGGGTAACGAGGAGGCTCTCGGCGAGGGAACCGAGTCCACGGACTGGTCCGTCCAGCGTGCGGCCGGGGCTGCCGTCGCCGTACCAGTCCCCCGTCAGCTGCCCGCCACCGCTCCCGTACTCGATTCTTCTGGGCCGGGCGTCGCTGCGCGTTACACGTGACGGCCTGGTTGGGCGGCAGCGTGTTGCCCTTGGTGACCACCTCGACCTGCCACCTCTCGTGCGGCACCCACCCACAGCCGAGCTGAGGACGAAGTCGACTCCCGCCGGGTCCGGCACAGGGCGCGCCCGCCGTGGCGTGCAGGCGGCCCAGCCGCTCCAGTTCGTCTAACGATCGACCCAGGTGCGCTCCGGCTCCTCGTGACGGCGGCCGACAGCAGGGTGGTCCCGAT
Organism: Actinophytocola xanthii; assembly: GCF_001921205.1. Classification (GTDB taxonomy): domain Bacteria; phylum Actinomycetota; class Actinomycetes; order Mycobacteriales; family Pseudonocardiaceae; genus Actinophytocola; species Actinophytocola xanthii. Next base: position 2,548 of record NZ_MSIE01000119.1, on the reverse strand, counting down.
TCTGGCGAACAGTCCTCGAGCGCCGCGGGCCGACTCGTGCCCCAGGGCCATGCCGCCGGCGGGTGCGATCGAGGAGTTGCTGGCGACAGCCACCGCACTGAGCGCAGCGGGATGACCGGTTGGGTCCGGCGAGCGTGGTCTGGTCCGGTCGCACTGGCGAAGCTGGATTGAACGTGGGTCGTGACCGTGCTCAGGGTTCGACGTTCCACTGGAATGCGTCGAGGAGTGTTGCCGCAGCCTTCGGCCGTTCTTCCGAAGCGCAGGGCACCCTCCCGCCCTCCCGGCACGGGTACTTCAGTCCATGGCGCGGGTGTCGCGCGGAGCGAGGAACGGTCCCTTCGTCTCGGGGTGCCCCCGGGCGATCTCCCGGCCTCTGGTCAGTTCGGCGTCGAACTTCGCGCCGAGCAGGACCGCGAGGTTGGAGATCCATAGCCAGACCAGGAACACCACCACACCGGCGAGCGAACCGTAGATGTTGTCGTAATTCCCGAAGTTGCCCACATAGAAGGCGAAGCCGGCGGAGGCGAGCACCCACAGCAGCACGGCGAGTACGCTGCCGGGGGTGAGCCAACGGAACCCGGGCTGACGCACATTGGGGGCGGCCCAGTACAGCATGGCGATCACCAGGCTGATCAGAAACGCGAGCATCGGCCACTTGGCGATGTCCCACACCAGCACGCCGGTGGAGGCCAGGCCGAGCAACCGGCCGAGCCGTTCGGCGATGGCTCCGGTCACGACCACGCCGAACGCGCACACACTGAGCAGGGTCACCGTCACCAGCGTCAGCGCGACCCGCAGCGGCAGTGTCTTCCAGACCGGTCGGCCCTCCGCCATCTCATAGATCGCGTTGGTCGCACGAATGAACCCACCGATGTATGCCGACGCCGCCCAGAGCGCGCCGAGAAGTCCGACGATCGCCAGCGGGCCCGCGACCGCGCCTGCTTCCTCGAGCTGTCGCAAAATGTTGATCATGACCTCTCGGGCCTGACCGGACGGCAGGTCACGTGCGTTCTCGATCAAGGGCTGGGTCGCTGACTGGCCCACGAGTCCTACCGCGGCGACCAGCACGACGATCGCAGGAAAGATCGAGAGCACGCTGTAGTACGTCAGCGCCGCCGCCCAGTCGAACAGCTCATCCTCCAGGAACGTCCGGACAGTCCGCCTGAAGGCAGCTCGCCAAGCACGCTTCGGCAGGTCAACGAGACCTTCTACCGCAGAATCGCCGCGACGCTCCGCCACTGACATCCTCCTCCGGACCCTCGCCGGTCCGGCAACACCGCGTGGCCCGAGGTCGGCACCACACCGGGGCCGACGTCAGGCTCGTCATCACGCACGGCATTCCTGACGCGGAGCCGACCCCTTTCAGTACGCGACGCACAACTCCTGGCCTGCGATCGGGTTACCGGCGGAGAGACTTGCGTCGGACCGCGCCGATCGCCGCCGTCGCTACGAACAGGACGACTCCGATGAGACCGAGCCACAGCAGTCCCTTGATGGCGAACCCGACCACCGACAGGATGAGCCAGGCGGCGAGAAGGACGATGACGAGAACGAGCATGGTGTCTCCGACGGTTGCATTGAGACGGATGGAATTGATGTGTCAGGCAGCGTGGATCGCGGCTGGGGGTGTGTCAGGACATGGTGGTCTTGGCCGTGGGAGCTGCCGGCTTGCTTTCCCAGCGGCTGGCACAGCGCTCGTCAGCCGCGAGCCCATCATGTGCCCGGACTCGCGGTACCGACTTCGGGTCGGGCGCCACTGCTGGTAAGTATATCCTTGACCGTGGCGGTGCTGTCCTGGTCGCCGGCGGCACGCAGCGCCGCCCGCGCGACGGGGTCGGGCGTGGTCGGGAGCACCACGAGCAACGTCACCCGCAGGGAGTTCACGCCGACAGCGGTGACCGTGTGCGGGTTCATGGTATGGAATCCTTCGCACCGCACAATTCGGTCATCCACGGTGAGCTTCCGGTGTACCGGCTCCCAGAAATCGAGGTTGTAGGCCACGCGATCGACCTGCCCGACCACGCCGTGGAGCGCCCTGACCAGAGCGGGAAACTCGACCGAGGGATCGGTGGACCGAGGCCACCACCCACCGTCCAGGTAACCGGTCGCGGCCCCCGCTGACTTCATCTCGATGCGCGGCTCGTCGCCAGTCGCGAGCGTTCTCTGACTACGGCTTTCGGATTGCGTGATAACCATGTCGGTGCTCCTTTAGTTTGCTCGTAAAGCGTTCCACGACGAGTGCGATGCACAGACCGCGCTTGGCCTTGAACGCCGCGAGGCCGATGTCGACCCAGCCGAGCCCTCAACGCCGCGCGAAGGGCACAGTCGCGACCAGCGCGAGCACCCGCCGGCAGGACAGTCGCGGCTCAAACTCTGGCCAGTTCGGAATGTCCTTGGCGCACGATTGTCACGTTCTGTCACATCTCAGTCGGGTTCCCGGCGCGGACGATGCCCGGCGGTCACCGCGCATGCCCACGGCGATCAGTGGGTGAGGTTGGGCGGATGGGTTCCTTCAGCGGCAGCTCGGTCGAGATCGGCCATGCGCAAG
>NZ_MSIE01000118.1 GCF_001921205.1 Actinophytocola xanthii | reverse complement strand
AGCGGCGCGGCCACGGCCGACGGCCTGGTGCGCCGGCTGCTCGCGCTCGCTCCCGAGGAGCGGTCGGCCGAGCTCGCCGAGCTCGTCCGCGGCCGGGTCGCCGCCGTGCTCGGCCACGCCGACCCCGCCGCCGTCGCCACCGGGCGCACCTTCCGCGAGCTGGGCTTCGACTCCCTGACCGCCGTCGAGCTGCGCAACGCGCTGTCGGCGGAGACCGGGCTGCGCCTGCCCGCCACGCTCGCCTTCGACTTCCCGACGACCGACGCGCTGACCGAGTACCTGCTCGCCGAGCTGCTCGGCGAGGGCGACGCGCTCGAGCCGGCCACCGGCCCGGCGGTCGTCGCCGGCGACCCCGTGGTGATCGTCGGTATGGGCTGCCGCTACCCGGGCGGGGTCCGCGGACCCGAGGACCTCTGGCGCCTTGTCGCCGACGGGGTCGACGCCACCAGCGAGTTCCCCACCGACCGGGGCTGGGACCTGGACGCCCTGTTCGACCAGGACCCGGACCGGGTCGGGACCTCCGACACCCGCCGCGGCGGCTTCCTGCACGAGGCGGCCGAGTTCGACGCCGCGTTCTTCGGTATGTCGCCCCGCGAGGCCGTCGCCTCCGACGCCCAGCAGCGGCTGCTGCTCGAGGTCTCCTGGGAGGCGCTGGAGCAGGCCCGGATCGACCCGACCTCGCTGCGCGGCAGCCGGACCGGAGTCTTCGCCGGCGTCATGTACAGCGACTACGGGACGCTGCTGGCCGGCGGCGAGTACGGCGGTTACCAGAGCACCGGCGGCGCGCCGAGCGTCGCCTCCGGCCGGGTCGCCTACGCGCTGGGGCTCGAGGGCCCGGCGGTCACCGTGGACACCGCCTGCTCCTCCTCGCTCGTCGCGATCCACCTCGCCGCCCAGGCGCTGCGGGCGGGGGAGTGCTCGCTCGCGCTCGCCGGCGGGGTCTCGGTGATGGCCACCCCGACCACCTTCGTGGACTTCTCCCGCCAGGGCGGGCTCGCCCCGGACGGGCGGTGCAAGTCCTACTCCGACGACGCCGACGGCACCGGCTGGTCGGAGGGCGTGGGCGTGGTCGTGCTGGAGCGGCTCTCCGACGCCCGGCGCAACGGCCACCGGGTGCTCGCCGTGGTGCGGGGTTCGGCGGTGAACTCCGACGGCGCCTCCAACGGCCTGACCGCGCCGAACGGTCCCTCGCAGCAGCGGGTGATCCACGCCGCGCTCGGCTCGGCCGGGCTCGGGGCGTCCGATGTGGACGTGGTGGAGGGCCATGGGACCGGCACCACGCTCGGTGACCCGATCGAGGCGCAGGCCCTGCTCGCGACCTACGGGCGGGACCGGCGGACGCCGCTGCTGCTCGGCTCGGTCAAGTCCAACCTCGGCCACACCCAGGCCGCCGCCGGCGTCGCCGGCGTGGTGAAGATGGTCATGGCCATGCGGCACGGCCGGGTCCCCCGGACCCTGCACGCGGCCCACCCGTCCTCCCATGTGGACTGGTCGGCCGGCGCGGTCTCGCTGGCGACCGACGAGGTCACCTGGCCCGAGGTCGGCCGGCCGCGCCGCGCGGGAATCTCGTCGTTCGGCATCAGCGGGACCAACGCGCACCTCATCCTGGAGGCGCCCGCGCCCGACGCGGTCCCGCCGGCCGCGCCGAGGCCCCTGGCGGTCGTGCCCTGGGTGCTCTCCGCGAAGTCCCCGGCCGCCCTCGACGAGCAGCTCGCCCGGGTGCCGGCGCTGACCGGTGACCCGTCCGACGTCGCCCACTCGCTGCTCACCACCCGCACCCGGTTCGACCACCGGGCCGTCGTCCTGCCCGACGGGACGACGCTGGCCCGCGACACGGTGCGGGACGGGCGGACCGCGTTCGTGTTCTCCGGCCAGGGCTCCCAGCGGCTGGGCATGGGCCGCGAGCTGCACGCCCGGTTCCCGGCCTTCGCCGCCGCGTTCGACGAGGTCGCCGCGGAGTTCCCGGGGCTGCGGGAGGTCATGTGGGAGGACGGCCCGCTGGACGAGACCGGGTGGGCTCAGCCCGCCCTGTTCGCGGTCGAGGTCGCCTCGTTCCGGCTGCTCGAGTCCTGGGGTGTGCGGCCGGACCACGTGGTCGGGCACTCGATCGGCGAGCTGGCCGCGGCGCACGTCGCGGGCGTGCTGTCGCTGCCGGACGCGTGTGCGGTGGTGTCGGCGCGGGCGCGGCTGATGCAGGCGCTGCCGGCGGGCGGCGCGATGGTCGCGGTTCGGGCCACGGCGGAGGAGGTGCTGGCGCAGCTGGCCGACGGCGTGTCGATCGCCGCGGTGAACGGGCCGGAGTCGGTCGTGCTGTCGGGCGACGAGGACGCCGTCCTCGCCGTCGCCGCGCGGTTCGCGAAGACGACGAGGCTGCGCACCAGCCACGCCTTCCACTCCGCGCTGATGGAGCCCATGCTCGACGAGCTCGGCGCCGCGATCGACGGAATCACCGCACACCCTGCCCGGATCCCGCTCGTCCACACCGGACCGGACTACGGCACCGCCGCGTACTGGGTGCGGCAGGTCCGCGAACCGGTCAGGTTCGCTGACGCGGTCCGGGCGCTCGCCGAGGCGGGCGTCACCCGGTTCGTGGAGGTGGGCCCCGGCGGGGCGCTGTGCGCCGCGGTCGGCGAGACCCTGCCCGACGCGGTCACCGTGCCGCTGCTGCGGGGGGACCGGCCCGAGGAGCTGTCCGCGCTCACCGCGCTCGCCACCTTGCACGCCACCGGCGCCACGGTGGACTGGGCCGCCCTGCTGCCCACGGGCTCCACTGTGGACCTCCCCACCTACCCGTTCCAGCGCCGCCGGTTCTGGCCGGTCCTCGACCGGCGCGCCGGCGATCTCACCGCGGCCGGGCTCGGTCGCGCCGACCACCCGCTGCTCGCCGGCACGGTCGAGCTTGCCGGCGACGGCGGCGTCGTGCTCACCGGCCGGGTCTCGCTGACCACCCACCCCTGGCTCGGCGACCACCGGATCGCCGGGGCGGCGGTCCTTCCCGGCGCCGCCCTGCTCGAGCTGGCCTCGCGCGCCGCCGACGAGGTCGGGTTCGCGCAGGTCGCGGAGCTGACGCTGCTGACCCCGCTGGTGCTGCCCGAGCCCGGCGCCGTGCGGCTCCAGGTCCGGGTCGGCGCCGTGGACCCGACCGGGACCAGGCCGGTGACCATCCACTCGCGACCCGATGGCCGGGATGCGGGGGAGTGGACCCGGCACGCGGCCGGGACCCTCGCCCTGGCCCCCGTCGCCGCGGCCGACCCGCTGCCGACCTGGCCGCCACCGCGGGCCGAGCCGCTCGACGTGACCGACTGCTACGAGACCTTCGCCGACGCCGGCTACGGCTACGGTCCGGCCTTCGCCGGCCTGCGCGCGGTCTGGCGCCGGGATGCCCACGTCTACGCCGAGGTCACCCTGCCCGAGGAGGCGACCGGCGGCTTCACCCTCCACCCCGCCCTGCTCGACGCGGCCCTGCACCCGCTCCTGGTCACCCGGCCCCCGACCGGCGAGCAGCGCCTGCCCTTCGCCTGGGCCGGCGTCTGCGTCCACGCCACGGGCTCGACGGCGCTGCGGGTCCACCTGGTCGACAACGGCGAGGACGGCGTCTCGATCACCGCCACCGACACCGCCGGCACCCCCGTCCTCACCGTCGCCTCCATGCGCGACCGCGCCCTGACCGGCGACCTGCCGGTCGCCGCCACCAACCCGGTGTACGCGGTCGACTGGGTGCCGGTCACCACCGAGGGCCGCGCACACCCCGTGCCCCTGGCGGACCTCGCCGGCGACGCCACCGCGCCGCTGGTGCTCACCGACCTCCACACCTCCGAGGGCGACCTCGCGGCCGCCACCCACGAGACCGTGCGGCGCACGCTCACGCTGGTCCAACGCTGGCTCCGCGAGGACCGCTTCGCCGACTCCCGCCTGGTGCTGCGCACCCGCGGCGCGACCGACGGCAGCGACCCGGCCGCCGCCGCGGCCTGGGGCCTGGTCCGCTCCGCCCAGGCCGAACACCCCGGACGGTTCACCCTCCTCGACACCGACACCGACACCGGTGAGCAGGTCCACGTCGCGCTGCCCGAGGAGCCGGAGCTGGCCCTGCGGGACGGGCGGCTCCTCGCGCCGCGCCTGCACCGGACCGCACCCGCCTCCGCGCCCGAGTGGGACCGCGACGGCACCGTCCTGATCACCGGCGGGACCGGGGCACTCGGCCGGGAACTGGCCCGCCACCTGGTCACCCGGGGGTTCCGGCACCTCGTGCTCGCCAGCCGGCGCGGCCCGGCCGCCGACGGCGCGATGGAGCTGGGCGACGAGCTGGCCGCGGGGGGTGCCGACGTCCGCGTCGTGGCCTGCGACCTCACCGACCCGGACGCCGTCGCCGACCTCGTCGCCGGCTGCCGCGCGGAGCGGCCGCTGACCGCGGTCGTGCACACCGCGGGGGTCACCGACGACGGCGTGGTCACCGCGCTGGGCGAGGACCGGCTCGCCTCGGTCCTCGCGCCCAAGGTCGACGCCGCCTGGCTGCTGCATCGGGCCACCGCCGACCAGCCGCCGGCCGGTTTCGTGCTGTTCTCCTCGGCCGCCGGCGTCTTCGGCGCCGCGGGGCAGGCCAACTACGCGGCGGCCAACGCCTTCCTCGACGCCCTCGCCCGGCACCGCGCCGCCGCCGGTCTGCCCGCCGCCTCCCTCGCCTGGGGCGCCTGGGAGACCGGGATGGCCGGCGAGCTGTCCGACGTGGACCGGGAGCGGATCACCAGGAGCGGGTTCCGCCCGCTTGGCGTGCCGGCCGGGCTCGCCCTGTTCGACCGGGCCGCCCGGTGCGACGGCGCCGTCGTGCTCGCCCCGCTGGACACCGCCGTGCTGCGCGCGCTGCCCGACGTGCCGCCGCTGCTGCGCGACCTCGTCGGCACCCGCCGCCGTGTCGCCGCCGACGCCGCGGCCGACCTGTCCGCCGACTCCGTGCGCGACCTGGTCCGCGCCCGGGTCGCCGCCGTCCTCGGACACGCCGACCCGGCCGAGGTCGGTATGCGCGAGTCCTTCCGCGAGCTGGGGTTCGACTCGCTCACCGCGGTGGAGCTGCGCAACGAGCTGTCGGCCGCCACCGGCCTGCGCCTGCCCGCGACGCTGGTGTTCGACTTCCCCACCGGCGACGACCTCGCCGACCACCTACTCGCCCGGCTGCACGGCGACGACGACACGGCGGGCGTCCCGACCGGAGACCCGCGCCCCGCCGACGAACCCGTCGCGATCGTCGGCATGGGCTGCCGCTACCCGGGCGGGGTGCGCGGACCCGACGACCTGTGGCGGCTGGTCGCCGAGGGAGTGGACGCGATCACCGACTTCCCGGCCGACCGCGGGTGGGAGGTCCCGTTCCACCCCGACCCCGACCACCCCGGCACCACCTACGTCCGCTCCGGCGGTTTCCTTCACGACGCCGCCGAGTTCGACGCCGCCTTCTTCGGCATGTCCCCCCGCGAGGCCGTGGCCACCGACGCCCAGCAGCGGCTGCTGCTGGAGACCTCCTGGGAGGCGCTCGAACGCGCCGGGATCGACCCGACGACGCTGCGCGGCAGCCGGACCGGGGTGTTCGCCGGTGTCATGTACAGCGACTACGGGACGCTGCTCGGTGCGGAGTTCGAGGGCCACCAGGGCACCGGCAGCACGCCCAGCGTCGTGTCCGGACGGGTGGCCTACGCCCTGGGCCTGGAGGGTCCCGCGGTCAGCGTGGACACCGCCTGCTCGTCCTCCCTGGTGTCGCTGCACCTGGCCGCCCAGGCGCTGCGGGCCGGGGAGTGCTCGCTCGCGCTGGCCGGCGGCGTGACCGTCATGGCGACGCCGGGCATCTTCGTCGAGTTCTCCCGCCAGCGGGGGCTGTCCCCCGACGGCCGGTGCAAGGCCTACGGCGACGGCGCCGACGGCACCGGCTGGTCGGAGGGCGTGGGAGTGCTGGTGCTTGAGCGGCTCTCGGACGCGGTCCGCAACGGGCACCGGGTGCTGGCGGTGGTGCGTGGCTCGGCGGTGAACTCCGACGGCGCCTCCAACGGCCTCACCGCCCCCAACGGCCCGGCCCAGCAGCGGGTGATCCGGGCCGCGCTCACCGCCGCCGGGCTGTCCACCTCGGACGTCGACGTGGTCGAGGGCCACGGGACCGGCACGC
>NZ_MSIE01000117.1 GCF_001921205.1 Actinophytocola xanthii | reverse complement strand
GGGTGCTGGCGGTGGTGCGTGGCTCGGCGGTGAACTCCGACGGCGCCTCCAACGGCCTCACCGCCCCCAACGGCCCGGCCCAGCAGCGGGTGATCCGGGCCGCGCTCACCGCCGCCGGGCTGTCCACCTCGGACGTCGACGTGGTCGAGGGCCACGGGACCGGCACGCCGCTCGGCGACCCGATCGAGGCGCAGGCCCTGCTCGCCACCTACGGCCAGAACCGGGCGACGCCGCTGCTGCTGGGCTCGGTGAAGTCCAACCTCGGGCACACCCAGGCCGCGGCCGGGGTCGCCGGCGTCATCAAGATGGTGCAGGCACTGCACCACGGGCTCGCCCCGCGGACCCTGCACGTCGGCGAGCCGTCCTCGCACGTGGACTGGTCGGCCGGCGCGGTGCGGGTGCTGACCGAGCAGGTCGAGTGGCCGGCCGTGGACCGCCCCCGCCGCGCTGCGGTGTCCTCGTTCGGGATCAGCGGCACCAACGCCCACGTCATCCTCGAGCAGGGCCCGCCCGTGCCGGAGCTGGACCCCGCGTCGAGCCGACCCCGGCTCGTGCCGTGGCCGGTCTCCGGTCGCACCGAGCAGGCCCTCCGCGACCAGCTCGACCTCCTCAGCCGGGTGGGTCCCCGCTTCACCTCCGCCGACATCGGCCTCACCCTCGCCGGACGCTCCGCGTTCGAGCACCGCGCGGTCCTGGTCGGCGCCGAGGCCGTCGAGGGCGTGGCCGATGTGGACGGCCGGATCGTGTTCGTGTTTCCCGGTCAGGGTGCGCAGTGGGTGGGGATGGGTGCTCGTCTGTTGGATGAGTCGCCGGTGTTCGCGGGGCGGGTGGAGGAGTGTGCGGCGGCGTTGGCGCCGTTTGTGGGGTGGTCGTTGTCGGAGGTTCTTCGTGGCGGTGAGCTGGGTCGGGTGGGGGTGGTGCAGCCGGCGTCGTGGGCGGTGATGGTGGCGTTGGCGGCGGTGTGGCGTTCGTATGGTGTGGAGCCGGACGCGGTGGTCGGGCATTCGCAGGGTGAGATCGCCGCCGCGGTGGTGTCGGGTGCGTTGTCGCTCGAGGACGGTGCGCGGGTGGTGGCGTTGCGCAGTGCGGCCATTGCTCGGCGTCTGGTTGGTGGCGGCGGGATGATGTCGGTGGCGTTGCCGGCGGGGGAGGTGGCTGGGCGGCTGGACGAGCGGCTCTCGATCGCCGCGGTCAACGCACCGGCGTCGGTCGTCGTCTCCGGTGACCCGGACGCGCTCGACGAGCTGGCCACCCGGCTCACCGAGGAGGGCGTGCGAACCCGGCGCGTCGCCGTCGACTACGCCTCCCACTCCGCCCAGGTCGAGCTGCTTCGCGACGAGCTCCCCGACCAGCTCGCCGGCATCGCGCCGCGCGCCGTCCGGATTCCCTTCTACTCCACGGTGACCGGCGGCTGGTTGGACGGAACCGAGGTCGACGGCCGGTACTGGTACGAGAACCTGCGTCGCACGGTGGCCTTCGCCCCGGCGGTCGGCGCGTTGCTCGCGGACCGGTACCGGCTGTTCGTCGAGGTGAGCCCGCACCCCGTGCTCACCGTCGGCATCGGGGAGAGCATCGAGGCCGCCGGGGTGCCGGCGGCCGCCGGTGGCACGCTGCGCCGCGACGACGGCGGCACTGACCGGCTGCTGACCTCGCTGGCCGAGCTGTGGGTCCGCGGCGCCCCCGTGGACTGGGCACCCTCCTTCGCCGGGACCGGCGCCCGCCGGGTCGACCTGCCCACCTATCCCTTCCAGCACGACCGCTACTGGCCGCCGCCCGCGCCGCGCACCGGAACCGACACGTTCTGGGACGACGTCGAGCGCCACGACCTCGCCGACCTCGCCGAGCACCTCGGCGTGGACGAGCACGCCCTCGGCGCCGTCGTGCCCGCGCTCTCCTCCTGGCGCAGCACCCGCCGCGCCGAGTCCGAGGTGGACTCCTGGCGCTACCGCGTCGCCTGGCGCCCGGTCCGCCACCTCGAACCGCCCGCCCTGACCGGCACCTGGCTCGTCGTGTCCACCCAGGACAGCGAGGCCGTGGCCGCCGCGCTCGCCGCCCACGGCGCCACGACCCGCGCCGTCACCCTCACCGACGGGATGGACCGCGCGGACGTCGCCGCGGCGCTGGGCGAGCCGACCGGCGTCGCCGGGGTCGTCTCGCTGCTCGCCGCCGACGAGGCCCCGAGCACCGCACACCCCGCCCTGCCGGCCGGTCTGGTGCTCACCCTCGCGCTCGCCCAGGCCCTCGGCGACCGCGAGGTCGACGCGCCGCTGTGGTGCCTGACCCGCGGTGCGGTCGCCACCGAACCCGCCGACCGGCTCGACCACCCCCTACAGGCCCTCGTGCACGGCCTCGGCTACGCCGGGGCCCTCGAGGAGCCGCACCGCTGGGGCGGGCTGGTCGACCTGCCCGAGACGCTGGACGAGCAGGCCGGCGCCCGGCTCGCCGCCTGCCTGTCCGCCGGCGACGAGGACCAACTGGCCATCCGCCCCACCGGCGTGTTCGCCCGCCGCGTCGTCCGCGCGCCCGACACCGGACGGCCGGCGCGGCGGCGCTGGAACCCCACCGGCACCACGCTGGTCACCGGCGGCACCGGCGTGCTCGGCACGTTCCTCGCCCGCGACCTCGCCCAGCGGGGCGCCGAGCACCTCCTGCTGGTCAGCCGGAGCGGGCGGGCCGCGCCCGGAGCCGCCGAGCTGGTCGAGGAGCTGACCGGGCTGGGCACCCGGGTCACCGTCGAGGCCTGCGACATCGCCGACCGGGACGCGGTCGCCGACCTGCTGGCCAGGCACCGGCCCCGCCACGTCGTGCACACCGCCGCCACCGTGCGGCTCGCGACCATCGCCGGCACCGGCGTCGAGGAGTTCGCCGAGACTGCGGCCGCCAAGGTCGCCGGTGCGCGCCACCTCGACGAGCTGCTCGACCCCGACACCGTCGAGTCGTTCGTCCTCTACTCCTCCACCACCGGGGTGTGGGGCAGCGGCGAGCACGCCGCCTACGCCGCCGGCAACGCCTACCTCGAGGCGCTCGCCCGCCACCGGCGCGACCGCGGGCTGCCGGCCACCGCCATCAGCTGGGGCACCTGGCGCGACGACGCCAACCGGCTGCCGGTCGAGCGGATCGAGGGCAGCGGGCTGGTGCTGATGGACCGCGAGCGCGCCCTGGTCGCGCTGCGCCGCGCCCTCGACGACGACGAGACCCAGCTGACCGTCGCCGACATCGACTGGAGCCGGTACCACCCGGTGTTCACCTCCGGGCGTCCCACCCGGCTGTTCGACGAGATCCCCGAGGTCCGCGACCAGCGAACCGGCGACGCCGGACCCGCCGAGCGCGAGCTGGTCGCCCGGCTGCGCGGGCTACCCGCCGACCAGCAGCGCAAGGAACTGCTGGAGCTGGTCCGCACCCAGGCCGCCGGGGTCCTCGGCCACCCCACGGCCGACGCAGTGGCCCCCGGCCGGGCGTTCCGCGAGATCGGGTTCGACTCGCTCACCGCCGTGGACCTGCGCAACCGGCTCACCCGGGCGACCGGGCTCGCGCTGCCGGCCACGCTCGTGTTCGACCACCCCGACCCGGCCGCGCTGGCCGAGTTCCTGCGCGGCGAGATCGCCGGCACCGCGGTGGAGGTCGCCGCGCCGACGGTGCCCGCCGGCGGGGACGCCGACGAGCCGGTCGCGATCGTCGCGATGAGCTGCCGGTTCCCCGGCGGGGTGCGCTCGCCGGAGGACCTGTGGCGGCTGCTGGCCGAGGGCACCGACGCGATCACCCCGCTGCCGACCGACCGCGGCTGGGACCTCGACACCCTGTTCAGCGACGACCCCGACCGGCCGGGCACCTCCTACGCCCGCGCCGGCGGCTTCCTCGCCGACGCCGCCGACTTCGACGCCGGGTTCTTCGGCATCCCGCCCCGCGAGGCGCTGACCATGGACCCGCAGCAGCGGGTGCTGCTGGAGACCGCGTGGGAGGCGGTCGAGCGCGCCGGAATCGACCCGACCGCGCTGCGCGGCACCCGCACCGGCACGTTCATCGGCGCCAGCTATCAGGACTACGGCGGCGGCGCAGACACCGACGACGAGGGCTACGTGGTGACCAGCAGCCTGGCCAGCGTGCTCTCCGGCCGGCTGGCCTACCTGTTCGGCCTGGAGGGGCCGGCGGTCACCCTCGACACCGCGTGCTCGTCGTCGCTGGTCGCCCTGCACCTGGCCTGCCAGTCCGTGCGGGCCGGCGAGTCGGAGCTCGCCCTGGCCGGCGGCGTCACCGTGATGCCGACGCCCGACGCGTTCGTCGCGTTCAGCCGCCAGCGGGCCGTCGCACCCGACGGGCGGTGCAAGGCCTTCGCCGAGGGCGCCGACGGGATGAGCCTCGCCGAGGGCGTCGGCGTGGTCGTGGTCGAACGGCTCGCCGACGCCCGCCGCAACGGCCACCCCGTGCTGGCCGTGGTCCGCGGCTCCGCGGTGAACTCCGACGGCGCGTCCAACGGCCTGACCGCCCCCAACGGCCCGTCCCAGCAGCGGGTGATCCGCCAAGCGCTCGCCAACGCCGGGCTGCGCTCGTCCGATGTGGACGTGCTGGAGGCGCACGGCACCGGGACCCGGCTGGGCGATCCGATCGAGGCGCAGGCGTTGCTCGCGACCTACGGGCAGGGCCGGGAGGCGCCGTTGTTGTTGGGTTCGGTGAAGTCGAACCTGGGGCACACCCAGGCCGCGGCCGGTGTCGCGGGTGTGATCAAGATGGTGTTGGCGATGGGGCGTGGTGTGGTTCCGCGGACGTTGCATGCCGACCACCCGTCGTCGCATGTGGACTGGTCGACCGGGTCGGTGGAGTTGGTGACCTCGGCTCGGGAGTGGCCGGGTTCGGTGCGTCGGGCGGGGGTGTCCTCGTTCGGGATCAGCGGGACCAACGCGCACCTGATCCTCGAACAGGCACCCGTTCCCGACGCACCCGCCCCCGAGCCGGCGGTGACCCCGGCGGTGGTGCCGTGGGTCCTGTCCGGACGGACCGCGCCGGCGGTGCGGGAGCAGGCACGACGGCTGGCCGAGCTTTCGGCCGACCCCCTGGACGTCGGGTTCTCGCTGACCGCCCGCAGCTCCTTCGAGCACCGGGCGGTGCTGACCTCCGACGGCGCGGAGCTGGCCCGCGGTGGCGGCCGGGGCGGTGGCGACCTCGTCGTGCTGTTCGCCGGGCAGGGCTCACAGCGGGTCGGGATGGGCCGCGAGCTGGCCGCGCGCTTCCCGGTGTTCGCGCGGGCCTGGGCGCGGGGGCGGGCCGAGCTGGGTGTCCCCGTCGACCTGGACGAGTCGGCGGCGCTGGACGACACGGCCGCCGCCCAGCCCGCGTTGTTCGCGTTGGAGGTGGCGCTGTTCCGGCTGGTGGAGTCGCTGGGGATCCGGCCGGACGCACTGGTCGGGCACTCCATCGGGGAGATCGCCGCCGCGCACGTGGCGGGTGTCCTGTCGCTGCCCGACGCCTGCCGGCTGGTCACCGCCCGTGCGGAGCTGATGGGCGCGTTGCCCCCCGGTGGCGCGATGGTCGCCGTGCCGGCGAGCGAGGACGAGGTCACCCCGCTGCTCACCACCGAGGTGTCGCTGGCCGCGGTCAACGGCCCGAGGTCGGTTGTGCTGGCCGGCACCGAGGACGCGGTCGCGGCGGTCGCCGCCCGGTTCGACCGCGCCAAGCGGCTGCGCACCAGCCACGCCTTCCACTCCCCGCTGATGGCACCGATGCTGGACGCGTTCCGTGCGGCGGTAGCCGACCTGACCTGGCACGAGCCGGTCATCCCGGTCGTCTCCACGCTCACCGGGAAACCCGCCGGCCCCGACTGGGGCTCGCCGGACTACTGGGTCGAGCACGTCCGCGGCACGGTCCGCTTCGCCGAGGCGGTGCGGACCAGCGGCGGCGCTACCTTCCTCGAGCTCGGACCGGACGCCGTGCTCACCGGGCTGGTCGGCGAGACCGCGCCGGAGGCGGTGGCCGTGCCGCTGCTGCGCCGCGACCGGGGCGAGGAGCAGGCCGCGGTGACCGCGCTCGCCCGGCTGTACTGCGCGGGCGTGCCGGTCACCTGGGCGGAGCTGTTCGCCGGCACCGGCGCCGGCCGGGTCGACCTGCCGACCTACCCGTTCCAGCGCAGGCGGTACTGGCTCCCGCCGCGGCCGGCCGGCGCCGGGTCGCTGCGCCATCCCGTGCTGACCGACGCCCTGCGCCTGGCCTCCGGCGAGGTCGTGCTCACCGGCCGGTCGGCTGCCGGGGTGACCGAGGCCGGGTTGGTCGAGCTGGTCCTGCGGGCCGGCGAGGAGGCCGGGACGACCGCGGTGGCCGACCTGGCCGTCGAGCGCGCGCTGCCGGGCGGAGACCGCGAGGTCCAGGTCGCCGTCGCCCCACCGGACGACGAGGGCCGACGCCCGGTCACCGTGCACAGCCGCCCCGCCGGCACCGACCGCTGGCTCCGCCACGGGACAGCCACGCTCACCCCCACCCTCGAGCCGACCGCGGCGCCGGCGGAGTGGCCGCCGAGCGGCGCGGTCCGGGTTGAGCCCGACGGGGCGTTGGTCGCCGCGGCCTGGCGGCGCGGCGAGGAGCTGTTCGCCGAGCTGACGCTGCCCGAGGAGGCCGACCCCGCCGGGGTCGTGCTCCACCCGGATTTGCTGGCGGCCGCCGCACTGGTCGGGGCCGAGCGGGACCTCGTGCCCACCGGCTGGTCCGGCCTCGCGGTCCACGCCACCGGCGCGAGCGCGCTGCGGGTCCGGGTCGTCCCGACCGGTCCGGCCGGCCGCTCGGTGACCGCAACCGACCACACCGGACGGGCGGTGCTCACGGCCGCGGCCGTCGAACTCGCGCCCGCGGCGCCCACGGCAGTCGACCAGGACGCGTTGTTCGTTCTGCGCTGGGAACCGGTACCCGCCGCATCCGCACCGCGCGGGCGCTGCGTCGTGCTCGGCGAGGGCCCGGTGGCCGAGGCCCTGGTCCGCGCCGGCGTACCGGCCGTCACCGAGCTGGACGAGGTGCCCGACGTGGTGCTGCTCCCGGTCCGGGGCGGGGTCACCGGAGCCCTGGGTGCGCTGCGCGCCTGGCTCGACGACGACCGGTGCACCGCGTCGCGGCTCGTGCTGCTGACCGAGCACGCGGTGGCGACCGCCCCGGAGGACGACGTCGCCGGGATCGCCGATGCCGGGGTCTGGGGCCTGGTCCGCTCGGCGCAGTCCGAGCACCCGGGCCGGTTCACGATCGCCGACCTGGACGGCACCGACCGGTCCGCGGC
This sequence comes from Actinophytocola xanthii, assembly GCF_001921205.1. Classification (GTDB taxonomy): domain Bacteria; phylum Actinomycetota; class Actinomycetes; order Mycobacteriales; family Pseudonocardiaceae; genus Actinophytocola; species Actinophytocola xanthii. The sequence goes on along the minus strand of NZ_MSIE01000117.1, from coordinate 3,092 downwards.
GGCACTGGTCGACGCGCTCGCCGCGGACGAGCCGCAGCTGGCCGTCCGCGCCGGGGTCGTCACCGCGCCGCGGCTGGCCCGCGCCGAACCCGCTACCGAGCCGGCCTGGCGCTGGTCGAGCACCGGCACCGTCCTGGTCACCGGCGGCACCGGCGCGCTCGGCGCGCCCCTCGCCCGCCACCTGGTCGCCCGGCACGGCGTGGGGCACCTGCTGCTCGCCGGCCGTCGCGGTCCGGACGCCCCCGGCGCCGCCGAGCTGGTGGCGGAGCTCACCGCGCTCGGCGCGGAGGTGCGGGTCGCCGCCTGCGACGTCGCCGACCGCGCGCAGGTCGCGGCCCTGCTCGCCGGGATCCCGGCGGAACACCCGCTGGCCGGCGTCGTCCACCTCGCCGGGGTCCTCGACGACGGGCTGCTCACCGACCTCACCGACGAGCGGGTCCGGCATGTCGCGGGCGCCAAGGCCGACGGGGCGGCCCATCTCGACGAGCTGACCCGCGATGCCGACCTCGACGCGTTCGTCCTGTTCTCCGGGTTCGCCGGGGTGGCTGGCAGCCCCGGCCAGGCCGGCTACGCCGCCGCCAACGCCTGTCTCGACGCCCTGGCCTACCGCCGCCGCGTCCGGGGCCTGCCGGCCACCTCGCTGGCCTGGGGAGCCTGGTCCACCGGGATGGCCGGCGACCTCGACGCCGCGGAGAGCGATCGGCTGCGCCGCGCCGGGCTGGTCCCGATCGACCCGGAGCTGGGGACGGAGCTGCTGGACTCGGCCGCAGCCGTGCCGGACCCGCTGGTCGTCCCGGTGCGGCTCGACCTGCGCCCCCGCGGCACCGTGCCGGCCCTGCTCCGCGGCCTGGTCCGCGCACCGGCCCGCCCGGTCGTGGTCGACGACCGGCCGCTGGCCGACCGGCTCGCCGGGCTCGACCCGGCCGGGCAGCAGGCCCTGCTCACCGACCTGGTCGCCGCCGACGTCGCGATGGTGCTCGGGCACGCCTCGCCGGAGGAGGTCGACCGGGACCGGGGCTTCCTCGACCTTGGAATGACCTCGCTGAACGGCGTGGAGCTGCGCAACGCGCTTGCCGCCCGCACCGGGCTGGCGCTGCCCACGACGCTGATCTTCGACCACGCGACGCCGGCCGAGCTGGCCCATCACCTGCGGACCCTGCTCGGCGCGGCCGAGGACGCGCCGGCGCTGGCCGAGCTGGCCCGGCTGGAGGCGGCCGTCTCGGCCGGCCCACTGGACCCGGATACCAGGTCAAGACTGGTCAAACGTCTGTCCTCGGTGCTGTGGACTCTGGAGGACGGCCGTGCCCGCGACAACGGGTCCGCCGAGCTCGCCACGGCGAGCGACGAGGAGATGTTCGCGCTGATCGAGGAGGAGCTCGGGCTCGACTGAGCCGGCTCGACAGCGCCGCCGAGCAGCGAGGGACGGCCGCATGACGAGCACTGAGAGCAAGCTCCGTGACTACCTCAAGCTGGTCACCTCGGATCTGCGCCAAGCCAAGGAGCGGCTCCGGGCGGCGGAGGCGCGGGACCACGAGCCGATCGCGATCGTCGGCATGGGCTGCCGCTACGCCGGCGGTGTCGGCTCGCCCGAGGACCTGTGGCAGGTGCTCGTCGACGGCCGCGACGTGGTGGGCGGGTTCCCGACCGACCGCGGCTGGGACCTGGACGCACTGCACCACCCCGACCCCGACCACCCCGGCACCACCTACGTGCGGGAGGGCGGCTTCCTCGCCGGCGCGGCGGGCTTCGACGCGGAGTTCTTCGGCATCTCCCCGCGCGAGGCGCTCGCCATGGACCCGCAGCAGCGGCTGGTGCTCGAGGTGTCCTGGGAGGCACTGGAGCGGGCCGGGCTCGACCCGCGCTCGCTGCGGGGCACCGACACCGGCGCCTTCGTCGGTGCGATCCAGCTGAACTACGCCTCCGGCGGCGCGGTCCCCGACGACGTCGAGGGACACCTGGCCACCGGCACCACGGCCAGCGTGATCTCGGGCCGGCTCGCCTACCAGCTCGGGCTGCGCGGCCCGGCGGTCACGGTCGACACCGCGTGCTCGTCCTCGCTGGTCTCGTTGCACCTGGCCGCGCAGGCGCTGCGCGCGGGGGAGTGCTCGCTGGCGCTGGCCGCCGGGGTCACCGTGATGCCGAACCCGGCGGTGTTCGTCGAGTTCGCCCGCCAGCGCGCGCTGTCCCCGGACGGCCGGTGCAAGGCCTTCGCCGACGCCGCCGACGGCGTCGGCTGGGGCGAGGGGATCGGCGTGCTCGTGCTGGAGAGGCTGTCCGACGCCCGGCGCGACGGCCACCGCGTCCTCGCCGTGGTCCGCGGCTCCGCGGTGAACCAGGACGGCGCGTCCAGCGGGCTCACCGCGCCGAACGGACCCTCCCAGCGGCGGGTGATCGAGGCCGCGCTGGAGAACGCCCGGCTCGCACCGGGTCTGGTCGACGCCGTCGACGGGCACGGTACCGGCACCACGCTCGGCGACCCGATCGAGGCCGACGCCCTGCTGGCGACCTACGGCCAGGACCGGGACCGGCCGCTGTGGCTGGGCTCGGTGAAGTCGAACCTCGGGCACACCCAGGCCGCGGCCGGTGTCGCCGGGGTGATCAAGATGGTGCTGGCGATGCGGCACGGCCTGCTTCCGCGCACCCTGCACGTGGACGCCCCGTCGTCGCATGTGGACTGGTCGGCGGGGTCTGTGTCGCTGCTGACCGAGCCCGTGGAGTGGCCGGCCGCGGCGCGGCCGCGGCGAGCGGGAGTGTCGTCCTTCGGCATCAGCGGCACCAACGCCCACGTGGTCCTGGAGGAGCCGCCGCCGGTCGAGCCGATCGAGCCCGCCGCCGGGTCCGGGCTCGTGCCCTGGGTGGTGTCGGCGCGGTCCTCGGCGGCGCTGGACGAACAGCTCACCCGGCTCCGGTCGCTGACCGCCAACCCCGCCGAGGTCGCGTTCTCGCTGGTCGCCTCGCGTTCGCTGTTCGAGCACCGTGCGCTGGTCGTGGATGGCGAAGAGGTGGCCCGGGGCGTGGCGGCGCCGGGTCGGACGGCGTTCGTGTTCTCGGGTCAGGGTTCGCAGCGGGTGGGGATGGGTCGGGAGCTGTGT
>NZ_MSIE01000116.1 GCF_001921205.1 Actinophytocola xanthii | reverse complement strand
CACGCGTTTCATTCGGGGTTGATGGACCCGATGCTGGCGGAGTTCGCCCAGGCCGTCGCCCGGGTCGAGTTCGCGGAGCCGAGCATTCCCGTGATCGCCACCGCCGGCGGCGCGTTGAACCGGGAGTACTGGGTTCGGCAGGTGCGGGAGCCGGTGCGGTTCGCCGACGCGGTCGCGGCGCTGGGGGAAGCGGGCGTGACGCGGGTTGTCGAACTGGGGCCGGACGGGTCGTTGACGGCCGCGGTGGGGGAGATCCTGCCCGACGCGGTGGCGGTCCCGGTGCTGCGGCGAGACCGGGACGAGGAGCAGACCGCGCTGCGGGCACTGGCCGCGCTGCACGTCACCGGAGCGCCGGTCGACTGGGCCGCGTTCCTGCCCGCCGCGTCCGTCGTCGACCTGCCCACCTACCCGTTCCAGCGGGAGCGGTTCTGGCCGGCAGCCGGGACGAGCGGCACCGACGCGGCCGGGCTCGGGCTCGTGCCGGTCGACCACCCCCTGCTCGGCGCGGCGGTCCTGTCCGCCGAGGACGGCGCGGCGCTGGTCACCGGCCGGCTCTCGGTCGCCACCCAGCCCTGGCTCGCCGACCACGTCGTCGGCGGCGCCGTCCTGTTCCCCGGCACCGGGTTCCTCGAGCTCGTGCTGCGCGCCGCCGACCAGGTCGGCTGCGACCGCGTCGAGGACCTCACGATCGCCGTGCCGCTCGTGCTCCCCGAACGCGAGCAGGTCGCCGTCCAGGTCAGCCTCGGCGTCCCCGACGACGCCGGACGCCGCGAGGTGCGCGTGTACTCCCGGCCGGCCCACCTCGTCGACGGCGAGTGGACCCGACACGCCACCGGCCTGCTCGGCAGCGGCGAACGCGTGTCCGCCCTGGACACCACCCAGTGGCCGCCGCCCGACACCACGCCGGTGGACCTCGACGGGCACTACGCCCGGCTCGAGGCCAACGGCCTGCGCTACGGGCCGGTGTTCCGCGGCTTGCGGCAGGTCTGGCGCCGCGGCGAGGAGATCTTCGCCGAGGTCGCCCTGCCAGAACGGCTGGACGGACGCAGCCAGGAGGCCGGCGCGTTCGGCCTGCACCCCGCGCTGCTCGACGCGGCGCTCCAGGCCAGCGCCTTCCTCGCCGCCAACGAGGGCCGCAACCTCATGCCGTTCTCCTGGCGCGGGGTCAGCCTGCACGCCGCCGGCGCGTCCGCACTGCGCGTGCACTGGACGGGCGCCGAGGAGATCACGCTCGCCGCGGTGGACCCCGCCGGCGCCCCGGTCATCTCGGTCGAGGCACTGACCCTGCGCCCCGCCCCGGCCCAGCCCGCCACCGCACCCGACACCGCCCTGCGCGACGCGCTGTTCCGGGTGGACTGGCCGATCGCGCCGACCGCCACCGCGCCGGTGCCCGGCCGAACGGTCGCTGTCCTGGACACCGTGGCCGGTCTGCTCACCGACCAGCCGCCGGAGATCGCCCTGCTGCCGGTCGTCGGCCACAAGGACGGCCCCACGGCCACCACCGCGCGCGTGCTCGACGTGCTCCACGAGTGGCTCGCCGAGCCGCGGCTGACCGACACCCGGCTTGTCGTCGTCACGCGCGGCGCCGTCGCCGGCGTCGACAGCCCCGTCACCGACCTGGCCGCGTCCGCCGTCTGGGGCCTGGTGCGCTCCGCGCAGTCCGAGCACCCCGGCCGGTTCGCCCTCGTCGACGTCGAGTCCGACGAGGATGTCGCCCTGGCCCTCCCAGTGCTCGACGACGAGCCCCAGGTGATCGTGCGGGAGGGGGTGGCCCGGGTCGCCCGGCTGGCCCGTGTGCTCGGCGGCGGCGAGCTGGTCCCGCCGCCCGAGGGCCCGTGGCGGCTCGACACCCGCGACCGCGGCAGCCTCGACGGCCTCGCGCTCCTGCCGAGCCCGGAGGCCGCCGAGCCGCTGCGTGGCGCCCAGGTTCGGCTCCGGGTCACCGCCGCCGGGCTGAACTTCCGCGACGTGCTGACCGCGCTGGGGATGTACCCCGGCGAGCCCGGGGCGCTGGGCGCGGAGGCAGCGGGCGTCGTGCTGGAGGTCGGCCCGGACGCCGCCGCTCTGCGGCCGGGGGACCGGGTGATGGGCATCGTCCCCGGAGGCATGGGTTCGGTCGCCGTGGTCCCGGACGAGCGGGTGCTCGTCAAGGCGCCGGCCGGCTGGTCGGACGAGACCGCCGCGTCCATCCCGCTGGTGTTCCTCACCGCGCTCTACGCCCTCACCGACCTCGGCCAGGTCCGCCCCGGCGACCGGGTGCTGGTCCATGCCGGGGCCGGTGGGGTCGGCATGGCCGCGATCCAGCTCGCGCATCACCTCGGTGCGGAGGTGTTCGCCACGGCCGGCGAGTCCAAGTGGGAGACGCTCCGGTCGTTGGGGGTGGCGGAGGACCACATCGCCTCCTCGCGGACGCTGGAGTTCGAGCAGGTGTTTGGTGCGGTGGATGTGGTGCTGAACTCGCTGGCGGGCGAGTTCGTG
>NZ_MSIE01000115.1 GCF_001921205.1 Actinophytocola xanthii | reverse complement strand
CCCGAGGGCGTCACCTACCGGGCGTTCGACCTCATCGAGGCGGGTCCCGCCCGTCTCCGGGAGATGCTCGTCGAGCTGCTGGACCTGTTCGAACGCGAGGCGATCCGGCCGCTGCCGCTGCGCACATGGGATGTGCGTCGGGCTGGTGAGGCGTTCCGGTTCATGTCGCAGGCCCGGCACGTCGGCAAGCTCGTGTTGACCCTGCCCCGGGCCTGGGACCGGGCGGGCACGGTGCTGGTCACCGGCGGCACTGGTGGTCTGGGGGCCGTGCTGGCCCGACACCTGCTCGACCGTGGTCAGCGTCGGGTGGTGCTGGCCAGCCGGCGTGGGCCGGCGGCGCCGGCAGCGGCCGAGTTGGTCGAGGCGGGTGCGGAAGTGGTGGCCTGCGACGTGTCCGACCGGGACGCCGTACACGCCCTGGTCGCCGGGATCCACGACCTCACCGCCGTGGTACACACCGCCGGCGTGGTCGACGACGGCCTCGTCGAGTCGCTCACCCCCGACCGGCTCGCGGCCGTCCTCGGCGCCAAGGCTGACGGAGCCCGCCACCTCCACGACGCCACCGCCGGCCACGACCTCGCCGCGTTCGTGCTCTACTCCTCGGCCGCCGGCGTGCTCGGCAGCCCCGGGCAGGGCGCCTACGCCGCGGCCAACGCCTACCTCGACGCGCTCGCCTCGCACCGGCACGGCCTCGGCCTGCCCGCGACCTCGCTGGCCTGGGGCCCCTGGGCCGAGGTCGGCATGACCGGCGACCTGCGCGAGACCGACACCCGCCGCGCCGACGCCGCCGGCATCGCCCGGATCGACGTGGCGCAGGGCCTGGCCCTGTTCGACGCCGCCACGGCCACCCGCCACCCCCTCGTCGTCGCCACCGCGACCGGCATGACCCAGACCGCGCCCTCGGCGGCCGTGCCCGCCGTGCTGCGCGACCTCGTCCGCGGCCGGCGCCGCTCGGCCGCGGCGGCCGCCGACCTGGACGTCACCGGCATGCTCGCCGGGGTCCGGGAGTCCGACCGGCCGGCCTTCCTCACCGACCTCGTCCGCGGCGAGGCCGCCGCCGTGCTCGGCTCCCCGGTCGACACCGTCGGCGCCCGCCAGGAGTTCCGCGAGCAGGGCTTCGACTCACTGACCGCGGTCGAACTGCGCAACCGGCTCGCCGCCGCCACCGGCCTGCGCCTGCCCGCCACTCTCGTGTTCGACTACCCCACGCCGACCGCGCTCGCCGGCTACCTGCTCGGTGAGCTGGCCGGCACCGGCCTGCCCGCGACCAGCGCGACCACGACCAGCGCGCCCGTCGCCGCGACCGGTGACGACCCGATCGTGATCGTCGGGATGAGCTGCCGCTACCCCGGCGGCGTCGCCTCGCCCGAGGACCTCTGGGACCTCGTCGCGCAGGGCCGCGACGCGGTCGGCGGCTTCCCCGCCGACCGGGGGTGGGAGCTGCCCGCCGGCAGCGACCCGCGCGGCGGGTTCCTGCACGACGCCGCCGACTTCGACGCCGGGTTCTTCGGCATCTCCCCCCGCGAGGCCGTCGCGATGGACTCGCAGCAGCGGGTGCTGCTCGAGGCCGCCTGGGAGGCCTTCGAACGCGCCGGGATCGACCCGACGTCGGTCGCCGGCACCCGCACCGGCGTCTACGTCGGCGCCGCCGACGCCGACTACGCCGCGCTGCTGATTGGCGGCGCGGCCGCCGAGGGCTTCGTGATGACCGGCACCACCTCCAGCGTCATCTCCGGGCGGGTGTCCTACACCTTCGGCCTCGAGGGGCCCGCCGTCACCGTGGACACCGCCTGCTCCTCCTCGCTGGTGGCCGTCCACCTCGCCGCCCAGGCCCTGCGGACCGGCGAGTGCACGCTCGCGCTCGCCGGCGGGGTGTCCGTGCTGTCCACCCCCGGCCCGTTCACCGAGTTCGCCAAGCAGGGCGGGCTCGCCGCCGACGGCCGGTGCAAGGCCTTCGCCGACACCGCCGACGGCACCGGCTGGTCCGAGGGCGTCGGGGTGCTGGTGCTGGAGCGGCTCTCCGACGCCGAGCGCAACGGGCACCGGGTGCTCGCGCTCGTGCGCGGCTCGGCGGTCAACTCCGACGGCGCCTCCAACGGGCTGACCGCCCCCAACGGCCCCTCCCAGCAGCGGGTGATCCGGGCGGCGCTCGCCAACGCCGGCCTGTCCGCCCACGACGTCGACGTGGTCGAGGCACACGGCACGGGGACCCGCCTCGGCGACCCCATCGAGGCGCAGGCCCTGCTCGCCACCTACGGCCGCGACCGGGAGGTCCCGCTGCTGCTGGGGTCGGTCAAGTCCAACCTCGGCCACACCCAGGCCGCGGCCGGGGTCGCCGGCGTGATCAAGATGGTGCAGGCCATGCGGCACGGCACCGCGCCGCGGACCCTGCACGTCCAGACGCCCTCCACCCACGTGGACTGGGACGCCGGGGCGGTGTCGCTGCTGACCGAGGAAACCCCGTGGCCCGCCACCGACCGGCCCCGGCGCGCGGCGGTGTCCTCGTTCGGGGTGAGCGGCACCAACGCCCACCTGATCCTGGAGCAGCCGCCCACCGTCGCCGGCCCGGCTCCCGTCGACCCGGCCGGGCTGGTGCCGCTGGTCGTGTCCGCCCGCTCCGCGGAAGCGCTGACCGGTCAGGTCGACCGGCTCCCCGCCGAGCCGTCAGTGCACGTCGCCCACTCGCTCGCCACCACCCGCGCCGCCCTGGACCACCGGGCCGTGCTGCTCGCCGACCGGACCGAGCTGGCCCGGGGCGTGGCCGGCGAGGGCCGCCTGGCCTTCCTGTTCTCCGGCCAGGGCTCCCAGCGGGTGGGCATGGGCCGCGAGCTGGCCGCCCGGTTCCCCGTGTTCGCCGCCGCGTTCGACGAGGTCGCCGCCGAGTTCGACGGGCTGGCCGAGGTCGTCTCCGGTGAGGCACCCGGGCTCGACGACACCCGCTGGGCGCAGCCGGCGCTGTTCGCGCTCGAGGTCGCGCTGTTCCGCCTGCTGTCCTCGCTCGGGTTGCGGCCCGACCACCTCGTCGGGCACTCGGTCGGCGAGCTGGCCGCCGCCCACGTCGCGGGTGTGCTGTCGCTGTCCGACGCCTGCGCCGTCGTGTCGGCGCGGGCACGGCTGATGGCGGCGCTGCCGGCCGGCGGGGCGATGGTCGCCGTCGCCGCCGCCGAGGCCGAGGTGGCGCCGCTGCTCGGTGCCGGCGTGTCGATCGCGGCGGTGAACGGCCCGTCCTCGGTCGTGCTCTCCGGCGAGGCGGACGCGGTGCACGCGGTGGCCGCCCGGTTCGAGCGGACCACCCGGCTGCGCACCAGCCACGCCTTCCACTCCCCGCTGATGGAACCCATGCTCGAGGAGTTCGCCCGCGCCATCGACGGCATCACCCCCGGCGAGCCCGCGATCCCGGTCGTGTCCACCGTGGACACCACGGCGCCGTTCGGGACCGTCGAGTACTGGGTGCGGCAGGTCCGCGAGCCGGTGCGGTTCGCCGCAGCCGTCGAGTCCCTCACCGGACCCACCCGGTTCCTCGAGCTGGGCCCGGACGCACCCCTGTCCGCGGCGGTGCACGAGACCCTGCCCGACGTGGTCGCGGTGCCGGCGCTGCGGGCCGAGCGGGGTGAGGAGGAGTCGCTGCTGCGCGCTCTCGCCGCCCTGTACGTGGCGGGGGTCCCCGTGGACTGGCCGGCGCTGCTGCCCGGCGGCGCGGTGGTCGACCTGCCGACCTACCCGTTCCAGCGCCGCCGGTACTGGCCCACCGCGACGAGCCGGACGGGCGACGCCACCGGCCTCGGCCAGGCGGCCGCCCGCCACCCGCTGCTCGGCGCGGCCGTCGCCCTCGCCGACGGGGCCGGGGTCCTGCTCACCGGCCGCCTGTCGCTCGCCACCCACCCGTGGCTGACCGACCACCGCGTCGCCGGCACCGTCCTGCTGCCCGGCACCGCGCTGCTCGAGTTGGCAGTGCGGGCCGGCGACGAGGTCGGCTGCGACCGGATCGCCGACCTGACCCTGCTCACACCGCTCGCCCTGCCCGAGCGCGGCGGCGTCAGCGTCCAGGTGCGGGTGTCGGCACCGGCCGCGGGCGGTTACCGCGCGCTGACCGTCCACTCCCGCCCCGACGGCCCCGGCGACGCGCCGTGGGTCCAGCACGCCACCGGGACCCTGGTCACCGGCACCGAGCCCGCGGACGCCGGCTTCGCCGCGGTCTGGCCGCCCGAGGGCGCCGAGCCGGTGCCGGTGCAGGGCTGCTACGACCGGTTCGCCGCGGCCGGGTTCGGCTACGGCCCGGCCTTCCACGGCCTGCGCGCGGTCTGGCGGCGCGACGACGCGGTGTTCGCCGAGGTCGCCCTGCCCGAGGCCGTGGCCGACGCCGGCGCGTTCGGCCTGCACCCGGCGCTGCTCGACTCGGCGCTGCACGCGATGCTGCTCACCCGCTCCGCCGGCGACGCCCAACGGCTGCCGTTCGCCTGGGAGGACGTGGTGCTACGCGCGTCCGGCGCGTCGGTGCTGCGGGTGCGGCTCGTCGACTCGGGTGAGGACGCCATCGCCATCGAGGCCGTCGACGTCGCCGGCGAACCCGTGCTGTCGGTCGCGGCCCTGCGCGACCGCGCCGTCACCACCACCGCCGCCCCGGCGCCCGCCGCCACCGACACGATGTTCGTCCTCGACTGGGTCCCGGCGCCACCGGCCGCCACGGAGCCGACCGCCGCCCGGGTGGCCGACCTGGACGAGCTGACCGACCCGCTACCCGACCTCGTACTGGTCACCACCGGCACCGACCGGACCGACCCGGCGGCCACCCGCGACCTGACCACCCGCACGCTTGGCCTGCTCCAGCGCTGGATCGCCGACGAGCGGCCCGGTCGCCTGGTCTTCGTGACCCGCGGCGCGGTCGGCGGCGAGGACGTCACCGCCGCGGCGGCCTGGGGCCTGGTGCGCTCGGCCCAGTCCGAACACCCCGGCCGGTTCGCGCTGCTCGACATCGAGTCCGACGCGGACGTCCCGGCCGCGCTGCCGGTGCTCGCCAACGACGAGCCGCAGGTCGCCGTGCGCGGCGGCGTCGTCCAGGTCGCCCGGCTCGGGCGGCTGCCCGCCGGGCTGGTCCCACCGGCCGGCCCCTGGCGGTTGAGCCCGACCACCCCGGGCGACCTGGAGGGGCTCGCCCTGGTCCCGAACCCGGCAGCCGCCGAGCCGCTGCAGGGCGCTCAGGTGCGGCTGCGGGTGACCGCCGCCGGGGTCAACTTCCGCGACGTGCTCAACGCGCTGGGCATGTACCCGGGCGAGGCGGGCGCGTTGGGCGCGGAGGCCGCTGGGGTGGTGCTGGAGGTCGGCCCGGACGTTGTGCAGCTGCGGCCCGGCGACCGGGTGATGGGCATCGTGCCCGGTGGGATGGGCTCGGTCGCCGTCGCGCCGGACGAACGCGTGCTGGCCAGGATCCCGGACGGCTGGTCGGACGAGACCGCCGCGTCCGTCCCGCTGGTCTTCCTCACCGCGCTCTACGCGTTCACCGACCTGGGCCAGGTCCGGGCCGGTGACCGCGTGCTGATCCACTCCGGCGCGGGTGGGGTGGGCATGGCCGCGATCCAGCTCGCGCACCACCTCGGTGCCGAGGTGTTCGCCACCGCCAGCGAGTCCAAATGGGAGACCCTCCGCTCGCTGGGGGTCGCCGAGGACCACATCGCCTCCTCCCGAACGCTCGAGTTCGAGCAGGCCTTCGGTGCGGTGGACGTCGTGCTGAACTCGCTGGCCGGCGAGTTCGTGGACGCGTCGCTGCGGCTGCTCGCGCCGGGCGGGCGCTTTCTGGAGATGGGCAAGACCGACGTCCGCGAGCCCGAGGGCGTCACCTACCGCGCGTTCGACCTCGCCGAGGCCGGCCCCGACCGCATGCGCGAGATGCTGGCCGAGCTGTCGGACCTGTTCGACAGCGGCGCCCTGCGGCCGCTACCCGTCCGCACCTGGGACGTGCGCCGGGCCGGCGAGGCGTTCCGGTTCATGTCCCAGGCCCGCCACGTCGGCAAGCTCGTCCTCACCATGCCGCCCGCCTGGGACGGCACCGTGCTGATCACCGGCGGCACCGGTGGTCTTGGTGGTGTGCTCGCCCGGCACCTCGTCGACCGTGGCCATCGGGTGGTGGTGGCGTCGCGGCGGCCGGGTGCGGTGCCCGAGGGTGTCGAGGCGGTGGCCTGTGACGTGTCGGATCGGGACGCGGTGCATGCGTTGGTGGCGGGCATTCCTGAGCTGACCGTGGTGGTGCATGCGGCCGGTGTGTTGGACGACGGTGTGGTGGAGCAGTTGACGCCGGAGCGGTTGGGCACGGTGTTGGGTCCGAAGGCGGATGGTGCGTGGTACCTGCACGAGGCCACGCGGGACCGCGGGTTGGTGGGGTTCGTGTTGTATTCCTCGGTCGCTGGGGTGATGGGCAGCCCGGGTCAGGGGAACTACGCCGCGGCCAACGCCTATCTGGACGGGCTCGCCGCCCACCGGCGCTCGCTCGGCCTGCCGGCCACGTCGATCGCGTGGGGGCCCTGGGCCGAGGTCGGCATGGCGGCCGGGCAGGCCGGCGGCATCGGCGTCGAGCAGGGGCTCGCCATGTTCGACGCCGCCACCGGGAGCGACCGCGAGCTGGTCGTGGCGCTCCCGGCCAGCGCCACGACCACCGCCGACCCCACGCGGGTCCCGGCCCTGCTGCGCGACCTCGTCCGCCCCGCCCGCCGGGTTGCCGCCGCCGGCCCGCGCGCCGACGGGGAGCTCGCCGCAGCGCTCGCCGCGATGCGCGAGACCGACCGGGTCGGCTTCCTCACCGACCTCGTCCGCGCCGAGGCCGCCACGGTCCTCGGCCACGGCTCGCTCGACGAGGTCGGTGCCCGGCAGGAGTTCCGGGAGCAGGGCTTCACCTCGCTGACCGCGGTCGAACTGCGCAACCGGCTCGCCACCGCGACCGGCCTGCGGCTGCCCGCCACGCTGGTGTTCGACTACCCCAACCCCACCGCGCTCGCCGGGTTCCTGCTCGCCGAGCTCACCGGCGCCGGCCTGCCCGAGACCACCGCCGTCGCGGTCACCGGCGGCGACGACGCCGTCGTGATCGTCGGCATGAGCTGCCGCTACCCGGGCGGCGTCGCATCGCCTGAGGACCTCTGGGACCTCGTGCTCGACGGGCGTGACGCCATCGCCCCCGCGCCAGCCGACCGCGGCTGGGAGACCGGGCCGCTGCGCGGCGGGTTCCTCGCCGACGCCGCCCACTTCGACGCCGGGTTCTTCGGGATCTCCCCGCGCGAGGCCGTCGCCATGGATCCCCAGCAGCGGATCGTGCTGGAGGCCGCCTGGGAGGCGTTCGAGCGCGCCGGCATCGACGTGCACGCGCTCGCCGGCAGCACGACCGGCGTCTACCTCGGCGCCGCCGACACCGAGTACGCGACCCTGCTCGCCGGCGGCCCCGGCTACGAGGGGTTCGTGATGACCGGCACCACCTCCAGCGTCATCTCCGGGCGGGTGGCCTACCTGTTCGGGCTCGAGGGCCCGGCCATGACCGTCGACACGGCCTGCTCGTCCTCGCTGGTCGCGCTGCACCTCGCCGCGCAGGCCGTGCGCTCCGGGGAGTGCTCGCTGGCGCTCACCGGCGGCGTCTCGGTCCTGTCCACACCCGCTCCGTTCGCCGAGTTCGCCAAACAGGGCGGCCTCGCCGCCGACGGCCGCTGCAAGGCCTACTCCGACGCCGCCGACGGCACCGGCTGGTCGGAGGGCGTCGGGATGCTCGTCCTCGAACGCCGGTCCGACGCCGTGCGCAACGGGCACCGGATCCTCGCCGTGCTCCGCGGCTCCGCCGTGAACTCCGACGGCGCCTCCAACGGCCTCACCGCGCCCAACGGCCCCTCCCAGCAACGCGTGATCCGCCAGGCGCTGGCCAACGCCGGGCTGACCCCGGCCGAGGTCGACGTGGTGGAGGGGCACGGGACCGGCACCCGGCTCGGCGACCCGATCGAGGCGCAGGCCCTGCTCGCCACCTACGGCCGGGACCGCGACACCCCGGTCCTGCTCGGCTCGGTCAAGTCCAACATCGGGCACAGCCAGGCCGCGGCCGGCGTCGCCGGGGTGATCAAGATGGTGCAGGCGCTGCGGCACGGGACCGCGCCACGGACCCTGCACGTCGACACCCCCTCCTCCCACGTGGACTGGTCGGCGGGTGCGGTGTCGCTGCTCACCGACACCCGGGACTGGCCCGCCGTCGACCGGCCCCGCCGGGCCGCGGTGTCCTCGTTCGGGGTCAGCGGCACCAACGCCCACGTGATCCTCGAGCAGCCCCCGGCCGTCGAACAGCCGCCGACGCCGGCCGCCGGACCTGTGCCGCTGGTCGTGTCGGCCCGCGCCGAGCAGGCGCTGACCACCCAGCTCGACCGGCTGACCGATGTCCTGCCCGGCCTGTCCGCCGTGGACGCCGGCTACACACTCGCCACCGGCCGGGCGGCCTTCGAGCACCGCGCGGTACTGCTCACCGACGGCGCCAACCCGCCGGTGACGGCTGCCCGCGGCATCGCCCGCGACGGCCGGGTGGCGTTGCTGTTCACCGGCCAGGGCGCCCAGCGGCTCGGCATGGGTCGCGAGCTGCACGAGCGGTTCCCGGTCTTCGCCGCGGCCTTCGACGAGGTGGTCGACGCCCTCGGCCTGCCGCTGCACGACGTCGTGTGGGGGAGCGACCAGGAGGCACTCGACGACACCGGCTGGGCGCAGCCGGCGCTGTTCGCCGTCGAGGTGGCCCTGTTCCGGTTGCTGGAGTCCTGGGGTGTGCGGCCCGCCCTCGTCGCCGGCCACTCCGTCGGCGAACTGGCCGCCGCCCACGCCGCCGGGATCCTGACGCTGGCCGACGCCTGCACGGTCGTCTCGGCCCGGGCGCGGCTGATGGCCGCGCTGCCGCCGGGCGGGGCGATGGTCGCCGTGCGGGCCGCCGAGGACGAGGTGTGGCCGCACCTGGTCGACGGGGTCTCGATCGCGGCGGTCAACGGCCCGGACAGCGTCGTGCTCTCCGGACGAGCCGAGGCGGTCGACGCCGTCGCCGCCCGGTTCGACCGGGTGCGGCGGCTGCGCACCAGCCACGCGTTCCACTCGCCGCTGATGGACCCCGTGCTCGACGAGTTCGCCGCCGCGATCAGCGGCATCACCGTTGGCGAACCGGCGTTCCCGGTGGTGTCCACGCTGGACCCGCGGGCCACGGTGGGCGCGGTCGAGTACTGGGTGCGCCAGCTGCGCGAGCCGGTGCGGTTCGCCGACGCGGTGCGCGCGCTCGGCGAGGCAGGCGTCACCCGGTTCCTCGAGGTCGGACCGGACGCCCCGCTGACCGCGTCCACCCAGGAGGTGCTCGCCGACGTCGTCGCGGTGCCCGCGCTGCGTTCTGGGCGAGACGAGCCGGACACGCTGCTGCGCGCGCTCGCCGCACTGCACGTCGCCGGGGTGCCGGTGGACTGGGCCGCCCTGTTCCCCGCGGCGGCGACCGTGGACCTGCCGACCTACGCCTTCCAACGCGAACGGTTCTGGCCGGCGACCTCGGTCCTGGCCGGGGACGCGTCGGCGTTCGGCCTGGAGCCCGCCACCCACCCGCTGCTCGGCGCGGCCGTTCCGCTCGCCGGCGGCGGCGGGGTGGTGCTCACCGGCCGGCTCTCGCTGGCCGCCCAGCCCTGGCTCGCCGACCACCGGGTCGGCGGAACGGCGCTGGTTCCCGCGACCGCGCTGCTCGAGCTGGCCGTGCGCGCCGGCGACGAGGTGTCCTGCCCGCACGTCGCGGACCTCACCCTGCTGGCGCCGCTGGTACTGCCCGAGCAGGGCGGGGTGCACGTCCAGGTGCGGGTGGACGGCCCCGACGAGCGGGGCCGGCGCCTGGTCACCGTCCACGCCCGGCCCGAGGGCGGCGAGGACACGCCGTGGACCGAGCACGCCACCGGCACGCTCACCGCGGCCGAGCCCTCCGCCCCCACCGAGACCCTGGCGGTGTGGCCGCCGGCGGAGGCCGAACCGCTGGACGTCGAGGGCTGCTACGAGCGGTTCGCCGACCTCGGCTTCGGCTACGGCCCCGCCTTCCGCGGGCTGAGGGCCGTCTGGCGGCGCGGGGGCGAGGTGTTCGCCGAGGTGGCGCTGCCCGAGCGGGCCGCGGACGCCGAGCCGTTCGGCCTGCACCCGGCCCTGCTCGACGCCGCCCTGCACGCCCTGCTGCTCGCCCGGCCCGGCGGCGACACCCAGCGCCTGCCGTTCGCCTGGGCCGGCGTCACCCTGCACGCCTCCGGCGCCGCGGCGCTGCGGGTGCGGCTGGTCGCCCGCGGCGAGGACGAGGTCGCCCTGGAGGCCGTCGACGTCACGGGTCGCCCGGTCCTCTCGGTCGGCTCGCTGCGCGACCGCGTGGTCGCCGCGGCGCCGACGGCGCCGGTGACCGACGACACCGGCGCGTTGTTCCGGCTCGACTGGGTGCCGGTGACCGCGGAGAGCACCGAGACCAGTGTCGGCGTGCTGGGCGAGGGCCTGGACGGCGTCGGGTCGGTCCGAGCCGTCGACCTCGCCGCGCTCGCCGAGGCCGGGTCGGTCCCGGACGTCGTCCTGGTGCCGTTCACGGGATCGGCCGTCCGCGCGGCGCTGGCGCTGGTACAGGCCTGGCTGGCCGACGAGCGCTTCGCCGCCTCCCGGCTCGTGGCCGTGACCAGGGGCGCCGTGGGCGTCGACGGCTCGGCGGTGACGGACCCGGCCTGCGCGGCGGTGTGGGGCCTGCTGCGGTCGGCCCAGTCCGAGCACCCCGGCCGGTTCGGGCTGGTCGACGTCGAGTCCGACCTCGACGTGTTCGTGGCGCTGGCCGCGCTGGCCGACGAACCGCAGGTGGCGGTGCGCGACGGGGTGGCGCACGCCCCCCGGCTGGGCCGGCTCTCGGCCGGGCCCTCGCTGGTCCCGCCGCCCGGCGACCTGCCGTGGCGGCTGGACACCGCCGGCGGCGGCAGCCTCGCCGAGCTGGCACTGGTGCCCTGCCCGGCCGCCGCCGAAGCGCTGACCGGCGCCCAGGTCCGGCTGCGGGTCACCGCCTCCGGGCTGAACTTCCGCGACGTGCTCAACGCGCTGGGCATGTACCCCGGCGAGGCCGGCGCGCTGGGCACCGAGGGCGTCGGCGTGGTGGTCGAGGTCGGCCCGGACGTGGTGGACCTGCGCCCCGGGGACCGGGTGATGGGCATCGTTCCGGGCAGCATGGGCTCGGTCGCGGTCGTGCCGGACGAGCGGATGCTGGTCGGGGTGCCGGCCGGCTGGTCGGACGAGACCGCCGCGTCGGTGCCGCTGGTGTTCCTCACCGCCTGGTACGCGTTCACCGACCTCGGCCGGGTGCGGCCGGGTGATCGGGTGTTGGTGCATGCCGGGGCCGGTGGGGTGGGTATGGCGGCGATCCAGCTCGCGCATCACCTCGGTGCCGAGGTGTTCGCCACCGCCAGCGAGTCCAAGTGGGACGTGCTGCGTGGTCTGGGCGTCGCCGACGACCACATCGCCTCCTCCCGCACGCTCGAGTTCGAGCAGGCGTTCGGTGCGGTGGATGTGGTGCTGAACTCGCTGGCGGGCGAGTTCGTGGACGCGTCGCTGCGGTTGCTTGCTCCCGGCGGGCGGTTTCTGGAGATGGGTAAGACCGACATCCGCCGCCCCGAGGGCGTCACCTACCGGGCGTTCGACCTCATCGAGGCGGGTCCCGCCCGTCTCCGGGAGATGCTCGTCGAGCTGCTGGACCTGTTCGAACGCGAGGCGATCCGGCCGCTACCGGTCCGCTCCTGGGATGTGCGTCGGGCTGGTGAGGCGTTCCGGTTCATGTCGCAGGCCCGGCACGTCGGCAAGCTCGTGTTGACCCTGCCTCGCTCCTGGGACCGCGGCGGCACCGTCCTGGTCACTGGCGGCACTGGTGGTCTGGGGGCCGTGCTGGCCCGCCACCTCCTCGACCGTGGTCAGCGCCGGGTGGTGCTGGTCAGCCGGCGTGGGCCGGCGGCGCCGGCAGCGGCCGAGCTGGTCGAGGCGGGTGCGGAAGTGGTGGCCTGCGACGTGTCCGACCGGGACGCCGTACACGCCCTGGTCGCCGGGATCCACGACCTCACCGCCGTCGTACACACCGCGGGAGTGCTCGACGACGGCGTCGTCGAGCAGCTCACCCCCGAGCGGCTGGACGCCGTGCTGGCCGCCAAGGCGGACTCGGCCTGGCACCTGCACGAGGCCACCGCCGGCCGCGACCTCGCCGCGTTCGTGCTCTACTCCTCGGTCGCCGGTGTGCTGGGCGGAGCCGGCCAGGCCAACTACGCCGCCGCCAACGCCGCACTCGACGCGCTGGCCGCCCACCGGCACGGCCTCGGCCTACCCGCGACCGCACTGGCCTGGGGACCGTGGGCACTGGACACCGACGGCGGGATGGTCGCCGCCGGGGCGGGTGGGTTCGGCCGGATCACCCCGGGGCAGGGCATGGCGCTGTTCGACGCCGCCACCGCGACCGACCACGCGCTCGTGGTGCCGCTGCTGCTGCGGCCCGGCGCCACCCGGGGCGAGGTGCCCGCGGTGTTCCGCGACCTCGTCCGCGGCGGGCGGCGGACCGCGGCGTCCGCGACCACCCGGCCGGGCGACGCCGCGGACCGGCTGGGCCGGCTGCGGCCCGACGAGCGGCTCGGGTTCCTCGTCGACCTCGTCCGGACCGAGGTCGCCGCCGTGCTCGGCCACTCCTCCGCCGACGCGGTGGAGCCCGACCGCGAGTTCCAGGCCCTCGGGTTCGACTCACTGACCGCGGTGGAGCTGCGCAACCGGATCGGCACCGCGACCGGGCTGCGGATGCCGGCGACGATGGTGTTCGACTACGCCACCCCCGCCCGGCTCGCCCAGCACCTGCTCGACGAGCTCGCGCCCGCCGAGCCGGACGGCGCGCTGTCGCCGCTGGCCGTGCTCGACCGGCTGGAGGCCGCCATGTCGGCGGCCGACCCCGACGAGGCGACCCGGGCTGGAGTCGCGGCCCGCCTGCGCCACCTGCTCGGCCGGTGGGGCGCACCCGCCGGCGGCGAGTCGGCCAGCGTGGCCAGCAAGCTCGAGTCGGCCAGCGCCGAGGAGATCCTCGACTTCATCGACAACGAGCTCGGCCGGCTGCACGCCGCTGACTCCGGACTCACCCAGGAAGGGGCGCCGTGATGGCGGAGGACAGCAAGCTCGTCGACTACCTGAAGTGGGTCACCGCCGACCTGCACGAGACCCGCCGCCGGCTGGCCGAGGTCGAGGCCGGCCGGCACGAGCCGGTCGCGGTCGTCGGCATGGCCTGCCGCTTTCCCGGCGGGGTGCGCTCGCCGGAGGACCTGTGGGACCTGCTCGTCGAGGGCCGGGACGCCATCGCCGGGTTCCCCACCGACCGCGGCTGGGACCTCGACTCCCTCGCCGGCGAGCGCCGGGGGCGCAGCGTCACGCTCGAGGGCGGGTTCGTCGAGGGGGCCACCGACTTCGACGCGGCGTTCTTCGGCATCTCGCCGCACGAGGCGCTGGCCATGGACCCGCAGCAGCGGCTGCTGCTGGAGACGTCCTGGGAGGCGCTGGAGCGGGCCGGCATCGACCCGGTCTCGTTGCGCGGCAGCCGGACCGGGGTCTTCGCCGGCAACGACGGACAGGACTACGCGAACCTCGTGCTGATGGCCGAGGAGGACCTCGACAGCCACGCCGGTACCGGCGTCGCGGCGAGCGTCCTCGCCGGCCGGGTGTCCTACGCGTTCGGCCTCGAGGGCCCGACGATGACCGTCGACACGGCCTGCTCCTCGTCGCTGGCCGCGCTGCACCTGGCCGCCCAGTCGCTGCGCTCCGGCGAGTGCTCGCTGGCGATGGCGAGCGGCGTCACGGTCATGTCCACCGCGCTGCGCTTCGCCGGGTTCACCCGGCAGGGCGCGCTCACCGCCGACGGCCGGTGCAAGGCGTTCGCCGAGGGCGCCGACGGCACCGGGTGGTCGGAGGGTGTGGGGGTGGTGGTGCTGGAGCGGTTGTCGGATGCCCGGCGCAACGGGCACCGGGTGTTGGCGGTGGTGCGGGGTTCGGCGGTGAACTCTGATGGCGCGTCGAACGGGTTGACGGCGCCGAACGGGCCGGCGCAGCAGCGGGTGATCCGGGCGGCGCTGGACGCGGCCGGGCTGTCACCGTCCGATGTGGACGTCGTGGAGGCGCACGGCACCGGGACCGCGCTGGGTGACCCGATCGAGGCGCAGGCGCTGCTCGCGACCTACGGGCAGAACCGGGAGACGCCGCTGCTGCTCGGGTCGGTGAAGTCCAACCTGGGGCACACCCAGGCCGCCGCCGGCATGGCCGGCGTGATGAAGGTCGTGCAGGCGATGCGGCACGGGGTCGTCCCCCGCACCCTGCACGTGGACGCTCCGTCGTCGCACGTGGACTGGTCGGCGGGGGCGATCGACGTGGCCGTCGACCGGGTCACCTGGCCGGACACCGGCCGGCTGCGCCGGGCCGGGGTGTCCTCGTTCGGGGTGAGCGGCACCAACGCGCACGTGATCCTGGAGCAGGCGCCGGAGCAGGAGAGCGCGGCGGGGGAGCAAGGCCCCGGGTTGGTGCCGTGGGTGGTGTCGGCCCGATCGGAGCCGGCGCTGAGCGCCCAGGTCGAACGGTTGATGTCCCGAGTGGAGGGTCTGCGGCCGGTGGACGTCGGGTGGTCGTTGCTGACCGGCCGGGCGACGTTCGCCCACCGTGCGGTGTTGGTGGGCGGTGCGGAGGTCGCGCGTGGGGTGGCGGCGCCGGGTCGGACGGCGTTCGTGTTTTCGGGTCAGGGTTCGCAGCGGGTGGGGATGGGTCGGGAGCTGTGT
>NZ_MSIE01000114.1 GCF_001921205.1 Actinophytocola xanthii | reverse complement strand
CGGCGACGGGGCCGGCGACGGGGCCGGCGACGGGGCCGGCGACGGCAGCATCGGCGGCGCCTGGGGAGTCGGCGAGGGTGGCGGCCGCGGGGAAGCGGGCGCCGGTCCGGCCCACTCCTCGTGTTCTCGTGCGTTTTGCCTGGCGGCGGCGCTTGGCGGACGGGTCGTTCCGAGGATCGTCGTCGTGGGAGGGCACTCGTCGTCCTGTGGGCCGGGTGCAAGACCAGCCAGACACGATACGAGCGAGGCGGTCTCGGTCGGTGACGGCAGTGTTACCGCGCCGTTTCGGGTACGTGTGCGTACGCAGACGGCGGCCGCCCGCCACCGTGTGGTGGCGGGCGGCCGGTGTCCGGGTCGGAACTCAGAGCAGGGCGTTGGCGCGCTCCGCGCGCCTGGCCACCCACTTGGACAGCCGCTCCCAACGCCTGACGGAGTTCAACCGGCGGACCAGGCGCTGATGCTGCGCGACCTGCTCCGCCTCACGCATTCGTTCTCTGGCGAGACTTTCGTAGATCAGCATTGACTGGGAACCCTTCAAGCGGTTGTCGTACATGAGGTCGTTGAGCTGATCGATCACCATCGGGTTCATGCGGCTGCCTCCTGGGCGCGTGCGGCCCGCTCGGCCGCCTCACGAGCAACGTCCTCCTTGCGCGGACGGCCTCGCGGCCGCTTGCGGGCGATCACCGCTCCGCGCTCGAAGATCTCGCCGCCCCAGACCCCCCATGGCTCCTGCCGGGCCAGCGCACCGGCGAGGCACTCGCTGCGGACCGGGCAGTCCACGCAGAGCCGCTTCGCCAGCTCGAGGTCGGCCGGAGTGTCGGCGAACCACAGGTCCGGGTTGTCGCCCGACCTGCAGGGCAGGTCCAACCCGGCCGCCGGCGCGATGTCCAGCAACTCGCTCACGCCGGCTCCCGGGTCGAACAGTTCCGGAGGTGCCCCACCTTCCAGTGGGACAGTCGCGGTACTCATCAGGTGGAACTCCAGTTCTCTATCGCGGTTTCGTTGCAGTACCTCAAAAAACACGAAGGCCGCGGATCCGTTTACGGGTCCGCGGCCTTCGTGAGCCTGGCGACTTGACGTGGCGTCAAGTTCTCAGCTCACAAGTCAGAGCGGACAGTGGATACGGGAAATCAACGATCAGCGCCGGCACGCGGACGGGCCGGGCGGCAGCGGTGTACCGCTGTCGCTTCGCCTGATTGACGCGATGCGCGTCGCCGCCGACGGACACAGGGGTGCCCCAGGGCATGAGGTAACCCGCGGTGCACGTGATGCCGAGGTTCTTCACCGGGGCCACCTCCTTCGAGCGATCGTGAGCGGTTCTGTCCTGCCCATGCAGGCTATGACCCCTGACCACAGCCGTGCAACAGGTTTTTCGAGACTTCCCGACGAACTGTTACGGCCTCACGGCCGCGACCTCAGCAACGACAGCACCTCACTGCCGAACTTGTCCAGTTTGCTCGCCCCGATGCCGGCGATCGACACCAGGCCGGCGGGGTCCACCGGCCGCTGCTCGGCGATGGCGACCAGGGTCGCGTCGGTGAAGACCACGTAGGCCGGCACCTTCAGCGCCCTCGCCCGTCTCGCCCGCCACTCCTTCAGCCTGACCAGCAGTTCCTCGTCCAGATCCGCCGGACAGCCGGCGCACCGGCCCAGCTTGGTCGCGACCGCGTCGATCAACGCGGCCCCGCACACCCGGCACCGCAGGGCGGCCGCCGCGGGAGCCGCCTCGCGTCGGGCGCGGGTGAGCCTGGCCGTCGCGTGGTCCTCGGGGATCAGCCCATAGAGAAACCGGCTGCGCCGGCGGTTGCGCCGCCCGCCCTCCCCGCGCGCCAGCGCCCAGGACAGCGCCAGGTGCTCACGGGCCCGGGTGACGCCGACGTACAGCAGCCGCCGCTCCTCCTCCACCGCCGCGTCGTTGCCGTCCGCGTGCTGGATCGGCATCGTCCCCTCGACCAGCCCGACCAGGAACACGGCATCCCACTCCAGGCCCTTGGCCGCGTGCAGCGACGCGAGCGTGACGCCCTCGACGGTCGGCGGGTGCTGTGCCCTCGCCCGCATGTCCAGCTCGGCCACGTACTGCGCGAGATCCGCCCCCTCGACGTGGCTGGCCAGCTCCTCGGCCAGCTCCACCAGCGCAAGCAGCGACTCCCACCGCTCCCTGGCCGCCCCACCGGTCGGCGGTTCGGCCGACAGGCCGAGCGGTTCGAGCAGCTCACGCACGATCTTGGGCAGCTCGCCGGTCGGTGCCGAGGCCGCGGCGGTCCGCAGGGCAGCGGTCGCCTGCCGCACCTCGACCCGGGCGAAGAACCGCTCGCCGCCGCGGATCAGGTACGGGATGTCCAGTTCGGACAGCGCCTGCTCGTAGGCCTCCGACTGCGCGTTCACCCGGTAGAGCACGGCGATCTGGCTGGCCGGCGTGCCCGTGTCGATCAGCTCGGAGATCCGCCGCGCGACCGCCGCCGCCTCGGTCGGCTCGTCCTCGTACTCGGCGAACGACGGCTCGGGGCCCTCCGGCCGCTGGCCGACCAGCCTGAGCCGCGACCCGGCCGGCCGCTCCCGCGCGGCGGCCATCACCCGGTTGGCCAACGACACGACCTGCGGGGTCGACCGGTAGTCACGCTCGAGTCGCACAACCGTGGCGGTCGGGAACCGACGGGTGAAGTTCAGCAGCGGCCGCGGTGACGCGCCGGCGAACGAGTAAATCGTCTGGTTGGCGTCGCCCACCACGGTCAGGTCGTCGCGGTCACCGAGCCACGCGTCGAGCACGCGCTGCTGCAGCGGCGTCACGTCCTGGTACTCGTCGACCACGAAGCACCGGTACCGGTCGCGGAACTCCTCCGCGACCGCCGGGTGCTCGTCCAGCGCGGCGGCGGTGTGCAGGAGCAGGTCGTCGAAGTCGAGCAGGTTGGCCTTGGCCTTGAACGCCTCGTACCAGCGGTACACGCTCGCCACGAGCTCCACCGGCGCCGGCGACTGGCGACCCACCCGCCCGGCGGCGGCCGGGTAGTCGTCCGGGGTGACCAGCGACGCCTTCGCCCACTCGATCTCGGTGGCGAGGTCACGCAGCACCTCCGCCTCGGTGCCCGCGCCGGCCCGGTGCGCGGCCTGGCTGACCACCCGCAGCTTGCCGTCCAGCAGGTCCCACTGCGGCCCGCCGACCACCCGCGGCCAGAAGTAGCGGAGCTGACGCAGCGCCGCGGCGTGGAAGGTCCTGGCCTGGGCGCCGTGCACGCCGAGGGCACGCAGCCGGGTACGCATCTCGCCGGCCGCGCGGGCGGTGAAGGTCACCGCGAGCACCTGACCAGCCGCGACGTGGCCGGTGTGGATGAGCTGGGCGATGCGGTGGACGATCGTCCGGGTCTTGCCGGTGCCGGCGCCGGCCAACACGCAGACCGGACCCCGCGGGGCCCGCACCGCGGCGAGCTGCTCGGGGTCGAGACCGGCGAGCGGTCCGTCCTCGGGGATCTCCGCCTCCGCCTGCCGCCCAACCATGGGGGGCATCCTGACAGACCGCGGCGCTCCGGTCCGGGACGGACACGGTGCCGGCGCGAGTCGGCTGTAGGCAGGGCCCGTATCCTGTAGTTATGGCGCAGAAGCAGGACAAGGCGGCCGCCGCCGAGGCGAAGAAGGCTCGGAAGGCGGCGTCGAAGGCCAAGCGGAAGCAGATCTTCCAGGCGTTCAACATGCAACGCAAGGAGGACAAGGCACTCATCCCGCTGATGCTGGTCGCGTTCGTCGTCGTGACGGGCGTGGTGTTCGGCATCGGGCTGCTCCTCGGGATCGAGTGGTTCCTGCTCCCGGTCGGCATCGCCTTCGGCCTGCTCGCCGCGGTGATCCTGTTCGGACGCCGGGTCCAGCGCAACGTCTACGCCAAGGCCGACGGCCAGCCCGGCGCGGCCGGCTGGGCGCTGGACAACATGCGCGGTCGCTGGCGGGTCACGTCCGCGGTCGCCGGCACCACGCAGGGTGACTTCGTGCATCGGGTGCTGGGCCGGCCGGGCGTGGTGCTGGTCGCCGAGGGTGCGCCGCACCGGGTGAAGACCCTGCTCGCGCAGGAGAAGAAGCGGGTGGCCAGGGTCATCGGCGACACCCCGATCTACGACTTCGTCGTCGGCAACGACGAGAACCAGGTGCCGCTCGGCAAGCTCCAGTCACGCATCATGAAGCTGCCGAACAACCTCAAGCCCGTGCAGATCGACGCCCTGGAGAAGCGCATGTCCGCGCTGGCCCAGCGCGCCGCCGGCGCCCAGATGCCGAAGGGCCCGATGCCGCAGGGCGCCAAGATGCGCAGCGTCCAGCGCGCGATGCGCCGCCGCTGAGCGCCGCCCGGACCACGCCGCGACCGCGCCCGAGCGCTAAGCACGCCCGAGCGCTAAGCACGCCTGAGCGCTAAGCACGCCCGAGCACCAAGCACGCCCGAGCACCAAGCAGGCCCACGCACCGAACAGGGCCGCCCACGGGCCGCTCGAGCCACCAGCCCGCAGGAGCAAACGATTGCGAGCGGGTTATCTCGCCTCATGCGCTGGTGCGGGAACCACGGGCAGCACGGCGCGGACGGCGGTGCCGGTCTCGTCGCTGCGGTAGCTGAACTGGCCGGAGATCTCCCGGGCCCGCTGCGCCATGAACCGCAGGCCCATCCCCTGCCGGGTCGCTTCCGCGGAGACGCCCACCCCGTCGTCGCTCACCTCGACGACCAGGTGCGTCCCGTCGAGGTCGACGGTGACCTCCGCGCGGGTGGCACGGGCGTGGCGCACCACGTTGGTCAGCGCCTCGGCGACGATTCGGTAGGCGGCGACCTCCACCTGTTTGGACAGCACCGTCAGCTCCGGTGACAGGGTCGTCTCCACCTTCAGCGACGGTCCGGACAGGAAGATCGCCAGCTCACGCAGCGCACCCGACAGGCCCAGGGCGTCCAGCTCCGGCGGCCGCAAGCCGTGCACGACCCGCCGGACGACGAGCAGTGCCTCGTCGATGCCCTGGATCGCCCGCTCCAGCGCCGCACGGGCGAACTCGTCGGGCAGCGCCGAGCGGGCCGACTCGATCTGCAGACGAGTGCCGGCGAGCGTCGGGCCCACGTTGTCGTGCAGCTCCCGCGACAGGCGGGAGCGTTCCTCCTCCCGCGCCGTCACCAGCTGTTCGCGGCTGCGCAGCAGCTCCTCGTCCAGGCGCAGGGCCGCCACCACCGGGGCCACCTGGTCGGCCAGCGACACCAGGGCCTGGGCGCGCATGTCGTCTACATAGGACCGGCCGACCGGCGGGAGCACCAGCAGCCTGCCTACTCGGACGCCTCGGTACCACAGCTCGAACGTCGCCTGCTCGGCCTGCTCGGCGTCGTCGGGGGCGCCGACCTCGGCCAGCCGCCGGAAGCCGGCGTCGGTGTCGAGCTCGAGCCGGGCCATGCGCAGGCGCAGCGACCGCACCAGCTGCTCGCAGACCGCACTCGGCACCTCGGCGGTCTCCAGCTGGTTGCGCACCCGGTTCCCCAGCCGCACCGCCACGTCCACGACGTCCACCCGCGCACCCCAGACGAACCGGCGGGTCTGGCGGATCGCCAGCAACGCCACCGGGAACAGCAACGCACCCGCCACCCATGCCGGAAGCGCCGCGACCGGCGGCAGGGCGAACCCGCCGAGGTAGACCGCGAGCAGCACCCCGGCAGCGGCCACCCCGACCACCGCCCGCCGCACGACCAGGTCGAGGTCGAACAGCCGCTCGCGGGTCACCGCGACCGCGATGGCCAGCGGGATCAGCATGAACGCGACGACCTCGAGCGCGCGGTTCACCACCTGCGGCAGCTGGCCGGACAGGCTCTCGCGCAGCACCGCCTGTCCCGCCCCGAACAGGAACGCCAGCAACAGCAACGACATCCGCCGCCTGCGCACGCCGGTCGCGCGGAGCCACCGCGCCACCAGCCCGCCGACGGCCACGACCGTCGCCGCCAGCAGCAGGTACTCGCCCGCCACCAGGCAGAACCTCGACAGCTCCTGCCACTGCGGCCGCGCCAGCGGGTTGGGCACGACGTAGCGGGCGGGGAAGACCTCCTCGGTCAGCGCCAGGCCGACCTCGTACACCAGGATGCCCACCCCACAGAGCGCGACCGCCCACCACCAGCGCCGGTTCGGCAGCCGGCCGTCGGGGTAGATCATCGGCAGCACGGTCGTGATGGCCCAGATCGGCGGCGCCCAGAACCAGACCTGGATACCGACCAGCACCTTCACCACCGGGTCGTCGGCGGACCCCAAAGCGCCGGCGAGCGAGGTCATCAGCACCCCGAGCCCGGTCCAGGCGGCGATCACGAGCATCGTCCAGCCGAGGGCGTTGGCCGGCCGGTGCCAGGTGACCAGCCCGCCCATCGCCGAGAACGTGACCGCGACCGCGATGTTCAACGGCACCGGGTCGTAGCCGGAGTACGCCCAGGCATCGGCGACCTGCGCGGTGACCGCCGCGGCGACACCGGTCAGCAGGCCGAGGGCCGCGAGCACACCGCCGAGGAGCCGGTGGGACGATCCGCCCTCCCCCGGCCGGCGCGTGCGCATGTCCGGCTCCTCGGGCAGGGGACTCATCCAATACGACGCAGATCGTATGGGGGGCGCCGCCGCCTCGTCACCGGCCTAACGGGTGCGAACGACGACCGTTCCGACTGCCCTGTCGTGCAGTCCGCGCCCGTTCGCGTCGATCAGCGCGGCCGGCAGGATGACCGCCGTCATGGCCGTTCTGACCACCGCGCGCAGCGGCCCGACGAACTGCGTGCCGTCCACCCGCACCACCCGGACACCCAGGGCGAACATCCCGGGAGTGAAGCCGAACACCGAGACGGCGCCGGCCGAGACCAGGAACCAGACCAGGACCGCCCAGGCGTTGAACGTGCTCATGACCTCCGGCCTTGCCACGTCCACCTCGACGAACAGGCTGGTCAGCAGCGACGCGACGACCAGGTCCAGCACGAACGCGGCCAACCTCGCTCCCCGGCCGGCGACCGAGCCCGGACCGGCCTCCGGCAGCCCCATGCCCTCGCCGGGCCACTTCGGCGGGTCCTCCCCCGGACCGCTCGCCGAACCCGGCCCGGACAGCCACGTACCGGTCCACCTGTCGCTCACCCCTCCAGCGTAGGACCAGGTGCGCCGGAGGGTGCCAACTGGCATGCTCGGATGTTCTACACCCGGTCGTTAACACCGGCGAAACATGAGGGTGATGGTCGGGCAACACCGCACTCATAGCTTGGCCGCGACGGCGAAGCCGGTCCGCAAGTAAGGAGCCAACGAGCGTGTTCAACACTTCCGACGAGGTCCTGAGCTTCATCTCCGACGAAGGGGTGAAGTTTGTCGACGTCCGGTTCTGCGACCTCCCGGGCATCATGCAGCACTTCACGGTGCCGGTGCAGTCGTTCGACGAGGACACGATCAGCGAGGGCCTGGCCTTCGACGGCTCCTCGGTGCGTGGCTTCCAGCAGATCCACGAGTCGGACATGCTCCTGCTCCCGGACCTGGCCACCGCGCGGCTGGACCCGTTCCGGGCCGACAAGACCCTCAACATCAACTTCTTCGTGCACGACCCGCTGACCCGCGAGGCGTACAGCCGCGACCCGCGCAACATCGCCCGCAAGGCCGAGGAGTACCTGAACGAGTCCGGTGTCGCCGACACCGCCTACTTCGGTCCCGAGGCCGAGTTCTACATCTTCGACTCGGTGCGCTTCGACTCCGCGGAGAACGGCTCCTTCCACGAGATCGACTCGGTCGAGGGCTGGTGGAACACCGGCGTCGACGAGGCCGGCGGCAACCGCGGCTACAAGACCAAGTACAAGAGCGGCTACTTCCCGGTGCCGCCGGTCGACCACTTCGCCGACCTGCGCGCCGAGATCTCGCTGAAGCTGATGGAGTCGGGCTTCACCGTCGAGCGCGCCCACCACGAGGTCGGCACCGCGGGCCAGGCCGAGATCAACTACAAGTTCAACACGCTCCTGCACGCGGCCGACGACCTGCAGCTGTTCAAGTACATCGTGAAGAACACTGCCTGGGCCGCCGGCAAGACCGCGACGTTCATGCCCAAGCCGCTGTTCGGCGACAACGGCTCCGGCATGCACTGCCACCAGTCGCTGTGGAAGGACGGGGAGCCGCTGTTCTACGACGAGTCCGGCTACGCCGGGCTGTCCGACACCGCGCGGCACTACATCGGCGGCCTGCTGCACCACGCGCCGAGCCTGCTGGCGTTCACCAACCCGACGGTGAACTCCTACCACCGCCTGGTGCCCGGCTTCGAGGCCCCGGTCAACCTGGTCTACTCGCAGCGCAACCGCTCGGCATGCGTGCGCATCCCGATCACCGGCGACAACGCGAAGGCCAAGCGCATCGAGTTCCGCTGCCCCGACTCCTCCGGCAACCCCTACCTGGCGTTCTCCGCCATGGTCATGGCCGGTATGGACGGCATCCGGAACAAGATCGAGCCGGCGACGCCGATCGACAAGGACCTCTACGAGCTGCCGCCGGACGAGGCCAAGGACGTCGCCACCGTGCCGGCGTCGCTGAACGCGGTGCTCGACAGCCTGGAGGCCGACCACGAGTTCCTGCTCGAGGGCGGGGTGTTCACCCCCGACGTGATCGAGACGTGGATCGACTTCAAGCGCGAGAACGAGATCGACCCGCTGCGCCTGCGGCCGCACCCCTACGAGTTCGCCCTCTACTACGACGTCTGATTCACCACCGGCAACGGGCCGGCGGTCCTGGGGGAATCCCGGCCGCCGGCCCGTTTCTGTTCCCGTCCGCCTCAGTCCTGTCCGGCGAGAACCTCCGGGCGCAGGCCGGACTTCTCGAGGACCCGTCTCGGGTCCTCGAGGAGTTTGCGCGCGTCGAGGTCCATGAGACCGGCGACGCAGTAGAGCTCGGCGGCGAGCGTGCCGTCCGCCTTGGTGATCATCGAGTCGATGTGGAAGGTCTTGCCGGTACCGAACTTCAGCTCGCAGGAGACCTCGACGGTCTCGTTGCCGCGCAGCTCGCGGCGGAAGTGAACCGTCGTGGACAGCAGGACCGGCGCGGTGCGCTGCTCGACCAGGCCGTTCCAGTCGCAGCCGGCCGCGGTGAACCCCGCCGTCCTCGCCACCTCGCCGTACTGGTGGTAGACGGCGTGGTTGACGTGCCCGAGCGCGTCCAGCTCGTAGCCGCGCACGGTGACGGGGATGCGAAAGGTCACCGCCCCACTGTAGGAGCCGGTACCGACAACGCCGGGTGGAGCGTGACCGACGGCTCAGTCCTCGTAGAACAACCGCTCGACAACGGCCCGCGCCCGGCGCATCGTGCGCCGGTAGGAGTCGAGGAACTCGCCGGTGTCGGGGTCGGTCGTGGACCGCAGCACCCCGGCGACGGCCGCCAGCTCCCGACCGGAGGTCGGCAGCTGATCGGCCACCTTTCCCCGCACGACCGTGAGCGCGTTGCGGGTCCTGGTGGCCAGCAGCCACGCCTCGCGCAGGGCCGTCGCGTCCACGTCGTCAAGCAGGCCGGCCGCCTCCGCCGCACCGAGCCCGTCGATCGTGGAGGTGGTACGCAGGGCCGGCACCGCCGAGCCGTGGCGCAGCTGCAACAGCTGCAACGTCCACTCGATGTCGGCCAGGCCCCCCCGGCCGAGCTTGGTGTGCAGCGCCGGGTCGGCGCCGCGCGGCAGGCGTTCGGTGTCGACCCTGGCCTTGATCCGGCGGATCTCCCGAACCCGGTCGGCCTCCAGCCCGCCTTCGGGGTAGCGCAGCGGGTCGACCAGCTCGATGAAGCGCGCGCCCAGGCTCTCGTCGCCGGCGATCGGCCGGGCCCGCAGCAGGGCCTGGGCCTCCCACACCTCGGCCCACTGCCCGTAGTAGGCCCGGTAGGAGTCCAGCGTGCGCACGATCGCGCCCTGCCTGCCCTCCGGGCGCAGGTCGACGTCCACGTGCAGCGGCGGGTCCTGGCTCGGCGCGCCAAGCAGCTTGCGCACGGTCTGCGCGACCCGGCCCGCGTAGCGCACCGCCTCGGAGTCCGATGAGCCGTCGGTCGGCTCGCAGACGAACAGCACGTCGGCGTCCGAGCCGTAGCCGAGCTCGGCCCCGCCAAGACGCCCCATGCCGATCACGGAGATGGTCGCCTTGCGGCCGGACGCGGCGCTCTCCGCCCGGTCGACGACGGCCAACGTCGCCTGGAGCACGGCCACCCACACGTTGGACAGCCCGCGGCAGACCGACAGCAGGTCCAAGAACCCCAACAGGTCCGCCGCCGCCAGCCGCAGCAGCTCGTGGCGCCGAAGGGAGCGCGCCGCGGCGACCGCGTTGCCCAGGTACGCCTGCCGGTTGACCGCCTGCCGCATCGAGGTGACCACGTCGGCCGGGTCCCGGCCGGCCAGCTTCTCCGGGTCGCCGAGCTGCCGCAGCACCTCGGGGGCACGCATGATCAGGTCGGGCACGAGCTTCGAGGTCCCGAGCAGCACCGCGAGCCGCTCGACGACGGCCGCCTCGTCCCGCAGCACCCGTAGGTACCAGTCGATGCCGGACAGCGCCTCGGACACCCGGCGGTAGGCCAGCAGGCCGCCGTCCGGATCGGGGGTCTCGGCCAGCATCTCGAGCAACGCGGGCAGCAACGTGCCCTGGATCGCGGCGCGCCGGGACACACCGGTGGTGAGCGCCTCGATGTGGCGCAGCGCACCGTCGGGAGCCGCGTAGCCGAGGGCGGCGAGCCTGACCTGGGCCTGCTTGGGCGACAGGCGCAGGGTTTCCCCGGGCACCCGGGCCACGGCCTCCAGCAGCGGCCGGTAGAACAGCTTCTCGTGCAGCCGGCGCACCCGCCGACCGTGCCGGCGGTACTCCTCGAGCAGCACCTGCCCCTCACCGCGGCCGCGGTCGGGACGGATGCCCACCGCCCGGGCGAGCCAGCGCAGGTCATCGGTGTCGGCGTCCGCGGGGAACAGGTGGGTTCGGCGCAGCTTGCGCAGCTGCAGGCGGTGCTCCAGCAGGCGGAGGAACCGGTAGGACTCGCCGAGCTCGGCGGCGTCGGCGCGCCCGACGTAGCCTCCCGCGCCCAGCGCGGCCAGGGTGTCCACGGTGGAGCGCAGGCGCAACGCCTCGTCGGTGCGGCCGTGCACGAGCTGGAGCAGCTGCACCGCGAACTCCACGTCCCGCAGCCCGCCGCGGCCGAGCTTGAGGTCCCGGTCGGTCAGTCCCGCCGGCACGTGGTCCTCCACCCGGCGCCGCATCGACCGCACGTCGTCGACGAACTTGTCCCGGTCCGCCGCCGACCAGACCAGGGGCTGGACGACGTCGAGGTACTCCTCGCCCAACTCCGCGTCCCCGGCGACCGGGCGGGCCTTGAGCAACGCCTGGAACTCCCAGGTGCGCGCCCACCGCCGGTAGTAGGCGGCATGCCCGTCGAGGGTGCGGACCAGCGGCCCGGCCTTGCCCTCCGGCCGCAGCGCGGCGTCGACCTCGAAGCAGGCCTGGGTCGCGACCCGCATCATCGTGCTGGCCATGCGGGTCGCGGCGTCGATGTCACCGTCCCCGACGAACAGCACGTCGACGTCGCTGACGTAGTTCAGCTCGGTGCCGCCGCACTTGCCCATGGCGATGACCGCGAGGCGGCAGGTGTCCCTGGCCTCACCCGCGGCCGCGACGGCGAGCGCGGCATGCAGGCCGGCCTCGGCGAGCGCGGTCAGCCGAGCCGTGGTCTGGGCGTAGCTCGGCTCCGGCAGGTCCCGCTCGACGAGGTGGCCGAGGTCGTCGCCGGCGATCTCCAGCAGCAGCCCGCGGTAGGCGGCGCGCAGCGCGCGCACGGCATCGGCTCTGGTGAGCCCGGCGACGCCGTCGCCGTCGGCCTCGACCGCCTCCAGCAGGACGCGGGAGTAGTCGGCGACCGAGTGCTGGCGGTCGGTCAGCAGCCGGCGCCACTCCCCCGGCCGCGAGATCACGAAGTCGGCCAGCGCCGTCGACGTGCCGAGCACGGACAGCAGCCGGCCGCGCAGCCCGCGGTCGGTCGCCACGGCTCGGCTCAGACCCGACCATCCGTCCTCGTCCGAGTCGCGGAGCCGGTCGATCCCGAGCACCGCCAGATCCGGGTCCGGGCTGCGGGACAGGCCGGCCATGCTGGACTCGTGGTCGGAAGCCGGCCCGGCGTCGGACCACCAGCCGGCGGCCCGCAGGTACTCCGCGGCCCGGTCCCCGCTGAGCCCGAAGCGGGCGATCGAGGGCGTGGCGCGGACGGAGTCTGCCATCGCCCCGCCCTACTGCCCGAGCAGGGGCAGCTGCGGGCGCGACGCGGCGGCGAGCTCACCGGACGCCAGCCGGACGAACGCTTCCGCCACCGGGCGCCAGGTCTCCTCCAGGTCGGCATGCAGCTGGTCGAGGCGTTCCCTGCGCAGTGCGCCGGGAGCGGCGAACTCGGCCTCGTCTGCGTGGTCCCGGGCCCAGGCGAGGACGGTGTCGGTCGTGGTCTCGATGTGGAACTGCAGCCCGTAACCGCACCTCCCGATCCGGAACGCCTGGTTCGGGTAGCGGGTGGCCGCGGCGAGCAGCGCCGTGTTCGGCGGCAGCCGCTCGACGACGTCGGAGTGGAACTGGAGGACGTCCGGCATCAGCGGCAGCTCGGCGAACAGCGGGTCGGTCCAGCCGAGGTCCCGCTTGGCGACCAGGGCGGGACCGATCTCCGGCCCGTCCGCGCCCCGCGCGACCGTGCCCCCCGCGGCGACGGCGAGCAGCTGGGCGCCGAGGCAGATCGCGAGCGTCGGCAGCTGCCGGGTGACGGCTTCGGCCAGCAGCCGCCGGACGTCGGCGAGCCACGGGTAGTCGAGGTCGTCGGTGGCACCCATCTCGCCGCCGAGGACGACCAGCCCGGCATGCCCCGCGAGGTCGGCCGGCAGGGTCGACGGGGTCACGAGGTGCAGGTCGGCGCCGGCGGCGGTCAGCCAGTCACCGAGCGGACCCGGCGGGTCCTGGGCGTCGGGCTGGATCACGAGCAGGCTGGTCACGCCTTCCAGGGTAGTCACGCGCGGGCGGCTCAGGCCGGGGCGGTGAACTCGATCTCGGTGGTGTCGAACACCGGCCGGAAGCCGATCTTCTGGTAGATGGAGTTCGACGTGGGGTTGGCCAGGTCGGTGAACAGCAGGACGTGCTCGGCCCCGGCGGCGCCGGCCCAGCGGGCGGCGGCCGCGGTGACCGCCGAGCCGTAGCCGCGGTTACGCAGGTCCGGCGGCGTGAAGACCGGGCCGATTCGCGACATCGCACCGGTCGGGACGCTCGCGGTCGCCCAGGCCACCGGTTCACCGGCGTCCTCCCAGAGGACCACGCCCTCGCCGCGGCGGAGCGCACCGCGGAGGATCTCCTCTGCGTGCCGCACGACGTGCTCGTGGCCCAGCGCCTCGCTGGTGAACTCGCTGCGCCAACGCGTGAGCAGCTCGACGTCGGCCTCGATCGCGACGCGCTCAGCCCCGGACACGGCGGGCGGGCGGAGCTCACCCAGGGCGTAGAGCCGGCCGGCCATCACCTCCCGCAGGCCGGCGCCGGTGAGCGCCGCCCACTCGACGGCGAAGACCTCGGCCAGCTCACGGGGGCCGTTGACACCGGGCAGATCGGGGTCGAGGTCCGCCAGGAGCTCGACAGCGGCACGGGCGGTGCTCGGCGGCAACCCGCTGACGATCAGCGGCCAGGGCGGGGTGCGCAGCCCCACCCCGCACAGCGCACCCTGGTGGTGGACGGTGAACATGACCGGGTCGATCGAGGGGTCGTCCAGGTAGCGGTCCAGAACGGTGACCGCCAGGGTGTGGCGGACGGGATCGGCGAGGTAGAAGTCACCGACCGCGGCCCGGAACTCGGCCGGGTCCTCATAGGTCTGGACGTCCATGCCCCAGGGTGGCTCGGTCTCGGGACCGTAGTCCACCGATTTTGCCAGTCGGCTCCGTTCCGCCGTGCGGTACCAGCCGGCGGTCCACGCCTCGTGCATCGAGAGATCCCAGTTCATGCCGCCACGGTGGCGGCCCGATCCTGTGAGAACCTTGCATGAACCTTCGGGGGTGGGTCGTGCTGGTTTTCCGGCTGTTGGGCGAGGTCGAGGCCACGGGTTCGCCGGTCCCGCTCGGGCACGCCAGGCAGCGCGCAGTGCTGGCGGTGCTGCTGGTGGAGGTCAACCAGGTCGTGTCGCGCGACGCGCTGATCGACCGGGCGTGGGGCGAGCGACTGCCGCGCCACCCCAGGGACGCGCTCTACAGCTACCTGTCCCGGCTGCGGGCGAGCGTGGCGATCGACCGGCGGGGCAGTGGCTACGTGCTCACCGCGGAGCCGATGAGCGTCGACGTACACCGTTTCCTCCGCTTGGCCGACCGGGCCGCTGCCGCCGAGGACGACCAGACCGCGCTCGCCGCGTTCGACGAGGCTCTCGGGTTGTGGCGGGGCGAGCCGTTCGCGGGGCTGGACTCGCCGTGGTTCGGGGAGATCCGGGAGCGGTTGGCACGACGGCGGCAGGCCGCCGAGCTGGACCGCAACGACGTCCGGCTTCGGCTCGGGCTGCACGACCGGGTTCTGGCCGAGGCACCCGCGGCCACCACGACCAACGAACGCCTCGCGGGACAGGTCATGCTCGCGCTGCACGTGGGGGGCCGGCAGGCCGACGCGCTGCGGTACTTCGAGCGGGTACGCGGCCGGCTCGCCGAGGAGCTCGGGACCGACCCGAGCGGGGACCTGCGCGGGGTCCACCACCAGGTCCTGACCGCGGGCGGACCGATCGTGCCGCGCCAGCTCCCCGCCTCGCCGCCGTCGTTCACCGGCCGGGCCGCGGAGCTGGCGCGGCTGGGCGAGCTGCTGGCCGCGTCGCCGGTCGTCGTGATCACCGGGGGCGGCGGGATGGGCAAGACGTGGCTCGCCCTGCGCTGGGCGCACGACAACGCGCACCGCTTCCCCGACGGGCAGCTGTACGTGAACCTCGGCGGGTTCGACCCGACCGCCGAGCCGATGCGACCGGCGACCGCGGTGCGCGGCCTGCTCGCCGGGCTCGGGACCGCACCGGCGGCGATCCCCGCCGAGCTCGACGCCCAGGCGGCGCTGTACCGAAGCATGATCGCGGGGCGGCGGACGCTGGTCGTCCTCGACAACGCCAGGGACCTCGCGCAGGTCGCCCCGCTGCTGCCCGGCACGGGACCCAGCGCGGTGCTGGTCACCAGCCGCAGCCAGCTCACCGGTCTCATCTGCGGTCAGGGCGCCGGCGTGCTCACGCTCCCACTGCTCACCGACGCGGCGGCGGTCGAGCTGCTGACCAGGCGGCTCGGCACCGCCGCGGTGTCCGCCGAACCCGAGGCGGTGCGTGAGATCACGCTCCGCTGCGCGGGGCTTCCGCTGGCGCTGGGCGTCGCCGCCGCCCGCGCCGCCACCGGGCCGGGGCTCGCCGGGCTTGCCGGCGAGCTGCGCTCGGCCTGCCTGGACGCGCTCGACCCCGACGAACCCGGGAGCGGTCTGCGCGCGGTGTTCTCGGTGTCCTACCGGGCACTCGACGAGGAGACAGCACGGGCGTTCCGCCTGCTGGCCCGGGCACCCGGACCGGACATCGGCCTGCTGGCGGCAGCCCACCTGCTGGCGCCCGGCGAACCGGCGCGGCTCGTCCGTCGCCTCACCACGGCACACCTGGTGCGGGAGAACCGGCCCGGGCGCTTCCGCATGCACGACCTCGTCCGGCTCTACGCGGCTGAGCTGCCCGACGACGGCGACGGTCGGGCTCGGCTGCTGGCCTACTACCGCCACGCCGCGGTCGCGGCCATGCGTCGCTTCGCCCCCGCCGAGTCCTACCGCCGCCCGGAGGTCGACGAGGTGGTGTGGCCGACACCGGAGTTCGCCACATTCGACCAGGCCCGCGACTGGTTGGACACCGAGCGGGCCAACCTGGTCGCCGCCGCCGCGGTCGACGACACCGGTCGGCTGGCGATGACCGTGTTCAGGTACTTCGAGGCGGGAGCACACCACCAGGACGCGCTCACCCTGCACGGCCGCGCACGGGACGCCACCGGGCCCGACAGTCGTGAGCACGGCCACGCGCTCCTGCACCTCGGGACCGTCCTGCTCCACCTCGGCAGGACGGGCGAGGCACTCGAGCACCACGAGCGCGCACTTCGCCACGCCCGGCGCCACGGGGACACGGTTCTGGAGACGTGTGCGGCCTGCGGAATGGCCGCGGCCCACGAGCAACGCCAGGAGTACGAGGCCGCGCTCGAGCACTACGAGCACGCGCTGGCGGTGGCGCGCGGCAACGGGCACCGCCACCGGGAGGGTGTCGCCCTGAACAACCTCGGCGACCTGTGCGGCCTCACCGGTCAGTACGCGCTGGCAGCCGAGGTACTCACCCAGGGCCTGGAGATCGCCGGGGAGTGCGGGGACCTGGGTCTGGTCGCCTACCTGCTGGCCAACCTGGGAGATGTCTACGAGGGTCTCGGACGGCAGCGCGAGGGTGTCGCCTACCTGGGACGGGCGCTGGAGCTGGCGCGGGCGGGCGGCAACCGCGGCCTGGAGGTCTGCGTGCTCAACGACCTGGGCCGGGCGAGCGGGGATGTCGAAAAGGCGGACCGTCGTCCGACGCGTTGAGGAGACCACCTTTCTGCGAAGGGAACGACGAGATGGGCAGGACCATCACCGGTGCGACGATGTCGATCGACGGCTACATCGCCGGCCCCGGAGAAAGCGGCTTCGACCTGTTGTTCCAGTGGTACGGCAACGGCGAGGTCGAGCTCCCGACCGCCAGTCCCTACGTGCCGCCGCTGCGCCTCTCCCCGGCGAGCGCGGAGCTGGTCAGGCGGGAGTGGGGGAACACCGGTGCCCTGGTCGTCGGCCGGCACCTCTATGACATGACGAACGCCTGGGGTGGCCGCCACCCGATCGACGTGACCACGGTCGTGCTCACCCATCAACGCCCGGCCGACCGACCGGAGGACGACGAGAACTTCGTCTTCGTCACCGCGGGCATCGAGGCCGCGGTGGCCAGGGCGAAGGAGATCGCCGGGGACAAGGACGTGGTCGTCAACGGCGGTCAGATGGCTCGCCAGGCGCTGGAGGCCGGCCTGCTCGACGAGGTCGGCGTCGAACTGGTGCCGGTTGTGCTGGGCGCGGGAAAGACCCTGTTCGGTGAGCTCGCCGCGACGCCGGTGCAGTTCGACGGCCCGATCGCGGTCGTCCAGGGCGACGGCGTGACCCACCTGCGCTACCGAGTTCG
>NZ_MSIE01000113.1 GCF_001921205.1 Actinophytocola xanthii | reverse complement strand
TCGCTGGCAAGGCGGAGGGCAGGCCTCGTACCGGGTTGTACTCGGTCTGTCCGACAACGCCGCCAGCGGCGGGCTGGGCGCGAAGACCGCGATCGAGGGCTTTGAGGACGTGCCCTAGCTAGGGCCCGCGGCCACCGGCGCCGCCCGGACCTTGCCGGGTCGGCGCCGGTGGCTGTGCCGAGGTCAGCGCCAGGGGGTCGCGGGCCGGCAGTTCCGCTCGTCGAAATAGGCCGGGTCGGTGGGAGGGGCAGCGATGAAGCCGTCCCCGCTCATGAACCGGCCGTCGGGAAGTGAATAGCAGTCGTGGTTGGGGGCGAAGGTCTGGTCATCGGTGTCCAGGAGGTTTCCCTCGGCGTCGTACGCACTGACCTTCACCGGTGCGTCGTCGGGCGGCGGGGGGCCCTGGTAGATCACCCGGGCCATGAACGTGCCGTTGGCGACCACGGCGTCGATCGTGCCGGTGTCGGTGGTCATCCGCACCGAGACGACCTCGGAGCTGACTCGTCCGAAGACCAGCCGGGAGGCCGGTGTGTCGCTGTGCTCCTCGGACCTGATCCAGTAGGAGTCCATCACGATCGAGCCGGGCAACCACACCCTGCCTCCCACCGCCCGCATCGTCAGGTTCAGGTGGTTAACCCACTTATCTGAACGAAACATGCAGTCGGAGGCGTCGGGGCCACCGATCAGCAGGGTGGCAGTACCGACGTCGTCTGTGATCGCGTTGTACAGCCGGTAGTCCCCGCCGGCAGGGTCCACCTTCTCGCACCGCCGCTCGAACTCGCTGCGCTCTTCGGCCGTCACGCCCGGCGGTAGCTCCAGCAGACGCTCGCCGCGAGCCGCCGGCGAAAGGGTGTCCGGCCTGTCACTCGGCAGCAGCACAACCACGGCGAACGCGACGACAGCGGCCGCCGCGGCGGCGAGGGTCGGGACGAACCAGGGGCGGCGAGGCGGACGGTCCATGGCCCGCACGACCTCCGCCCGGATCTCGGCGTGCCGGTCCGCCGGCAGGTCGCGGACTGGCGGCAAGAGGTGGGTCATGACTGCTCCAGCGGCATCGGGGAAAGTGGGATCGGTTTGTCGAGCAGGCGGGCCAGCCGCGCTCTGGCCTTGCTGACCCGGGCTCGCACACTCGCTTCGGCGATGCCGAGCACCGCCGCCGCCTCGGCGTAGGACACCTCGGACCAGACGCACAGCGCGAGCGCCTCCTGCTGGTTGTGCGGCAGCCGGCGCATCGCGGCGAGCAACCGCGCCATCGAACGCTCATCGTCGATTCGGGCGACCACGTCGTCGGCGTGGTCGGCGGTCGGGCGCTCGGCGGCGACCCTGGCCGTCAGTCCCAGCCGCCGGCGGACCGAACGCCGCTCGTTGCGGACGACGTTCGTGGCAACCGCGAGCAGCCAGGGCCGGGCGGAGTCGTGCTCCAGGACGACCGAGTCCCGTTTTCGCCAGGCCACCAGGAAGGTGGACTGGGTCAGGTCCTCGGCCTGCGACCAGGACGCACAGAGCCGGAAGCAGTGGTTGTAGACGGCCTTGGCATGCCGATCGAAAAGCAGCCCGAAGTCCGATCCACTGCCGGCGACGGCGCGAGCCCACAACTCGGCGTCCGGCGGATCGTCTGTTTTCATGCTCTGGTTGTGTCCGCTGCCCCTGGCGTGTTGCCTCTCCTGCCCCAGCCGGTCGAAGACGACGTCGGAATCGCTCGTTCGAGCTCGGCGCGGATCACGGTGCGGCGGTCCGGGGGCAGGCCTCGAGGGGTGGGCGGAGGCGTCGTCGTGAGCTGCTCGACCGGCGTCGCGGGGCGAGGAAGAACCCTGGTGATCACGCGTCGCAGAGCGGGCCGATCGCCGCGCGCTGACCGGCGACGACACGCCGCCACAGGATGGCGGCGGACGGACCGTCGCTGGTCATGGCCCGGTCAGGCGGACTGGGCGAGCTGTTCGCGGTAGGACTCGAGCCAGTCGACCAGGGCGTCGGGATGACCGAGGGCCAGGAGGTGGCCGCCGGGTAGTTCGTCGGGGGTGACGCCGAGGCGGGTCTGGGCGAGGTGGCGAGCGAGCTCCAGTGGGATCAGGCGGTCGTCGCGGCCGACCAGTACTCGGGTGGGGACGGTGGGCCAGGCCTCCAGCGGCCACGGGTGGCCGAAGATGGCGTCCGCCTGCTGGGGAACGCCGTGGTCGAGAACCGCCTCGACGACCTCGTCGGGTACGTCGTGCATGAAGGTGGCCCTGGGGTCGAAGGTGGCGTCGGGGTCGCGGCCCTCGCGTTCGTCGAGCTCCCGTTGGGCCTCGCGCTGGCCGGTGTTGGTCCACCAGTGGGCTGGCGTCTCACCGGGAGCCGGAATCATCGGGGCCACCAGGATCACGAGCTCGACGGGCACGCGGTGGCAGACGATCGCCGCGGTGTAGGCACCCATCGACTGGGCGACGAGAACGACGTCCGACCGGTGGCCGACAGCCTGCACGACCGTGTCGGCATAGTCGGCGAACGTCGCCTTCTCGTCGCCGATGGGCAGGTCGGGCGCCACGACGTCGTGGCCGCGGGCCTCCAACAAGGGCACGACGCGGTGCCAGTAAAACGCGTCGGAGGCGCCGTGGATCAACACGTAGGTGGCCATGGCGGACAGCCTACGCACCCCGAACGGCAGCGCGAGAACAGCCGGAAACGCCAGCAGGCCCCGCGATGGTTCGCGGGGCCTGCTGGG
>NZ_MSIE01000112.1 GCF_001921205.1 Actinophytocola xanthii | reverse complement strand
CGGTCCGACCGTCGCTACCGGCGTCGGGTCGGGCCTCCTCGGCGGGCTGCCGGCCGGCGCCGCCGCGGACGCCGGCGCGGCCACCGGGACACCCACCGCCGCGACGGGGGTCGACCCGACGGTTCCGGTCGCGACGCCCGCCGTGGTGACGGGCTCCCCGTCCGCGGACGGCGTGCCGACCGTCGGCCTGCCCACGCCTGCCGTGCCCGCGCCCACCGTGTCGACAGACACTCCGCCGACGGAGACCGTGTCGACGCCCACCGTGCCCACGACCGCCCCTGGCGAGGTCGCCGGAACCGCTCCGACACCCGACCCGCTCGCCGACGGCGCTGCCCCGGCCCCGACACCCGCCGACGCAGCCCCGCCGACCGACGGCACCGAGGCGGACGGCCAGGAGCCAGGTGCCCAGGTTCCCGGCCTCCCGGGCTCCGGTGCCCTGCCCGGTGCCGCGGTACTGCCGACCGGCACCGCCCAGGACGCGGCATCCGAGGGCCTGGCGCAGGTCCAGCCGCTCGGGGTGGATGCCATGGTGGCCGCGCTGCAGCCGGCTCCGGTGTCGGCGTCGGTGCAGCAGGTGACGACCCTCGCGCCGGTCGTGGCGGCCGAGCGCCAGGCGCCGGCACCGCCGGCCCAGCAGCTCGCCGCCGAGATCGTCCCGCTGCGGGACAAGACCGGCGAACATTCGCTCACGGTTTCACTACACCCGGTCGATCTGGGGCCGATTACCGTGACAGCACGGATTCAGGGCACGGACATCCACCTCGATCTCGGCGGCGCGACGGAGAGCGGCCGCGAGGCGCTCCGCAACGCCCTGCCCGACCTGCGTCGTGAGCTCGAGCGGGCCGGGTTCACCTCCTGCCTGCTCGACACCAACGCCGGCGGCTCGTCCGGCGAACGGCGCATGCCGTGGCAGCTGCCGCGGGGTGCCCAGCACAGCTCCGGAGCGGCTTCGGCGGTCACCGGGCTCGACCTCCTACCGGTCAGGCCCCGCGTCGGCACCGGCCAGCTCGACCTGCACGCCTGAGAAGAAGGACAGCGATGACCAACCCCATCGGTGCCACCACGCCCACCGGTCAGCCCACGGCGCCCGCGCCCAGGAGCGCGCTGGGCGGCCTCGGCGGTGACGAGTTCCTCAAGCTGCTCGTCGCGCAGCTGAAGTACCAGGACCCCACCAGCCCGACCGACACCTCGTCGTTCATGTCGCAGACGGCGCAGCTGACCCAGGTCGACACGCTCGGCCAGATCTCGACCCAGCAGAGCGGCCTGCTCGCCGCGACGCTCAGCTCGCAGGCCGCGGGGCTGGTCGGCAAGACGGTCGACTACCTCGACTCCGCCGGCACCAAGCTCAGCGG
The DNA here is from genome assembly GCF_001921205.1 of Actinophytocola xanthii. GTDB lineage: Bacteria > Actinomycetota > Actinomycetes > Mycobacteriales > Pseudonocardiaceae > Actinophytocola > Actinophytocola xanthii. Next base: position 19,317 of record NZ_MSIE01000112.1, on the reverse strand, counting down.
CGTCGTCAGCTCCGCGTCCTTCGGCACCAACCCCACCCTGCTCATCGGCGGGGTCGAGGTCGCACTGTCCTCCATCACCGGCCAGCGCGCCGCCTGACCCACGAACCTCGAACGAAAGGCAAACACCAGATCATGTTGCGCTCTCTGTTCTCCGGCATCAGCGGCCTGCGCGGTCACCAGCAGATGATGGACGTCACCGGCAACAACATCGCCAACGTCAACACGACCGGGTACAAGTCCTCGCAGACGGTGTTCCAGGACGCACTGAGCCAGACGCTGCGGCCCGCCTCGGCGGCCGGTGCCAACACCGCCGCCACCAACCCGGCACAGGTTGGTCTGGGTGTCCGGGTCGCCGGCATCACCGCCAACTTCGGCCAGGGCGCCACGCAGCTCACCGGTCGCAGCACCGACATGCTGATCCAGGGCGACGGCTTCTTCGTCGTCGACAACGCGGGCGCCCAGGCCTACACCCGCGCCGGGTCGTTCGCCTTCGACGCGGCCGGCCGGCTCAGCACCCCCGACGGCGGGCTCGTCCAGGGCTGGATGGCCGCCAACGGCGTCGTCGACACCAACGGCCCGGTGGGCGCGGTGACCGTCGACGCGACCATGTACCGAGGCTTCAGCATCGGGGTGGACGGCACGATCACCGGGCAGCTCGCCGACGGCACCACGCAGACAGTGGGCCGGCTGGCCGTCGCCAACTTCACCAACCCGACCGGGCTGGAGAAGATCGGCGGCTCGCTGTACCGCGGCACCGTGAACTCCGGCGCCGTCCAGATCGGTGCGCCCGGCGAGAACGGCACCGGCCAGCTCGTCACCAACGCCCTCGAGATGTCCAATGTAGACCTCGGTCAGGAGCTTACGAACCTGATCATCGCGCAGCGCGGCTTCCAGGCCAACTCCAAGGTGATCTCCACCTCGGACGAGCTGCTCCAGGACCTGATGAACCTCAAGCGCTAGCACCAACTCGGGGTCGGGGTTCAGCTCAGCTGAGCCATGTTTCGGCCGATGGGAATGGTGTGGATCCACGGACGGATCCGCTTGTACACCCCAAGGATGGACGCCGTGATTTTGCTGAATCGCATCAACGGGCAACCCTTCGCGCTGAACCCCGACCTCCTCGAGCGGGCCGAGTCCACTCCGGACACCGTGCTCACGCTCGTCAACGGGGCGAAGTACGTCGTCGCCCAGTCTCTCGAAGAGGTGGCGTCCCTGGTGGGCGACTACCGCTCCGCCGTGCTGCGGCACTCGCAGGACCCAGTCGCACCCATCGGCCCAGTGGCCGTGCCCGACGAGGCAGTTGCCGTCTCCGAGGGTGCCACCGTGCTGCGGATGCCAGAGAGGGGTGAGTGATGGACCCGGCAAGCATTGCGGGAATCGTCCTCGCCCTGGCCGCCATCTTCGCCTCCATGCTCATGGAGGGCGGCGACCCGATGTCGATCCTCCTCCTGCCGCCGATCATCCTGGTGGTGTTCGGAACCCTGGGCGCCGGCATGGCCGGCGGCGTGCTCAAGGACACCGTCGGCATCGGCGCCCAGCTCAAGCGTGCCCTGATGGCCCCGAAGATCGAGCCGAACGTGCTGATCGACGTGCTCGTCAAGCTGGCCGACCGGGCCAGGCGCGAGGGCCTGCTCGCCCTCGAGGACGAGATCAAGAAGGTCGAGGACCCGTTCCTGCGCAGCGGTCTGGAGCTCGCCGTCGACGGCACCGCCTCCGACGACATCCGTGAGATCATGGAGAGCGAGATCGACGCGAAGAAGCGGCGCGACAAGGCCGGCGCGAAGATCTTCGCCGACATGGGCGGGTTCGCCCCGACGATCGGCATCATCGGCACCGTGCTGGGTCTGGTGCACGTGCTGGAGAACCTGGCCGACCCGACCGAGCTGGGCCACCTGATCGCCGGCGCGTTCGTCGCCACGCTGTTCGGTGTGCTCACCGCCAACGTGTTCTTCCTCCCGCTGGGCAACCGCCTCAAGCGGCTCAGCGAGCTCGAGGCCGAGCAGATGCAGCTGGCGCTGGAGGGCGTGCTGGCCGTGCAGGCCGGGTCGAACCCGCGTCTGGTGGCGCGCAAGCTGCGCAGCCTCGTGGGCACCGAGCCCGCGGCGGACAAGAAGGCCGCCTGATGTCCAGCAAGCGCAAGCACCGCGGTGGCGGGCACGACGAGGAGCACGAGAACGCCGAGCGGTGGCTGGTCACCTACGCCGACATGCTCACGCTGCTGATGGTGCTGTTCATCGTGATGTTCGCGATGTCCACGGTGGACGCGAACAAGTTCTCACAGCTGAAGGAGAGCCTCGCCGGCGCGTTCGGCGGCACCCCGAGCCTGGTCTCGGGAGGGTCGAACGCCGGCGGTGGCACCGACGGCGCCAGCGCCGCCCCGATGGACATCGCCGGCGCGACCGGGGGCGGCAGCGGGGTCCCGGAGGGTGGAACCAACAACGCGGTGGAGGACCTCGAGGCGGTCCAGAAGGCCGACCGGGCCAAGGCGTCCAGGACCCAGAACGCGGCCAAGGCCGAGGTCGACAGGCTGGAGAAGCTGCGCGACCAGATGATCAAGGCGCTGAAGGAGGGCCACCTCGAGGGGCAGGTCCAGTTCGCGATCGACCAGCGCGGGCTGGTGGTCCGGGTGCTCACCAGCGGGGTGGTGTTCGGCGGCGACAGCGCGGCGCTGCGGCCCGAGGGTCAGCGGATCCTGCGGGCACTGGTGCCCGCGCTGGACAGCGTGCCCAACGCTCTCGAGATCTCCGGGCACACCAACCAGCTGAAGGTGGCCACGAGGAACTACCCGAGCTCGTGGGAGCTGTCCACGGCGCGCGCCTCCAGCGTGGTGCGCTACCTGCTGCAGTTCCGCGGGCTGAACGCGAACCGCATGACCGCGGCCGGCTACGCCGACCAGCGGCCGCTGTACTCACCGGCGGACCCGCGGGCGGTCACCATGAACCGCCGGGTCGAGGTGGTGGTCCTGTCCAACGAGACGGCAGAGGTCAAGGCCCTCCTGCCGACCGTCGCACGAGGCAAGTAGCCGGAGAGGAGAGAAGGCTGTCATGAGCAAGGCCAAGGAAGGCGACAAGGAGGCGGCGGAGCCCGCCAAGAAGTCCAAGAAGATGCTGTTGATCATCATCGTCGTCGCGGTGTTGGCACTCGGCGGTGGCGCGTACTTCGTGCTGAAGCCCTCCGGCGAGGAGCCGCCGCCGGAGCCGGGCGAGGTGCTCGCGCTCGACGCGATCACGGTGAACCTCACCGAGGGGCACTTCCTGAAGCTCAAGCTCGCGTTGCAGGCCACCCTCGAGGTGACCGAGGACGTGGACGGGAGCAAGGCGCTGGACCTCGCGGTCGACCAGTTCAGCAACCTCTCGGTGGCCGAGCTGGGCAACGAGGGCCGGGCCAAGCACAAGGCGGAGCTCAAGGAGAAGATCGTCGAGGCGTACGAGGGCGATGTCATGGACGTCTACCTGACGGACTTCGTCATGCAGTGATCTGCGTCTCAGCTCTGATAACACTCAGGTACCGGCGGGCGCGGCCGATCTGAGCGGCGTGCCATCCACCCCGCTCAGTTCCGGCCACGCCGCCGGTCACACCCGGTTTGGCGGTCTCGTCCGCGACGGCCGCCCGACCGAGGACTACGACTTCCTGCGCCCGCCGAAGCTGGCCCGCGAGCACCTGCGGACGCTGCAGCTCATCTGCGAGACGTTCTCGCACCGGTTGGGCGTCCTGCTGACCTCGCGGCTGCGGGTGCTCTGCCGCGCCGTGCCGGGCCAGATCGAGCAGGTCGGTGCCGGCGACTACTTCGCCAGGGTCGACAGCGAGCCGATGCTGATCGCTCCGCTGACCATCGAGCCGCTGCCGGGCACGGCTGCCGTCGAGATGTCCCTGAACGCGGCGATGACCTGCATCGACCACCTGCTCGGGGGGAGCGGTGGCCCGCAGCCGCAGCGCCAGTTGAGCGACATCGAGACCCCGCTGCTGCGCGAGGTGCTCACCGCCTGCCTCGGCGAGCTCGCCTACTCCTTCGAGGACGTCACGCGGCTTACCCCCGTGCTCGGCCAGCTCGAGTACAACCGCCAGCTGGTCCAGCTGGGCGGCCCGACCGAGGCGTTGATCGTGGCCGGGTTCGACCTCGCGGTGGGGGAGTCCACCAGCCCTCTGTCACTGCTCCTGCCGTTGCAGTCGGTGCTGCCCGCGCTGCAGCGCCACCACGAGCAGGCCGCCGTCAGCCCCGGTGAGCGCGCCATGCGCCAGGCCGCCCGGGACCTCATCACCACCCGGCTGCAGGACGTGCCGGTCGAGGTCCGGGTGGAGTTCAACCCGATCCGGCTGCGCTCTGACCAGCTGCTCGACCTCCGACCCGGCGACGTCGTACCGCTCGACCACCGGGTCGACCTCCCGCTCGACATCACCACGGCGGAGCGGTCCTTCGGCCGCGCCGTGGCAACCCAACGCGGCCAGCGGCTCGCCTGCCAGGTCGTTTCCACCGACGACGAGGAGCTTTCGGCATGACCGACACCCTGCTCACCACCCTCCGCGCCGCCGCCGAGGCCGCCATGACCGTCCTGCCCGCCGGTGAGAACCTGACCGTGGGCGAGGCCGCCTCCGACGCCGCCGTCGCCGGCACGCCGGGTGCCGCCGTCTACGCCCAGCTCAACGGCGACGTGAACGGCGGGCTCGCGGTCCTGGTCGCCCAGGAGCTGGTCGACGCGCTGGCCGCCAGCCCGTTCGGCCAGCTGGATTTGGCCTCGGCCATCGCCCCCGCCATCGACGCCGCCGCCGGTGTGCTGGGCGCCACCGCCGCCCCCGGCAGGGAGCTCCCGGTCCAGGAGGCGCTGTCGATGCTCGCCGGCACCGGCCAGCCCACCTTCCTCCCGCTCGCCGCCGACGGTGCCCCGCACGCCACGATCGCACTGTCGGTCGTCGTGCCGGCCCCGGCCGAGCCGGCCAAGCAGGCCAGCGCGCCGACGCGGCCCGCGGTCTCCGGCCTCGACCTGCTGCACGGCGTCGAGATGGAGGTGACCGTCGAGCTCGGGCGGACCCGGATGACCGTCCGCGACCTGCTCTCGCTGCGCCCCGGTTCGGTCGTCGAGCTGGACCGGGTCGCCGGCAGCCCGGCCGACGTGCTGGTCAACGGCCGGCTGATCGCCCGGGGCGAGGTCGTCGTGGTCGACGAGAACTTCGGCATCCGGATCACCGAGATCGTCACGGCCGAGCGCGACGCCGAGGCTGCCTGATGGATGCTGTCCTGCGGGTGGTCATCGCCCTGGTGCTCGTCGTCGGGGCGATGTGGATCCTGGCGAAGGTCGCGAAGCGGCCGCTGCGCAAGCGGGCGGCCAACACGCTCGACGTGCTCGCCCGCACGCAGCTCTCGCGCAATGCGAGCGTCGCGGTGGTCCGGGTGGACACGACCGCGCTGGTCGTCGGGGTGACCGACAGCGGGATCAGCCTCCTCCACCAGCTCGAGGCGGAGAAGTTCGCCGTGGCCGAGGAGCCCAGCCGCACGGCTGTCGACCTGGAGCAGCTCACGACCGCCAAGGCGCCGCTCGAGGCGGGGACGCCCGAGCGCCGCGCGGCGCTCACCGGTTCGGCGCTCTCGCCGGCCACCTGGCGCCAGGCCATGGAGACCCTGCGCGAGCGAACGGCGCGTGGCGCATGAGGTGGGTCCTCCGCGGTGTCGTCGCCGCCATGCTGCTGGTCGTCGTCGGTCTGTTCGGCGCGGCGGGTGCCGGTGCCGCACCGGCCGCGGCGGAGCCGGTCCGCGCCGCCGCCGCCGCGTCGCACCTGGCGGGACAGCCCGCCGGTCCGAGTCAGCCGAACGGGCCGACCGCCCCGGCCGACCAGGGCGACGTGACGATCACCGTCGGCACGCCGGACAAGCCGAGCGACTCCATCGTCATCATGCTGCTGATGACCGTGATGTCGGTGGCACCGGCCCTGCTGCTGCTCTGCACGAGCTTCACCAAGATCTTCGTGGTGCTGAGCATCACCCGCAACGCGCTCGGCCTGACCAACGTGCCGCCCAACCAGGTGCTCGCCGGCCTCGCGCTGTTCCTGAGCCTGTTCATCATGGGCCCGGTCGCCACCGACGTGAACAAGGAGGGCATCCAGCCCTACCTCAACGGTGAGAAGACCCAGAGCCAGGCGTTCGAGGACGGGGTCCAGCCCCTGCGCGAGTTCATGCTCGAGCAGACCCGCCCCGAGGAGATCGCGCTGTTCACCAAGGTCGCCAACGAGGACAAGCCGGCCAACAGGGACGAGGTCCCGCTGAGCACCCTGGTGCCGGCGTTCGCGCTCTCGGAGCTGCGGGCCGCCATGCTCATCGGCTTCGTGCTCTTCATCCCGTTCCTGGTCATCGACATGGTCGTCTCGGCGTCGCTGATGTCGCTGGGCATGATGATGCTCCCGCCGGTGACCGTCGCGCTGCCGTTCAAGCTGCTGCTGTTCGTACTCGCCAACGGCTGGGGTCTGCTCGTGACCGCCCTGGTCGGAACCTACGGCTAGGGATTCGCCACTCATGAACGACACGACAGTCATCGACCTGGGCATCCAGGCCATGATGATCACGGCCAAGCTGGCCGCGCCGATCCTGCTCACCGCGCTCGTCATCGGGTTCGCCATCTCGCTGTTCCAGTCGGTCACCCAGATCCAGGAGGTGACCCTGTCGTTCGTGCCCAAGGCCGCCGGCATCGCGGTCGCGCTGCTGCTGTCGGGAAGCTGGATGGTGCGGGAGATCGTCGGGTTCACCTCGTCGCTGTACGAGCGAATCCCCAGCCTGATCGGCGGATAACGCGACAATGGAGGCCACCTTCGCACCGGGCACGCTGATCGCGCTGCTGCTCGCCTCGATTCGGGCGGTGGCCTGGCTGATCGTCTGCCCCCCGTTCAACGGCCGGGCCGTGCCGATGACCGTCAAGGGCATGCTCGCCGTCGCGATCGTCCTGCCGATGGTGCCCTCGCTCGCGCCCAAGACGCCGTCGCTGGACACCTGGGCGATCGTCGGCAGCGCGCTCGAGCAGGTCGTCGTCGGGGCGGGCCTCGGCTTCCTCACCGCGATGGTGTTCGCCGCGATCCAGGCCGCGGGTGACCTCCTCGACGTGTTCGGCGGGTTCTCCATGGCCTTCGCCTTCGACCCGATGTCGTTCTCCGGCAACAACGCGGTGCTCGGGCGGTTCTACGGCATGCTGGCCACCACGCTGCTGTTCGCCACCGACGCCCACCAGCTGATCGTCCGCGGGTTCACGCTGTCCTACACGTCGATCCCCCTGGATGAGGGCCTGTCGCTGGACGTGCTCGCCCGTCTGCTCACCACCGGGCTCGGCCAGATGTTCCTGTCCGCCGTGCTGATCGCCGGCCCGCTGATCGTCGTGCTGTTCTGCGCCGACATCGGCCTGGGCCTGCTCAACCGGATCGCCCCCGCGCTCAACCCGTTCTCCATCGGCTTCCCCGCGAAGATCGGCCTGACCCTGATCATGGTCGGGATGGCCGTGGTGCTCCTGCCGCAGGCGGTGCACACGGTGGCCGAGCAGGCCGCCTCCGCCGTGCTGAAAGCGATTGGTCGATGAGCCGCAACAAGGACGCAACCGAGAAGCCCACGCCCAAGCGCCTCAAGGAGGCGCGCAAGAACGGCCAGATCGCCCGCACGCCCGAGCTGGGCGCGTGGACCTCGGTCCTGGTGTCCACCTGGCTGATCCCGACGATGCTCACCGACCTGTTCCACAGCAGCGAGGGCCTGCTGCGCCGCGTCACCGAGTTCATGGCGAAGCCGGACCCCGCCGAGGCCATGACGATCCTGGGCGACGGCATGGCGGCCGGCGCGATGGCCGTGGCCCCGCTGCTGGCCGGCATGCTGGTGGCGATCCTCGCCGCGGCGGGCCTCCAGGGCGGACTGCGTCCTTCGGCGAAGCTGCTGGTGCCGAAGTTCTCCCGGCTCAACCCCGCCGCGGGGCTCAAGCGCCTGCTGGGCCCGAACGCGTGGTGGGAGGCCGCCAAGACGCTGGTGAAGACGATCGTGCTGGGGCTGGTGCTGTTCCTGGCCGTGCGCGACCTGGTGCCGACCGTGATGGGCTCGGGCGCGCTGCCGATCTCGTCGCTGATGGGTGTCGTGGAGGGCACCGTCATGTCGCTGATCCGGATCGCCGCCGTGGCCGGCCTGGTGATGGCCGTCGCCGACTTCGTCGTGATCAAGCGCCGGATCGGCAAGGAACTGCTGATGACCAAGCAGCAGGTGAAGGACGAGCACAAGAACTCCGAGGGCGACCCGCAGCTCAAGGGCGCGATCCGGTCCCGGCAGATGGCCATGAGCCGCAACCGGATGATGTCCGAGATCAGCACCGCCGACGTGGTGTTGACAAATCCGACCCACGTCGCCGTAGCCCTGCGCTACGACGCGGAGAAGGGAGCGCCGCGCGTGGTCGCGAAGGGCGCCGGCGCGGTGGCCGCGAAGATCCGCGAGATGGCCGCGAATCATCGTGTGCCGGTCGTGCAGGACGTCCCCCTGGCCCGGGCCCTGTTCAAGGCCTGCGAGCTGGGCCAGGAGATCCCCGCTGACCTGTTCGGCCCGGTAGCCCACGTCCTGGCGTTCCTCTACCGCCTACGCCGCAAGGGAAGCGCCGCCGGCACCCACAAGGCCCCCGCCTACGCCGCCGCCTGACCTCGCACGCAACCTCGCGCAGCTGTCCAAGCTGGGACGCACAGCAGCTGACTCCCGTGGGGGAGGTGACTTCGCGTGAGTTGCCCAGCTGGGACGCACAGCAGCTGACTCCCGTGGGGGAGGTGACTTCGCGTGAGTTGCCCAGCTGGGACGCACAGCAGCTGACTCCCTCGGAGGAGGTGACTTCGCGTGAGCTGCCCAGCCGGGACGCACAGCAGCTGACTCCCGTGGGCGAGGTGACTTCGCGTCAGCTGCCCAGCCGGGACGCACAACAGCCAACTCCCTCGGAGGAGGTGACCCCGCGCCAGCTGCCCAAGCCAGAACGCACAACAGCCAACTCCCTCGGGCGAGGTGACCCCACGCCAGCTGCCCAAGCCGGGACGCATAGCAGCTAACTCCCGGGAACAGGTTGAGGCCCACGGCTGCGTGAGCGGGAGCGCGGGAGCGTCCGCCGTCTGGACTGACGCAGCGCCCGCAGGCGCCCCTGGCGCCGAGGACGCGGAGGAGGGAAGACGGCGGTCAAGCGGACGCGCGGAGCGAACAATCAAACACAGCAACCTTCTCCCAGAGCTGACGGAGCGCCAGCCACCGCAGGCTCACCAGCGCCAGGACGTGCCCCGACCACGCCGTTTGTCAACGGCGGCAAGAAGCCCGTGTTGCTTCTGTGACCAGACCGTTGTGATTCATCTCAAGTCGGGTAGATTCCGGGCCGGGGTTGGGCCCATAGTCGCGGGCGCCTGATCCCCCGGGGCGCAAGGGCATTCCCGCCACCGCGTGCCCCCGACGACCCTGGAGCCGCCCATGGGTGCGCGTCGACGACTGACGCGAGCCACCGTCGCGATCCCGCTCGCCGTCGTGTTGGCGTTCACGATGCTGACCGGCCCGTCGGCTGCCGGGCAGCCGCCCGACTCGCTCGAGGAGCAGATCGCCGCGGCCGACGCCGAGCTGGACGCGGCGCAGGCGAGGCTGGCCGACACGTTCGAGGCGTTCGCGGCCGCGGAGGACCGGTACCGGCGGGCGAACGCGGCGGCCGAGGCGGCGGCGGACACGGCGACCCGGACCCGCTCGGAGGCGGCGGCGGCCGCCCAGCACGAGCGGGACATGCGGCTGGAGTTCGACGAGTTCGCGACGGCGAGTTTCCAACAGCGCAGCTCGATCGGCTCGCTTCGTGCCTACATCGGCGCGAGCAGCCCGTCGGACCTGCTTGACCGGGCGTCGATGATGAACGTGCTCTCCGCCCGCTACGGCGACGTGTTGACCGGCACCCGCGAGGCCGCCGAGCGGAAGTCGGCGGCCGACCGGGAGGCGCGGACCTCGCTCACCCAGGCCCAGCGCGACCGCGACGCCGCCGCCAGGGCGAAGACGGACGCCGAACGTGCCTACCGCACGGCGGTCGACATCCAGGACGAGGCCAAGGCCGAGACGGCGGAGCTGGCCGCGCGCAGGGCCTCGCTCGCCGCCCAGAGCAGCGAGTCCGGGGGCTCCTCGGGCGGCGGCCAGGTCGGCGGCGGTGGCTCCGGGTCGGTGGTACTGCCCGCCCAGGGCACGCTCACGTCCACCTACGGCGCGCGCGGCGGCAGCATCCACTTCGGAATCGACATCGCGAACAGCATCGGTACGCCAATCCTGTCCACAACGGGTGGTGAGGTGATCGACTCCGGCCCGGCGAGCGGTTTTGGCCTGTGGGTGCGTGTCCAGCACGGCGACGGGCTGATCACCGTCTACGGCCACATCAACGAGTCGCTGGTGAACGTCGGCCAGCAGGTCGGCGCCGGCGAACAGATCGCGACGATGGGCAACCGGGGCCAGTCCACCGGACCGCACCTGCACTTCGAGGTGCACCAGAACGGCAACAAGATCGACCCGCTGCCCTGGCTGCGCAGCCAGGGCGTGAACATCTAGGGCACGTCCGCACAGCCCTCGATCGCGGCCTTCGCGCCCAGCTCGCCGCTGGCCGCGTTGTCGGACAGGCCGAGTACGACCCGGTACGAGGCCTGCCCTCCGCCTTGCCAGCGACGACCTGGATCACGAAGCCCATCGACCGGGACTGCGCGGACGCGCCCTAGGCGACACGACGAGCGGGGCGCGGCCGAACGGCCGCGCCCCGCTCGTCGTCGGTGTGCCTCAGTCGAGGGTGATAGCGGGCAGGCCCAGCTCGGCGGCGTGGTCGGCGGTGGTGCTGCCGTGCAGGGCGACCGCGGACACCTCGCCGAGGTCGTCGAGGTGGCGACGGAGGTCCTCGGGGCGGCGGGTGCCGTCGATGACCGCCAGCAGGACGTCGGCGCCCAGGGCGTCGGCGATGGCGCCGGCCCAGGAACCGCCGTCGGGCAGGTCGACGGGGGCGTCCACGGCGACCACGACCGGACCGCCGGACCTGAGCTCGCCGGCCAGGGTGGCGGCGTGCTCGGGGCCGTACACGCGGCGTGCGTGGTCGGTCTCGGCCGGGCCGGCGACCAGGACGCTGCTCGCCGGCAGGCGCAGCCGGGCGGCCACCGACTCGGCGACGCGGACGGCGTGCGGCAGAGCGCCGGCGACGACGAACACCCGGCCCGGCATGCCGACCAGGAGCTCCTCGGCGACACCCCGCGCGCGGGGGCGCGGGGCCGCCTCGTGGCGGAGCGCGACGGCGGTCGCGGTCGTCGGGCGGGTGGCGGGCTTGCGGACGGCGGGCTTGCGGACGGCCGGCTTGCGGGCGGTGGTCCGCGTGGTCGGGGCGGCGGCCGGTGTGGGCAGGGTGCCCATGGCCGCGGCCTTGGCCCGGGCGGCGGCCTTAACCCGGGCGGCAGCCTTGGCACGAGCCGCCAGCGGGTCGACCGGTGCGGCGACCGGGGTGGCCGGTGCGGGTGCCGGCGTGACCGGCTCCAGCGCGGCGGGCGCGGCCGGAACCAGCTCGGTGGGCTTCGCGGGAACCAGCGCGGTGGCGGGGGCCGGGGGAGCCGGCGCGGGGGAGGCGGCCGCGGCCGGCTCCTCGGTGGCCTCGGCCGCGGTCTCGGTGGCCAGGGCCTCGGGGCTCCACGCGGCGTACGCGGCGATCGGCCGGGACGGCGCGGGCACGGTGACCGGGGCGGCCGGCTCTTCGCCGGCTCCGCCGGTCGGGGTGTCAACCGAGGCCAGGATGTCCTGGAACGTCGGTGCCGGCGCGGGGATCACGGTCGCCGTGCAGCGGGGGAGGTCAGCCAGGTCGGGCAGGACCGGCTGGTCGGACAGCTCGCCAGCACCCTCCGCCGGCGCCGCCGGCTCGGTCGGGGTGGACACGCCGCGGTCGTCGCGGGCGTCGGCGAGGTCGACCAGGTCGACCAGGCTCAGCAGGGCCTCCACCGAGTCGGGCGCGGGGCTGGTGGGCTCCGGCTCCGGCGCGTCGGGCAGCTCCACGCCGAGCTCGAACCACTGCTTGCTGAAGAAGCCGCCCACCCCGCCCTTGCGCAGGCGGTCCGCGGAGACGATCCGCGCGTTCGAGCCGTGCTCGGTGCGAACCTGGTCGAGCAGGGCCTCCAGGTCAGGACCCTCAAGCAGCAATCGTGTAGCCACTGTTCACCACCCCAACGGTGTCGATCCGGTGGGTGCCACCGGCGAGTTCTGAGTAGGACAGCACCGCGAGCCGCGGCACCGCGACGTGCACCAGGCGGTACACGGCCGCTCGCAGTTGCGGAGCGCAGGCGAGCACCGCCACCGACCCGCGGTCCTCGACCGCGGTGGTGAGGCGGGTGAGGTCGCCGAGCAGGATCTCGGCGAGCTCCGGGTCGATGGCCAGCTGTGCGCCGGCGTCGGTGAGCCGCAGGGACTCCAGCAGCGACTGCTCGATCCGCGGGTCCAGCGTGATCACCGAGAGCGCGCCGTCGACGGCGTAGCGGGCGGCGATCGCGGGGCCGAGCGAGAGGCGGGCCGCCTCGACCAGGCGGTCGAGCTCAGTACCGCCCTTGGCGGCCATCGACAGCGACTCGAAGATCCGGACCAGGTCCCGGATGGCCACGCCCTCGTCGAGCAGGCGGTGCAGGACGCGCTGGATCTCGCCCAGGCTGAGCAGGCCGGGGGTCAGCTCCTCGACCACGATCGGGTGGGTCCGGCGCACGACGTCGGTGAGCGCGCGGACGTCCTCCCGGCCGAGCAGGCGGCTGGCGTGGGTCCTGGTCACCTCGGCGAGGTGGGTCACCACGACCGAGGCCCGGTCGACGACGGTCGCGCCGGTCAGCTCCGCCTGGTGGCGCAGCTCGGCCGGGATCCACTTGCCGGCCAGTCCGAACACCGGCTCGGTGCCCACCTTGCCCGGCAGCTGCTCGAGGCCCTCGCCGATGGCGAGCACGGTCCCCGGCGGCGCGAAGCCGCTCGCGACGTCCGAGCCGCTGATCCGGATGACGTAGGTGGACGGGTCCAGGGCGAGGTCGTCTCGGGTGCGGACCGGCGGCAGCACCACGCCGAGCTCGAGGGCGATCTTGCGGCGCAGCGCGCGCACCCGGTCGAGCAGGTCGCCACCGGCGGCGTCGACCAGGTCGACCAGGTCGGGCGCCAGCGCGAGCTCGAGCGGGTCCACCCGCATCTCGGCGAGCAGGGTCTCGGGGGAGTCCGGCGCCGGGGCGTCGGCGGCGGCGGCGCCCTCGGGCAGCTGCGCCGGCTCCTCGCCCGGCTTGGGCACCCGCTGGGCCATCAGCAGCACCCCACCGCCGACCAGCAGGAACGGGATCACCGGGAGCCCGGGCAGCATGGCCAGCGCCACCACCGCGCCGCCGCCGATCTGCAACGCGCGCTTGTTGCGGGAGAACTGGGTGGCGACCTGGGTGCCCATGTCCTCGGTCGCGGACGAGCGGGTGACGGTCAGACCGGTCGCGACCGACAGCAGCAGTGCCGGGACCTGCGAGACCAGGCCGTCGCCGACGGTCAGCAGGCTGTAGACGTTGATCGCCTCGCCGGGGGACATGCCGCGCTGGAGCATGCCGACGGTGAAGCCGCCGATGAGGTTGATCAGCGTGATGATGACGGCGGCGATCGCGTCGCCCTTGACGAACTTGGAGGCGCCGTCCATCGCGCCGTAGAAGTCGGCCTCGGCGGTGACCTCGGCGCGCCGGCGTTTGGCCTCGACCTCGTCGATCAGGCCGGCGTTGAGGTCGGCGTCGATCGCCATCTGCTTGCCGGGCATGGCGTCGAGGGTGAACCGCGCGCCGACCTCGGCCACGCGCTCGGCACCCTTGGTGATGACCACGAACTGGATCACGATCAGGATCATGAACACGACCAGGCCGACGATCAGGGAGCCGCCGACCACGAAGTGGCCGAACGCCCCGATCACCGCGCCCGCGTCCCCGTCCAGCAGCACCAGCCGGGTGGCGCTGATGTTGAGCGCCAGCCGGAACAGGGTCGCCAGCAGCAGCAGGGACGGGAACACCGAGAACTCGAGCGCGTGCTTCACGTACATGCTGACCAGCACGATGAGCAGCGCGAGCGCGATGTTCATCACGATCAGGATGTCGAGCAGGAACGTGGGGATGGGGATGACCATCAGGACGATGATCAGAATGACGCCCGCCGGTACGGCGAACTGGCTCACACGAGACGTCACGGTTCTCTTCCCGGAGTGCGGGCGGCCGGTCCGTGGCCTGGCGGGTGCCTTCCTGGCGGTGTCGCTGACCACGCAATCGGCCGCCGGCGACCGCACCTGAGCGGTTCGCCGACGGCCGATCGTCTTTTCGCCGGGCCCACGAGGTGGTGTCCCCTCGCCGGGGGGCGCCACCACCTCCGTCAGAGCGGTACGACCAGTGAGAACGTGCCCTTTCCGTAGCCGGCGACCTCCACCGAGAGGTCCAGCCTGTTGCCGAGCGACTGCAGGTGCGAGACGACGTCGTTGGGCACCTCGGAGCCCAGCCGGTGCAGCGCGTGGAACTTCACGTGCGGCCCGTCCTTGCGATTGAACAGCGTGGTCAGCACGTTGCACACCTCGGCGAGGTTCTCGCCGAACAGCGGGCTCAGCTCACCGTCCTCGACGCAGGCCTCGGCGCCGCCCGGCGGGATCAGGCCCACCGCGGCGGCGACGTTGGCGGCCAGCGGGAGCTGGAAGCCGATCACGCCGGCCAGGCTGAGGTCGTCCCGGACGAACACGGCCGTGGGCGGCACCTCGCCGCTGGGCGGGTTGTCCGGCTGTACCGTCACGTCCCGACCGAGCAGGTCGGCCAGCAGGTCACGCACGTCCTTGGGCGCGGGGAGTTCGTCAGACATCACTCAGTCCAGGATGCTCGAGAGGTTGTCGCGGAACATCTCCGCGGTGAACGGCTTGGCGATGAGGAACAGCGCCCCGCCCGCCTCGGCGGTGCGCCGCATCTCGTCGGAGGTCTCCGACGTGACGAACCCGAAGGGGACGTTGTTCCCGGCCCCGCGCACGGCGCGGAGCAGCTCGATGCCGGTCATGCCCGGCATGTTCCAGTCCGACAGCACCAGGTCGGGCTTCTCCTCGCCGATCGCGGAGTGTGCGGCGGCGCCGTCCGGGGCCTCGACGATGTCGTGGTCACCGAAGCCGGCCTGGCGGAGGGTTCGGATGACGATCTGCCGCATCACACGGCTGTCGTCGGCCACGAGGATCTTCATGCGACGTCACGCTCCAAACGGTGTTGCTGGTCGCTGCTCAGCAGCAGCAGGGTGAATTGCTCGTCCCGCCAGGTGACCACCGTGCGGCAGATCTCGACGGTGCTCGGCCAGTGCTCGTGGGTGGTCTCGGCCACCCGCGGCAGCGACATCGTCGACGGCCCGGGCAGCATGCTCTTGAGGTTGCCGCCGAGCACGTTGGCGAGCTCGCCGAGCGCGTCGCCGATCTCCGCCTCGGAGACCTCCTCGGTCGGCATCTCGAACAGGACCGACGCGACGTCACGGGACGCCTGGGTGGTGCACTGGACGATCACGTGGCCCTCGAAGGCGCCCATGATCGCGACCGAGGCCGACAGGTCGAAGGGGGCCTGCTGGTCCTCGGAGGGCACGACCTCGTGCCCGTCGTCCAGAAACGCGGCCCAGACCTGGCCGGCGATATCCTCGAGGTCGTTGGTCGTGGGCAGTACTGCTTGATCGCTCATCAGAGAACTCCAACCGGGACGAGGCCCAGCAGGGCGAGTTTGTCGATCATTCCGTCCTTGGTGAACGGCTTGATCACGTATTCGTGTGCACCGGAGGCGAGGGCCTTCACGATCTGGCTGTGCTCGCTTTCCGTGGTGACCATTACCAGTGTCATCGAACGCCATTCCGGGCGTTTCCGCACCTCGAGAACGAACTCGAGGCCGTTCATCACCGGCATGTTCCAGTCGATGAGGGCCAGCTCGGGGACGGAGTCCGCGCCGCTGACCACCTCGAGCGCCTCCTGCCCGTCACCCGCCTCCAGCACCTCGAAGCCGAGATCCGCCAGGAAGGAGCGCAGAATCTTGCGCATGGCCCGGGAGTCATCGATCACAACGCCTAGCATGCAGTCACCTCTTTCACCGGAAGCCGGCTCGCGATCGGTGCACGGTAGATGGCCGTGCGCCCGACAGGTATCCGTTCAAAAGTCGAGTCGATCCCGACGGTGGTCTCCGCCGCGCCCAGCTGCAGCCAGCCGCCGGGGCGCAGGATCTTGCGGATGCGGGTAAGGATCTGGCGCTTGGTCTCCGGCGAGAAGTAGATGAGCACGTTCCGCAGGAACACCACGTCGAAGGGCTGCATCGGCGGCAGCGGGTGGGACAGGTTCAGCTGTTGGACCGTGACCTTGCGCCGCAGCCGGTCCACGACCTGCCAGTCCGCGCCCTTCCGCTCGAAGTACTTCACCATGTCGCTGGCCGGCAGCCCGCGGTTGATCTCCAGCTGGTTGTAGACCCCGGCCCTGGTCCGCTCGACCATCTCCACCGAGAGGTCAGAGGCGAAGATCTGGAAGTCACGCCCGGGCGGCAGGGTCTTGTCCAGCTGGATCGCGATGCTGTACGCCTCCTGACCGCTCGAGGACGCGGCCGACCAGATGCGGATCGGGCGGGCCGGGACGTCCTTGAGCAGGGCGGGGAGGACCACGTCGATCAGGGCCGCGAACGGCTCGCGGTCGCGGAACCACGAGGTCTCGTTGATCGTCAGCGACTCGACGATCTGCTTGCGCACGCCGTTGGCCGCGGTGCCGAGGCCCTGGGCCGCGTTCAGCAGGTCGGTGATCGAGCCGTGGCCGCCCTTGCGTACCAGCGGCCGCAGGCGCGACTCGACCAGGTACTCCTTGCCCACGGGCATGACGATCGCTGCCTCGCGCCGCACCAGGTCGGAGACGTATTTGAATTGTTGGTCGGTCAGTTCCACGACGACACCTCCATTGCTGGCGCCAGTCCGCGCCCGGTTACCTGGGTCGCGATGCTGTCTGCGATCTTTTCGAGCGGGAGTACGGCGTCGGCCAGCCCGGCCTGGGCGACGGCACCCGGCATCCCCCATACGACTGACGTGTTCTCGTCCTGGGCGATCACCCGCGCGCCCGCGGCCACCAGCGGCTCGCAGCCGTGCTTGCCGTCCTGGCCCATGCCGGTCAGCACGACCACGAGCACCGAGCCCCCGTAGACGTTGGCGACCGAGCGGAACAGCACGTCCGCGGCGGGACGGCAGTGGTTCTCCTTGGGCCCGGCGTGCAGCTTGGTGCGCACCGAGGTCGCCACCCGGGCCACCTCCATGTGGAAGTCGCCGGGGGCCAGGTAGACGTGCCCGGGCTGGGCCAGCTCGCCGTCCTTGGCCTCGGTCACGGTCAGCTTGCTCTCGGTGTTGATCCGCTGCGCGAGCATCTGGGTGAAGACCGGCGGCATGTGCTGGACGACGAAGAACGGGACCTGGAGCCCGGCCGGCAGCGAGGTCAGCACGACCCGCAGTGCCTCGGGTCCACCCGTCGAGGAGGCGATCGCGACCGCCTTGATCTTGTCCGTCCCCGGCAGCTTGCGCTGCCTGCTCGCGGGCCGCGGCGGGGGCGCGGTGGCGGCACGACGCGCGCAGAGCGCGTGGATCCGCGGCAGCAGCTGCTCCCGGACGCTGGCCACCGCCTGGGTGAGGCTGCCGACGTTGGCCGGCTTGGTGACGTAGTCCGAGGCGCCGGCGGCGAGCGCGGCGAGGGTGGCGTCGGCGCCGACGCTGGTCAGCGTGCTGAACATGACGACCGGCAGCCGGGGGCGCATCTTGCGGATGGCCTTCATCGCGGTGACGCCGTCCATGACCGGCATCTCGACGTCCAGCGTCACGAGGTCCGGGTTGAGCTGGTCGATCTTGTCCAGGGCGATCTTGCCATTGGGAGCGGTCCCGATGACGCGGATGCCGGGGTCCGCGCTGAGCACGTCGGTCACGAGCCGGCGGATCACCGCGGAGTCGTCCACGACAAGTACCGAGATCACACGGCCTCCCAGGTGGTGGCGAAGGCCTGTCCTTCGCGTCCATCCCTGGATCGACCGGGCGGGTTCCGGGCTGAGGAAATACCCGAGCGGATTGACGGCGCCGCGCCGGCGGGACCGGCGGGCGGCTCAGTCCTCGATCAGCCAGCCCGGGCCCAGCGCGCCCACGGCGGGGGCGAGGAGCTGCTGGGCCGACTCGCTGTCGGCCAGGTCGCGGACCAGCAGGGCCTGGAGCGCGCCGCTGAGCAGGTTCCAGACACCGGCTGCCCGGTCGGACACGGGGATGCCGGCCAGGTCGACTGCCTGGACCAGCCTGAGCTGGGCGGTCGCCGCCGCCCGCACCCGCGCGGACATGTGCACGGCCCAGGTCATCGAGTGCATGGCCGTCGACCAGTCCGCCGTTTCGGCCCGCATCCGGTCGGCGGCGGAGGCGAGTGCCCGGATACCCCCGGCGTTCAGCGACCGGACCGCGGTGAGCAGCTGGTTCACCTCGCGGTGCTGCGGGCCGAGGTCGGGCGGGGTGACCGGGAGGTGCCGGCGCATGGCGAGCCACGGCGCGGCGAGCACTCGGCGGTCGTCGTCGCCGAGCAGCTCCCGCAGGTAGGTCGCGCAGACCGCGTCGGTGGCGATCGCCACCACCGGCTCGGCCGGGGCGACCGGCTCGACCGGCGGGACCAGGTCGCGGTCGGGCAGCAGCACGTCGGTCCGCACGCACTGCAGCAGCCCCGCGAGGGTGCCGATCGGGGCGCGCTGGAGCAGGCCGACGGCGCTCGCCGGGTCCTGGCCGGGCAGATCGCGCACCGACGGGCGGAGCTCGGCGAGCGAACCGGCGAACTCGCGGGTGATCTCCCTGGTCACCGTCTGTGCGGGGGACTCGGCGGGCAGGTGGTCGACGGCCGCCGCCCAGCCCTGCGCGGGAACGGCGAGCATGGTCTCCAACAGCTCGGCCGTGGCCGCGCCGCCCTCCATGCGGGTCAGGTCGAACCCGAGGACCGGCGCACTGATCAGGGTGTACACACAGTCGAGTATGCGGCAGGTACGCGTCGTACGGGCAGATCACCACCTGGAGGGATGTCCCGGCAACCGTCCGTGTTCGCCGGCCGGTGCGCACGAACGCCGACCGCGGCGCCGCCCGGGTGGGCGACGCCGCGGTCGGCGTGGGGAAAGGTGCCGGGTGAGCGTCAGACGGTGAAGCGGCTGACCTGGGACTGGAGGCTGGAGGACAGCTTGGCCAGGTCCTGGGAGGCCTTGGTGGTGTCGGTGACGCTCGCCGTGGTCTGCTGGGAGGCCTCGGCCACCCCGGCGATGTTCGAGGCGATCTCCGAGACACCGGTC
>NZ_MSIE01000111.1 GCF_001921205.1 Actinophytocola xanthii | reverse complement strand
CCGCCCGGATTACCTACCCAACGTTGCTTGATGCGGCACTAGCCGGTCCACAGGCTGAACACCGTTCAGCGCTCCCCTGCCGACTTCGCCCTGCTCGCGCTACGCCAGTCCATCCAGCCGACCAACCCAAATGCCCCTGCACGTGTGGGTCCACTGGGACACAATCATCGCGCCCAGGCGGCTACGACCTCGCCGAGCACCTCGCGCGCCGTAACCAGAAGGGCGTTCGTTCACCACGCCGGGCTGATCGGACACGAAAGACCTCCGCAATTCCGGCCCTGTTCGGACAGCTGAGCGACCAGGTGCACCACACCCGCGGGGGCGACCATCGCTTCCGTCCTCGGTCGCACCGTCCACCTGGTCGGCGCGGCTGACAAGCACCGAGAACCCGATCCACGGAATGACGATTAGCTTGCGGGGACGGTGTATCGACGGGCCGCCATCGTCCAGCACGGTCTTGGCACCGCCACAGTTTTGAGAGCGACCGATGTGCCGACCTGGTCATGATTGGCCTATCAGGTTGGTCAGTGATCACACTCGCGCGGACTCCAGCAGCCGTCTGGTCAGCGGCGCCAGCACTCCGCTCTCATCGGGTCAGCGCCGGCCAGCAAGAAATTCCTTGCGCAATTATAAGGGTCACATCTATCCG
Source organism: Actinophytocola xanthii (assembly GCF_001921205.1). Lineage (GTDB taxonomy): Bacteria > Actinomycetota > Actinomycetes > Mycobacteriales > Pseudonocardiaceae > Actinophytocola > Actinophytocola xanthii. The sequence continues at coordinate 20,719 of NZ_MSIE01000111.1, read as the reverse complement.
CGCAGAGGTCATGGTGTTCTGCTGGCCAACGTTGTCAGCAAAGCGTCGACCACTGCGCATGGGTCGGTATGGGGAATCAGTGAGTTGATCACGGAGACACCGCCGATGTTGTCGTCGTCTATGGGGATCAAACCCGTGCAGACGGTACCGTCCTCGGTGGTGACGGTCTTGCGTGTGCCGGGTCGTCCTCCCCATTCGGCGGGTTCGGCCTGGTGGGATTGAGGGTCGGCGGACATGTTGGGGGTGTGTCCGACGGCGACGAAGGTGCTGAACAGGCGCTGTTGAGTGGTGTCGTCCGAAAAGTAGGCGAATGTGCAAGCAGTGTCGAATACGTCGTCAGGCTTGCGAGGTACTGGTTCAGGTTCCACGTTGGTGGAGGGACGCACTGGTTCCGGGAAGTCGCTCCACTGGAACAGGTGGCAGGGGTCGATCGTGGAGGTGCCGTGGGTCGGGTCAGCCGTGCCGGTGTCGCTCGCTGCCTGGTGTTCGGTGGAGCCCGGCGGAGTCACGGGTGGGGCCGAGGTGGGGCGACCGAGGTCCGGCAGGCCCGAGCCCGCCCGGCCGACCTGTGGCAGTCCGTCATGTGCGTTGAGCAGCGCTCTCGCGATGATTGCGCCGAACAGGATGGCTGCGGCGACAGTGCCGCCGAGCGCGGCGATGGTGGCAGGTCGCTTCGTGATAGGTGACATGTCGAGTCTCTCGATCTAGCGGGGCCGACACCTGGGCGTGCTTGGGTGCAGGTGCCGGCCGCGCTTGAGGTTCAGAGGGCGTGCTAGGACCTGCTGATCGTGGTGATGACGGCCTCCGCGACGCGGTGGGTGACCTCGCAGTCGTTTGAGAGAACGGACACGACCTGAACCAGGGTCAGAGCGCCGTCCTGTAGGCTCGGTTTGTCGTCCAGGACGAGGTCGACGCTGCAGCCCAGGTCTCCCGCGCCGTCGAACTGGCTGCCGGCGTGACCGGCGATCGTGACCGCGGTCATGGCGCCCAACCCATCGGCACCGGCCGGCGGAGCCGGCTCGTCAGCAGGCACGTCATCTCGGGGATCGGGGATGAACTCGTAGCCGACCGACAGGTTCTGCCCGGCCAGCGGTGACTCCTCAGTGGAACCAGCGGGTTGAATCGAGCACAGATAGGTCTTGATCGGGACGCCGATCGCTTCCGTGTTCATCGCTTGTGCCACGTTGTCGACGGTTTCGCAGGGGTCGCGCGTCGCCAGCGGGAGCTGTGGTTCGGTGAGCTGCTGTTCCCGGCGTCCCATCTCGATGAACGTCGTCCCGGTTTCGGCAAGGTAGGATTTCGCCATCTCGCACGGATCCTCGACGGCCGGGCGACCTTCGATAGGCGGTGGGATGGTCGCGGTGAGGGCCACACCGACGTTGGCGTTGACCATCCGCGTGTATGTACAGCGGTACTCGTCGCCTTCGATGAAGAACATCTCAGTGTCGATCCGCTCGTGTCGGATATCCTCCGTGGCCTCGTAGAACAAGCCGACGTCGACGGCGAAGCTCCACCCAGGTGTGTACTTGTCGATTTCGGTGTCAACCTGGCATTCGGACAGGTGTCGACCCGGGATGTGGATGCCGACCTGGGCATCGGTGATGTTCTTGATGACCGCCCGGTCGAGCAGCGTGCACGGGTCCACGTCGCGGAGTTCGGCGAAGGCTGCCGTCAACTCCTCCACGAGCTCATCCCTTGTGGCCTCACCTCCCTCGTCATCGTCAGCTGTGGATTCGGTCTCGGATGGGCCAGAGCTGGTCGGGACAGGGCGACCGTCGACCTCGCTGGTACAGCCCCCCGCTAATCCAACAACGACAGTGACCAAGACCGCGAACACCACTGAATTCCCGCGTATATGCATATTGCCCCCAGACGGTGTGCCGTCAACACGATTTCCGCGCTGACTCACTAACGTGTCTATTCATATCCGACACTCTCACTCAGTGATACACAGATCGCCCAGCTACAGAGGTCCTCTATCGGTCTAGATTGGCTCCCGCCCTCACATCGCCGCTTCGAACAGGAACCGCGATCACTCACGCAAGAAGACAAATCGACCACAATCAAAGATCTCCATAGCCGCTTACACTGAGCCAATGCCCTACCGCATCGATTGTGCAACTAACTCGTGAAGCATCCCAGTCCTCGCGAACTGAGCAGCGACCGGGCCTCGCCTGATGTCCCTGGCTCGCGCAGTAACGACCCTAGCCGAAATTCGCCAAAGAGTGACGATGTGCCCGTGGCGACTTCCATGCCACATTGCGGCCACGCGCGCCTAAGCATGCCGTGGCCGCGACCTGTGATCGTTAGGCTCAGCCGTTGTTGGCTTTGGATCCCCACCAGCCCGTGATCTTGGTCCGAGGTGGTTGTCGTGGCTGCGCCCTGTTAGGTCCGACGAGTTGTTGCCTCGGATCGAGCTGCTACTACCGGATCGAGCCGACCCTCCGGATAGGAACGAAGCCGTTATCGGATCCGCAGGTAACGCAAGAGATCCTATACGTGCCCTACACCGCCATCGGATAAGAGGACCTTCCTCAGGAGCTCGGGTGAGCTCCAGGATGACCGGTTGCGGGGGCGGCAGACTGTCCGGGGTGCTCGATCAACTCCACGAGACGTTGTTGTCCAAAGCTGACCCAGCGGCTTGGATCGACTGGTCACGCGCGCCTCGACGCTTCCCACGTACGGGCGAGAAGGGTGCCAACACCGGATCGAGCCCAGTCAACCGGGGCAGGATCGGCTCCAGGTACCACTGATCTGCAGCGGCGGAGGCGTCCCGGCGGTGGTATGGATGGGTGATCGGAGGGCAACCGCCTCCGGCTGTTGGCGAGCGGCACCTGATGACGAGCTATGGGGGGTCGTCGGCAAGAGCGGTTCCCTCAACCAGGGACCATCTACGCCGGAAGTTCGTCGAGCAGACGTCGTCGTCGGAACCGTCTTCGCACAAGAGCCCGTGGCGGCGGTTCTGGTCTCACGCGCCCTTCACCGTCTGGTGGCGGAGAGGGTCTGGATGGCCATGGTCGCCACTCGTTCGGCCTCTGCGCAGTAGCGGTCGCTGCTGGTGTCGTTCGTGTGGTCAGGCTCGGAGGCAACCAGCAGATATTGGTCGTCCGCGGTGTCCACGACCGCCATGCAGGAGTCGACGAACCGCGGGTGCGGTACCACGAGAGCCGGGAACCCCTCGACGGTGGCCGGCCGAGCCAGCCGGGCGCTGGCGTACCTGGCGGGATCCGTAAGCCACACCTCCGCCCCCTCGGTGGTGGCGACATTGAACAGCACGCTGATGTTCCGGCCTTCCCGCCCGAGCGGCGTGGAGGACGAGAAAGTGCACCCTGGGCCGCCGTGGATGCCGCTGGTGCTCCGTCCCGGCCGGCTCTGATAGCCCACGTCGTAGACCAACTCCCGCAGTTGGGCGTCGGTGAGCAGGTCAGTACACGGATCCACCCCAGTGAGGTCGAGGTCGCGCGTCCGGGGCGGCATGGGATAGGCCGAGACCGGGTTGGACGGCGCGGACGTGCCCGAGGTACCCCCGTCCGCCGAGTCCGCGACAGGTCCTCCCGCCCGACCGACGGCACACGAGGGCAGAGCCAGTAGCAGGACCGCAGCCGCGGCGACGAGATGTCGTCCCGTCGCGCACAGACTCAGATATGCCCGGCTACCCCTCTGGTTCATCGCGGCGTCGACATGGTCGCCATCCTCGGCGTCCACAGGCGTCGCGCCTTTCTCTTGACTAGGCGTGGTGCACAAAGCGATGTTTCAGTGTTTGTCAACGACACGCCGCGTGCCTCCTCCTCTGAGGGTGGCGGACTTCGGTCGGTTGCTGCTCGTCTTGCCTATTTTCCTCGTGAGAGCTCCGGCCCTGACCGTATCCTCTATCTCGGGCGCCAAACACAATCGAGCTGGCTCGACAGGTGGAAGATCTCCAGCGCCCACGGGCGGTCGGCGATCGATTCCGCGGTCAATGCGCACGGACGCCCAGAACGAAGGCGAACCGATCAGTGAATGTTATCGAGTCTCCTGGGTGCTGACGTTGGATGTAACGAATGCCGGCTGCAATTTCGGTGTCCGTGAATCGGGCCAGTAGGGACAGGTACCGGTCGTTGACCATGTCGAGGTATTGCTCGGTCGGCATGTCCACCTGGTGTTGCTCCGCCGAAGTTGTGACGTGAAGTCCGGCGTCGGCCATCCAACCCGCGACGTGGTCGGGAGTCAGCTTGCCGCGGTTGTATCGGGCGAGGGCGGCGGGGAAGAGCGGGTAGTCAATCGTCGGCGGAAGCATGGCGACCAGTAGCCGGCCACCGGAGGCAAGCCGTCGCGCCAGCGCGTGAATGGTGGCCGGAGGGTCGTTGACGTGGTGAATGACTTCTTTGAGCAGGACGGCGTCGAACAGCTCGCCGACGAGCAGGTGCCCGATGGCGAGCTGTTCAACGGTTCCGATGCTCGGGACGAGTCGGGGATCGGCCGGGAGGTGTTCGAGCATGGCTGGGATGGGATCGAGGCAGATGACCCGTGCTGCGTGCTCGACGAGTCGCGTGGTGTAGATGCCGGTACCGCAGCCGCAGTCGACGAGGCAGTCGCCTGCTCCCAACTGGAGGCGTTCCACGAGGCAGCCGGTCATCCAGGACACGAATTCTGGGGTGTACGACCAGTGCCGGGTGAAGCTCGGGGCGAGCCGTTCGTAGTGCGTGCGGTAGTCCATCACGCGCTGGCTCGGGCGTCCTTGGGTTCGTGGCGGACGAGGGGGGTGGGCGCGTAGGCATCGGCCGGAAGCGAGGCTTCTTCCTCGGTGGTGAGGACGCCGAGCTGCTTGCGGGTGTGGTGGGGCAGCCAGTCGAGTGCGAGCCGTCGGGCGACCCAGTCCATGATGCTGGAGGCGTCGGGGATCTCGGGATCATCGGTCATGCCGAATGGCTCGAACCGTAGGTCCTTGAGCTTGGACACGATCACCTCGGCGGGCGCGCCATACTGCAGGGCGAGAGAAAGCATGATCGAGAAGGCGTCCATCATGCCGCCTGCGGTTGAGCCGTCCTTGCCCCACTTGGCGAACACCTCACCGGGTCGGCCGTCTGGGAACTGATTGGCCGTCATGAACACCTCGGCCCCGTTGACAGTGACCGCGTGGGTGATCCCGTGGCGCCGTCGTGGCAGTCGCTCACGGGCGGGTGGGTGGTTCATCAGATTCGCCCTCCATACACAACTTGTGCCGTCTTGCCCGCAGGCAACTACTAGATGTGGTGGCGACCGTAGCGCAGGGCACCGACAGTTCAGGTGCGCCACGCCGCCGCGGTCGGGGGTTAGTAGCGCCGGTTGGCGATGGTCCGGTCGAGATCTGGCACGACGCGGCGAGCGCGACTGAGGGCGTGGCCGATGACGTGATCGCGGCTCGTGCCGAGCATCGCCGACGCCGCGTCGTGGAGACGCCGCACCGTCCTCGCGATTGTGCCCGTGTCCACCGCCAGGTTCGCCCGCAGTGTGTACCAGCCGTTGTCGCACCCTCGGCCGAACAACTCGCCGGGGAGCATGGCGACCCCCGACTCCCGGTCGTCGCCGCCGTAGTAGAGCAGCACAGCGTGGGCGTCCACGCTGCTTCGGACCCGCTCACCGAACAAGTCCCGCGCAACCCGCACGGGGGCATACCAGCCGCCTTCTGGCTGCTCGATCCGGAATACCTCCCGGCCCAACACCGCGTTCAGGTTGTTGACTTCCCTGGCGAAGTAGCCCAGATGCTCCCGGTTCCAGTTGTTCCACCGGTCTATCCAGCTCTCCGGCGTTAGGGAGATCGCTGCGGCGCTGATCAGTTCGCTGGACTGTGGTACTCGGCCGTGGGAGAAGACCGTGCGGTAGTGGGCGATGGCCTTGCGCACCGCGGGATTGCGGCTGGTGGCGAACGCGACTCGACCGGTTGGCAAGGTGAAGGTCTTGGACGGGGTGACGACCGAGACGCACCAGAGGGCCAGTTCGGGGATTGCGCCGATTGGCGTGGCGTCCAGGTCGTCGTGCATGTAGGAGCCCACGTACACGTCGTCCCCGATCACATAGGCGGGGTTGTGTGGGTGATCCAGATTGTGATTGACGATCGCGGAAGCGATGTCCTCTGCGCGCTCGCGGCTGAGGACCCTGCCGTCCAGGTTGTTGACCAGCGGGACATAGACCACCCGACCGGGAAGGTCCTCGGTGTCGGTCAACCACTCGTCGACGGTCTCACCGGTCAGATCATCCTCGACGTGGAGGGTCCCGCCGAAGATCGGCGGAAGCAACCGTAGCGACTGGTAGTAGCCACTAGGCGCGAGAACCACACCGCCACGGTGGTGCAACTCCTCGAACATGCGGTGACTCATGAACGCAGCGCAACAGGCGAGAAACACGCCTTTGGCGCCGCCTGCGAAGATCATCACGTCGTCGATGTCGCACGAGATACCGAGCTGGCGGAAGTGCGCGCACGTGAATGCTCGCGCTTCGTCGTCGAACCCGGACGACCCGCCCCTGTACCAGCCGAACTGATGCGTCCGGTCCGCGACATAGTTGAGATAGTCCTCGAACGCCTCGTTCGGTTGGTCCCGACTTCGGGCGAGGATGGTGAACGCCTCCACCGTCGAGATACGCGGTTTGTGCACGCGGTCGAACTCGGCGAGATCCTCAAGGGCATATTGGAGGGTTGCTGGTCGATTCTTGTCGCATGCGTATCCGAGAAGTCCACGACGACGCTCAAAGAACCAGGCACCGAAGTCGGTCACACTCTTGTGCGGGTTGGGCGAGGCATGAGATCCCTTGTAGAGCTTCACCACGTGATATTCCGCTTTAGCGTCATCAATCAAGGCATATACGGCCGTGTAGAGATCGTCGAAGCGCTCCTGCGGCAGCATAAAGAGGTCGGCGGCGCCGACTGGGTCTCGCGGCATCCCGATACCCGCTTTCGTGGTGATGACTGGGTCGACCGGCCTTGCCTCAGCCGGCTCGACCAACGGGTGGACGGCCATGGGCGGGGTGGGTGAGCCGCTCCCCACCTCCCCACCACCGAGCCCCGTCACCGTTCCGCGTCGGCACAGAGGTGATGGAAACTGTCGAGCACGTCGTGGAGAAGGGCATCGGCTTCTGGCCCATGGGGCAGTCCGGTGTCGCGTAGGTAGCGGGCCACGGTGGTGTCGGCGGGGTCGTGGGTCGGCCATGACACTGCGGTTGGAACCAGCCTTCCTCGGGTGTTGGGTGTGCTCCGGCGACTCTTTTTTCGGAAGGCTGGCGATCGGATTTCCCTCCGTTCGGTCAGCAGAGATGAACCATGAAGGCGGTTCCCGGTGTTGGCGTGTCCCAGCACACGAACAGGCCGGTGGGCACGAGGTCGGGGAAGGGCTCGTGCCCACCGGGTCTTAGGACCGGTTTCGGTAGTCGTGTAGGTCACGCACGATCGTGCAGACACCGCAACCGACGCCGACGGCGACGATGGTGAGCAGCAGCACGGCGGTCGCAGTCATCGCCACTCACCTCTGGGCAGGGCGGCTCCTGACATACGGGGCGCGTCGGGCGCGTCCGGAGACGGCACGGTCAGCGCTTCCCTGACCACGTCTTCTAGGGAGCCACTGACCGACCAGAGGATGCGACCGCGATCAGGATCTTCCCGGGCCGCATGGCCAAGTCCGGCCGCGAACAGAAGGACGGTGTCGACCGTGCCGTCCGGCCATCCACGTGTCGCGGTCACACAACTGGACGTCTGGACAACCTGCCACCGAGAATCGGCGCCAGCTAGATCAACGGCTGCGACGCCGAGTCGGTCCTCCGCACGTCTCACCTCGGCCACAGGCTGCGGTGTCACGGCCACTGCGTTTGGATGTGTCGCGGCCTCCTCCTCGACGACCGCTGACACTCGACGCCGTTTTCGCGCCGTCGCCCACACCCAGATTCCGAGCAACAGCATCATGCAACCGATCCCGATCGAGGCCAGCACGACATTGGCGGTGGTCACGCCCCCCTCCCACCCGAGATCACTGGGAGCCGGACCGGCGCGGGATCGCACGACGACAGGTGCGACGGCCTCGGCTCAGAACCGCGCCGATCCGGTTGCATCCGAGCGGAACGCCCCAGATCACACGACCCCGTACGCATGTCCACGTGCACGGCATACCGGCACGTCCGCCCATCCGGCACATGCAGCAGCAGGGCGGGGCACACGAGCCCGTACAGCTGCGCCGGCTCCGGCATGGCAAGCTGCGGGCGTTCGAGCAGCTCCGCGTCGCGCCGGAGTGGATTGACCTCAGCCAAGGCCGTCACCGCTGCCACCTGCTCTCGTGACGGGTTAGTTGGACGGCGCCCGACGCCGAGGACGAACCACGGCCCGATCAGATTGCAGGCCGTGGGGCCGCGGATGGGAACCACTCAGTGTCGAGCGCCGCTACTAAGCGTGGCCGATCGGATGGACCACAGGAACGGAGACCAGCCCGGAGGTCAGGGCCCATGATCAGCACCCCGCTGGGAAGGAGACAACCCGGAGGCTTTACGGAGGTCTCACCGAGATCAACATCGCTCCAGGCCCTGATGTCTTACTCTGTGAGATGGAGTCCTTGCGGAGGGAACAGGGTGTTCAGCGGGCCGAACGAGCTGCTCAAGGCTGCTAGGGACGCGGCCGGGATGACGCAGGCCCAGGTGGCAGAGTGTGCGAACGCCCAGGTCGAGGCCGCGACGAGCAAGCCCGGAGCGATGGACGCCGACTACGTTGGCAAGCTCGAACGAGGCATCCATCGCTGGCCCAACCGGGACTACAGACGCGCCCTTCGCGAGGTGCTCCAGGCAGCGTCCGACGCGGACTTGGGCTTCTTCAACCCCCGCTCGCGCATAGTTACCGTGGTGCGTAGCCGCCAATCAGAGAGCGGAGGGGACGACGTGGAACGCAAAGCCTTCCTGCGCGTACTGGCCGGTTCCGTTGCCGGCATGGTTCTGAGCGACCCGCTCAGCGAGTTCGCCGCCAGAGCGACCTCAGCCAATGCAGGTCGGCGCATCGGCACCAGCGAGGTGCAACAGATCCGGCAAATGGCGCGCATGTTCGCGAATCAAGATCACCTCTACGGCGGTGGGCTGTCGGCCCAGGGGGTGCTCACCCACCTGTCAACAGCGTCCGACCTGCTTGAGGGCCGCTTCGCGAGCGAGGCAGTGCGCCAACATCTCTTCTCCGCCGTCGCCGACCTCGCAGATACCGCCGGGGGCATGTGCTTCGACGCCGGCACCCATCAACACGCTGAACGCTGCTTCAGGTTCGCCGTCGGCTGCGCGACCGAAGCCGGCGACTGGGCACTTCGAGCGAAGGCCCTGTCCGGCCTCGCGAACCTCTCCGTCCACCGAAGCCACCAGGACGACTCGCTCCATGACGACTCCACACGCAAAGCGCGACAGGACCACGCGTTGAGCTTTGCCGAGCTGGCACTCGTGCGAGCCGACCGACTGACACCAGTAGTCAGGTCGGTCATGCACACCCGGCACGCCCGCGCCCTGGGCATAGCCCACCCGGGACGCGAGGCGGAGTGCTTCACAGCCTTGGACGTAGCAGCCCGCTGCTTCACCCAGCGCGATGGCGACGAACCGCCCTGGATCGCCTACTACGACGAGCCGCACCTCGCACGGGACAGCGGCCGAGCGCTCCTCGGCCTCGCGCTGAACGGAGGTAACTACTCCCAGGCCCAGGACCACCTCGCTGCGGCTGTCGCTCAGTTCCCCAGCGGCTACACCCGAGGCAAAGTACTCGCCATCGCGAACCTCGCGACCCTCACCATGGCCCGCGACGACCCGATGCACGCCGTCACACTCGGCAGCCAAGCAGTCACTGCGGCCAGCTCGGTTCGTTCCGACCGGGTCCTCGACGCCCTCCGGCAACTACGCAACGCGGGGCGACAGTACGGCCGCGTTCCGGCTGTACACGAGCTCAATCAGCAAATCGCTCAGCTACTGCAGGCGGTTGCGTTGTGATGTGAGCCAGCCGCAGGCTTAAAGGCTTGGGGGACACGCCGTCAACGCGCTCGTTGGACTCGACGAGCTCGGCTTCGACAGGGAACGACTACGCCCGGCAGGACAAGGCCACGACCCGGCTCTGGCTCGACGTCATCCACCCGTGTGCACGCGCCCAGTTGTCCGCGAGGTGCAGTCACGATCCGAGGGGCAGGCCGGGCCAGCGGCTGATCTCCTCGCCGCTGTGCCACGACAGCTTGGCGTCCTTCCACCTCGAGGGCGACTGCGGCACTGCGACACGTGCTTGATCATGCGAGGCCAGTGACGTCACTTTTCGAACGCGGACTCGACCACAACGGTCTGCTCGGCCGGATCGATCCCGCACCGGCTCGCCTCCACCAGACTCAGGTCCCAGCACGCCGCAGGTGAGGGGTGTGGAGGCGGTGGCGGGTGCTCTACCGGACCGCACGCCGATCGCCAGGTCATAGCATAGGCACCGCCCGTCAGCTTCCGTGGCGCCAGCTGGACCGTGCGGGGCGCCGTGCATGCCGCCCGTCGGCATCCCCGTCCCGGTTGGTTCCCACGTTTGGTCGTCGCCGTTACTGGTTCACCAAGCCCTTCCACCATCACACCGAAGGCCAGATCACGTACCGGTGAGAAGGGAGATGGGCAGTGACGGGCCAGGTGCTGGCGTTTCGGGAGGTCTCTGCGAGTGGTAGTCAGGTAGGTCGATGGGGGCCTAGCAAGGCGCGTAGCCGACGCAGCAGACTGCTCCGGAGACCTGACAGGGAGACCATGGTCGTGGGGGCGGGGAGTGGTTTGTCGGGAAGGATGTGGACGACGTGCCCGGCGCCAGGTAGCAGTATGTCCAGCTCGACCCCGTTGTCCCAGACCACTCTGTAGAACGCGTCGTCCGGTTCCGAGCAGCGCTGGGCGCCAGTCGGGGAGTTGAGGCGCGCGCCGATGGTGCCCTGGTCACCGGGAGCAAGCTGGCGGCGTTCCGCCGCCGTCGGCGGGCGACGGGCGCCGGCGTCGACCGCGTGGTGATAGGCGGCGGCGAGGTGGTCGGTCTGAATCGGGCCGCGCCATTCGACCCGTCGGCCGGTGAGTCCGGCTGAGGTATGGCCGGTGTGTCCCATGGGCAACAGTGTCACCCAGCCGAGGTGGTTCAGTCGACCGACAGGCGCGCTCGCACGCCGCGCGAGACGTCGAGCCCGGATGTGTCACCTCTCCGCCTGGGCTGCGGTCAGGCGGCGCATTCGACCAGCGTGACAGCTCGCTCCGCGCCGGTAGCCGAGAACGAGAACGGCGTAGCCGGCGGCGCCGGGCCTACTCCCTCCGCGCGTGCCCACGCGCGCCAGGTTCCCTCCTCGCAGGGTGCGTTGACCTCAACCGGGAAGCCAGCGGCGTCGGGGATGACGTCGGCTACTCGGCTGCGGCCGATCTCGATCCATTCGTCACCTACCCGCAGCTCGAGACCGGCGCGCAGCAGGTGCCGCTGCGGCGGCTGGTCGCACACAGCGATGACGGTTCCTACGAGCAGCCCCGCCCGGACCTGGAGACCGTCGAACAGCAGGTCGCACACCTTCATCGGAGACCGATCGGGCACACAACTGCTCCCAGTGATCAGCGGGACGGTCAACGCGACAACCGCGACGACGGTGTGCCACCGGCGACCGACGCGTGGGTGGGACGCCCTCTCCATTCTGCCCCTCAGTTAACTCAAGTTAATGCCCCCTGACCAGGAGGAACAGCGACAGCCCTCACCGTTGCCTTGCGGCGGAACTCGACACGTGCCGGAGCTGTGATCTCGGCGGGCGACCGCCGCGATGAGACCGATCAGGACACGTCCCTCGTGGCCAGGTCGCTCTCCCCCGAGCCGCCCACAGAGGGCGGTCACGGATTGTCTCGTCGGCGGCGGACGTCACGCCGTGCTTGCCTCGCCCGGGCTTCCTGTTCCTCGTGGTTCTTCCTCAGGATCGGCGTCCAGTCCTGCGCCGCCCAGGCAGCACGGGCGGCAACGCTCTCCACGAACCCGTACTGCTTGATCTCAGGCTCGCCGAGATCAGTCACCACCCGAGCGATGCTCATGGCCTGCACCACCGGGGCCCACTTCGCTAGCAGGTCCATTACCTGCGGCAACGTGGTGACCTTCAAAAAGGACCCGCCGCCCGCACGTCCCGACACATCGATCAGGTACCCGGCTCCCTGCATCGACGCCCACACCTCGATCTCGATGCCCAGTTCCTCAGCATCACCCAGCCGCAGGAACGAGTACCACCCCTGGTTCCGCAAGTACTCCGTCACGTCGGAAACATCCGGGTGGCCCGCGAAGACATCGAACCGCTCCCATGTCCCGTCCGCGGATAACGCCAGATCCGAACCGGGCTCCCGCTCGTCATGCGCCACCATCCACCCCTCCTGTCCTTCACACGTATCCCCGGGTGATGGTGCCAGGCCTCGCTCGGCCCGGGGCGCGTATCCAGGTGGTGGTAGTCGGCCGACAGGTGGTGTGCCACGAACACCACCCCGGTCCACCGAAGGATGAAGGCCCTCGACGAGCTCGAGGGCAGCGGCAACCAGGACCGTGACGTAGCCGCGCCCGAGGTGTGACCGTCGGTGCGTACGTGCTCAAGCACGGCGCGTCGGCATGACGCGCACGGCGAGACCGAGGTCAGCGACGGGGTTAGTGCCACTCACGCCGCACGTCGTGCGCCGTCTCGCTCACAGATTCGATTACTTGCTCCAGTCAGGGCTGCGGCCAGCGACCTTCCTCTACAAGCTCATCCCTACCGGGGCGCTGGAAGGTCGGCGCAGTTCCAGGTTGTGCCGTTGCCAGCACGACACCCCCGAGTCTTCACTCGCCGAACCGACGCCGGGGCACTTACGGCGGTATCGTGCGGCGGATCGGGGCGCGTCGGTCTCTACCGCGCCGGGAGCGTCGTGCGGTGGTTGCCGAGGTCGGCGAACAGGTCGCCCAGGTTGTCGATGCGGTCGAGGACGTCGTCGGCGGTGAAGGTGAGCTGCTCGGGTTGACGGCAGGCGCGGATCTCGTCCCAGGTGACCGGGGTGGACACGATCGGTCGGTCGCGGCCGCGGAGGGAGTACGGGGCGATGGTGGTCTTGGCCGGGTTGTTCTGGCTCCAGTCGATGAACACTCGGCCGGGTCGCAGCGTTTTGGTCATCTTTGCCGTGACCAGGTCCGGGGTTTCGGTGGCCAAGCGCTGGGCGAGTGCCTTCGCGTAGGCGGAGGGCAGTTCGGGTTTATCGGTGCGGATTCCGCAGTAGAGCTGCATGCCTTTGATCCGGAGGTCTTCGCGACCGGAGTGAGGTCGTCATCTCGGAGGGCGTTGTAGAGCCGTTCGGCCACTCGGCAGCAGTCGACGATAGTGGTGCCCTCGCCCGGGTCGAGGTCGAAGACGAGGCGGTCGGGTGGCTGGCGTTGCGGGCCGGGCCCGATCTGCCATTGCGGTATGTGGATTTCCAGCGCGGCCATATTCGCTGCCCACACGAGTGCGGCGAGCTCGTCCAGCAGCACGTATTCGATCGTGTCCCCACCGCGGGAGCTGCGACTGGCCAGCTTTACGGTCGTGAGCCAGCTCGGCGCGCCCTTGGCCACGTTCTTCTCGAAAAACTGCTGGCCACCGACGCCGTCTGGAAAGCGGATGAATGTGACCGGTCGGGCCTTCAGGTGCGGTAGGAGCACTTCGGCGACAGTGGAATAGTAGTGGATAATCTCACCTTTGGTGAAGCCGTCCGGATACAGTGGTTTGTCCAAGTTGGACAGCGTCAACTGGCGTTTCCCGGCTCGGACGGTGACCTTGGTGGTGACCACGGCGCTGGCTCGCGCCTGCCGCTCGGGCTCTAGCTCCGCAGGCGATGTTAGGGCTGCGCTTGTGCTGGCCGGAGCGATGACCTCGGCTGCGGACTTGTCTTCGCGTAGCCCTCGCCACGCCGCGTGGCGCAGGCGGCGGTCGGTGCGGGTGAACTGCCGGTAGACCACCTCGCCGACCAGCACCGGGGCGACCCAGTGTGCGTGCCGTGCGTCCTCGCGGGAGGGCGCGGTGGTGAACGGCCAGCGAGGCTGCTCCAGCCGGGTGAGCCGGGCATGCATGTCGCGCAACGCCTGGTCGGTGAAGCCCGTGCCGACGTCCCCGACGTACAACAGCTCGCCCGTGACGGCGTCGTGCGCGCCGAGCAGCAGCGCGCCGATCGTGTCGGCGCGGCGTCCCTTGCCCGGCCGCCACCCACAGACGATGACCTCCTGGGTGCGGATCAGCGGGTGCTTGCGCCACTCGGGACTGCGCTGACCGGGGTGATAGCGCGACGCCCGCCGTTTGGCCACCAAGCCCTCATACCCAGCGGCTGCGGCGCGTGCCAGCAGGTCTCCGGGCGTGAGTCCGAGGTGCGTGAGGGTGGCGTGGGGGAACGAGGGCACCACCGTGATCCGTTCTGGATTAGGCAGGTCCAGCTGTTCGAGCAAGGTACGCCGGCGGTCATAGGGCTCGCTGAGTAGCGTCGCCTCGCCGAGCTGGAGGAGGTCGAACACCAGATACAACACCGGTTCGGCCGCGACCGAGAACCCCTGCTGGAAACGACCACGCCGTTCCTGCATCAGCCCGAACTCCGGCTGCCCGGCCGCGTTGAGCACGACCAACTCGCCGTCGAGCACCGCGTCCCGACCAGCCAGTGCCTCGCCGAGTCCGCCGGCGAGGACCGCGAACTCCTCCGTTAGGTCGTTGCCGTTACGGCTCGTGATCGCCATGGTGCCGTCCGCGGCGACCCGCATGATTGCCCGGTATCCGTCGTACTTGTACTCGTAGGCATAGTCTGAGCTGTCCGGCAGACGACCCCCATCCGGTGCCGCCAGCATCGGTGCAACCACCGCGGGAAGGTGGGATGCGCCACGGCGAGCCATCTGCCGCTCCCTCCCCTACCGCCCGGCCCCGGGTAGGCACAGGTCTCCTACCTGCGACGATAGCCGTACTCCCCCGTAGACGGCAGCCCGCCCGCGATATCCGCGCGGGCTGTGTGTGAATGGTCCATCAGGGACAGACCGAGCTACGCGAGTGAGGTGTCCGAGACGCTGTCCTCGGCGCTGCTCGGGGACCAGTAGCCGTCCAGCTGCCCCTGGATGAGCTCACGGCACCTCGCACACAACACACCTCCACCGCCTGCGGGATGCAGCCCACACTTCGCGCACTCACGCGTGTCCAACACCACCACCAACTCCCCTCCCACCTACCGGTGCACCCTGAACCCAACCGTTCTGCCCGACCTCCGCAGCACCTGCGCAGCACGTCAGACAGACCGATGACCAGCGCCCTTGACCAGCGCTTATACTCACCCGGCGCACCTAGCGTGAGTGAGGTACCTCCGCTCGTTCCGGCCTTGACGGGGCCTTCCGTCGACTTTCATACTACCGAACACATGTTCGATCGCCGTCTTCCCCGCGGCGGCTTAGCTGGGTGGGGAACGAGGGTTGGTGTGGGTTTTGACAGCAGTGGTCGGTGGGCGGATCTGGAGCGAGCGTTCTCGGGTGAGCTGAGCGCTGCGGTCGGGGATGGCGGGGACAGTCCCGCGTGGTCACGTAAGCGCGAGGGGTACGCGGGTCCGCCGCCGGACCTGGCCGGGCGGTTTCTGAGTGACGATTTGTGTGGTGCGGGGGTGCGGGTGCCCTACGCGGAGCTGCACGTGCACTCGAACTTCAGCTTTCTCGATGGTGTGAGCCACCCGGAGCAGCTGGTGGAGGAGGCGGCGCGGGCGGGGTTGGACGCGATCGCGCTCACCGATCACGACGGGATGTACGGGGTGGTGCGGTTCGCCGAAGCCGCCCGCGAACTGGGCGTACGGACCGTGTTCGGCTCTGAGCTGTCGCTGGACCTGCCGGGCCCGCAGAACGGTGTTCCCGACCCCCAGGGGCGGCACCTGTTACTGCTGGCGCGGGGGTTGGAGGGCTACCGCCGGATGTGCCGGGTGATCAGCAACGCGCACCTGTGCGGGGGTGAGAAAGGCCGACCGGTCTACGACCTGGACGAGGTCGTGGAGGAGTTACGCGGGCACGTGGTCGCGCTGAGCGGCTGCCGCAAAGGCGCGGTCCGCCATGCCCTCACCACGGCAGGTCCGGAGGAGGCCTACGCGGAGCTGGCCCGGCTTCGGGACTGGTTCGGTCCCCAGCACACCGTGGTCGAGCTGATCGACCACCAACTCCCGCTGGACAGCAGCCACAACGACCTGCTCCACGCGATGGCAGGCGAGCTGGAGCTGTCGGCGATCGTGAGCAACAACGTGCACTACGCCACGCCCGAGCAGAGCCGGCTCGCGGCCGCGGTCGCCGCCGTCCGCGCCAGGAGCAACCTCGAGGCGATGGACGGCTGGCTGCCACCTGCCCCGGTGGCGTTTCTGCGCACGGGTGAGGAGATGGCGCGGGTGTTCCGCCGCTACCCCGGCGCCGTGCAACGCGCGGCGCTGCTCGGGGTGGAGTGCGCGTTCGACCTTCAACTCGTCGCGCCGCAGCTGCCGCCGTTCCCCGTCCCGGACGGTCACACCGAAGCCACCTACCTGCGTCACCTCACCGCGGTCGGCGCCGCTCGCCGCTACGGACCCCGCACCGGGAACGAGGAAGCCTACGCACAGCTCGACCACGAGCTCGCGATCATCGAGGAGCTGAACTTCCCCGGCTACTTCCTGGTTGTCTGGGACATTGTGGAGTTCTGCCGCCGCAACAACATCTACGCCCAAGGCCGCGGCTCCGCAGCGAACTCGGCGGTCTGCTACGCCCTGGGCATCACCAACGCCGACCCGGTGCGCTGGAAGCTGCTGTTCGAACGCTTCCTCGCCCCCGAACGCGACGGCCCCCCGGACATCGACGTCGACATCGAGTCCGACCGCCGCGAAGAAGCCATCCAGTACGTCTACCGCACCCACGGCCGCCGCCACGCCGCCCAGGTCGCGAACGTCATCACCTACCGGGCGAAGTCCGCGGTCCGGGACATGGCCAAAGCCCTGGGCTACTCCCCCGGCCAGCAAGACGCCTGGGCCCGCCAGATCGACCGCTGGGGATCCGTGGCGAAGGCCGACCCTGGCGAGGAACACCCCATCCCCGACGACGTCCTGGCCTTCGCCGCCCAGATCGGCGACGCCCCCCGCCACCTCGGCATCCACTCCGGCGGCATGGTCATCTGCGACCGCCCCGTCTCCGAAGTCGTCCCGGTCGAACACGCCCGGATGAAAGACCGCACCGTCCTGCAGTGGGACAAGGACGACTGCGCCGCGATCGGCCTGGTCAAGTTCGACCTCCTGGGCCTGGGCATGCTCTCCGCGATCCACTACACCGTCGACCTCGTCCGCGAACACGAACGCGTCGAGGTCGACATCGCCAACCTCGACCTCGCCGACCACAACGTCTACGAGATGCTCTGCGCGGCCGACGCGGTCGGGGTCTTCCAGGTCGAATCCCGCGCCCAACTCGCCACCCTCCCCCGGCTACGGCCCCGCCAGTTCTACGACCTCGTCGTCGAAGTCGCCCTGATCCGCCCCGGACCCATCCAAGGCGGCTCCGTCCACCCCTACATCCGCCGCCGCAACGGCGAACCCTGGACCCACGCCCACCCGAAACTCGCCCCCGCTCTCGGCCGCACCCTCGGAGTGCCGTTGTTCCAGGAACAGGTCATGCAAATGGCCATCGACGTCGCCGACTTCACCCCAGCCGAAGCCGACCAACTCCGCCGCGCCATGGGCGCCAAACGCTCCCGCGCCAAAATGGAACGCCTCCGCGACCGCTTCTACACCGGCGCCGCCGCCAACGGCATCACCGGCACCCTCGCCGACACCATCTACAGCCAGATCGAAGCCTTCTCCGGCTACGGCTTCCCCGAAGCCCACTCCATGAGCTTCGCGCTCCTCGTCTACGCCTCCGCCTACCTCAAGCGCTACCACCCCGCCGCGTTCTGCGCCGGCCTGCTCCGCGCCCAACCCATGGGCTTCTACTCACCCCAGTCCCTGGTCGCCGACGCCCGCCGCCACGGCGTCACCATCCTCGGACCCGACATCAACGCCAGCCTCGCCCACGCCACCCTCGAACCCCACCCCGACAGCACCGGCGATGTCGCCGGCGGTGTCGCCGTCCGTCTCGGCCTCGGCTCCATCCGCCACCTCGGCACCGACACCGCCCAGCACCTCATCACCGAACGCGACACCCACGGCCCCTACCGAAACCTCGAAGACCTCGGCCGCCGCACCACCCTCACCCAACCCCAACTCGAAGCACTCGCCACCAGCGGCGCCTTCACCTCCTTCGGCACCGACCGCCGCCAAGCCCTCTGGCACGCCGGCGCCGTCGCCCGCGACCGCCCCCACTACCTCCCCGGCACCGCCACCGCCGGCCACACCCCCGCCCTGCCCGGCATGACCGCGATCGAACTCACCATCGCCGACGTCTGGGCCACAGGCATCACCCCAGACCGCCACCCCGTCGAGTTCCTCCGCGACCACCTCAACCAACTCGGCGCACTACCCACCGCCACCGTCCCCGACGTCCCCGACGGAACCCGCATCCTCGTCGGCGGCGCCATCACCCACCGCCAACGCCCCGCCACCGCCGGCGGCATCACCTTCCTCAACCTCGAAGACGAAACCGGCATGCTCAACATCATCGCCAGCCCCGGCCTATGGACCCGCTACCGCCACCTCGCCCGCAACGCACCCGCCCTCCTCATCCGCGGCACCCTCCAGAACACCAACAGAGTGTGCAGCCTCAACGCCGACCACCTCCAAGCACTCGACCTCAGAGCGTGTTTGAGATCTGGGTCTATCTCATGATCGGTGTTTCCGGCGGTTCGGTCAGTAGGTTTCGGCTCCCGGCCAGCGGTCACCGAAGGTGATGGCGAAGGCGTTGAGCACGGGTTTCCAGCGCATCGTCCATCGGGTGCGGCCTGTGCCGGTGGGGTCCAGGCTGCGGGTCACAAGATACAGACACTTCATCGCTGGGTGGGTTCACGCGGTCAACGCAACACCTGTGTGACTGGAGGTGTTCGTGATGGGGCGTCCTGCGTTGCCGTCAGAGGTTGCGCGGCGGTTCTGGTCGCTGATGCGTACCGGGGTCGTTCTTGATGATGCGGCTGCGGTTGCTGGCGTGTCGAAGGCGGTGGCCTGGCGGTGGTTCCGCGAGGCTGGCGGGATGATCCCCGCTGTCGCGTCGGCTGATTCTTCGAGTGCGCGATCGTCGCGTTTGTCGTTCAGCGAACGCGAGGAGATCAGCTGCCGTCGCGCCGCTGGTGAGGGTGTCCGTGTGATCGCTCGGGCGTTGGGACGCGCGCCGTCGACGATCAGCCGGGAGTTGGTTCGAGGGGTTCGTCGCCGCAAGACGGGGTATCGAGCCACCGTGGCGCAGGCCCAGGCCGACGTCCGTGCCAAACGCCCGAAGAGGTCGAAGCTGACACAGAATGAAGAGCTCCGTGCCTACGTTCAAGAACATTTGCAGAGCAAGCACAGTCCTGAGCAGGTGAGCCGGCGTTTGATGGTGGACTTTCCGAACAGCGCGGAGATGCGGGTGTCTCATGAGGCGATTTATCGAGCTCTGTATCTGCCGGGCGATAGGGCGTTGGCGCGTGAGATGACACGGTGTTTGCGGACGGGACGAGCGTTGCGGAAACCGAGGCGGCGAGTGGCCGAGCGTCGAGGACGGATCGCGAACATGGTGAACATCAGTCAGCGACCGGCTGAAGTCAACGAGCGTATCGTTCCTGGCCACTGGGAAGGCGACCTGATCTCTGGACCGCAACATCGCTCAGCGATCGGCACGCTTGTCGAGCGGGTCACGGGCTACGTCGTCCTGCTTCACCTCCCTCACGGTCGCGGTGCGGACCAAGTCCAGCGCGCACTAGTGGAAGCGATGACCTGTTTACCTGAATGGCTACGACGTTCTCTGACGTGGGATCAAGGCAGAGAGTTAACAAATCACGCACAAGTCGCTGCGGCGACGGGCATGGACATCTATTTCTGCGATCCTCATTCACCATGGCAACGTGGCACCAACGAAAACACGAACGGTCTCCTTCGCCAGTACTTCCCGAGAGGGAACGACCTATCCGCATATCATTGCGACTACCTCACATTCGTCGCCAACGAACTCAACCACAGACCACGGAAGCGACTGGCTTGGAAGACGCCCGACGAAGCACTGCATGCACTACTCTCAACCCACCAACCCGGTGTTGCGTTGACCGCGTGAACCCACCCTGCTTGTTCGGTTGGGAAGTGTCCCCGGCGCGGATCGCGCGGCGGTAGCGGGCGTTTAGGGATTCGATCGCGTTCGTGGAGCAGATCATGCGCCGGATCTCGATGTCGTAGTCGAGGAACGGGATGAATTCTTCCCAGGCGTTGCGCCAGAGCCGGATCATCGCGCCGTACTTTTTCCTCCATTTCTCCTCGAGCTCGTCCAGTGCGATGAGAGCGGCGTCGGGGGTGGGTGCGGTGTAGATGGGTTTGATGTCCCGTTTCACCGCGTCCCAATCTTGACGGGCAACGAGCCGGAAGGTGTTCCGGATCAGATGCACGATGCAGGTCTGGACAATGGTCTGCGGCCATACGTTCGTCACGACCTCGGGGAGGCCTTTGAGGCCGTCGCAGACGAGGAAGAACACATCCTTCACGCCGCGGTTCTTCAGGTCGACCAGCACGCTCATCCAGAACTTCGCACCCTCCCCACCGACGCCCATCCAGAGGCCCAGGACGTCCTTGTGGCCGTCCACGGTGACCCCGATGGCGGCGTAGACCGGCCGGTTGGCGACCTGGC
>NZ_MSIE01000110.1 GCF_001921205.1 Actinophytocola xanthii | reverse complement strand
CCGCCCGGATTACCTACCCAACGTTGCTTGATGCGGCACTAGCCGCCATGACGAGGTCCCGAAAGACCATCACGACGAACGGCCCCACCACGGCCAGCGTGCCGAGCAAGCTCACGATCATTCGCCTCCTGCCGGTGCTACTCCCCGCTGAGTACTCGCTGTCAGGCACGCAGGCGTCCACACCCGGCCGGTACCACCAGCTCCAGGCGTACCCGCGGACGAGGTCAGAACGGTGTGACGCCGGCTCGAGTTTCCTCGAAATGTGCACGCTCCCCCGCAATCAACTGGATGGCGGACACGGTCCACCTAGATATTCATCCGACAAACAGCGGCGGCCATGTGGACATCGCTCGTTGCGGCTGCCGGCGGTTCCTGCCGCTTCCTCGGCAGGACGGCCGACCACCGGGCACGCCTGGCGGTCCACCTCGACTCGCTCGCCTCCTTCCCGATCATGGACTGGCCTGTTGGTGTCGATCATCACTCGGGCGAGTGGAAAAGACGACCCAATGGGTGGACGCGGACTTCCAGAACTGGCGTATCGCGAACCTCATCACCACCTAAGCGACTCCGCGTCACCACCACCAGGCGACGGAACGCACGAGCGAATTACCGTGCGACAACCATCACTTTGACATTCGACGTGACCGCTACCTCCGCGACTCCCACGCCCTCCTCGCCCCGGCAACCATGCTCTAAGCTCGATGACGAGGATCACCAGGCCAGAGATATCGCGTGGGAATATCGCGAAGGGAGGAATAGTGGCAATTGCACAGTCGGACCGCTCGTCGAGCAGAACTGTTCGCCGTGCTCTTCGAATCGGCGTCGTCACGGCTTTTCCTCCCGGGCGCAACAGTCTGAACGAGTTCGGCCTGCACCTGGTACGGCACCTTTCACGCCAACCCGAGGTCGGCGAGGTGGTCGTGTACACCGATCTCACCGACGCCGGCGAGCCCGCGCCGATGCCGAAGGTCTCCTTTCGTCCCTGCTGGCGGTTCAACGACCCGGCGAACCTGATCCGAGTACCCCGCGAGGTCCTGAGAAGCAGGCCGGACGCCGTCCTGCTGAATCTCCAGTTCGCCTCCTTCGGCGACAAACGGATCCCGGGGGCGCTGGGGCTGCTCGTGCCCGGGGTACTGCGCGCTCGGGGTGTGCCGACGCTACTGGTGCTCCACAACCTGGCCGACAGCGTCGACATGAAGGACGCGGGCTTCGCCCGATCCGCGCTCGCCGCACGATTCCTGACCTTCGCCGGTCGCGTGCTCACGCGCTGCCTGCTCCGCGCGGATCTGGTCGCGCTCACGATCCCCCGCTACGTGGAGTTTCTCCGTTCGAGCTACGGAGCCGGAAACGCGATCCTCGCGCCGCACGGGAGCTTCGAGGACGTTCCCACGCCGTCCTTCTCCGTCCCGCCCGGACGCCGCACGATCACCGCGTTCGGCAAGTGGGGCACGTACAAGACCGTTGACATGCTCGTCACCGCGTACCAGGAGTTGCTCCGGCGCGGCTACGACGACCTGCGGCTCGTGCTCGCCGGAACGGACAGCCCCAACTCGCGCGGGTACATGGCGGCGGCCGCCGCCAGGTACGCCGACGTCCCGCATGTCGAGTTCCCCGGCTACATCGCCGAGGACCGGGTCGCCGAGCTGTTTCTCGAAGCGTCCGTCGTGGCCTTTCCCTACACGTCGACGACGGGCAGCTCGGGCGTCCTCCACCAGGCCGGTGAGTACGGCCGTGCGGTCGTTCTCCCGCGCATCGGCGACCTGGTCGACATCATCGAGGAGGAGGGTTTTCGCGGCGTCTACTTCAGACCGGACGACCCGGTCAGCCTCGCGGACGCTCTGGCCGAGGTGCTCGACGACCCCGCGAAGCAGACCGCGCTTGGCCGCCGCAACTTCGCAGCGGCGACGGGAATTCCCATGTCCGAGGTCGTGCAGTGGCACCTCGCCCACATCGAACGTCTGCTCGAGCGTCGGGCCCGGAGATGAGGCCACCCGGGAGTCTCGCGACGAGTTCCGGCCGTTCGCTGGTGACCGGAGGCTCCATGCTGGCGGTGGCCATGTTGGTCGCCAACGCCGGCAACTACCTGTTGAGCCTCTTTCTCGGCCGGGTACTGACCCCGGCCGAGTTCTCCGACGCCAACCTGATGGTGACAACACTGTTCACCCTCACGTCGGTCGCACTGTGCCTTCAGCTCGTGGCGGTGCGGTTCATCTCCCGCTCGGACGAACTGGGCTTCCCCGGGGACTCGGACCTCCTGG
The DNA here is from genome assembly GCF_001921205.1 of Actinophytocola xanthii. Lineage (GTDB taxonomy): Bacteria > Actinomycetota > Actinomycetes > Mycobacteriales > Pseudonocardiaceae > Actinophytocola > Actinophytocola xanthii. The sequence continues at coordinate 19,719 of NZ_MSIE01000110.1, read as the reverse complement.
CTCGACGGCTTCGCCGCGTCGCGTTGGTCTCCGGCGTCATCGCGAGCCTCGTGCTCGCGTTCGGCGCACCGTGGTGGTCGACGATCTTCCAGACCGCCTCGTCGTGGCCGTTCGTGATCCTCGGCGCGGGAGTGCCGTTCTGGCTGGTCCAGGCCGTCGAGCGCGGTGTGCTGCAGGCACGGCTCATGTTCGCCCCCCTCGCGCTGTCCTTCGTCGTGGAGGCGGTCACCCGCGTCGGCCTGGGTGTCCTGATCGTGTCGCTGGGTGGCGGGGTGTCGGGCGCGACCGTCGCCCTGTCGGCGTCGTTCGTGGTCACCTACGCGGTCGTGCGCGTCGCGAGCAGGTCGCGCAGCGACCGCACCGGCGCCGGGATCAGCCCTTCCGAGGTTCGGGCCTACGCGGGCCTGGTGTCGGTACTGCTGATCGGCCAGATCATCGTGAACAACAGCGACATCTTCGTCGCGAAGGCATTCCTCACCCCCACCGAGGCGGGCATCTACGCCGCGGTGGCACTGGTCGGCCGCGCCGTCTTCTTCCTCGCATGGTCGGTGGCGACCGTCGTCTTCCCCGTCGCCTCGCGGCGGCATGCCGCCGGACACGGGTCGCTGGCCGTGGTGCGAAAAGCCATTCTCACCGTGGTCGGCATCGGCGCGGCGTGCGCTGTGGGAGCGCTCTGGGTCGGTGGGACCGTGCTCGCCTCGGTGCTCGGGCCCGCGTACGCCGGCCTGTCGGTGCCCATGGCCGCGTACGCGGCCATGACGACGCTGTTCGCCGTGGGCAACCTCGTCGCCAGCTACCGGCTCTCGCAGTCCCGGGTGACCGAGTCGTGGCTCCTCCTGTCCGCTTCGCTTCTCCAGCTCGCGCTCCTGCTCATCTGGCACCGGAACATGGCGGAGCTGATCGCCGTGCAGTCGATCGCCATGGCCGTGCTGGTCGGCGTTCTCGGAGCACGGGCGCTCGCCCACCGTGGGAGAACCTCCGCCCGCGCTCCTCAGGAGGTCATGTCGTGACCGAGGTAGGGTCCGCTTACCGCGCCTATCGCGCCTGGGTGACCGAACCGCTCACACCCCCGCCTGTCGTGTCCGTCGTGATTCCGGCCTACAACGAGGAGTGGCGGATCCTGCCGACGATCGGCGCGATCGCGACCCACATGAGCGCCCGGGGAGAGCCCTGGGAGCTGATCATCGCGGATGACGGCTCGACCGACGCCACGATCTCCCTCGTGCGCGATCTCCGGTTCGCCAACCTTCGACTGCTGGTCGCTGAGGAGAACAGGGGCAAGGGAAACGCCGTGCGGCGCGGGATGTGCGCCGCACGGGGAAAGCTGGTGTTGTTCGCCGATGCGGACCAGTCCACTCCGATCGAGCAGTTCGACCGACTCGCCGCGCTCATCGACGCGGGATTCGACGTGGTGGCCGGCTCGCGCGCGGCACAGGGGGCGACAGTAAGCGGCAAGAGCCTGACCCGCCGCGTGCTGAGCCGCGGACTGCGCGCGGTGGTGTCCCGGGGGTTCGGGATCACCGTGACCGACACGCAGTGCGGGTTCAAGCTCTTCACGAAGGACGCCGCTCAGGAGTTGTTCTCCACACAGCTCGTCAACGGGTTCTCGTTCGACCTGGAGGTGCTGTACCTCGCGCGTCACCTCGGCTATCGGGTGGCCGAGGTACCGGTCGAGTGGATCGACGCGCCGGGATCGACCGTCGATGCCGCCAAGGTGAGCATGCAGTTCCTGCGTGACCTGCTGCGCATTCGGCTCAACCGCGTTCTCGGCAGATACCGACGCGCGCGGCCGAGCGAGCGATTCGGCGCCTAGGCCACCCATCCGCTGACTCTGAGAGGAGCCCCAATCGTGATCATCCGTACGGAGCTCGAACCGTCGCGTCGCGTCGTGCATCTCGTCGGCCGGTTCGACGCCCACGAGGCACCGGTGTTCCGCGACGTCGTCCACCCGCTCCTCACCGCCGAGTTCACCGTGCTGCACATCGACCTCGCACAAGTCGCCTTCGTGGACTCGACGGCACTGTCCGAACTGGTGCGGCTGCAGAAGGCGGCGCGGGCGGTGAACGGTGAGGTGATCCTGGTCGACGTGTCCGACCCGGTGCGGGTGATTCTCGAGATCACCGAACTCGCCCCGCTGTTCACCATCGAGCAGACGTCGGCGGAGTCGTTGTGACCTTCATTCCACAACCGTCGCGCCTCGGACATCCCGAACACGCCGATGCCCCCCAGCCGGTCTCCGCCGACGAGGCGATCGAGCTGCTGCTCACCCTCGCATCGCGCAACCCGCACTCGCGACCCCGTTCCAGCGCTGCGGCGCACCGCGCCGCGGCGCTGGTGCGCGACACCATCGGCGGCCTCGAGTCCCTCCAGGTCGCGCTCACCGAAGCGCTTGTCGCGAGCCAGGACCGGCTGCTCGCCATGAAGGCGCTCGCGAAGGTGAACTTCCGGGGCCTCGCCAGCGACGAGGCGATCAGCCAGCTGGTCGAAAAGGCGCTCGTGCTCACGGACACCTCCGCGGTGCTACTCCTGGAGGCGAACAGGGTGGCCGCGGCCGCCGGCGAGACGTCCGAACTCGAGACCTGGGCAGAGGTAGCACGCCAGGGCATCGCCCGTGCGCCCGACGAGCTGCTGCGCACCGTCGCCGGCGACAGTGCGATCATCGGCACCCTCGACATCGACACCACGTCCACCTGGCACGTGGCCTACTTCCGCCCGGTCGACCGTCCGTTCGCGACAACGGACATCCCGCTCGTGGAAGCGATCAACTCGGCGCTCGGGGTCGTGCTCGCCTTCAACGAGCTGCACCGCCGAGAGCAGGCGCGTGCCACCGTCGCGCGCGAACACGAGCTGGCGTCCGTCCTCGCGCAGTCCGTCATCACCGACGAACTCCCGGCGTCGGAGACCCTTGACATCTTCGCCAGAGCCACGCCCGCGGCGCTCACCGGGGGCGACTTCTACGTGTTCGGGCAGGCGAACGACGCGATCTGGTTCACGGTCGGCGACGTCGCCGGCAAGGGGTTACCAGCCGCGATGCTCATGACCCGGGCCGTCACCGTCTGCCGCAACACCTTCCTCGCTCACCGCAACGAGTCGGTCATCGACGCCTTCACCCACATCGAGGACGAACTCTTCGACTACCTCGACGATGCCGGCGTCTTCATCACCCTGACGGTGGGAACGGTCGAGGAGGGCAGCGGCGCGGTGTCCCTTGTGAACGCGGGTCACTCGCCTGTGGTCTACGTGCACGACGGCCTCGCGCACCCCGTCCCCGCATCCCTGCCGCCGATGGGCATCGTCCGCCGTCGAGTTCCCGGGATCTCGACGTTCACCCTCAGCGGAGAGGACTGCCTGATCATGGGCTCCGACGGGCTCGTCGAGCAAGCGGATCCGAAGGACGTGATGTTCGGCTACGACCGCTTCAACGCGCTCTGCCAGAACACCCACGCGCTGCCGGCGTCGCGGATCGGCAACACCGTCTTCGAGGCGGTGGCCGCGTTCGCGGCAGGCACGCAAGCCTCGGACGACTCGACACTCGTTGTCCTGAAGCACCCCGGAGTCGCCTCATGACGGGCGTGACGAGGGCGGCTCTTCGGCTCGCGCCGAACGCTCTTTCCGTTCGGGAGATCGGGCCCTGGCTGCGAACCGCGATGCAGCACATCGACGCGGAAACGGCGGGCGCACTGCTCTCCCGCATGGAACTCGCGGTCCACGAAGTGTGCATGAACGTCGTCGAGCACGCACAGCTCCCGCCGGGCAGCACGATCGAGCTGAGCCTCGTCCTCAGCTCCGACGGGCTGACGGTCTGGGTGCGAGATCCCGGCGAGGAGTTCGACCTCGCCGCGGTTCCCAGCCCACCCGAGCGGGTGCTGCAGGAGCGCGGCTACGGCATCAAGATCGCACGCGCACTGGTGAGCGAGCTCACCTACCGCCGCACCGGGTCAGGCAACGAGCTGGCACTGCGGATCGACCTAGGGAACGACCATGGTGGAGCGTGACGACGGCGCGGCTTTCGGCCGCTCACGGCTGCAACTGAGCGTCAGACACGTGGACCCGGACCACACGATCATCGTTCTCGCCGGGCGGTTCGACGCGGTGGAGGCGATGGAAGTGCGCGAGCGCATGACGCGGGCCGACATCGCCACCGCCAAGCACCTGGTGTTCGACCTCACCGACGTCACCTTCCTCGACAGCGCCGGACTGGCCGTGCTCGTCCGCGCACGGCAGGATCGCCTTCGCACGGGGAGCTCGGTCTCCCTGATCCGACCCGCATCCGACGACGCCATGCGTGTTCTCCGGCTGACGCAGTTCGATCAGATCTTCACGATCCTGGACGACCAAGCACGTGAGACGACCTGATGCCGCGCCGAGCGCTCGTGGTGGATGACGATGCCGTGTCACGGCTTGTCCTGTCCCACATGCTGCGCGGTCTGGACTGGACCGTCGAGCAGACAGCGGACTCGCCGGAGGCCGCCGCGCGCCTGAACGCTACGGACTTCGACCTCGTGATCTCCGACTTCCAGCTCCCTTCTGGTACCGGTATCGACGTTCTCCACGCGGTCGAACAGTGCCCCCGTCCGGCGCCGTTCGTGCTGGTCACCGGCATCATCGGGTACTCGTCGCTACCGACCGAGGTGACGGGGCGACTGGCCGGCCAGCTCACGAAACCAGTCAGCTCGGAGACGCTGCGCAGCATGTTGCGGCGGCTGTTCCCCGCGGGTAGCGGCTGATGCGGAGAGAGCTGAGCTTTCTCGAGTCCCGGCCTTCGTGGCTTCGCGGATCGTTTGTCGCGTTGTTCGTGCTGACGACGGTCTACGGAATCTCGCTGTGGGCGTTACCACCGTCCGCCGCCGAGCGACCCGGACGGCGCGAGGCGGAGCCGAACCCGAAGCCAGCGCCCGCAGCCGAATCCACTGGGCTGTTCAGCGCGCTGAGCGAGCTGGACCCGGAGGCGAAGGCGGAGGTGCTGCGCGCCTTTGTGGAGCGCAGCGCGGAGGACCTCCTGCTTCTGGAACGCGCGGCGGCCGAAGGCAAGGCCGGCGACCTGCGTTTCCTCGCTCATCGCCTGCGCGGGTCGAGTCTGGCCCTCGGTGCTACCGCGCTCGCCGAGGCTTGTCTCGCGGTCGAGACGTCCTCCGACGACGACGCCCCCACGCGGTTGACCGCGCTGCGTGACGCGCTCGAAGCCGTCGTGGGTCAGGTCGAAGCTGAGACGCGTGCGCGGCCGTCGGCGTAGCGGGTGCGCGCCGCCCGTGGAGGTTTCCGTCGACTCGGGCAGCCCGGCAGCAGAGCAGGTCCGGGCGAGCGGCGTCACCGGGCTGAGCCCGCGGGCCATCGCCCTGTTCGTCGGACTGGTCTACTACGTCGCCGCACTGGTGATCTTCCGTGACGTGGTGACGGCCATCCCCTCGGTGCTGAAGGGCAAGGCGGTCATCGTTGGCGACGAACTGGTCCCGTTCTTCAACCCGAGCAGCCAACTCCTGGAACAGGCCGCCGGTGAGTTCAACGAACTGGTCAACGGCTACGAGTTCAGGGTGCGTTACTCGTTCCTGACGACGTGGCTGCGCTACTACCCCGTTCTGCCGTTCGCGATCCTGCTCGTGATCCCTTCGCTGTTCTGGGCCGCGTATCTGACCGTGGCCCGTTTCGCGGAACGCGTCTTCACGTCGCTGTCGCCGCAGTCGATCTACCTGGCGACGTTCTTCCCGGTGTCGCTGATCTACCTGATCATGGTCTATTCCAAGATCACGCATTTCTACACGCTGATCCTGGGCCTGGTGCTGATGACCATCTCAGCGTTGTGGATGCTCTACGCCCTGTTGTTCGCGGGGCGGGCGTGGAAACGGTACATGGTGATCGCGAGCGTCGCCACGCTGCTGAACCCCGCGGTCCACTACCTCATTCTCTTCAGCCTCTTCCTCGGCCTGACGGTCCTCACCCTTCTGCTGGGCGAGACAGGGCACCGCATCCGGCGCCGTCGCCGGGTGCGCCGACAGGCGCTGCCCGATCCTGTCCAGACACCGGCCGCCGAGTCCGGGCGGGAGGGACGCCTGCGTGCGTGGCGTCGGCTCGAAGCCACCCCGGCGGGGCGAGCGTTGATCGCGTCGGCGATCTACGGGGCGGTCACCCTCGTCCCGTACGCACTGTTCGTGAAGTACGTGGCGCTGGCGGGAGTGCCGAACCTGACCGACACGGTTCCCGGCGACTACTACTTCATCCAGGACGCTTCCGTGTCGTGGCTCCACGAGCTGTCGTGGGACCTCGCCGGCATCATGGACAAGATTCTCTACGGCGACTACCTGGCGAAGGTCCCCCGGTATCCGGACACGGTCTACACGCTGCTGTTGTTCGTGCCCCTCGCCGTGCCGGCGGTGAGACGCCGGCTCTTCCGCACGCGATCCCACCGGCAGTTGCGCGGGGTGATCTACGTGTCCATCGTGTTCGCCCTGTGGGCGACGGTCGGGTACAGCGAACCCCTGTGGCTTCCCACCTTCCACCGCTCGCTTGCCGCGCTCGCGACCGCCGCGAACGAGAGTCACTCCGAGCTCGGAAACCTCGTCGTCACGGGGGCCAGCACCGTTGTCCAGGTCCTGCGGTTCCCGCATCGTTTCCAACTGATCCTCTTCATGCTGGCACCGCTGGTCATGTCGTTGACCATCGCCTACCTGATCGACTCGATGAGCGGCAGAGTGCTCCGCCAGGGCCGGCCGCGCGCACCACATCCACCGAAGCGGGGGCGGCACCGGCGGCGACGGCCGGTCAACGCCGCGCTGGTGAGGTTCGCCAGGAGCGAGCTGGCGACCAAGCTGGTGGCCACGGCATGCGTCGGCGCCGTGTTCTTCGCCCCGTTCTGGTCGAACGACGCCTACCGCACCGTCTTCGGGTCGGGCAACATGGCCGGCTTCCTCTCCCCGTTTCCGCTCAGCGACCTCAAGCAGTTGAAACAGGCGCTCAACAAGCGCCCCCGAGGCAGGACGGTCGTGCTCCCGCCGACCGAGACCGCGAAGTTCGTCGCCGACGCCAACAACGTCGACCGCAAGTTCATCGACAAGTTCTTCATCTACTACCTCGACAAGCCGAGCTACTACTACGGGCTCACCGGCGACGTGAAGAACAAGTTCGAGTTCTTCCTCATCCTGCGCGGCCTGTACTACGGCCAGGACTGGTGGATCAACGTGGCGCGCGACATCGAGGTCAAGTACCTCGTCGTGAACCGCCGCATCCGTTCCAACCGTGGACTCGGCGCCGAGTACCTGCCCGATGTCGAGAGCTACGTCGAACCGGCTCTGGCCCGGCTGTCCGGCGACGTCGCGCTGCGCTTCGAGAACCGCAGCTACGCGCTCTACGAGATCACCGACCAGCCGCGGGTCGATCGGCCCACGTTGCTGGTGGACTCCGGTTGGCAGACCTACCTGGACCTGGTGTTCGACCGGCGCAACCTGAGCCGGTGCTATTCCTTCGAGTTCACGCCGTACGCCGACCCCGAACAGGTCCTGGGCGAAGAACAGACCATGTTGCTCACCGACGATGAACGCACCTCCGCGCTGGACCTGTACCTGCTCCAACACCCGGAGGCCGTGTCGGGGCCGGACGCGCGCATGTTCGCGTTCAACCCCGACGTGGTGGCGTCGAACTACTACCTCTCGCCCATGTTCCGGTCGTTCCTGCTCTTTTCGAACACCAGGTGGAACCGAACGGAGATGATCACCCCTGGGGTGTTCGGCACGCTGCGTGGGTCCTTCATAGGGCTTCCCCGGGCGACGCAGATCGGCGTGCCGGTCAAGGTCGCCGAGCGAGGAAGGTACCGCGTGCTCATGCGCACGGCCAACACCGCGAACACCGTGCACGTCACCTCCGCCACGCTCGCCTACGACCGCGTCCTGGAGCTGCGGTCCCCAGGCGTGACAATGTTTCCCGCCGCCGACGCGTACGACAACGACAGGGTCGCCGTCGACACCTCCGGGATGTCCGTCGAGCAGTTGGAGAGCGCGATACCGGACGAGTTGTTGCCCGTCAACTCCGCCTACGGCTTCCAGGACCTCGGCGTCGTCGACGCCCCAACCGGAACTCACACGTTCGTCATCGACAAGACAGACACGAACCCCATGCTCTTCGAGGGCATGATGCTCATTCCGGAAGAGTCCTATCAGTCTCTGAGACTGCCGGCGAACGTGACGCCCATAGCGGATCCGAACACGCTGGAGTGCTCCGAACGCGTCGTCGAATCCGGGCAGGCCAACCTCACCGAGGACGAACTGCTCAGTCTGGCGGCGGCAGACGTGCAGGACCTCGCACCGCCCGAGGGACGTGCCACGGGCTCGAGATGGGTGGGCATCGGGCTGTCCCTCCTTCTCCTGGCTCTTGGCGGCCTGTTCGCGCGTTGGCGCGCACGACTGCGTCCTGACCGAAGTGGACAACCGCCCCGAGCAAAGGAGCCACCGCCATGACCGGCCGGCCGCGACGCATCGTCTTTCTTGGAACGCACGGGCAGCACAACATCGGCGACGAGCTGTTGCTCGAGACGTTCCTCACCCAGCTCGGCACCCAGCACCACTACGTCGTCAACAGCTATGACCCTGCTTTCACGCTGGCCCAGTTGGCGGGCCGCTTCACCGTGACGGTCATCGACACCGCGGCAGACCGCGCGCGACTGCTGCGCGCGCTTGCCGGCTGCGACGTGCTGTGCTTCGGCGGCGGCTCGATCATCAAGGAGCTGTATGCCAGCACGGGGCGCAACCGGTACTCGACGTTGCTCATGATCCTCGCGATCGTCACCTTCACCCGTCGCATCGCACGCAAGCCCATCGCGATGCTCAACGTCGGCGTCGGCCCCGTGCGCTCGCCGCGTGGACTCCGTCTCGCGCGGATGATCCTCTCGCAGGTCGACGAGTTGACGGTGCGCGACGAGAAGTCGCTCACGCTCTGTCGCTCGATCGGCGTCGAACCGCGACTGGCCACCGATGCGGTGTTCTCGGTCGACGCCGAGTCTCTGCTCGGCGACGACCGAGCCTCGTCGGACGCCGAGCCTGCCGCGGCCTCGCCCGGACGGGTGCGTGTGGCGCTCAACCTCAACTTCGACATCGAGAACCCGGCACACTGGGAACTGTTCCTGTCCGGGCTTGCCCGAGCCCTCCAGTCCCTCGATGCGCGACATCCGATCGAGCTGCATTCGCTCCCGATGCAGACGGGTTTCAAGCAACACGACGACGCCGAGGTCCTCGACGAGTTCGCCACCCGAGTCCCCTCGATCCCGTTCGTGCGACACGAGCTCGCCACGCCTGGCGATGCCGCGCGGGTGATCCAGAAGTCCGACATCGTCGTCGCCGAGCGCCTGCACGCCATCGTGATGGCGTCGATCCTCGGCGTTCCGCCGTTCGCCCTCGCCTACGACGTGAAGGTGAGGGAACTGGCCGCGATGCTGCGACTGGAGCGCTGGAGCGTCGACATCAACGCGCCTTTCGACGCGGAGGAGCTGGCCGACAGGATGGCGGACCTCATTCGGGAGCGAGCGGCCGTCGCGGCGCGGGTGAGCGAGACAAATGCGAACCTGCGACGGAAGGCGCAGGACAACTTCGACCGGGCACGGAAATGGATGGCCGGACCGCAAGCCAGGCGGAGGCGACCCGCTGAGCGGCCCGACGGGTCATAGCGATCACCCCCGGGGCGTGGCACCACACCAGACCGGTCAGGGCGCCATCGTGTAGTCCGCGAGGGCATCTCTGCTCGCCGGCAGCCGGTAGGCCTCGACGAGGCTGGTGAACCTGTCGAAGGGCGCGCCGTCGAGGAGCCATACGTCCGGCGAGCGCACCAGCTGATCGATGAGGCCGCGTTGCCGCCGGTTCAGCGCCTGGTAGCCGCCGCCCGGCAGGTCACGGGGGAAGGCGATCTCGAGCGCGACGCCCACCACGCTCAACGCTTCCTCGCCCGACACGGCGGGGATACGGGTCAGCAGTCGGTCGAAACCCGCGTCGACCTGCCGGGCACCGACCCTGCGCAGCGCGACGGCGGCGTAGCTGTCGAGGTCCCCGTCCATGAACGGCACCCCTCGCACGTGGTTCACCGAGCCGGCGGCGGCGGCGAGCAGCTCATCGACCGCCGCGGAACTCGCCTCCTGCCCGTCCACGTGGGCACAGGCGATCGCCGCCGCCCAGCGGACCACCGGGCGCTCGTCGGCAAGACCGGCATCGGCCCGTCCTCCCAGCAGACCGACCGCCACGGTTGTGGTCGCGACGAGGAGCTCGTCGGCGGCGGCGAGCAGCGGAACCAGGGACCGCAGGCTTTCCGCCGCGTTCTCGGGAAACCACGCCAGCGCGTACGCCGCCCTGATCCGCACGGCCGGCTCCTCGTCCCGCAGCAGCTCGCGGAACAACGGAACTCCCGCTCGAACGGCGCGGTGGGTCTCGCCCGGACCCTCGAACGGCCAGCCGTACTCCAACAGTTCGTGGTCGTACCCGGTGGCCAGGTAGGCCAGCAGTTCCAGTACCTTCGCGCGGTCCTCGGTATCGGGCGCGGCCAGGATCTCCAGCAGGAACGGCACCGCGTACGGGGCCGCATCGGTCTGGCTCCCCTGGTGGATGATGTTGAAGAACAGCTGGTCCAACGCGGCCTCTCGCTCTCGGGAGTCCGCCGAGCGCAGTGCCCGGATCTGCCCCGGCACGTCGGTGGCCTTGCCGTAGGCGTGCCTCAACCCGGCCCAGTTCACCGAATCCAGCCCCTCCAGCATCGGACCATGATGCCGCATCCACAACGGCTCACGGCCGAAAGGACGGTGTGATGGGATCCGCCTGTGAGTGAGGACTGGGCTCGGCAGTGGGAGCGGGAGAACGCGGCACGGCGTGCGGCGGTGATGGCGTTGCCGACGGTCCGGGCGCGCCATCACGCGCGACTCGTCGCGCCACAGGAGGGTGACGTCCGAGTGTCGGCCTCCGTCGGTGATTCGGGTGAGGTTGTGGCGTTGTGGTCCGCGGCCGAGGACGTGCCGGCGTTGAACTCCACGACGACAGTGCCGGACTTGGCCGCGTTCCCCGACCCCCGGGCGTCGCGGGCCGTCGCGGCGCGGGTCACCGTGCACACCCCGGACATGGCCGTCGCTGCTCGGATTTCCGGTCTTTCGCTGGCTTTTCCGGACGTGCAGCCGCTGCCTGACGGCCACGTAATGGTGGTGGGCGCCCGGTGCCGGTGGCGGCCGGACGGCCCGGATCGCAACGCCGTCGTCTACGACGCCGACGGATCCGTCCTGGCCGAACACACCCTCGGCGACGGCATCGAGCACGTCCAGACCACCCGGCGAGGCGAGACCTGGGTGGGCTACTTCGACGAAGGGGTCTACGGAAACTTCGGCTGGGGGGAGCCGGGCAGCGATCCGCCCCTGGGAGCGTGCGGGCTGGCCCGGTTCTCCGCCGCCCTCACCCAGGAATGGCGCTTCTCCGAGGATGCCGCAGGCGCGTGGGGCGGGATCAGCGACTGCTACGCGCTCAACGTCGATGGTGACACGGCATGGGCCTGCTACTACATGGACTTCCCCATCGTCCGCATCCAGAACGACACCGTGACCGGATGGCACAACGGGATCGAGGGGGCGCGGACTCTCGCCGTGGCCGGCTCACGGATCGCGCTGTTCGGCGGCTACGGCCCCGACCACGACCGGCTCGTGGTCGGCGTCCTGGACGGCGACCGGTTCCACCCGACCGGCGAGTACCGCGTGGTCCAACCCGACGGACGGACCCTGCCCAGCTCGGCGGACGTGGCCGGGAGAGGGGAAGGCCTACACGTTCTCCTCGACGACACCTGGTTGCGCCTCGACGTCGAGGACATTCCCGCGTCCCCGTCCCGCTGAGCCGACCTCCGCAGGAACCTTGTTATCGAACTTGTGTTCGGTAGAATGGGGTGGTCGAAAGGGGTGGCCATGCGGGGCGACCGAGTGGAGATCGTGGTCGACGCGGGGGGCACGACCCGGACCTACGACGTCGAGGCCACTCGGGCGGGGCGACGGGTGGAGGTCAGCGTCGGTCGGGGGGTGGTGGAGGTCGTCGAGGTCACGCGGACCGGTGCACCGGTCCGCACGGCGCGGTTCATGGCCAGCAAGGTCCTCGCGTTGGTGGAGCACCCCGTCTCCACCAGTCCCCTCGACGAGGAGCGGGAGTAGGACGGCGGCCATCGCCACGGGCCGGCAGCGGTAGTCTCGGAAACTCGATCAGGAAAGCGAGTTGGCATGGGACTCACCGGCAGTCGAACCGTCGACGACGCGTACTACGGCGAGCTGGCGATCCGCACCGACGCCGCGCGTGGCGTGGTCGAGGTCTCCGGGGAGCGGGTTCCCGCGGTGGTCATCCAGCGTGCCGCGGATGCCGAGCTGACCGCGTTCGTGCCGATCGGAACCAGGAAGGCAGAGCACCTGACCATGTCGGTCGGCGGCGTCGAGGCCGAGCTGCGACCTGGCCGGGGAAAGCTGACCCGGGGCTCGTACCGGGTCGACGTGACCCTCACCGGAACGCACTACCGGTTCATGCCGGACGACGATCACGACACCCAGCTCACGCGGGACGGCGCCACGATCGCGTCGTTCTCCATGGCCGGCGACGGCACGTTCACGGTGTACTGGCAGGCCGAGCCCGACGACGCGCAGCCGGCCGACGCCGCGATCGGATACGCCCTGTCGGTGGCCTTCCGCACCGGCGCCCTGGGGATCTTCTCGGTCCTCCTGAACGGCTCCGAGAACGTACCGCGGCCCTGACCCGGCTGTGAGCCACGTCCGCCGTTTCAGACGAGGGACACGGCGGCGCGAACTCCGGCGACGTACCGCTCCGGGCACTCCCACGCCGCGAAGTGGCCACCGCTGGCCTCCTCCACCCACGACCGCACGTCGAAGAAGCGCGCCGCGAACTCCCGTGGCGCGTTGACGAGGTCCTTGGGGAACATCGTGAACGCCGTGGGTACGGTGATCCGCTCTCGCGGCCGGGGACCGGCTTCCGCGTACGGGGTGAACGACGTGCCGATCGCGCCGCTGACCCAGTACGCCGTGATCCAGGTCAGCAGCTCGTCGTGGGTGAACACCGTCGTGACGTCGCCTCCGCAGTCCGTCCACGTGCGCAGCTTCTCCACGAGCCAGGCGGCCAACCCCGCCGGCGAGTCGCCGAGTCCCACCGCCAACGTGTGCGGCTTGGTCGCCTGCTCCCGCATGTAGCCACCTTCCTCGGCCTGCCAGCGGTGCCCGTAGCGCACGTAGGCCTGCTCGGCTTCGGACAGGTCGTCCGGCGGGTCGACCAGGAACCGGTACTGGGACACGTCGGTCAGATGAAGGGCGGCGACCTTGTCGGGGTGCGCCGCGGCCAGCACCTCGGCGACATTGCACCCAATGTCACCAGCGGAGACGACGTAGCGGTCGTAGCCCAACTCCGCCATCGCGGCAGCCACCAGCTCCGCCATGGCCGCGGCCGACATGCCACCGCCGGCGACCGGGGCCGCGAACGGGAAGCCCGGCAGGGCCGGGACGACGACGTTCAGCTCCGACAGGAGGGGCAGGACTTTCTCGAACCGCAGCACGGAGTCCGGCCAGCCGTGCAGGAGCAGGACGGGAACGGCACGAGCCGCGCCGCGCTGGTGGATCAGTCGAAGAGGGACGGTGCCCAGCGTCCACGGCAGTGCGCGAATCGGCGCCTCGTGCACCCGCCAGTCATAGTGCTCGGCCCAGTAGGCGATGAGCTCAGCCAGGAAGTCGCCGTCGACGCCACGCTCCCATCCGAGTCCCGGCGGCAGCGCCACCCGGCGGTAGGCCCGCAACCGGGCGCGCAGGTCCTCCAGCTCGGCTGTCCGGACGGCTTCAGGCACGGCAGTGGTCACCAGACTCTCCATTCTGGATCGGTCCGTACAGAGACACCAACAAAACCTAACAACGGTGTCACCAACGCGCAACACCATCATCCTGATACAGTGGTGTCGTGGTGCCGTTGCAGGTGATCGAGGACTTTCTCAACACGGTCGACGAACGGACGTTCACGCGGCACGGGAGAAGCCACGTCCCCGGCGAGCGGCTGACCTCTCCCCAGGCGTTGGCGGACTGGCTGGCGGCCCATGAGCTCAGGTCGGAGGACACCCCGTTGCGCAGGACGGACGTGGAGGGCGCCGTCGCACTGCGCACGGCGCTCCGAAAGGCACTGGTCGCCGACGCCGAGGCCCTGCGGGACTACCCCCTGCGGCTCGTGCCGGACACATCGGGCGGGCTGCGCATCGCGGCCACGTCCGGCAGGCCCTGGCTGGACGCCATCGTGGAGACAGTGGCGACCAGCGTCGCCAGGGGCGACTGGACACGAGTCAAGCTCTGCGCCGCGCCGGACTGTCGCTGGGCGTTCTACGACGTGTCACGCAACGGCCGCGGTCGCTGGTGCACGATGGAGATCTGCGGCAACCGCCACAAGACCCGCAGCTACCGCGAGCGTCGCCACGACGACCGACGGCCTGCCAGCCAGCCGACGGTGTAGCGGACACTCCACTGGACCGAACGGGCGGTCGTCGGGGACTCGTTTGTCACCAACCGCCGCCGAAGGCTGGGTGCGGACGCCGCGCCTGGCGACACTGGGACCATGCGTGCGCTGACCCTGGTTCTGGCGGCCGTCGCCGCCGTTCTCCTGCCGGTGCCGACCGCGGCCGCCACCACCGCGTCCGCGGCCCGTACCGACTTTCCGCCCTGCTGGTTCGCCCCCTCCCCCGGCTCGGGCTGGACCATGACCAACCACCGCTTCTTCTCCTGCGAGGAGTGCGAGGCGGCCGGTGCGGCAGGGGTGGCCAACGGCCGCTGGCCGGCTTACCGCTGCGCATGGGTCCCGATCGGTCTGGACATCGAGTACTTCGTGTTCGTCCCCACCGCCACGCCCGCCTGAACCACTCTCCGCTACCGGGCGCGGGCTCGCGCGAGCGGCGGCAGCACCACCAGGCCGCCGACCCCGGGCAGCCACGACAGCAACCGGATCCGGGTCGTGGTGCCTGGCTGCCGGAAGGCCAGAACGACGACCAGCAGGTACGCGCAGCCGTGGACCGGTCCGACCAGAGAGGACACCTCGCGCTCGTGCACCGTGGCCAGGTTGGCGAACAACACGAGCAACGACAGCGCCTCCACCGCCGCGGCGATGCGTAACGCCGACCATGAATCCGCCGACCATGAGTCCACGCCTCAGACCCCCGTCGTCGAGCCGGGACGCACGATCATCAGGACCGTCACGGTCGCCCACAGGAGGTTGAACGCGCCGGTCTACATCGCGAGCCGCGCCGGGAGCCGGGTGGGTAGCGGCCGGGGGGCGGTGCCCACCATGGCCAGTGCCTCCCTCTGGCGCGGCAGGATCAGCAGCACCAGCACGGTCGCGGCCAGCCCGGTGAGCACGATCGACACGATCAGCCAGACATCGCCGAGCACTCCCAGGCTGCTCGCGGTGGCAAGGCCGAACACCGGCACCACGATGCCGACGACCGCGTACACCCGGCAGACCCGGTGCAGGCCGCGCAGCACGGCCGCCTCCCGGGTGGGGACGGGTGGTGTCGACGCACGCCGGAGAGCGCCGGGGAACATGCTCGCGGCCACCGTGATCGGTCCGATCGCGACGATGGCGGCGAGCACGTGCACCGAGAGCAGGACCTTCGTCATCCGGCGACCCCCGGTCCCGGAAGCACCTGTGCTGGCATGGCGGCGACGCTAGCCAGGACCGGAGGCGGCCAGCAGTGGCGGAACCGCCATTCCACAACGGATTCTCGCCGGCACGTTCGGACTTCCCCCGAGGCTCACGCCGCGGGGAAGTCGGTGCCGGGTGCGGTCCGCGCGGTGGCGTCGACGTTCTCGCGGAGTGCGTCGACCTTGGCGCTGGCGTAGGAGTGCGCGTCGGAACCGAGCAGTTGGCGCAGCGGTCCGCCACCGCTGACGACCTGGTCGATGATCGCCCGCGCGCCCCGGACCGGGTCGCCGAGCTGGCTGCCCTGCAGGTTCAGGTGCTGCGAGGTCATCTCGCGGACGGCCGGGTAGGCATCCGTCGCGCTGGTGGGCAGCGCCAGCGAGTCGGTGGTGAGGAAGTCGGTGCGGAAGTAGCCCGGTTCCACGATGGTGACCTTCACGCCGAAGTCGGCCACCTCGGCCGCGAGGGCCTCGCTGAGCCCTTCCAGGGCGAACTTGCCGGCGCAGTAGAGCGCCCACCCCGGGACCGCGGTCAGCCCGAGGATCGACGACACGTTGACGATGTGGCCGCTGCGCTGCTCCCGCAGGATCGGCAGGGCGGCACGCAGCACGTTCCACACCCCGACGACCTGGACGTCGAGCATGTCGCGGACGTCGCGGTCGCTGGTCTCCTCCACCGCGGCCAGGAAGCCGTAGCCGGCGTTGTTGACCACGACATCGAGTTGTCCGAAGCGCGCGGTCGTGTGGGCGACGCCCTGCCTGACCGCTTCCTCGTCACGCAGGTCGACGGCGAGCGGGAGCAGCCGGGAGGTGTCGACACGGTCACCGAGAGCGGACAGCAGCCGCTCGGTCGAGCGTGTCGTCGCGGCGACGTTGTCGCCCCGGTCGAGCAGCTGGGTGACCAGCTCGAGGCCCAGGCCTCGGGACGTTCCGGTCACGAACCAGGTCGCGGCCCGGTCAGCGGGAAAGCTCATGGTGGTCCTCCACTGGGGATTCACGGGAAGCCCGGCTCCGGGAGGTGCCCGGTTCCGGCCTGAGTTCAGCCTGGCTCAGGGCAGGCCCCCGTGGACGCCGATCTCGCGCCCTGTCCGACCGAGGACCGGTCAACCTAGGACTCGGAGGTCCACTCACGACCGGGCGGTCTGGGTGACAATCGGGTGCATGGCCAGGACCAACCGCGAGCTCGCCGACTTCCTCCGCCGAGCACGGAGCCAGGTCGACCCGGCACGGGCCGGGTTGCCGCCGGACGGGCGCGTGCGACGCGTACCAGGCCTGCGGCGCGAGGAGGTCGCGCTGCTGGCCGGGGTGTCCACCGACTACTACGCCCGCCTCGAGCAAGGCCGGCCCATCATGCCCTCTGCTGCCGTGGTCGAGGCGATCGGACGGGCTCTGGAACTCGACGCGGCGGGACGCGCACACCTCGAGGATCTCCTCGGGCTGGCCTCCGCGCCGGCTCGACGACGCTCCCGCGGCGCGCAGCGCGTCCGTCCCGGGCTCTACCAACTCCTGGACTCCCTCGACGGTGAGCCCGCGCTCGTACTCGGTCGCCGCACCGACATCCTGGCCAGCAACAGGATGGCCAGGGCGCTGTTCGGGGACTTCGAGCGGATGCCCGCCAAGCACCGCAACTACGCCCGCTGGATGTTCCTCGACGAGGACGCGCGCTCCCTGTTCCTGGACTGGACGGAGATGGCCCGGGCCGCGGTCGAGAGCCTGCGCTTCGAGGTGGGCCGCGACCCCGACGACAGCGCGACCGTCGCCCTCGTCAGCGAGCTGCGGGAACGGAGCCGCGAGTTCGACAGGTGGTGGGAACAGCACCGTGTCCACCAGCGCACCCACGGCTCGAAGCGGCTCCGCCACCCGCTCGTCGGGGAGCTGACGGTCGAGTACGAGACGCTCGCCCCTCCCGGGGACCCCGACACCACCCTGTACGTGTACACGGCCGAGCCGGGGTCACCGTCGAGGCGAGCGCTCGATCTGCTCGCGAGCTGGACGGGGTCCGGGGAGGACGTCGATGGTCGGCAGCGGCGCGGCGCCGGCACCGATCAGTGAGCTGTCCGGGTCACCCCTCGTAGTTGGCTACGACGTCGAGGACCCAGACGACGCCGTAGCGGTCCCGCACCATCCCGTAGGCCAGAGCCCAGTTCGCCGGGCCCAGTGGGACGATGACGGTCGCCCCGGCGGCGAGCTTCTCCCAGTAGCCGGTGACCTCCTCGACCGTCTCGCCGCGCACCGAGAGGAAGAACGAGTTCTCCCCCTGGTCGTAGCCCATCCCTGACGGCACGTCGTAGGCCATGACGTGGAAGCCGTTCTCGGCGAGCACCTGGCCCCACATCACCAGGTCGGCCTCGGACTCCTCCTGGACGTTGCCGGCGTCGGAGTAGGTGACGACGGCGAGGTGTCCGCCGAACACGGACTGGTAGTGCTCCAGTGCCGCGCGTGCGTCGCCGCGGAAGTTCAGGTGGGTCGTGGTCGTGAGGGACACAGGGCACTCCTTGTTCGACGTGGTGTCTGCCTGGACCAACAGTCGCAGTAGAAGTGGCCAGGGTGTGTCCTCTTCTTCGGGCAGGATGAGACCATGCCGAAGACCTCAGCCCGACTGCTGGCACTGCTGTCGTTGTTGCAGGCGCGCCGGGACTGGCCGGGGGCGCTGTTGGCCGAGCGACTCGGGGTCAGCCCGCGTACCGTCCGCCGCGACGTCGACCGGCTGCGGGAGCTCGGCTACCCGATCGTGACCGCCAAGGGCCCGGACGGGGGGTACCGCCTCGGCGCCGGCACGCAGCTGCCGCCGCTGCTGTTCGACGACGAGCAGGCGGTTGCCCTGGCCGTGGCACTCCAGCTCGCCACGACGACAGGCGCCGGCATCGAGGAGGCGGCGGCGCGGGCGCTGAACACCGTTCGGCAGGTGATGCCCGCGCGGCTGCGCCACCGCATCGACACCTTTCAGGTCACGCCGGTCCACCGGTCCGCGACCCCCCAGACCGACAGTGCCGTGCTGCTGGCCATCGCTGGCGCCGTCCACGCCCGCGAGGTGCTGCGGTTCGACTACGCCGCCGCGACCCCGGGTCCCCCGCGGCGCGTCGAGCCCCATCACCTGGTCAGCTGGGGCGGCCGTTGGTACCTCGTCGCCTGGGACCTCGACCGCGACGACTGGCGCACCTTCCGCGCCGACCGGATCACGCCGCGCATCCCGACCGGGCCCCGGTTCGACCCACGGGACGTTCCCGGCGGGATCGCGACCTTCGTCGCCAGCAGGTTCTCCGGTTCCGACGGCTCGGGTGGCTGGCCCTGCCGCGGCGAGGTGATCCTCGACCTGCCCGCCGCCGAGGTGTCCCCGTTCGTCGGTGACGGGGTCGTCGAGGCCCTCGGTCCAGACCGCTGCCGCCTGGTCCTGGGGTCGTGGTCGTGGCCGGCCCTGGCCAGCGCCGTCGGCCGGTTCGACGCCGACATCGAGGTCGTCGGGCCGACCGAGCTCAGGGACGCCTTCGCACACCTTGCCCGTCGCTTCGCCTCGGCGGCGGCCCGCACGCTGCGGTGATACCCGTCGGGTATCGGCCCTCCAGAACCGGTCTTGGACGGGGAGCGGCGCGGAGCCGTGGAATCGAAGCATGAACGTCGCGTACTGGATCGTCGCCGGGCTGTTGGCCCTGTTCTACGGGTATGCCGGCGGGATCAAGGTGCTCCGAACCCGCGAGCAGCTCCAGCCCATGATGGCCTGGGTGGACAGCACGCCGATGCCGGTGGTCAGGACCATCGGCACCCTGGAGGTGCTGGGCGCGATCGGGCTGGTCCTGCCACCGCTGACCGGCATCGCGCCGTGGCTGGCCCTGGCCGCGGCCGTCGGGTTCGTCCTCCTGCAACTCGGGGCGACCGCGGTCCACCTGCGTCGCGGTGACCGGCAGATCGCTCTGAACATCGGGCTCCTCCTCGCGGCCGCCGGCGCCGTCTGGCTGGCCGCCGGGTGGGCGTGACCTGCGCGGAGAAGATTCCGAGGCTGTTCGAGCGGGGCTTCCTGGCCGGCTTGGGTGGGGGTGGTATCGGCAGCTGGTCGCCGGGGTGTCCAGGGG
>NZ_MSIE01000011.1 GCF_001921205.1 Actinophytocola xanthii | reverse complement strand
CCGCGGCCGGGCCGGGGGCCGCGGCCGCCACGACGGCGACCGCGGCCGCTCCGGCCGCCCACTGCCGGACCGAGGCGCGCCAGGACCTCCTGGCGAACATCTCGCCCTCCTCGTTCAGGGGTTCCCTCACAACCCGTACCGGCTCTTCAGGTGACGCCACCAGTCACGGAACATCCAGGCATCGAACTCGGTGATCTGACTCGCCGTGCCGGCCTTCATCAGGAAGCAGCAGACCCCGGTCGGTGTCCAGTCGTAGAAGTCGTCCAGGCCGAACGTGTGGCCGACCTCGTGCAGGAAGATGTGGATGTTCTCGCTGTTGAGGTTGTTGACGAAGTACTCGCTGCCCATCCGCTGGCCCCAGTCGCCGCCGGCGCCGCCGCCCATGCCGGCGGTCAGCCACAGCGACTGGTCGTAGTGTCGCGAGGCGCCGCCTGGACAGCGCGAGTAGTCCCCGTTCTGGTTGAAGAAACGACCGCACTCCCGGGCGCACTGGGGGGCGTTCTCGTTGATGTCGTTGACGTAGATGTCGACCGAGTTGTCCGTCCACTGGAGAGTGGACCGGTCGCGGACCGCCCAGCCGACCACGCGGATCGGCACGGTCTGGTAGGGCCAGTTCTCCCAACCCTGCCCGTTCTCGAGCATCACGTTCATCCACTTGGCGTACTGGTGGCTGAGCGCGGCGTGGATGTGGTCACGCAGGGCGGCTGTCACCGGTGCGCTGGAGTCCCAGCGGACGCAGTAGTTGATGTACCCGCGGTTGGCCATGACCTGGTCCCAGCCGTAGTTGCGGAACCCGTAGAGGTTCCCGTACGTGCTCTCCACGTGCCGCCACACCTCGTCGAGCGGCTGCACCAGGTTGGACGGGGGGTTCCAGGCACGGGTCGTCGGGGGAGCGGGCGTCTGGTCGGGCGCCGCCGCGGCGGGGCCGGCGCCGACTGTGAGGGCAGCCGCCGCGGCCAGCAGGGCCACGGAGATCCGGCGAACGAACATGATCAGCCTCCTTGTCTGGAGTGCGGAGCTGGGTCAGGTGGTGCCGGCGACCGGGGTGGCGCCCTGGATCGTCAGCTCGTAGGGGAACCGGTCGACCTGCGCGCCGTCGCCGTAGTTCACGTGCACCGACGGCGTGGCGGCCACCGCGAGCAGCAGGTACGACTCGCCGGACTGGAGCGAGAACGTGACCTGCTGGTCCCGGCCCGCCATGGGGCTGTACCGGGCGGAGAAGTTGTTGGTGACGCCGACCAGGCCGAACCGCCAGTCCGAGCCGAGGCTCGGGTTGACCTGCCCGCGCAGCCGGACGGTGACCTGACCGCCGGGCTGGGTGGGCTGGAGCCGGATGAGGTTGAACCCGTACTGCTGGGGAGCGACGGCGGCGGGGATCCGGTACTCGCCGGCCGCCTGGTTCACCGTCTCGAGCGAGACCGTGTACAGGGGACGGTACGGCGCTCCGTTGCGCCACAGGTCGCTGCGGATCGCCGCGCCGTCGGTGTAGTCGTACACCACGTTGCGGCGGGCGTAGTCGCCGATCAGCGCGGCGAACCCGGCGTGGTCGAGACCGTACAGGCGCTTGATCGTCTGGATCGGGTGCTCCCCGTGCCGCGCCTCGTACCAGAGGCGGTGGATCGAGGCGAGGCCGTAGGTGTCGCGGAGCTTGTTGAGCAGCAGCCAGTCGCCGTAGTAGGTCTCCTGGGCCAGCCAGCGGTAGTGGTGCCGGCTGCCGAAGTAACCGGAGCCGAGCACGACCTCCGGGCGGCGCATGCGGGCCATGAAGTTGCCGTGCGCCTCCCAGAACCGGCCGGAGTTGGGGTTGCCGTAGCCGAACCCGCCGTCGAAGCCGTTCTGCCGGTTCAGCTGGCTCGCGTAGCTCTGCAGGACGTGGGTGTACTCGTGGGACTCGACCCAGTCGTCCCAGTACTTGTCGTAGGGCAGGCAGATGTGGCCGACGCCGATGTCGTCGGTCCCGGCCCAGTTCGCCGGCGGGAGGAACCCCCCGGACCAGCTCCCGCACAGGTACACGTTGATGCGGTAGTCCCGGGCGGGGGAGATGCTGTCCGGGTCGATGAAGTCCGCGGTGTCCCGGTAGTAGGCGTAGGTGCGTTCCATCTTGTCCAGCACGTAGGCGGGGTAGTCGTCGATGCCGCGGTTGACCCGGGCCCACTCCACGACGTCGACGGCGTCGCCCCACCGGACGACGAAGTTCGTCGACTCGCGGAAGTTGCCGGTGTAGGCGCCGGCGTCGGTGATGAACCGCGGGATCCGGCTCTGCTTCGCCAGGGCCTGCGCGGTCGGTACCGGTCCGGCCGCGATCCCGACCAGGACCAGCAGGAGGAGAACGAGAAGTCTGCGCATGAGGACTCCTTCACCGGGCTTCGCCGGTGCTCGTGAGGAGGAACGGACCAGTCGCCGCCTTGGTCTGGACCACCTGGCGCATGGTGCCGTCGGCGTTGAAGTAGAGCCGGTCGATGGCGACCGAGCGGCGGAAGTTGCCTCCCCCTGGGGCGTCCGCGGTGTGGTAGACCATGTACCACTGCCCGTTGAACTCGACGATCGACGGGTGGTTGGTCGTCGAGCTGACCTGGCCGAGCACCACCCCGCGGTGCGTCCACGGTCCGAGCGGGTTGCTCGCCGTCGCGTAGCGGACGCAGGCGTAGCTGGACGAGGTGACACAGCCGCTGTCGTTGGCGGCGTAGGCCAGGTAGTAGATCCCGGCGCGTTTGAACATCCAGGGCGCTTCCCAGAAGTGCGTCGCGCCCTGCGGGCTCAGCACCGGGCCGTCCAGCTCGGTCATGTTCGGCCTGAGCCTGGCCGCGCGCAGGCCCCAGTAGGAGCCCCAGTAGAGGTAGGCCTGACCGTCGTCGTCAACGAAGACCGTCGGGTCGATGTTCAGCCCGGACGAGCCGGGCGTGCTGTCGCTGACCAACGGCCCACCCCGGGCGTCGGTGAACGGGCCGAGCGGGGAGTCCCCGACCGCCACGCCGATGTCCATCCACCCGGGACCGTTACCGTTGACCGAGACGTACCAGTAGTACCGGCCGTTGCGTGGCTCGACCTCGGCCGCCCAGGCGTCCGCACCGGCCCAGCGGAAGTCCCCGACACGCAACCGCGGCCCGTGGTTGGTCCAGTTCGACGCGTCGGTCGAGGACAGCACGACCCAGTCCCGCATGACGAAGTTCGACCCCCCGGGCGGGGCCTCGTCGTGCCCGGCGTAGACGTACAGGGTGTTCCCGACGACCAGCGCCGCCGGGTCCGCGGTGAAGATGGACGTGATGATCGGGTTCTCGGCCGGTGCCTGAGCGCTCCCCGCCAGGGTGAGCGCGACGGCGGCCGCCGCGGCCACCGCCGTCCGACGCCGTCTTCGCACGGTTGTCCCCTTTCGCTTCAGCCCCTGAGGGCCCCCGACATGAAGCCCCGCACGTAGCCGCGCTGCAGGAACAGGAACAGCAGGACGCAGGGCATGGCCATGACGACGACGCCGGCCTCCAGCGCGGCGTAGTCGACGGCGCCGTGGGTCGCGGTACGCAGGTTGACCACGGCGAGCGTGACGGTGAACCGGTCGGTCGAGTTCAGCAGGATCAGCGGCGCGAAGAACTCGTTCCAGGACACGAGGAACGCGAACAGCGCCACGGTCGGGACGTCGACCGAGCCCTGCAGCCGGCCCCCGCTCGGGGACAGGCCCTGCCCGGACAGCCGGGGGAAGATCCTCGTCAGCCGTTCGCCGCGGGAGTTCAGCACGTCGTGCACCCCGGTCAACTCGGCACCGGCGGCGGTGCGGGTGAACGGGGAGTCGACGACCACCGGCACGGTCCGGGTGACGGTGCCGGTGTTGGTGACCGAGATTGTCGTGACCGCCACGTTCTCGTGGGTGATGAACTTGCGCACGCCGGCTCGCAGGCCGAGCGCGGTGTTGGTGTACGCGCCGCTCCAGTGACTCGGGGTCTGTACCCGGTCCGCCGTGACCTCGGTGAACCCGCCGGAGCCCAGCGTTACCGCGTAGGCGCTCTGGTTGGCGAACGAGCCGAAGAACTCGTTGTAGTAGGCGACCCGCCCGCCGAAGCCGATCACGGCGTTGTCGTGCTGTCGCATGAAGACCGCCCGCCGCGCGTCATCAGCCAGCTCCCGGCCGGGTCGGCGCCCCGCCGGGCCAGCAGGCGGTCCATCCAGAAGTCGGTACCGGCCGCCCCCGCGTCGTAGATCGCCCCCATCGTGCCGCCGGTGGTGAACGGCACCGGCTCGGCCGCCGGCGGGGGACCGGTGAAGGTCGGGAACCCGATGGTCTGCTCGGCGCTCGCGGGGGTGGCGGCGACGGCGCCGGTGACCAGCGCGGTGATCAGCAGCAGTCCCCACGGCCTCGGGCTTCTCGCGGACACGGGCATCTGGCGTCCCTCCTTCGGGGCGTCTCAGGTGTGCGGCAGCCAGACCCGCATCGTGGACGGGCCGCGCCTGGCCCAGCGGTGGTAGGCCACCAGGCGGATCGGGTCCACGGCCTCGCCGGCCGGGGGAGCGGGGGTGCTCCGGTACGGCCAGCCCCCATCGGCCGGTGCCGTGAACCGGCCGCACACCGCCACACCGTCCGGGGTGTCCTGTGGCGGCGTGCTCACGTCGACCGTGAGCGCGTCGAGGTCGGCGCCGTCCTCACCGGCCGACTCCGCACACAGCACGACCGGCCCCCGTTCGACGGCGGCACAACCCCGTACCCCGTCGATCCGGGGGTCGGGGAAGGTCCACCGCGGACTCGTCGGCAGCTCCAGCCGCACCTCGTCGCCCACCGCGAACGCCCGGCGGACCACGGCGGTCCCGGGCGCCGCCGGGCGCCCGTCCAGTAGGGCGCCCTCCGCCCACGCCGGCACCCGCAGGGCCAGCGCCCACGGTCCGCCCGTGGTCTCGGTGACCCGGACGGCGACCGTCCCGCCGTCCGGGTAGTCGGTCCGCACCCGCAGCCCGACCGCGCGGCCGTCGTCCAGCCGGGTCCGCACGACCGCGTCGGCGTACTGGTGCAGCTGGACCCGGTCGCCGTCCACCGTGGCCAGATAACAGCCGAGGCCGGCGAGCAGCCGGGCGAGGTTGGGCAGGCAGCAGGAGACCTCGAACCAGGGCACCCGCCCGCCGGCCGCGAACTGGGGCTGTTCGCGGTCCGCCGGTGCCGGTTCGGCGCGCTCCCGCTGGTGCAGGGTGTTGGCGTAGAAGAACGACCGCCCGTCGTCCCCGATCGACGTCGCGACCACGTTGTACAGCACGCGCTCGATGACGTCGGCGTAGCCGACCTCGCCCGTCGCCAGGAGCAGCCGCCAGGCCAGCATGACCGTCGCGACGCCGGCGCAGGTCTCCGAGTACGCGCGGTCGGCCGGCAGCACGAAGTCCTCGCCGAAGGCCTCGTCGGTGTGTCGTGAGCCCATCCCGCCGGTGAGGTAGGTGCGGCGCTCGAGGGTGCGGGCGAACTGGGCGGCCACCGCGCCGAGCAACTCGTCGTCACCGGTCTCGACGGCGAGGTCCACGGCGCCGCAGGACAGGTAGAGGGCGCGTACCGCGTGCCCGCGCAGCACCTCGGCGCGCCGGACCGGCACGTCGTCCTGGAAGTAGGACCAGCCGAAGCGGGTCTCGGGCAGCGACCGGTGGCCCCGCCGCCGCACGAACAGTGCCGCCTGGTCGAGGTAGCGCTGCTCGCCGGTGACCCGGGCCAGCTCGACCAGCGCCGGCTCGATCTCGGGATGCCCGCACACCGCCGGGATCCCGTGCGGGCCGAACGCGTCGCAGACGTGGTCGGCCGCCCGCCGGGCGACCCCCGGCAGCGAGTCCTGGCCGTGGCGGCCGGCGGTGCGGGCGGCGGCGACCGCGGCCTGCAGCAGGTGCCCGGTGCAGTAGAGCTCGTGCCCGCCGGCCAGGTCGCTGTAGCGCGGCCGCTGCCCCCGGCCGCCGAAGGCGGTGTTGAGGTAGCCGTCGGGATCCTGTGCCGCGGCCACGAGAGCGGTCAGCTCGGCCAGCTCCGCGGCCCGATCGCCGTCGCCGGTGCGCCCGATCTCCCAGGCCATCGCCTCCATCAGCTTGTAGACCTCGGAGTCGGTGAACTCCCGCCCGCGCCGCTCTCCCGGCTCCGCGGTCAGCCCGCGGGCGGTGGTCTCGAAGTGCCCGGTCCAGCCCAGCTTGTCCATCCACGCCCGGCCGTGGTCGAGCGTCGCGGTGCCGTTGACCTCCTGCCGGCCGGCCCAGAAGCCGCCGGTCAGCCGGACCTCGCCGAGGCCGAGGGGGCGCAGTGCGCCGCGGCCGGGAACGACCGGGCGGCCACCCGTCGGGTCGGGTTCCGATGTCACGGCCACCCCGCCTTTCGCCGCCGACGACAGTGTCGGTGTTGCTGGGCCGAAAACCTTTTCGGCTCCTCGAACGTAGGGAGACGGCTAAAGTCTCGTCAAGGAGCGAAAAACGTCCAGGAAGGTGCGGTGTGGTGGTGAGGCAGCGTCCCGGATCGGTCACACTGACCGACGTCGCCCGGTTGGCCGGGGTGTCGGTGGCGACCGCCTCCAAGGCGCTCAACGGCCGTGCCCAGGTCGCGCCGGCCACCCGGGAGCGGGTCGCGGCCGCCGCGGAGAAGCTGTCCTTCCAGCCGAACGCGCTCGCCCGCGGGCTCATCTCCGGTCGCACCAGGACGGTCGGGCTGCTCACCGACGAGCTCGCCGGCCGGTTCGCCATGCCGATCATGCTCGGGGTGGAGAACGCGCTGGCCAGCGAGCAGATGTCGGTTCTGCTCTGCGACACCCGGGGCGACCCGATCCGTCGGCGGCACTACATCCGGACGCTGCTGGCCCGCCAGGTCGACGGGTTCATCGTCGTCGGCGACCGCAACGACGTGCGGCCCTCGCTCACCCCCGACATCCCGGTCCCGGTCGTGTACGTCTACGGCGAGTCCACCGACCCACACGACCTCTCGCTGCTGTCCGACGACGAGGGCGGCGCACGCCTCGCCGTCGAGCACCTGGTGTCGCTCGGCCGCCGGCACATCGCCCATGTCACCGGCCCCGAGCGCTACCGCGCCGCCCGCTACCGCGTGGCCGCGCTGCGTGCGGTGCTGGACGAGGCGGGTCTCGCGCTGGTCGGCGGCGAGCCGCTGTACGGCGAGTGGTCGCAGAGCTGGGGCCGGTACGCCGGGCACCTGCTGGCCACCACGCACCCGGAGCTGGACGCGATCTTCTGCGGCAACGACCAGGTGGCCTCCGGGGTGGCCCAGGCGCTGGTCCAGCTGGACCGGCGGGTGCCCGACGACGTCGCGCTGGTCGGCTACGACAACTGGGAGATCTTCGCCGCCGACTGCCGGCCCCCGCTGACCACAGTGGACCTCGACCTGCAGCGGCTCGGTGCCACTGCCGTCGAGTACCTCTTCGACGCGCTCGACGGCGCCCCACGCTCGGGTGTCGTCCGCCAGCCCTGCCGCCTCGTCGTACGCGAGTCGACCGGCCCGCGCCTCCGGAATCCCTGAACCGGGTAATTGACAACTCCCCGGGACCGGAGTTGACGAAAGGGAAACTCCGGTCCAGATATGGCTCATCTGACGTCTCCCCGTAGCGGATCCGTGCTATCTATCGACACGAGGGGTGCAACACCGCACGTGTCGAAACGGGCGCAATCAGAGAGGCTGACTGCCATGAACCTGACCATGGCAATCGTGTACGGCGCCATCGGCGGATCACTACGGGGACTGCTCGCGATGTACGGCCACATCGAGCGGTGGCTCGAGGTCCGCCGGGAACAGCACGGGCGCCGGCGCCGGCGGACGCCGGCGCGGTTCAGCAGGTCCGCGGACTGGCCGGCGGAGATCGTGGGCACTGCGGTACAGGTGCTCATGGCCGTGGTCACCGCGGTGATCCTGTACGGCACCGGCACGGTCACGACCGTCGTCGGGCTCATTCTCGGCGGCGCCGCCGCGCCCGCGATTCTCGCCCAGCTCGGTCAGCTGCGCGTGGTCAGCCAGGCGGTAATCGGTCCGGTCGTGACGACACAAATCCCGGTCGACGGCGATAATAGGGGCAGAGGCTCCGCGGCGGAGCCGTCGCGGAGCCTGGCTTCGGTTTCGGGGGGAATTCCCGAGGCGCGGAGCGGTGGCGAGTTCGACCAGGAGATGGGCGATGTCTGACAGTTCGGCACTGCGTCGCGCGGCGGTCGTGGTGACCGGTGCCCCGGATCGCCTCGCGGAGTCGGCGATCCACCGCAGCACCGCCGTCGCCAAGCGGTACGGGCTGGGCCGGCGGGTTCTCGCGTTGGTGCTCGGCGTGCGGCTTCCGCTGCCGCACGGTGCGGCGTCCTCGCCCCCCGCGCCCGCCCGACCGACGGCTTCCGACCCGGCAGGGGTGGGGAAGGACAAGCGGAAGGACACGCGTCCCGGCCGGGACGAGGAGGCAGCCCGGGCGTTCCAGCGCCTGCTCGACGTGCTGCGCGGGTACGTCCTGGCGGACCCGGCGGAGCGGCTGCGCCAGCGTCCCCAGGCGCTGGAGTACCTCAAGGACCTCAACGGGTTGGTGCGGATCACCAAGCTCGAGTCGAGGCTCGGCCATCGCCCCGAGCTCGTCGTCCGCTACCACGACCGGGTCGAGGGCGCGTGCCCCGCGGGGTCGCTGTCCTCGTTGCAGAAGTACCAGCCGTTCATGCTCGACATGCACCGGGACGCGCTGAACCACCTGTGCAACTCGCGCGGGAACCACCTGCGCCGCCGGGCGCACGGCCCGCGGCAGCTGCTGCGCAGG
Organism: Actinophytocola xanthii; assembly: GCF_001921205.1. GTDB lineage: Bacteria > Actinomycetota > Actinomycetes > Mycobacteriales > Pseudonocardiaceae > Actinophytocola > Actinophytocola xanthii. The sequence continues at coordinate 168,540 of NZ_MSIE01000011.1, read as the reverse complement.
GTCCGCTCGAGCACCGGCGACCCGGCGGAGGTGCTCTACCGCCTCGGCACCCACACCGACGACCCGGACCAGCTGTTCTACGAGTGGCGCCGCCACCTGCCGGTCGAGCCCGAGCACCTCGACCCGTCCGACCGGGACGACCCGGCGGAGATCCTCGAGCGGGCGGGGGGCGACGACCGCGCCCCCGACCTGCCCAAGCTCGAGGACGTGCGCGACGCGCTCGCGCTGGCCAGCCATGACTTCACCGACGAGGACCTCAGCGGCGCCGACCTGACCGACGTACCCCTTCGCGGGGTGTACTGGAGCACCACGACGCAGTGGCCGGAGAGCTGGCAGGCGCAGATCGCCAAGGCTTCGGAGCGGGTGGACGCGACGACCCTGCGGGTGAGCGAGAACGCCGTTCGGGAGGACTGAACGGGGTCAGCGCCCGTCGACCTCGCGTGCCACCCGCTCGATCCCCTCCCGGTACTCCGCCCACCAGGCACGGTCGCCCTGCGCCATGTTGTCGTTGTCCGCCCGGTACCCGACGGCTCCGTCGATCAGCTCGCGAACGATGTCGGCGTGGCCGGCGTGCCGGTTGGTCTCGGCGGTCATCCGAACGAGGATGTGGTGGAGGGTGACCTCCCGGCGGTCCGCCGGCCAGTGCGGGACCAGGCCGGTGGCGTCCAGTGCCAGGGTGTCGACCGTGGTGTCGGAGTGCGCCCACACCCGGCGGTACAGGCCGACGATGTGCTCACGGGACTCCTCGGCGGTCGCCCACATGTCGGCGTTGTGCTCCGCCCCGGCGCAGAACCCGTCCGGCGCCTGGAGGAACGGGCGACCGAAGGTGTCCCCGAAGTACCCGATCTCGCAGGCGGTGAGGTGCTTGACGAGCCCGAGCAGGTTGGTCCCGGTCGGCGTCAGCGGACGGCGGACGTCGTACTCGGCGAGCCCGTCCAGCTTCCACAGCATCGCCTCCCGGGCGTCCTGCAGGTACCTCCGGAGGTCTGCCTTCGGCTCCGAGATGGGCATGGCGTGCGGTCTCCTCACTCAGAGGTCCAGCCGCAGGCGGCTGGTGAAGCGGCGGTGCTCCCCGGTCACCGGGTCGGTGAACTCGAGCACCCTGGCCAGCAGCTGGAGCGGGTCGGTGAAGTCGTCGAGGGGCTTCTCGGTGGCCACGGGGTAGAAGTCGTCGTTGCGGATGGGGATGCCCAGCGAGGCCAGGTGGAGGCGGAGTTGGTGGGTGCGGCCGGTCGCGGGGTGCAGGCGGTAGCGGGCCCAGCCGCCGCGGTGCTCGACCAGCTCGACCCGGGTCTCGGCGTTCACCGGGCCGGGGACCTCCTGCGCGGTCACCACGCCCTTGATCTTGACGATCCGGCTGCGCACCACCGTCGGCAGGTCGAGCGCCGGGGCGTGCCGGGCTATCGCCTCGTACTCCTTGCGCACCAGGCGGTCCCGGAACAGGGTCTGGTACCTCCCGCGCAGAGCGGGGTCGACGACGAACATCACCAGCCCGGCGGTGACCCGGTCCAGGCGGTGTGCGGGGCTCAGCGCGGGCAGGTCGAGGTCCCGGCGCAGGCGCACCAGCGCCGTCTCCAGGACGTGCCGGCCGCGGGGGATCGTGGCCAGGAAGTGCGGCTTGTCGACGACGAGGATCGCCTCGTCCCGGTGCACGACGCCGATCTCGAACGGCACCGGCACCTCGTCCGGCAGGTCTCGGTGGAACCAGACGAACCCGCCGGACACCGACAGCGCGTCCGGCGCCACCCGTCCGTCGAGGTCGTGGATCAGCCCCTCGGCGAGCATCGCGTCGATCCGCTCGGGCGGCACCCGGGGCAGGCGCTCGACGAGGTGGTCGCGCACGGACGCCGGGCGCCCCTCGGCGGGAACCCGCAGCCGGGCGGGGTCGAGGCCGTGGCGCTGGGGCAGCGGCGGCCGGAGCTTGCGCCTCATCGCCGCGGATCCTACGCGCCGCGCTCACCCGTGTAGGCGAACTTCCTCCCGTCGCCGGGCCCCACCGGCGCAATCACGCCAATAATCCGCTGAACCGGTTGGCCGACCACCACGGAACAGCGATGCGACCCACGTCCGCCCACCGCGGCGCGACGGCCTTGCTGGCCGCGGCCGCGCTGGTCGCCGTCTCCGCCGAGCCGCTGCCAGCCACCGGCCAGCCGACCGTGGTCAACCCCGTCCGCCCGGTCGCCCCGGACGACGTCATGGCCGACCCCAGCCACGGCTTCATCGTCCTGGTCGAACGGGGCGCCGGGCTTTTCGGCAACGAGACCGAGGGGCCGGTCGCGGTCGGCGGCGACCTCGCCTTCGGGGCCTACCAGGTCGGCTCGAACAACCCAGGTTCCTACGTGCTGCCCGGCGACACCCGGCCGACCGTGCTGGTGGTCGGCGGAGCGGTCGACTTCGTCGCGAGCCACGCCGGGGCCGAGCTCGCGGTGCTCGGGCCCGGCTACGCCAAGATCGGCGACCTGAGCGGGGCGAGCGTGCTGGCCGAGCCCGGCACGACCAGGATCATTCCGCTCGGCGGCGACCCCACCGCCCGCCCGGCGGTGTCCATCCAGAGCCCGCAGCCCGCCGCGTCGGTCGCGGGACCGAGCGGGTTCGACCTCGCCGCGCTGTTCACGACCTATCGCGCGCTGTCGACCGGGATCGCCGCCTGCGCCTCGACGGTGGGCCTGCGCAGTGCCAACGGGGACGCCCCGTGGAACGGCACCGACCCGGTCGCCACCCTCGGCCTCGAGCCCGGGCAGAACGTGCTGACGCTCAGCGCCGCCCAGCTGGACACCCTGGACGTGATCAACCCGCTCGCCGGCGGGCTACAGCCCGGCGCCGACGCCTGGTTGCTGGTGAACGTGGTCGCCGCGGGAGACCTCGTCTGGTCGCCGCCCCAGGTCAGCTGGCAGGGCAACGAGCCGTCCCGCCACGTCCTGTGGAACCTCACCACCGACGGAACGGTCACCCTGCCCCCCGCGGCGCCCACGGTCTGGGGCACGGTCTACGCCCCGCGCGCCCGGCTGGTCGACGTGAGCTCCGGCAACGTCGAGGGAGACCTCGTGGTGGCCGAACTGGACCACGGCGGACCAACCGGCAACGGCGGCGAGAACCACTACGCGCCGTTCGCCGACGAGGTCAGCACCTGCTCCTCCGAGCAACCGACGACCACGACCACGACCACAACGACGACCACCACAACGACCACCACCACCGGCGTCGAGACGACGACGACCACCACCTCGACCGGCGTCGAGACAACGACCACCACGACGACCGCCACCACGACGACCGCCACCACGACGACCGCCACCACGACGACCGCCACCACGACTACCGCAGCGGTCACGACGGGGACCACCCCGCCGACAACGCCGGGGGGCGGTGCCGGGGCACCCGGCAGCCCGCGGCAGCTCGCCACGACCAACGGCGTCCACCCCGGTCCCGCGGGTGCGGCCGTGCTCCTCCTCGTCGGGGGCGCGCTGCTGCTCGCCGCCGCGCACCGGCGCCGCGCTAGGCGAACACCTCGGTAAGGCCGCTGAAAACCTCGCGCAGGAAGGTGAGGATCGCCTCCAGGCCGTCGAGGATCCAGCCGAACAGGGCCTGCACCCCATCGGCGAGGGCACTGGGATGGACGAGCAGCGTATAGACCAGTACGGCTACGCCGACCAGCAGAAGGACCTTCTTGACGTCCATGTTCCCGTTCCGTCGGCGACTGGGTGACTGACCGCCATCGTCCCAGGGCCCGGGAGATGTCGACAAGCTCCCGGCACGAAGGCGAACCGACTGGCGCAACCGCGTCGCCCGGTCGGGGTTTGTCGGTCGCGCCCCGTGGTAGCCCGGCGAGAAGCGGAAGGCGTTGATCTTCGTAGCGAGGAGGGCCCCATGTCGCGGGACCGCGAGCTGGACGAGGTGGACCGGAAGATCGAGGAGGCCAAGGCGGCGGCGAGGGACGAGGAGCAGTCGGCGCCCGTCCCCGAGGAGGGCGACGAGCCGTTGCCGTCGGACCCGGTCTACCGCCACACCGACGAGGGCTTCTCCCCGACCTGAGCCTGGGTGAGGCCGGGGTTGGCGCCCGGATGCCCGGGTAGTACCCGGACATGGACATCGACGAGCGCAGCGGTTCCGACCGAGACGACCGAGACGACCGCGACCTGAGCACCGAGGACGCCGGCGGCGAGGCGAAGCCGGCCACCGAGCAGGAGGAGGGCCTCGGCCAGGAGGGCACCGACACCGACCAGGACTACGCCGGGGGCACGCCCCGCTGACGGCGGCGGACCAGCCCCGGCTCAGCGCGGGGGAGTGTCGCGGACGCCGAGGTCGCGCAGGACGGCGGTCGCGGCCCGGCGCCCGGAGACCAGCGCGCCCTGCGTCGAGCACGTGTCGCGGTGGTCGCCGCAGACGTAGCGGCCAGGCCCCACGCGTACGGGCAGGCGCAGGGGCCGTCCGGGGGAGATGACCGGGAGGGCGCGCGGGATCGCGTACCGTGCGAGCGTCGTCCAGTCGCTTGTCGAGCGGTCGTAGAGCTCCGCCAGTCGCACTCGCAGCCGTTGCTCGACGTCGCTGTCGGCCAGCCGGTCCGGCACCGAGGCGGCGACCAGCGCCGTGCCGGCCGGGGCGTACCCCGAGGCGACCTCGCTGAGCACGGCCGTGTTGGTGAGCAGCTCGTCGGCCCCGTCGAGCAGCAGGATGGGTTGGCTGACCGGCGCGGCCGGCGCGGCGAAGTACCAGGTCGTGACGCTGTGCCAGCCTGGCCCGGCGACCTCCGGCAGCAGTCGGGACGCGACCTCGCCGTCGGTGGCCACCACGACCGCCCTCGCCCGCAGGCTCTCGCCGCCGGCCAGGCGCACCCCGCTCGCGGTGACCTCGACGACCTCGGTGCCGGTGCGCACCGTCCCGGCCGGCAGAGCCGCGGCCAGCTGTTCGGGCAGGGCGCGCATCCCCGCGTCCGGCAGGGCCCCGCCGCCACGCAGGAAGCTCCGCCAGATCAGGTGGAACAGCGGGGCCGCGGTGGCCAGCCGCCGGTCGAGGAACACCCCCGCGAGGAACGGCCGCAGCACGGTGTCGACAGTGCGGGCGGACACCCCCCACCGGGCGAGATCGTCCTCGATCGAGGTGTCGGTCAGCCGTCGGTGCAGGAGCCCGTCGGGCAGTCCCACGTCCCGGGCCGACATGGCGGCCAGTACGGCGGTGTCCCTGGGCCGGCCGCCGGCGAACCGCGCCGCGCCGAGCACCGCCGAGAGACCGCGCCACGGGGGCGCCAGGTCGTAGCGGCCGTCCGGGGTGACCGCGACCGCGCCGCGGACGAACCGGCCCAGCCGCAGCGCGTCGAGGTCCACCACCCGCCGCAGCTCCGGGTAGGCCGGCAGCAGGACCTGGAAGCCCCGGTCGAGCTGGAACCCGTCGACGTCGTCGGTGCGTACCCGCCCGCCGACCGCGTCGCCGGCCTCGCACACCCGCACGCCCACGCCCGCCCGGTGCAGCCGCCCGGCCGCCGCGAGCCCGGCCAGACCGGCCCCGACAACGACCACGTCCACGTCAGCAGCCACGTTCATGCGCCCGGTTACCCCGTCCGGCGCCGATCATCCGCGGTAATGGCGCCGGACGGCTCAGCCCTTGTCGGCGCCGCTGGTGAGGCCCTCGGACAGCAGGCGTTCGGTGAAGAAGAAGAGCAGCACGATCGGCACGGTGATGACCACCGAGCCGGCCATCAGCACGGTCGTCGGCACCTCGATGCTGCCCGACAGCTGGGCCAGGCCGAGCGAGACCGTCCACCGGTCGCGCCGCTCGACCAGGAAGAGCAGGGCGAACAGAAACTCGTTCCAGGCCACCATGAACACGAACACCGCGGTCGCCATGATCGAGGGGACCGCGAGCGGGAGGCTGATCCGGCGGATCACCCCGAGCCGGTTCAGGCCGTCGACCAGGGCGGCCTCCTCGACGGCGACCGGGATGGTCTCGAAGTAGTTCCTGAGCATGTAGACGGCGACCGGCACGGTCTGGGCGATGTAGACCAGGACCAGGCCGATCAGCGAGCCGCGCAGCTGCATCTGGGTCAGCAGGACGAACAGCGGGATCGCGAGGACGATGCTCGGGAACAGGTAGACGAGCAGGAACAGCACGCTGACCTGACGCCGGCCGAAGAAGGACAGCCGGCTCACCGCGTACGCGCCGGGAATCGCGACCGCGAGGGCGATCACCACCGACAGCGACGCGACGACGGCGCTGTTGCCCAGGAACGTGAGGAACCCCTGGCCGGCGTCGGTCACCGGGCGCAGCGCCTCGGCGTAGGTGGAGAACGTCAGCTCGCTGAAGTCGACCAGCAGCGAGTCCGGCCGCAGCAGCAGGTCCTCGATCGGCCGGACCGAGAGCAACACCATGTAGTAGAACGGCAGCAGCGTCGCGAGCAGGAAGAACGCGATCGCCACCCAGCGCAGAACGCCGAAGATCAGCCGCTCCACCCGGTCCCTGGACCAGGGCCGCCTGGCGACAGCCGCGGGCGGCCGCCCGGCCGCCGGGGAGTCCACAGTGCTCACAGCTCCGCCTCCCCGGAATTTCTGCCGTCGGTCGCCTTGGGCAGCGGTCGTTCGGTCTGAGCGGGTGCGTGCGGAAGGCGTCTCACTGCGTTTCCTCCCCGCGGCGGCGCAGGAGCCACAGGTAGGCGCCGAGCAGGATGATCAGCACGGCTGCCATCAGCACCGACTGGGCGGCCGCCGCACCGACGTTGCGCTGCACCTGCAGCAGCTCGTACACCCGGATGCTCACCACCTCGGTGCCGGCGACCCCGCCGGTGAGCAGGAAGATGTCGTCGAACTCGTTGAACGTCCAGATCGTCCGCAGCACGACGAGCACCGCGATGATCGGCATCAGCTGCGGCAGCAGGATGTGCCGGAAGCGTTGCGAGGGCGTCGCGCCGTCGATGACGGCCGCCTCCTCCAGGGTGGCGGGCACCGCCTGCAGCCGGGCGAGGATGAACAGGAAGGCAAACGGGAAGTACCGCCAACCCTCGAAGGCGATCACGGTCAGCAGCGCCGTGGGGACCGGGATGTCCAGCCCGAACAGGGAGATCTCACCGCTCGCCTGGGTGAGGAAGGCCACCGGGTCGTCCCAGCCGAACAGTTGCCTGCCCCAGCTGTTGACGATGCCGAACTCGGGGTTCAGCAGGATCTTCCAGACGAACGTCACGGCGACGACCGGCGCGACGTAGGGGATGAGCATGGCCGCCCGGACGAAGGACCGGCCGAAGAAGGGCCGGCGCAGCGCGAGCGCGGCGACCAGTCCGAGGAAGATCGCCAGGAGCGTCGAGCCGGCCGTGTAGACCAGGGTCGTCAGCAGGCTGTCCCACAACGCGTCCGAGCCGAGCACGGTGGCGAAGTTCGCCAGCGTGAGGTTCTCGAACAGGCCCGTGCGGGCGACGTTGATCAGCCGGATCCGCTGGAAGGCGATCAGCACCGACCAGGCGAGCGGCACCAGCACGATCGCCAGGATGATGACGACGGTGGGGCTGATGAGCATCAGCCCGGTGCGGGCTTCCCGCTGCGCCATCGTGGGCTGGCGCCGGCCGGACGTCGTCGCGCCGGAGCGTCGCGTCGTCCCGGTGTCCGAGGTAGGCATGGTGTCTGTGATCCGTGGGGGTGCCGGCCGTCAGGAACCGAGCTCCTCGGCGATCGTGACGGCTTCCTCGTTGGCCGAGCTCGCCGCGTCCTCGGCGCTACCCGAGCCGTTCACCAGGTCGGCCAACGCCTTGGGGACGACGAGCTGACCGGTCACGGCGCCGGCGAGCTCGCCCTTGCCCTCGGCGAAGCCCCAGCGGTGGAAGGTCTGCGGGCTCTCCTCGACCACCTTCAGCGTCTCCGTGTCGTAGAACTGGGACAGCGGCGCCTTGGTGTCCACACCCGCCTCGAGCTCACGCCAGGCCGTGGCGAACTGCTCGGGGTCCTGCTCGGTGCCCGAGCGGACCGGGACCTTGCCCTCGGGGGCGAGCGCCAACCAGTCGGTGTAGCCGTCACCCATCAGCCATTCGACGAGCTGCTTGGCCTGGTCGGTGTCGGCCTCGTTCAGGATCGCGAACGACACGACCTCGCCGAACGACGTGGGCTCCGAACCGTCCGGCCCGGTGAGCCCGGCCACGACGCCGGTGTTCTTCGCGAGGAAGGCGGGGTCGGCCTTGCACTGCTGGCACGTCGGCAGGGCGTCGTTGCGCAGCCCGGCGAGCTCGTCGAGGAGGAACGAGGACCAGATCAGCATCGCGGACTTGCCGGAGAAGTACGTCGCCCGGGTCGTGTCGACGTCCTGGATGCCGGCGACCGAGTGGTCGCGGATCAGGTCGCCGTAGAACTTGAACGTCTCCACGCACTGCGGGCTGTCCAGCGCCGGCGCGTCGTCCTCGATCAGCTGGCAGCCGTTGGCCAGGGCGAGGTGTTCGAAGGTCTGGTGGGTGAACGGGTCGGCGGGCGTCGTGCTCGCGGCGATGCCGGTCACGTCACCCTGGTCCAGCTTGGTCGCCGCCGCCTGGATCGCGTCGAAGGTGGTCGGCGGTTCCAGCCCGGCCTTCTGGAACAGGTCCTTGCGGTAGAAGAGCAGCTGCGCCCACCCGTCGCTGGGCACGGTCAGCTGGGTGTCGCCGTCGCTGGTGAGCGTGAGCGCCTGCTCGGTGAAGGTGTCGGCGCCCAGCGCCTCGACGACCTGCGCGGCGGCCTCGGTGTCGAGGAGCTCGTCGGTGCGAAGCTGGTTCACGATCGGCAGCGGCAGCGCGCCGATGACGTCGGGGAGCTCCCCGGAGGACGAGGCCGAGGTGAGGACCGTGGTCACCTGGCTCTCCGCCACGGCGACCAGCTCGGTCTTGATCCCGGTCTCCTCGGTGAACCTGGCCAGGAGGTCCCGCTGTGCCTGCACCCGGTCCTCGACGTCCTCGATGGTCCAGAAGAGCAGGGTGCCGTCGCCGCCGCCGGAGCCGCCGTCGTCCCCACAGGCCGACAACGCCAACGCGGCCGACGCCACGACGGCGAGTACTCGAACGCCCCGACGGACCATCGGCGATTCTCCCTTGAACAACCACGTACCCGGTGGTCCATGGTGCTGATTCCCGGCGGACACTGAAACATCTCCGGGACCCGGTGGCAAGTCCCGATCACCGCCGTTCGACGGGGTCACGAGCGACGGTCACCGACAGCGGTCACAAGATCACTCGGCGAGGTGGGCGCCCGCCCTTCACCCCTCGCGGGAACCGCGACGCGCGGTGCTCCGACGGTTCATCACCGACGACGAAGACCCAGCCGTACCGATGCGCCGATACTTGCTCCGCGACTCCCAGCCCGGCGGCCGGCGCTGCCCGGTCTGACCGGGGTCGGCCGGGACGCACATCCTGGGTGCGTCCCGGCCGAGGGGTCGTCGCCGACGGTGGGCGTGCCAGCGGTCAGGTGTTCGCCCGGGCCGCGCTGACGTCCGCCAGCGCGGAGGTCGAGTCCATCTCGATCGCGGCGTTGCCGAGGGAGAACACGCCCACGGGGCGCCCGTTCTCCACGACGGGGATCCGGCGGACGGCCTTCTCCCGCATCCGGCTGATCGCGGCGTCGGCGTCCTCGTCCGGGCTCGCCGTCACCAGCTGGTCGCTGCACACGTCACGCAGGTAGCAGGCGGACAGGTCGTCCCGGTCGGCGAGACCCCGCACGACGATGTCGCGGTCGGTGACGATGCCGCGTACCTGGTCTCCCTCGACGACCAGCACGTCGCCGACGTCCTTCTCCCGCATCGCCCGTGCCGCCTCGCGGACGGGGGTGTCCGGTGCCAGGGCCACGGGGTTGGTCGTCATGAGATCGCGCACCTGCTGGGGCATGGGGTCTTCTCCCTCTCACTCGTGAGCTCCTGTCGTCCTTCGCGACGGGGTTACCCAGGCGTAGGCGGGACATTCCGGCTCGAGTCGCGCTGGAAACCACGTGTTCGCGGGGTGTGGGCGGTCCCTAGACTGGGTAGCCGCGTGCACCATCGGCTTCAGCAGCGAGGCCGGGAGATCGCGGGGGATGCGGTATGGGTGAAGATGCCGCCGGGAGCAAACCGGCAGCGATGTGGGAACTGGACCTGGTGAACAGCTCGCCGGGAGCGCTGGTCGAGGTCCGGCGCTGGGCGGCGGCCGAGCTGGCCGACCTCGGTGACGCGCACCTCAACGACGTCATGATGGTGGCGGTGGAACTGGTCACCAACGCCTACGACCACGGCGACGGCCCCCGGGTGATCCGCATGGTCCACCACCGCACACCGTGTTGGATCGAGATCGAGGTGGACGACTTCAACGTCCAGGCGCCGGCACTGGGCCGGTCCCGGTTCGGGCCGGAGGCCCACCGGGGCCGCGGCCTGGTCCTGGTCGACCGCCTCTCGTCGGCCTGGGGAACACGCGAGCACGGCGACGGCAACGGCAAGACGGTCTGGGCCCGCATCTCCTGTCAGGAGAGCCCGTGCGACTGCGACCCGGACGGGTCCGCGCGGACGCGGGACGCGGCCCTCGATCCGGTGGGCTGAGCGCGCCCGGCGCCTCACCCGCCTCGGCGCCTGGAGCCCGGTACGGGCGCGTCCGCGGCCTCGGCGACGGCCTCCGCCGCCGCCTCGGCGGCCTGCGCCGCGTCGTCCACGGCCGGCGTGCTCAGCTCGTCGGCCGGCGGCCGCTCACGCGTGGCCGGCGACTTGGGCAGGTGGTCGGTGAAGGCCCGGGAGACGCTGCCCAGCGCGGCGGTCAGCTCGCTGGGCACGACGAAGAACGTGTTGTTCGGGCCCTGGGCCAGCTGCGGAAGGGTCTGCAGGTACTGGTAGGCGAGCAGCTTCGGGTCCGGGTCGTTGCGGTGCACGGCCTGGAACACCTGGTCGATGGCCTTTGCCTCACCCTCGGCACGCAGCATCTGCGCGCTCCGGTCACCCTCCGCGCGGAGCACCGCCGCCTGCTTGTCGCCCTCGGCGGTGAGGATCTGGGACTGGCGCTGTCCTTCGGCGGCGAGGATCGCCGCGCGCTTGTCCCGCTCGGCGCGCATCTGCTTCTCCATCGCGTCCTTGATGGTCTTCGGCGGGTCGATCGCCTTGATCTCGACGCGGTTGACCCGGATGCCCCACTTGCCGGTCGCCTCGTCCAGCACGCCCCGCAGCTGGCTGTTGATCGTGTCCCGCGAGGTGAGCGTGCGCTCGAGGTCCATCGAACCCACGACGTTGCGCAACGTCGTCACGGTGAGCTGCTCCACCGCCTGGAGGTAGCTGGCGATCTCGTAGGCGGCCGCCCGCGGGTCGGTGACCTGGAAGTACAGCACCGTGTCGATCTCCACGACCAGGTTGTCCTCGGTGATGACCGGCTGGGGCCGGAACGACACCACCTGCTCGCGCAGGTCGAGCGCCGGGTACACCCGGTCGATGAACGGGATCACGAAGTTGAGGCCGGGCGTCAGTGTCCGGCTGTAGCGCCCGAGCCGCTCCACGTTGCGGGCACGTGCCTGCGGCACGATCCGGACCGTGCGCACGACCGTGAGGACGACGAGCAGCACCACCAGGATGCTCACGACGAGCAGTGGCGAGATCTCCATTTTCACTCCCGGGGGTAGACGAAGGCGGTGGTGCCGCTGATGCGCATGACGTCGACCGTCGAGCCGACCGGGATGACCGCCGACTCGTCGTAGGAGCGGGCCGTCCAGTCCTCGCCGTCGATGCGCACCAGGCCGTCCCGGTCGCTCACCTCACGCAGGACGTAGGCCCGCTTGCCGACCAGCGCGTCGACCCCGAACCGCTCGAGCTGGGGGCGGTTCATGTGGCGCAGGGCCACCGGTCGCACCAGGACCACCCCGGCGGTGGCCGCGGCGGCGAACACCACGAGCTGGGCCGGCAGCGGCGCACCGAGGGCGGCGAGCAGTGCTGGTGCCAGGGCGGAGAGACCGAGCACGCCGAGGGCCGCGGTGAGGGTGACGGTCTCCACGACACCGCACACCACCGCGATCACCAGCCACACCAGCCACATCTCCATGGTCAGGCCGACCGCGGGGTGGGCGAGGGGTGGTGGCTGCGGCGTAGCTGGCGCACGGTCGTCTCCCTCGGCAGGCTGAACTCTGTTGCCGACCAGGCTTCCCGGCGCACCGATCTCCACGGTAGCACCGCGTTCCGCCGCCGTCCGGCCTTTTCACGCAACCCCGCTCATCAACCTCCGGATGGCGGGTCCGGCGGCGAGCAGCGCCAGCCCGAGGACCACGGCCGCGCCGCCGACCAGGGCGAAGTACGGCGCCTCACGGTCGACGTCGTAGTACTTCGCGAGTGAGCCCGCGGTGGCGGTGCCCAGTGCCACCGAGAGGAAGTTGAGCGCGACCATCTGCGTTCGGAACGCCTCCGGCGCGAGCTTGGTGGACAGCGAGAGGCCGACCGGGGAGAGCATCAGCTCGGCGATCGTGAACAACAGCAGGATCCCGGCGAGCGCGAGCAGCGGGGTGGTGTTGCCCGCGCCGCCGGCCCAGGGCAGGAACGCCAGGAAGGCGAGGCCCATGACCACCGTGCCCAGGCCGAACTTGGTCGGGCTGCCCGGCTGCCGCCGCCCCAGCGAGGTCCACATGGCGGCGAACGCGCCGGCCAGCAGGATGATGAAGACCGGGTTGATCGAGTTGACCCACGACACCGGCATCTCCCAGCCGCCGAGGGTGCGGTCCAGCCGCTGGTCGGAGTAGATCGTCACCACCGTGAACTGCTGTTGGAACAACGCGAAGAACACGAAACTGGCGAGGAACATGGGGATGAAGCCGAGCACCCTCCTGCGTTCCACGGCCGAGATCCGACGGCTGGACAGGATCACCGCGAAGTAGCCGGCGGACGCGGCGACGATGACCGCGACCGTGACTGTCGCGAGGTTCGCCGCGTCGACGAGCCCGGTGAGCACCACGACGAGGACGACGGCGACCGCGCCGAGTGCCGCGAGGGCGGCGAACTTCCGCCCGCGGGCGGGCAGCGGGTTGGGCACCTCGTTGGCGTCGGGGCTGAGGTTGCGGCGGCCCAGGGCGTACTGGACCAGTCCCGCGGCCATCCCGACCGCGGCGAGGCCGAAGCCGTAGTGGAAGCCCAGCCGCTGCTGGGCGAGACCGGTGAGCAGCGGGCCCACGAAGGCCCCGAGGTTGATGCCCAGGTAGAAGATAGAGAAACCGGCGTCCCGGCGCTCGTCGCCTTCGGCGTAGAGCCGGCCGACCAGCGAGGTGGCGTTGGCCTTGAGCCCGCCGCTGCCGAGTGCGACCAGGCCGAGGCCCACCCCGACGCCGAGGAACCCGGGTAACACGGCGAGCGACACGTGCCCGGCCATGATCATGACGGCACTGCCGAACAGGACCCGTTCGGACCCCACCACCCGGTCGGCCAACCAGGCTCCGAGGACCGTCGACAGGTAGACCAGGCCGCCGTAGGCGCCGACGATGCTGGTCGCCGTCGCCTCCGAAAGGCCGAGGCCACCGCTCGCCGCGGAGTAGTACAGGTAGATCGTGAGAATGCCCTGCATCCCGTAGAAGGAAAACCGCTCCCACATCTCGAGGCCGAACAGGTTGCCCAGGGCGCGGGGGTGGCCGAAGAACCCTTTGCGTTCCACCGTGGGCGCGGCAGCGTCAGTCACGTTGACCCTCCTTGGTCCGTGGTCCGTCGCGGGGGCCCGCACCCGTCCGGGTTCCCGTTCTCACCGGCCTCGCAACATGGTGCGGCGTGGCGGGTTCCGCGGCCCGTCCTCGCCGAAATGGGGGTCACGCGGTGGGATGAGCGCTTCGGATCGGTGGAAATATGCACGACTGGGGGGCGAGTGCATGCTTGACACGCAACGAACGCGCAGGTGGAACCGCAAATGCAATTTATGTCGGTCACTCGGTTGTGTAATCTCGGCGTTCCCAAATTGACGCCCCAGAACCGTCAAACAAGACTGGCCCGCGGTGAACTGGCGAGTTTGCCCCTCACCCACACATTGGAGGAATTTCGGGAATGATGCCGAACAACCGCGGCTGGGGCCGCCGCTGGATCGCGGCCGCCTGCTGCACGGTGCTGTGGTCTTCCCTGGTAGCGACGACAACCGCCACCGCCGTCGCCCAGGCGCCACCGGAACTGGACTGCGAGGAGAGCGCGGCAGTCCTCCGGGTGCCCACGAACGGCGACATGCTGCTCTACCAACACCTCGAACCGGAGACCGGAGCGGCCGTCTGGCAGCCGAGACCCCCGGTCATCGGCCGCGGCTGGCAGAACAGCCGCCCGGTCGCGGCACCCGGTGGGGTGGTCTACGCCGCCCAGCAGAACGGGGCGCTGCGCCGGTACCGCTGGACCGGCTCCGCCTGGCAGACCTTCGCCGGCGGCGCCCAGCACGAGGTGATCTCCGGCGCCGGCTGGGAGCGGTACGTCACCGCCGCGTACCGCAACCGGCTGACCGTCGACTCCGAGGGCCACATCTACACGGTGGAGCCGGACGGCTGGCTCCACTGGCGGGCCTACGACACGAGGACGAGGACCTGGACCCACCGCCAGATCACCCCGGGCTGGGAAGGGTTCACGATGATCGTCGCCGCCGGGCCGGGTGTGATCTACGCCCGCAGGGGGGACGGCGCGCTGTTCCGCGTCCAGTACCACGCCGAGTCGCAGCGCTGGCTCGGCCCGGGCGAGCAGGTCGACGACGGCTGGCAGAACTACGACCGGGTGATCTCCCCGGGCGCCGACATCCTCTACGGCATCCGGCCCAACGGCGAGATGTACTGGCACCGGTTCGACCCGATGGAGGGCGAGTGGACCGCGGAGGCCGGCAGGCTGATCGGCCGGGCCTGGATCGACCACGCCACCACGGCAGCGCCGAGCTCCTGCACGCTGGACGGCGGGTACCCGATCCCGACGCGTCCGGTCGTCCCGGCCCAGCCCATGGCGCCCGCCGCCCTGCTCTACACCGAGGCCGGGCAGGTCGTCTACAGCTACGTCGACCGTGAGGGGCGGGCCGTGCAGGCCTCGCTGCCCGAGGTGAGCGGCGCGGCGCGGCTGGCGTTCTCCGCGGTTCCGCGGTTCTCCCCGGTGACCGGGACACCCAGCCTGGTCGAGCAGGACAACGGAACCGTGCACCTGGTGGCGCTCGGGACCGACGCCGACGTCCGGGGCAGCGCCCAGGCCACGCCGAACGGCGCCTGGAGCACGGCCGCGCGGCTCGGCGGTTTCCTGCCGCACTCGCCGGTGACCGCGCGCCTGGCCGGCGGTCGGGTGTTCATCGCCGGGCTCGACGAGAGCAACCGGCTCTGGGTCCGTACCCAGGCCGGGCCGCTCCAGCCGTTCGTCCCCTGGACCGAGGTCGACCACACGCCGCTCGCCGGCGGGCGGCTCACGGTCGTCCCGACCGAGGCCGGTGGCGCACGCCTGCTCGGCATGGGTCCCGGCGGCACGTTCCACGTCGC
This sequence comes from Actinophytocola xanthii, assembly GCF_001921205.1. Lineage (GTDB taxonomy): Bacteria > Actinomycetota > Actinomycetes > Mycobacteriales > Pseudonocardiaceae > Actinophytocola > Actinophytocola xanthii. The sequence goes on along the minus strand of NZ_MSIE01000011.1, from coordinate 153,157 downwards.
GACCTTCGAGGACGACGAGCTGGGCCCGTGGACCAGCCTCGGCGGCACCGGGTTCGCCGGCCGGGTCTCCGCTGTCGCGATGCCGGACGGCACGCTGCAGGTGTTCGCCAACCTCAACGGCGTGGTGCACACCCAGCGCGAGACGGCCAACGGCTTCACCGGTACGTGGACGCCGATGGACATGGACACGGCCGACCCGGACGTGTCGGTCGCGGTGGCCGGCACGCCCTCGGCGGTCGAGGCGCCCAGCGGCGCCATCATGGTCGTCGTCCGCGGCGCCGACGGGTTCCTCTACTACTCGGGCCAGGTGACCCCGGGAGCCGAGGAGTTCACGCCGTGGCGTGACCTGACCGCGGGCGAGGAGCGGACGGGCACCGACCCGACGGCGCTGGCCGTGCCGGACGAGAACACCTGGGTCGTCGCGTACCGCACCGAGCGTGACCTGCCGAGGCTGCGCCGGCACGCCCCGGTCGGCGCGTTCCCCTCGATCCCGCTCGCGCTGCCGCGCCGGTAGGGACGACCGCTCCGGACCTGACGGACGCGGAGCGGAGGTGAGCAACACCCATCGCGGAGAGGCCGAACGGCCTCTCCGCGATGGCGTGTCCGGACCCGTCGGGCCTCGTGGCGCCGCGGTGCACCAGACTCGGGTGGTGCCCGCGACGCTCTCGGCCGAGGTGGTCGTCCTCGGCGCCGGACCGGCCGGCTGGGCGGCCGCCGCCGCGTGTGCCGAGCGCGGGCTCGACACGCTGCTGGTCGCGCCGCGGCCGGACGCGGTCTGGCGCTCGACCTACGGACTGTGGACCGACCAGCGCGAGGCGTTGCCGCCCGGGACCGACGCCGTGACCGCGACCGGCGTCTGGGCGGGCGAGCGGCGACTCGCCCGGGGGTACGCCGTGCTGGACAACGCCTCGGTCCTCGGCGCGTACCGGTCCACCGAGGTCCGCGCGCTGCCGGGAACCGCCGTCGCGGCGGATCGGGACGCGCGGGGCATGGTCGTCGCGCTGCGCTCCGGGCAGCGGGTGGACGGCCGGGTGGTGGTGGACGCGACGGGGCAGCGGCGGGTGCTCTCCGGCGGCCCGCCGGTGGGGGAGCGCGCCGAGCAGACCGCCTACGGCGTGGTCGTGCCGGCGGCGGTCGCCGAGCCGCTGGTCCCGGCGGGCGACGCCGTGTTCATGCGGTGGGCCCCGAGCACCGGTGGCTGGCCGACGTTCCTGTACGCGGTGCCACTGCCGGGCGGGCGCACCCTGCTCGAGGAGACCTCGCTGGCCCGGCGGCCGGGACTGCCGATTCCCGAGCTGGCCGACCGGCTCGCCCGCCGGCTCGCCGCGGCCGGGGTGTCCCCCGGCGGTGCGGCGCAGACCGAGCGGGTGCGCTTCGCCGTCGACCTGCCGGTGCCGAGGCGTCGACCGGGCGTGGTGGCCTTCGGCGTCGCCGGGGGCATGATGCACCCGGCCACCGGCTACAGCGTCGGCGACGCGGTGACGACCGCCGCGGCCGTCGCGGAGGCCATCGCCGCGGAGCTGCCGGCCGGTGGGGTCGCCGCCGCCCGGGCAGCCCACGCGGTGCTGTGGCCGCCGGCCGCGCGCGGCGTGCGCGGGCTGCGGGACTGGGGGCTACGCACGCTGCTCGCCCTCCCGCCGCGGTACGTGCCCCAGTTCTTCGACGTGTTCTTCACGCTGCCACCCGAGCTACAGCGCGCCTACCTGAGCGGCCGGGCCGACCTGACCGGCACCGCCGCCGCCATGACCGGCGTGTTCCGCGGCGCGCCCTGGCGGTTGCGCGGGGTGCTCGCCACGGGCTGGGCCCGCTGAGCCAGCGGGTCAGGAAGCGGTCCGGCCGCGCCGGGCGGCCAGGCGCAGCACCGCCGAGCGGCCCTGGTTGCTCACCGACCACACGTCGTGCCCCCGCACGCCCCAGTGGGCGAGCAGGGCGTTCGCCGCGCAGAAGCCGGTCGTGGCCGCCCGTTCCATCAGCGCGACCGGCAGGTCGACCCGCACCACGTCGCCCGCCAGGACCAGGGTGGGGTCGGCGGTGCCCACCGACGGGCGGGAGGCGAAGCCGCCCGGCGCGAACAGCGGGCAGTCCGCCGCCAGGACGTGCTCCTCGTGCCGCACCCGCGCCGCCGCCAGCTCCGGGTACACCTGCCGCAGCTCGTCGACGAGCTCGGCCACGACGCGGTCCTGGTCGACGTCCTCGGGCAGGGCATAGGCATGCAGCTCGACGACCGATCCGCCGGTCCGGGAGCGCCACCGCGCCGCCTCGTCCTCGAACAGGTCGAGCACGCTCACGTTGTCGAGCAGGGGGAACCCGCTCGTGCCGAGGAACGGCGCGCGGTCCGGGGCGGCCGGTCGGTCCAGCCACAGCCGGCTGACCAGGAACGGCGGGGCGGTCCGCAGCGCCGCCACGCGCGCCCGCCACTCGGGCGTGCCCAGCTCCGGCGACGCCGCGACCAGGCCGCGCAGTCCCGGCACATCCAGCGCGAGCACCACGGCGTCGGACTCGACGACCCGGCCCCCGGCGGCGTGGACGCGGTAGATCCCGTCGACCCGCTCGACGCGGGCCGCCGCGGTGCCGGTCCGGACCTCGGCGCCCAACCCCGCCAGGTAGCGGCGCAGCGGCCGCCACAGGGTCTTCGGGAACGAGTCGCGCGGGACGTCGAACAGCAGGCCCTCGCTCGAGCCGAGGAAGTAGATGTGGAACATCGTCACCAGCTCCGCCGCCGACAGGCTGCGCGGGTCGGCGAAGAAGCTGCGTGAGAACACCTCGAAGGCGAGGTGCCGCGCCGCCGCGGGGAAGCCGATGTCGGTCAGGAAGCTCGCCGCGTCGACCGAGTCCAGGTCGGCGTAGGTGCGGGGGACCGAGACGTCGAACAGCGGCGTGGCCGCCGCCGTGTTCATCCGGCGCAGGTCGCGCAGCGTGAAGCTCTTGCTGCGCAGGACGAAGCCGGCCACGTTCCACGGCGGGGTGCGGGGGATGCCGGCGAAGCTCTCGGTCGTGCCGCGCCGGTGCAGCAGCGGGTAGTCGGCCACCGGGCGGAGCAGGCGCAGGTCGGGATCGACCCGGCGCAGCAGGGCCCGCAGGTTGTAGTACTGACGGAAGAACGCGTGGAAGCCCCGGGTCATCGTGCCGGCCGTGTCGCCGGCGCCGGTCGGCCAGCCGCGCAACCGGCCACCCAGGTCGTCCTCCCGCTCGAGCAGCGTCACGGTCGCGCCGCGCTCGGCGAGGCCGACCGAGGCCGCCACGCCGGCGATTCCACCGCCGAGGACGGCCACCCGGGGACGTCGCTCGAGGTCGTCGACGGAGGGGTGGCCGGGAGGAGCGGGGTGGACCACGGCGTTGCGGTCCCGTCCGGGTCGGGTCGGACGGGCGGGAGCCGCCTGGCGGATCGGGAACATGGCACTGATGCTCGCAGGCGTGCGGCGGCCGTGCCGGATGGATGAGCAACGGATAGTGTGCGGCCATGGCACCGACGTACCTGGCCGGGGACCGTGCCGTCACCGGCGGGGCACGCGTGGTGACCGCGGTGGCCTGGCTGTGCGGGCTGGTCGTGGTACTCGCCCAGATCCTGTACTCGGTCACCGAGCCGCAGGCCCGGCTGCCCATGACGCTCGGGGCGGTGCTGGCCTTCGCCGTCGCGTCGGTGTGCGACGCCGCGTCCCGCTTCGGTGCCGCGGCGGCGGGGCGGCTGGTGCTCGTGGCCGGCGGCGGCGGGCTGGCCGCCGAGACCGCGGGCGTGCACACGGGGTTTCCGTTCGGCACCTACCGCTACACCGGCACGCTCGGTCCGGAGCTGCTCGGCGTACCCGTCGTGGTGCCGCTGGCCTGGGTCATGATGTGCTGGCCGGCGCTGCTCGTCGGGCGGGCCCTGGCCGCGCGGGTCCGGGCGGACCGGCCGGCGTGGCTGGTCGTCCTGCTCGGTGCCTGGGCGCTGGCCAGCTGGGACGTGTTCCTCGACCCGCAGATGGTCGACGCCGGGCACTGGGTCTGGGCCGACCCGACACCGGCCCTTCCGGGGGTCGCCGGCATCCCGCTGACGAACTTCGCCGGATGGCTCCTGGTCGCCGCGCTGATGATCGCCGTGATGCACCGTGGCGACCACCGGCGAGACACCAGCGGGGCACGCCCCGACCGACAGCTCGACCTGCGCTGGGGGCCGGCCCCCGTGCTGTACCTGTGGACCTACCTGTCCTCGGTCTGGGCGCATGCGGCGTTCTTCGGGCGTCCGTGGGTCTCGCTCGTGGGCGGGGTGCTCATGGGCGTGGTGGCGCTGCCGTTCGCGGCGCGGCTGTGGCAGGCCCACCGGTGAGGCGGCTGGCGGTGCGGGGAGCGGCGGCCGTCTCGGTCGTCTCCGCCCTGCACGCCCTGCTCAACGCCCGGCTGGTGCGCAGGCCCCCGCCCGACCCGCCGGAGTGCCGGGAGCGGGTGTCGGTCCTGCTGCCGGCCCGCGACGAGGCGCACCGCATCGCCCCGACCGTGCGGTCGCTGCTCGACCAGCAACGCGTGCCGGACCTGGAGGTCGTGGTACTGGACGACGGCTCGACCGACGGCACGGCCGACGTGGTCCGCGCGGTGGCCGGTGGTGACCCCCGCCTGCGGGTGGTGACCGGTGCCCCGCCGCCGCCGGGGCTGCCCGGCAAGCCGCACGCCTGTGCCCGGCTCGCCCGGGAGGCCCGCGGCGAGGTGTTGGTGTTCGTCGACGCGGATGTCGTCCTCGCCCCGCACGCGGTGGCCGCCGCGGTCGCCCTGCTGCGCGAGCACGGTCTGGACGCGGTGTCCCCGTTTCCCCGCCAGCTCGCCGACGACCTCCCCACCCGGCTGGTCCAGCCGCTGCTGCAGTGGTCGTGGCTGGTGTTCCTGCCGCTGCGGCTGGCCGAGCGCTCGCCCCGGCCGTCGCTGACCGCCGCCAACGGGCAGTTTCTCGTGGTGACCGCGACCGCGCTGGCCAGGGCCGGCGGGTTCGCCGCGGTCGCCTCGGCGGTGCTCGACGACATCGCCCTGATGCGGGCGGTCAAACGCTCCGGTGGCCGCGGCGTCGTCGCGGACGGCAGCGCGGTGGCCGCGTGCCGCATGTACCAGGGGTGGGGGGAGGTCCGGCGCGGCTACGAAAAGTCGCTGTGGTCGGCCACCGGCAGCCCGGCGGCGGCGGTGGCGCTCTCGGCCGGCCTGGCCTGGCTGTTCCTGCTGCCGCCGCTGGCCGCGTTGGCCGGCTCCCGGGCGGGAGCGGTCGGCTACGCCGCCGGGGTGGTCGGCCGGGCCGTCGCGGCACGCCACACCGGCGGGCGGGTCTGGCCCGACTCGCTGGCCCACCCGGTCTCGGTCGTGTTCCTGCTCTCGTTGGTCGCCAGGTCCTGGCGCGCGCGCCGGGCGGGGCGGCTGGAGTGGAAGGGCCGGACGCTGGCGGGGAGTGCCTGAGTGGCCAGGGTGGCGGTGATCGGCGCCGGCATGGGCGGGCTGGCGGCTGCGGCGCGCCTGGCCGCGACCGGGCACCGGGTGACCGTGTTCGAGCAGGCGTCCACCCACGGCGGGAAGCTGGGCACCCTGCACCGCGAGGGCTTCACGTTCGACACCGGTCCGTCGCTGCTGACCCTGCCCCAGGTCTACCGCGAGCTGTTCGCCGCCACCGGCACCCCGCTCGAGGAGCACGTCGAGCTCGTGCCGGTCGACCCCACCTGCCACTACCGCTTCCCGGACGGCTCGGAGCTGGACCTGCCGCACGCCGAGCGCGAGGTCGACGCCGCACTCGCGGCGGCCTTCGGGGACCGGGCCGCCGCGCAGTGGCGCGGGCTGATGTCGGGGGCCGAGCGGCTCTGGGACCTGGTCGGCGAGCCGGTGCTGCAGAACCCGCTGAGCGGGGTTCGCGACCTGGTCCGCCGCTCGACGAGCGTGCGCGACCTGCTGGCCGTGGCACCCTGGCGGACCCTCCGGTCCCTGGGCACGCGCCGGCTCACCGACCCGCGGCTGCGCATGCTGTTGGACCGCTACGCCACCTACAGCGGCTCCGACCCCCGTCGCACCCCGGCGCTGATGAGCGTCGTCCCGTTCGTCGAGCAGCGGTACGGCGGCTGGTACGTGCGGGGCGGGCTGCGCCGGCTCGGCGACGCCCTGGCCGGGCGGTGCGCGGAGCTGGGCGTTCGGTTCCGCTTCGACAGCCGGGTCGACGCGGTGTACAGCGACGCGCGGGGGGTGACCGGGGTCGGCCTCGCCGCTGGCGAGCGCGTCCCGGCCGACGTGGTGGTCTCCGACGCCGACGCCGAGCACCTGTACCGCGAGCTGGTGCCGGACCGGCGCGCGGACCGGACCCGGCGGGCGCTGGACCGGGCGCAGCCCTCGCTGTCGGGGTTCGTCGTGCTGCTCGCGCTGCGCGGGCGTACCCCGGACCCCCGCCACCACCGGGTGCTGTTCCCCGCGGACTACGACGCCGAGTTCGACGCGCTGTTCGGCCGCCGTCCGGCGCCGGTCGCCGACCCGACCGTCTACGTCTGCTCACCCGCCGACCCCGCGGTCGCACCCGAGGGCGAGGAGGCCTGGTTCGTCCTGGTGAACGCGCCGCGGCAGGGACCGGTGGACTGGACGGTGCCCGGGCTCGCCGAGGACTACGCCGACCGCGTGCTGGCGGTGCTCGCCGAGCGGGGCCTGGACGTGCGTGAGCGGGTGCGCTGGCGGGAGGTCCGCACCCCCGCCGACTGGGAACGGGACACCGGCGCCGTCGGCGGCTCGATCTACGGCACCTCGTCCAACGGGCCCCGGGCGGCGCTGCTGCGGCCGGCCAACCGCGGACCCGTGCCCGGGCTGTTCCTCGTCGGCGGCTCGGCCCACCCCGGCGGCGGGCTGCCGCTCGTGGCGATGTCAGCCGCGATCGTCGCCCGCCTGGTCGGCCCGGCCTGAGCCGCCCGTGTCCGCCCACGGCCGGCCGGCGAGCTCACGACGGATCCCGATCGCGAGCTGCGCGAGCCCGACGACCGCGCAGCCCGCCCAGACCAGCCCGGACACCTCCGCCCAGTTCCAGGCGGTGCCCGGCGTGCCCCCCGGTGCCACACCCGCCCCCGCGCAGGCGATCGCCACCACGACCAGCCTGGTCGGCCGCTCCGCGACGGTGACCCCGCCCGCGGAGGTCATGCCGACGCCCTGGGCGCGCGCTCGGGCGTACTCGTGCAGCAGCAGCGCGGCGCCGAGCCCGGCACACAGCCACCCCGGTGCGCCGAGCACCAACAGGACCAGCACCAGGCACAGGTCAGCCAGCCGGTCGGCGACCGCGTCCACCACCGCGCCGAGCGGCCGGGCCCGGCCGGTGCGCAGCGCGACGGCCCCGTCCAGCCCGTCCAGGACGCCGTTGCCGACCACGAGCGGCACGGCCAGCAGCGCCCACGGCCCGCCCGCCGCCGCGGCCGCGACAGCTCCCGCGGCCACCGCGACCCCGACGACCGAGAGCACGTCGGGGTGCACCCGGTCGACCCGGCGGGCCAGCGCGTGCACCAGGCCCAGCCAGCCGACGACGAGCCGGTTGCCGGAGACGTCCTCCCCGTGTAGGCGCGACCAGCCGGCGACCGGGTCCTCCGGCTCCGGCCGGTTCCGCTGCCCGTCGGTCACGCGGGTCACGGTAGGGGTGCGGGTGAGACCGGTCCGGTTCGGGTACCTCCTGGTCATGACGTCCGCCTGGGCACGTGCCCGCTCCGTCCTGGCCGAGGTCCTCGCCGACGTCCGGCGTGCGCTGCGCGGGCGCGACCTCGTGCTGTGGGCGGCGGGGCTGACGTTCTTCGGCGTGCTCGCCGTCGTACCGATGTGCCTGCTCGCGCTGCGTGGCGCGGGCCTGCTGTTCGGCGCGGACCTGGTGGTGGACGGGGCGCGCCGGGTGGGGGAGTCGCTGCCCGCCGCGCACGACACCACCCCAGCGCTGACCGGCCTGGCCCGGGCGGCGGTGGAGGCGTCCTGGCTCGTCCTGGTCACGGCCGTGCTCCCGGCGAGCCTCTACGGCGAAGGGCTGCGCCGCGGGCTCAAGGCGGTCCTGGGTTCTCCGGTGACCGGGCTGACCGGCTGGGTCGGCCGGCTGGGCTTCCTGCCGGTCCTGGTCGCGGCGCCGTTGCTGATGGCGCTGCCGCTGGCGTTCGCGCCGGTGGTGGGGCCGCTGTACCGGGACGGCGGCTGGTCGACCGTACTGGGCGTCGTGCTGTCCTTCCACGTCGACCTGGTGCCGGTGTGCGTGGCGGTCTGGCTCGTGCTCGCGGTGACCGGCCCCTCGGTCCTGCCGCCGCGGGCGGCCGCGCTGGCCGCGTTCGTACTGGGCGCCGTGCTCACCGGCTTCCTGCACGGGTTCGTGCTGTTCCTGGCGATCCCGATCGACTGGAGCGTCCCGTTCGGCGGCCTGCCCACAGTGGGCGCCGTCGTGGCGCTCGCGCTGTGGCTGTTCGGCCTGCACCTCGTGCTGCTGCTCGGATACCGGGTCGCGCTCAGCGCGCACACCGTCCATGAGAGAGGAACGAGCGATGTCGCTGTTCGACCGGATCCTGGAGCGCTGGCCGGCGGACGTGCCGGTGCGCCCGATGGACCCGCCGGGGTGGACCGTCCAGGAGCCGACGTTCGCCGCGGCGAAGCCGGCGGTGATCGAGGCAGCGGCGAAGCGGGCGGCGGCCCGCCCCTCGGGGAACTGGTTCGTCCTGGCCGCGAGCCGGGAGATCCGGTCTGACCGTCCCTTCGGGACCGCGGTTGGCCCGCGGGAGCTCGTCGCCTGGCGCGACGCCTCCGGCGCGCTCGTGGTGGGCTCGGGGATCTGCCCGCACCTCGGGGCGCCGCTGGCCGCGGGCCGGGTGGACTGCGGCACCCTGCGCTGCCGTTGGCACGGGCTGGCGCTGGACGCGAACGGCGGCCCCGGCTGGCGTCCGCTGCCCGCACACGACGACGGTGTGCTGGCCTGGGTCCGGCTCGACGACCTCGGTGGCGAGCCGCCGCTGCCCGCGCCGGTGCTCGCGCGCCGCCCCGCCCCGGACGCCAGCGTGGACGCGGTGGCCACGCTGACCGGTGTCTGCGAGCCGGACGACGTCGTCGCCAACCGGCTCGATCCCTGGCACGGGGCCTGGTTCCATCCGTACTCGTTCACCCGGCTGACGGTCGTGTCGGCTCCGGAGGCGAGCACCGACCTGCCCGACGAGCAGGACCGCTTCGTCGTCGACGTGACCTTCCGGGTCGGACCCCGGCTCGGCGTGCCGGTGCGGGCGGAGTTCTTCTGCCCCGAGCCGCGCACGGTCGTCATGCGGATCACCGACGGCGAGGGACGGGAGAGCGTCGTGGAGACCCACGCCACGCCGCGCGCCCCCGGCGTCGACGGGCGGGCGCGGACGGCGGTGGTCGAGGCGACCATCGCCACCTCCGACCGCCCCGGCTTCGCCAGCGCCCGGCGCCTCGCCCCGCTGCTGCGGCCGATGATGCGGCGGACCGCAGCGCGGCTGTGGCGCGACGACCTCGCCTACGCCGAACGGCGCTACGCGCTGCGTGCCTCCGGCTGGCCGTCCTCGGGCTGACCCGCCTCGGACCGGGTGGCGAGGAACGTGTACTCGATCCCGCGCTGCCAGCCGGGCATCGTCTCCGAGCGGATGTCGGCGAACCCCGCGTCGCGCAGCCGCCGCTCGAACCGCGGCGCGTCGTCGAACTCGGCGACGCTGCGCCAGAGGTGGCGGTAGAGCCCGGCCCCGCCCCGGTGGCGCAGGGCCAGCGGGATGACGATGCCCCAGCAGACGACGTGCCAGGTGATCCGCCCTCGCCGGTCCTGGCCGGCGACGTAGTCGTGCACGGCGAGGGTGCCGCCGGGTCGGAGCAGGCCTCGCAGGGCACGCAGCTGGCCGTCCGGGTCGGTGAGGTTGCGCACCAGGTACGCGGCGAAGATCGCGTCGAACGGTCCGTGCACGCCGGCCTCGGCGAGGTCCTCGACCCGGCTGTGGGCGAACCGCACGGTGTCCGGCCACGACTTGGCCCTCGCCCGCTCCAGCATCTCCCCGGCCGCGTCGACGGCGACGATCTCCGCCCGCGGCGCGACCGACAGCAGCGCCGCCGTCGACGCGCCCGTGCCGCACCCGGCGTCCAGCAACCGCAGCCCGGCGCCGTCGCCGGGCAGGCCCAGCCGGCGCGCGGAGAGCCGCAGGTGGGTGTGGTAGCCGGGGTTGCGGTCGACGAGCGTGTCGTAGACCGGCGCCCCCGCGTCGAACGCCGCCGCCAACTCCTCGTCCCGAAGCCTCACAGGCCCGCCTCCCCGGAATCAACCCTGTTGGTCGTGTTGGGCAGTGAGTGTTCGGGTCGGCCACGTACTTGTGGTCGGGTTGCGTCACGTTCCCCTGAGGTGACGGTTGCGGAGGTGGCCAGGTCCGCCGTCAAGAGATCGGTCATCGCTGGTGTCCTTCCTCGACTGGGTGGTGGGTCCGGTGGCGGGCCCACACGGCGCGTACCAGGGCCGGGGCGGCGACCCGCGCCTTACGCGCGGTGCCGACCCTCGCACGGCCGGCGAACACGTCGTGGTCCATCGCCTCGATCCGGTCCAGGATGCCCGAGTAGAGCGCGAGCGCGGTGCTGATGCACGGCCGCGCCTCCGGCCGGAGCATCGCCACCCCCGGCACGGCCTGCCGGTAGATCGCCCGGGTGGTCGCGACCTGGTCGGCGACCGCCCGCCGCACCGCCGTGTCGGCGCGGCCGCGCTCGCGGCACCAGAACAGCCGGTCGCGGTCGACGCCGAACGCGACCAGCTCGTCCACCGGCAGGTAGACCCGGTCGCGGTCGAGGTCCTCGGCGACGTCGCGCAGGAAGTTCGTTAGCTGGAACGCCTCGCCCAGCGCCGCCGCCGGGGGAGCGGCCTCCGTGCGGTCCACCACCGTGCCGAGCACGGGCAGCATCTGCAGCCCGATCACCCGCGCCGAGCCGTAGGTGTACTGCTCCAGGTCGGCCCGGGTCGGGTACTCCCGCACGTCGAGGTCCATCCGCATCGACCGGAGGAACGCGGAGAACAGTGCCGGGTCGATCTCGTACCGGTCGACCGTGTGCACCAGCGCCGCCACCACCGGGTAGTCGCTGCGGCCGGTGGTCATGCCCTCGGCGAGCTGTCGCTCGGCCTCGTCGATGCGTCCGCCGACGGCCTCGGCGGTGGCCTCCGGCCCCGGCTCGTCCACCAGGTCGTCGACGTAGCGGGCGAACCCGTACAGGGCGTGCACGGCCGGACGTCGGGCGCGGGCGAGCAGGCGCGTGGCGAGGAAGTAGGTCCGCCCGTGCCGAGCGTTGAGCTCACGGCAGGTGGTGTAGGCCCGGCAGAGCGCGGGATCGGTGATCCCCGCGGCCTGGAGCTCGCGGCGGCTCACCCGGCCCTCCCCGAGCGAGTTCCGGAGGTCGCCCCCGCGGGAACCGCGGCGCCGGTGACCCGTTCGGCCGCGAGCCGCCCGGAGATCAGGGCCGTCGGCACGCCGACGCCGGGCACGGTGCCCGACCCGGCCAGCACCGCGTTGTCGGCCAGCCGCGGGAAGTTCCCCGGGCGGAACGGGCCGGTCTGGGCCAGCGAGTGGGCGTAGCTGAACGGCGTGCCTGCGGTCAGCCCGGCCCGCGCCCAGTCGGCCGGCGTGATCGTGTGCAGGACCTCGGCCGAGTTGGTGAGGCCGGGCAGCAACCGGTCCTCGACCACCTCGAGAACGGTCCTGGCGTAGTCCTCGCCGCGGCGGTCCCAGTCGATCGGTCCGCGGTCGAGGTTCGGCACCGGCGCGAGGACCGACAGCAGGTCACGGCCGGCCGGTGCGAGTGCGGGGTCGCTCGCCGTCGGTCGGGTGACCAGCAGGGAGGGGTCGGTCATGGTCCGGCCGTGGTCGATGAGCTCGGCGAAGGTCTCCCGCCATGCGGCGCCAAAACTGATCACGTGGTGGCCGGTGTCCCACTCCGCCGGCGTGCCCAGGTGCACGACGAGCGCCGAGGGCGCCGCCCGCAGCGCCACCGGCCGCCGCGGTGCCCCGCCGAGCAGCCGGTAGGACAGGGCGGGCTCGGTGGTCAGCACGACCGCGTCGCAGGGGAAGCGGTCGCCGCCCGCGGTGAGCACCGCGCTCACCCGGGACCCGCGCCGCTCCAGCGCGGTCACGGTCGCGCCGTACTCGAACCGGACCCCGGCGTCGGCGGCGGCCGAGGCGAGCGCGTCGGGCAGGGCGCGCACCCCACCACGCGGGAAGAACACGCCGGCGACCGTGTCCATGTAGGAGATGACCCCGTACACGGCCAGCGCGCGCTGTGGTGCGACGCCCGCGTAGAGGGACTGGAAGCTGAACACCCGCCGCAGGCGCTCGTCCCGCAGGTAGCGCCCGACCCGCCGGTCGAGCGTGCCGAAGGCGCCGAGCGCCACCAGCCGCGCGAGCTGCGGCGTGAGCAGCCCCAGCGGCGAGTCGACGTTGGCGGCGATGAAGCTGTCGTACTCGGCGCGGTAGAGCCGGCCGAGCCAGTCCCGCAGCCGCAGGTACCCCCGCGCCTCCTCGGGGCCGGCGAACGCGCGGACCTCCTCGGCCATCGCCTCGGCGTCGCTGTGCACGGCCAGCCGCGACCCGTCGGCGAAGTGCGCCTGGTAGACCGGCGACAGGCGGACGAGGTCGAGCCGCTCGGCGACCGAGGACCCCACGGCGGCCAGCGTCTCCTCGACAATGTCGCGCATCGTCAGCACGGTGGGCCCGGTGTCCAGCCGGTACCCGCCCACGTCCAGCCGCCCCGCCCGACCGCCCGGAACGGCCTCCCGTTCGAGCACGACGACCTCCCGGCCCCGCCCGGCGAGGTGTGCCGCCGCGGCGAGCCCGGACAGGCCGGCACCGACGACGACGATCCGGTCGGTCCGTCCACCTACGGTGCGCACCATGGGCACCCGTCCTCTCACTACTGGTTCCGGTCGCAACAGAGCCGGGCTAGGTGGGCGAGCCGGGCGCGCGCTCGCGCGGGCAGGTTGGCCTCGTCGAGCGCGGCCAGGCCCTCGCCGAGCCGCTGGTCGATGAGCCGCTCGGCCCGTTCCCGGGCCCCCGAGCCGTCGACGATCGCGAGGTAGCGCTCCACGTCGGACGGCTCGAGCCGCTCCAGGACATCCATCCTGGCCAGCTCGCGCCGCGAGCGCACGCCGGCCAGCTCCCTGGCCAGGACCATCACGCTGGTCGCCTTGCGCGCCAGGAGGTCCTCGCCGACCGGCTTGCCGGTCACCTCCGGCTTCCCGAACAACCCGAGCAGGTCGTCACGCAGCTGGAAGGCCTCGCCGATGGCATCCCCGTAGCGCCCGAGGGTGGCCAGCAGCGCCGGCGGGGCCCCGGCCAGCTCGGCGCCGAGCTCCACCGGCCCGCGCACCGTGTAGTCCCCGGTCTTGGCCCTGGCGACCTCCCGCACGTCGTCGAGGGACGGCTGGCGGCGCGCGTCGTTCACCAGGTCCCGGAACTGACCGACGGCCAGCTCGCTGCGCATGCGGTCGTAGCGGGGCAGGACGCGGGCGAGCGCCGCGGCGTCCACGCCGCTCTCCCGGAGCATCTGCTCGGCCCACACCAGGCACAGGTCACCGGCCAGGACGGCGGCCGACTCGCCGAACCGCTCGGCCGACCCGGACAGGGCGCGCCGCCGGTGCCACCGGGCGAACAGGACGTGCGCTGTCGGTCGCCCCCGGCGCAGGTCCGAGCCGTCCATCACGTCGTCCTGGAGCAACGCGAAGCAGTGCAGCAGCTCGACGCTGCCCGCCGCGCGGACCGCGGCCGGGGTGCTCTCCGCGACGCACCCCCACCCGGCCAGCAGGAACGCCGACCGGACGTACTTGCCGCCGGCGACGAAGTCGGTCAGGACCTGGCCGAGCACGTCGACGTCCGGTCCCCGGCCGAGATGCTCGCGTCGCCGCCGTTCGACGAACTCCGCGACGGCCGCCTCGACCTCGTCGCGGACCTGTTCACGCCATCGTGTGAGGGGGTCGGCGACCGCGGCGAGCGCGCCGCCGTCCGCCGTGTCCACCCGTGTTGCCGCACACACCGTCGATCCTCCGCTGGTCGTCGGGATCAGGAGCGCCGCGGCCCCCGGCAGTCATCCTGACATCCTTCACCCGAACGTGCATCGTTTGTGCATCGCTTTTCGGACGTACCCCTCCCTCGGGTGAAAGCTGGCGGTGTTGGATGTGGCGGCGTGGGCTGGAAGGGCGGTGGCGGGTGACCGGTGTACGGACCCGGACGGCGGGCCAGGTGGCGCGGCTGCTCGGGGTCGCGGAGTCCACCCTGCGGTCCTGGCACCGCCGGTACGGGATCGGCCCCAGGGCCGCGCGGCCCGGCGGCTACCGGCGCTACACCGAGGACGACGTCGAGCTGTTGCGACGCATGCACGAGCTCGTCCGGAACGGGATGCTGCCCTCCGACGCGGCCCGGGCGGTGGGTGCCACCTCGCCCAGCCCGCCGGACCAGCTGCTCCCGGAGCTGCTGGCGGCCACGCACGACCTGGACAGCGGCCGCTGCCTCGGGCTGCTCGAGCGCGGGCTGGCCGAGCGGGGAGTCGTGGAGTTCTGGGAGCGGGTGTGCCGTCCCGCGCTGGCCGAGATCGACGCCACGCAGCGCTCCGAGCGACCGGGCGAGGACGAGCGCGTCGACCGCGAGCACGTGCTGTCCTGGGCGATCGCCGCGGCACTGCACCGGTTTCCTCCCGGTGGCGGGCGAACCAGGCCGTCGGTGCTGCTGGCCTGTGTGGACGGCGAACACCACACGCTCCCGCTGGAGGCGCTGGCCGCGGCGCTGGGCGAGCGCGGGGTGGCCGTCCGGATGCTGGGTGCCGCGGTGCCCGTGGACAGCCTCGCGCACGCGGTCCGCGTCGCGGGTCCGGACGCCGTGCTCCTGTGGGCCCATCGCGCCCAGACCGCCCAACCGCCGGCGCTGGCGGTGCTGCGCCGGCTCGGCACGCGGCCGGTGGCGGCGGGACCGGGTTGGTCGGGGCGCGACCTCGACGGCGTGGAGCACGTGGGCTCGCTGTCCGACGCCCTCGCCGTGCTCGGCTGAGCCGCCGGCCTCCTCAGCCGGCCCGCTCGGTCACCTCCGCCCGCAGGGCCGGCGCGACGGCCTCGGCGATGAGCGCGTAGCCGGCGGGGGAGGGGTGGAACCGGTCGGCCGAGAACAGGTCGAGGTCGGCGGCGAACCGCTGGAGGAGCCCGGGGTCGATCTCCGCCACGGTGCCGCCGGCCCGGCGCACGGCGTCGGTCTGGGCCAGGGCGTAGGCGTGGCTGGCCTGCGAGACGAACTGGCGGAAGGCGGGCGGCACGTGCGACACCAGTCCGAGGTCGGGGGCGGGGATCACGAACACGCGGCCGCCGGCCGCACGCAGGTCGGTGACGGCCTCGCCGAGCAGCCTCGCGCCGACGGCCGGCGGGGTGAACGAGGTGAGGTCGTTGGCGCCGATGACGACCAGCGCCAGGTCGACGCCGGCGCGGAGGGCCGCGCGGACCTGGGGGGCGAGGTCGGTCGAGCGGGCGCCGGGGACGGCGTGGACACTCAGCTGGACCTGGTGCCCGGCGGCGCGGAGGGTTTCGGTCAGCAGGTAGCCCAGGCTCTGCTCCGCGCGAACGCAGCCGACACCCGCGGCGAGCGAGTCGCCGAGCACTCGGAACCGGAGGAAGTTGCTCATCAGGAGTTTCAACGCCCGGCGCCCGGCGGCTGCTCCTGACGGCGGACGTGGTGACCGTCACGTCGGCTCGGGAACACGACCGGGGCGGACGCCGTTGAACCGAGCGGTCGGTGCGGTCCGTGTCCCCCGGGCCTCACCCAACGCCGTCACGGAATACCGTTTGGCTGGAGCCGTGTTCGTGCCACTCGCCGAGAGGCGACCGCCGCGCCGACCCTTGATCTCGCGGCCTACCGCAGGCCGTGTCGGGTTTGGACGCCTGCCGGGTGGGGAATGGCGAGACCATGACCACCACTCCGTTCGAACCCAACTCCCAGTCCGGTGACGAGGGTGTGCCGGCCGCTGACCCGGGCCAGGGCGCGCCGAACCCGGCTCCCGGCTTCGGCGTCGAGGGCGAGGAGCCGGCCCAGCCCGAGTTCCCGCATCCCGACGACCAGCCGATGGAGCCCTCGGACTGAGCACCCGGCGGAAGCCGCAGCGGCGCTGACAGCGCTGACAACCTTTCCCCGCGCGGGTCGGTCGCCGCTGCCGCCGGCCGGCCGCCAGCCGGCCCCCACCGGTGGCATCGCCGGACGCCTGTAGCCTCAGCAAGATTCTTTCGTCAGTACTCGGTCGCTGCCAAGATCGGCTCTCCTCGGCATAGCAGCACCTGGGAGCGCTCACAGCGTTCCGGGGTTCCGGTCGGTGGAGATCATCCCGCCTGGTCCAGCCTCCGGCGCACCGTTGACGCCGCTCTCGACCCAGCCTTACCGTTGTCAGGAAAACGCTTTCCTGCGATCCCTCCGCGGGTCTCGGGTGAAGAGGGTGGCAACGGTGCCTCGATCCTCACCTTCCCGGCTCCTGGTTCGCCGCACCGCGCCTCGTCAGCACTGGTCGCGCTCCCAGTCCTCGGGAGCTGTGGATGGCGAGCGTCCGCGGACGCTCCGGGAGGGGAAGAGGTTCTCGCGATGTCCTACACCAGAAGGAAGTTCCTGGCCGCCGGCGGTGTCGGCCTGGCCGGTGCCGCGCTGGGCGGACCGCCCATGGCCTCCGCGGCTGCCTGGGAGACCGTCATCAGCGGCTCGTTCGTGAGCTACGCGACGCTGGAGGCGGCGTGGAACTACCGCTACCCCTGGGGTTCGGACCACAACGGCAGCGCCAGGATGTACGCCAGCGCCTCGGACCACAACCACGTCCTCCTCGAGAGCTCCGGCGTCCTCGCCATCAGGGCGACCCGCATCACCTGGGACGAGGGCACCAGCACGAGCGACCCGCACCTGCCGATCCGCTACCACTCCGGCGCCGTGCATGCGCGGCAGCACGTGGTCGTCAACGACGAGTTCCCGAACTGGGAGGTGAAGGGCGAGTTCCAGGCACCGTCGGCACGCGGTACCTGGCCCGCGTTCTGGCTGACCGGCGTCAACTCCTGGCCCCCGGAGAGCGACATCCTCGAGTTCAAGGGGGACAGCCGGAACTGGTTCAACACCTACCGCAACACCAGCGGCGGGTGGTCGAACACCATCGTCACCGTGTCGAACCCCGGGGCCTGGCACGGCTACCGCGCCTGGATAACCAAGGCCGGCTCCACCGACGTCGACATCCACTACTACCTCGACGGCAACTGGGTGGGGCAGCACCGCGGTGCGAACTTCGCGAACCGTCCCATGTGGATCATCTGCAACCTCCAGATGGAGGGGTCCTCGGGTTCGCCGGGTCCTTCCGCGGAGACTCTCTACCGCATCCGCAACGTCTACGTAGGACGGTCCCGAGCATGAGAGCCAGAGGAGTCCCCATGGGTACCAGACTATTCCGCACCGCGATCACGACCCTGGCCGCGCTCGTCGCCGGGGTGCTGCTCGCACCGGGCCACGCCGCCGCCGACTCCGGCCGGGCCGACTGCGGCAGCGGCACCTTCCACGCCGAGGCCTACGCCGAGGGCGGGACGTGGACGGCGCGACGAGGCAGTACGACCGTCTACACCGGATCCGACATGCGGGCCGCCGTGCAGGCCGCGATCGGCAGCCTCACCGCGGGCCGAAACTGGAAGGAACGAGTCGTGGTCTGGCAGGGCGGCACGATCAGCGCCGGGTCCCGGATCTCCCTGCCGAGCTACACCGTGCTCGACGCCTGCGGCACGATCAACGTCACCGGCTCGGGCTCGGGCGACCAGGCCCCGGTCTACTCCCGGGGCACGACCGACGTGGAGGTGCAGCACCTGTACCTCACCGGTGCGCCGCTGTACGGCATCTTCATGCGCAGCGTGTCCAACGTGATCCTCGGCCAGATCGACATGCGGCTCTCGGGCGGGCTCGGCATCCGCGTCGACAACCACGGCGACACCAGCGTGCGCGCCCGCAACATCCGCATCGACAACGTCTACGTCTCGGGGACCAGTACCCACGGCGTGGAGACCTACGGCCTCGACGGCCTCACGGTGGGCACGGTCACCGCGCGCAACACCGGCCATTCCGGCCTGCTGCTCAACGACACGATCAACGCCACGGTGACCAGGGTGGACGGTCAGGGCACCGGCACCGGCACGGGGTACGCCGCGTTCCGGATGGCGAACCGGAACGGACGGGTCGGCAGCTCCTACCCCACCAACATCCGGGTCGGCCAGGTGATCGCCCGCGGCGGCGGCCGCGGGATCTTCTGCGTCTCGGAGAGCGGGGGAGCGGTCATCGACCGGGTCGACATCGCCCAGACCGGCGGCAACTCCATCCTCATCGAGAACTGCCACAACGTGAACATCGCCGCGCAGGGCGGCAGTGTCACCGGCCCGGGCGACATCCGCCTCGCCGCGCGGAGCGAGTTCGCCAACACCTCCGACATCACCATCCAGAACCTCACGGTCACCAACTCGGCCATCACCGAGAACCCATGCGGGGTGAACACGACCTTCCGCAACAACTCGCTCGTGAACTCCACCCAGAACATCTGCTCCTGAAATTCCCGGTGGGCGGGGTCCCTGCTCCCCGCCCACCCCCGGGCTCGAGCCCGGCCGGAGCGGCACCCGAACGTGTTACGGTTCTGGGGATGCGAATGTCCGGTGTGGTTGACGACGTGCGCCGGCTCGGCCGGTTCGACCACGTCTGCTGGGCGTTCGACGACGCCGACACGTTCCGTGCCCAGGCGGTCACGTTCCTCGCCCAGGGGCTGGCCGACGGGCAGCGGGTCTGGTTCGTCGGCGATCCCGACCCGAGGGTGGTGGACGCGCTGCCGGCCGCTTCCGAGGGCGCGTTCGAGGTGGTGACGACCTCGTCGACCTACTCCTCCGGCGTCGAGGTGGACGCGGACAGCCAGGTCCGGACCTACGCCCGGTCGACCGAGCAGGCGCTCGCCGACGGCTTCACCGGTCTGCGCGTGGCCACCGACGCGACCCCCCTCGTCCGGACCCGCGGCCAGCTGGAGGCGTTCACCCGCTACGAGCACCAGGTCGACCGGTACATGGCGGGAAGCCCGTTCTCGGCGATGTGCGGCTACGACCGCGGGGTGCTCGGCGGGGACGCGGTCGCGGAGCTGGCCTGTATGCACCCGAACGCCAACGACGACGCCACGCCGTTCCGGTTGCACGCCGCCACCCTGCCGGGGTGTGCCGCCGCGATCGGCGGGGAGTTGGACATACTCACCGAAGACCTGCTGGTCAAAGCACTGCGCCGGGCCGACCTGCGTCCCGACCCTCAGGGAGAGCTGGTGCTCGACGCGACCGCGCTGACGTTCCTCGACCACAACCGGCTGCTCCAGCTGGTCGGGCACGCCGAAGGGCTCGGTGCCCGCCTCGTCCTGCGCACCGACCAGCCGATCCCGCGCCGGCTGGTGCAGCTGATGGACCTGCCCGCGGTCCGGATCGAGGCCGCGAGATGAGAACGGGGGCGGCCGCCGGGCACACCGGGTACTTCCACGAGGCGCTCTACTACGCCGACGAGGAGGAGCTGCTCGCCGTGGTCGTGCCGTTCCTGCGCGGCGGCGTCGCCGAGGGCGAGCCGACCGTGTTGGCCTTCGGGGACGAGCACGCAACGCTCGTGCGGTCGGCGCTGCCGGCGGCCGACGCCGGCCGGGTCCTGTTCCACCCCGGCGGCGACATGTACGCCCGTCCGGCGAGCGCCATCCGGTCCTACCGGAAGATGCTGGCCGAGTACACGGCGGCCGGCGCCGGCCAGATCCGCATCATCGGGGAGCTGCCGCCGATCGCGCTCGGCGCGACCTGGGACTGGTGGGCCCGCTACGAGTCGGCGATCAACACCGCCTACGACGAGTTTCCGCTGTGGAGCATGTGCGCCTACGACACCACGACCACCCCGCCGGCGGTGCTCGAGGACGTCGCCCGCACCCACCCCCGCAGCGCCGCCCCGGGGGAGCTCCACCTCCCGAGCACGCCCTACCTCGAGCCACCCGTGTTCCTCTCCCGGCAGCGGCCGGGGGACCCCGACCCGCTCCAGCTCACCGAGCCGATCCTGAGCCAGGTCGACCCCGACCCCGCCGCGGTCCGGGCGGCGCTGACCAACCTCAACCGAGCACCGGCCGGTCCGGTCCTGGACGAGGTGGGCCTGGCTGACCTGCTGATGGCGGCGACCGAGGTGCTGGTCAACGCGCAGCTGCACGGCGTGTCCCCGGTGCGGCTGCACTGCTGGGTGGGCGAGGACCGGATCGTGGTCGTGGTCACCGACCAGGGCAAGGGCCCGACCGACCCGTTCGCGGGTCTCCAGCCCGCCGCGCACGCCCCGGTCGGCGGCCTCGGCCTGTGGCTGGCCCACCAGACCTGCGACCACGTCGCGCTCTACCGCGACGATGGGCAGTTCACCGTCCGACTGATCAGCGGGAACCCGCACCACCGGGTCGCCGAGCAGAACCGGATCAGCGCCGCCGAACCCGCCTGAGGAGCCATGAGCTGCCGGATCACCGAACTGGTCCTCGACTGTGTCGACGTGGAGCGGCAGGCCCGATTCTGGGCGGCCGTGCTGGGGTATGTCGAGATCGGACGTGAGGACGACGGCTCGATCGAGATCGGACCGCCGCAAGCCGGCTTCGGCGGCCTCCAGCCGACGCTCGTGCTGAGTCCCGGCGGTGCGCCCGACCGCGGCAAGCTGCCGCTGCACCTCGACGTCAACGCCACCGACCGCGACCAGGACGCCGAGCTGGAGCGGCTGCTCGCCCTCGGGGCCACCCCCGCCGACGTCGGCCAGACCGGCGAGGAGAGCTGGCACGTCCTCGCCGACCCGGAGGGCAACGAGTTCTGCCTGCTGCGCTCGCGCGTCGCACCGGCCTGACACCCCCAGCGGGTGCGCGCACCCGGCGTCGCGGGTAGAAACGGCGGGGAGAAGCAGCCGACGGGCGTGTTTCCGGGCGAAGGCGGGTGCGGATGAGGTCGGTGTCGGAGTCGCAGCTGGCCGCCGTGCTGTCGGGGGTGGCCGCCGACATCCCGCGCGTGGTGGTGAGCGGGAACTTCGCCACCCCGCACGTGGCGCTGGCGGTGCTCGACGGAGCCCTGGCCGAGTACCGGCTGTTCGCGCTGAACGCCCAGCCTGGGATGCCGGACCGGGAGGGCGTGGTGCTCGAGACGCCCTTCGTCGGCGCGGGCATGCGCGGCCGGGCCGGGCTGCGCTACTTCCCCTCCCGGCTCTCGCTGGTGCCGCACCTGCTCAAGCAGACCCTTCCGCCGGACATCGTGCTCGTGCACACCTCGGCGCCGGTCGGCGGCACCGTGTCGTTGGGCACCGAGGTGAACATCCTCCCGGCGGCGATCGAGGCCGTCCGCGCCCGTGGCGGGCTGGTGGTGGCGCAGGTCAACCGCCGGATGCCGTTCACCTTCGGCGACGCCGTGCTCGCCGACGACGAGGTGGACTTCGCGATCGAGGTCGACGAGCCGCTCCCGTCACCGCAACCCCGGGCGATCAGCGAGGTCTCACGGGCCATCGGGGCGCGGGTGACCGACCTGATCGGCGACGGGGCCACCCTGCAGCTCGGCATCGGGGCGGTGCCCGACGCGGTGCTGGACGCGGTGACCGCACGGCGGGGCCTCGCCATCTGGTCGGAGATGTTCAGCGACGGCGTGCTCGCCCTGGAGAAGGCCGGCAGCCTCGACCCGGTCGTCCCGGTGACCGCCTCGTTCGTCTTCGGTTCCGAGGAGCTCTACCGGTGGTTGGACCGCAACCGGCGGGTCCAGCTGCTGCGCACGGAGAAGACCAACGACCCCGGCGTGATCGCCCGCCAGCGGTCGCTGGTGTCGGTCAACGGCGCGCTGCAGGTGGACCTGTACGCGCAGGCCAACGCCAGTCGGGTGCACGGCGTCATCTACTCGGGCTTCGGCGGCCAGACCGACTTCGTCGTCGGCGCGCTGCACTCGCCCGGTGGCCGCGCGGTCATCGCGCTGCCGTCCTGGCACCCCAAGGCAGACGTGTCCACCGTCGTGCCGCGGCTGGCAGGCCCGGTGACGAGCTTCCAGCACAGCTTCATCGTCAGCGAGCAGGGCGTGGCCACCGTCTGGGGCCGCGACGCCGACGACCAGGCCCGCCTGGTCATCGACAACGTGGCGCATCCCGCCGCCCGCGACGAGCTGCGCGAGGCGGGCCGGCGACTCGGCTTCGCCCTGCCGTGACCCCTGCCTAGCCGGAGCTGGCGGTGACGGGTGGCCGCACGAGTGCGGCCACCGCCGCCGTCACCGCCGTCCTGCGCCGGGTGAAGGAGTCGTGACCGGTCTCTGACGCCAGCGCCTTCAGCGACCAGGAGGCGGTGTCCCAGCTGATCACCAGGGCGATGACCATGGCCATCAGCTCGGTGGCCGGGATGTCGTCGCGAACCTCGCCCGCCTGCTGTGCGGCACCGATCGCCGCGACGTTCTTCCGGTACTCCTCGACCTCGACGTCGATCGGCTGCTGTCGCTCCAATCCCGCCCACAGGTACAGCCGGCGCACGTGCGGCCGCTGCTCCAGGCGGTCGAACAGCTCGCCGGCGTACCCGGGCAGCTGGCGGGCGTCGACGACGACCGCCTCCGCCAGCTCCACCATGCTGTCGGCGACGACCCGGTCGAACAGCTCCTCCTTGGTCCCGAAGTGCATGTAGATCGACCGCTTGTTGGCCGCGGCGGTCTCGGCGATGCGGTCGACCCGGGCGCCGGCCAGGCCGTACCTGGCGAACTCCTCGACCGCCGCCGTGAGAAGTCGCCGCTTGGTCTCGGTGGCGTCAGGTGGCACGCGCTCAGCGTACATAACCATCCAGATGTTTACATCCACCGACCGCGGAGGTATGAATGTATCTAGTTAGTTACATCAATTGAGGAGCAGGACATGCCCCGCACCTGGTTCATCACCGGAACGTCCTCGGGCTTCGGCCGGCACCTGACCGAGCAGCTGCTCGCCCGAGGGGACCGCGTCGCCGCCACTGCACGGCGCCCCGAGACCCTGGAGGACCTGGCCGTGCGCCACGGCGAGCGGCTCTGGCGGGCCCGTCTGGACGTCACCGACACCGCGGCGCTGCGCGAGGTGGTCGACCGCGCGTTCACCCAGCTCGGCCGGATTGACGTCGTCGTGTCCAACGCCGGCTACGGCCTGTTCGGGGCGCCCGAGGAGCTCTCCGACGAGCAGCTCGACCGGCAGATCGCGACCAACCTCACCGCCTCGATCCAGCTCGCCCGCGCCGCCACCCCGCACCTGCGCCGCCAGGGCGGTGGGCGGTACATCCAGATCGCCAGCGTCGGCGGCCAGATCGCCTTCCCGGCCATGAGCCTCTACCACGCCACCAAGTGGGGCATCGAGGGCTTCTGGGAGTCCTCCGCCGCCGAGCTCGCGCCGTTCGGCATCGGTGTCACGATCGTCGAGCCCGGGATGGCCCGCACCGACTTCGGCGGCGGCAACGCCGTTCTCGGCGAAGCGCTGCCCGAGTACGCCGACGGCCCCTCCGGGCAGCTGCGCCGGGTGTTCGCCGGCGAGCTGCCGCCGCTGCCGGCGCCGGGCGACCCCGCGAAGATCGCGGCGGCGATCATCGCCTCCGCCGACCAGGCCAAGGCACCGCTGCGGCTGACGCTGGGTTCGGACGCATACCTCCTCGCCACCGCGGCCCTGCGCCAACGCCTCGAGGCCCTGGAAGCGGGGCGCGCCCTCGCGTACTCCACCGACGCCACTGACGCCACCGCCTCCTGAGAAGGAGCTCCGGCGCGTGTTCGCCACCAACCGCACCGGCGCGGTGCCGCGCTCAGGCCGCGGCGTCGATCTCGGCGGTGATGGCCGCGGCGGTGCGGCGGCAGGTCAGGCGGAGCTGGGGTATGCGCTCGTGCGCGGTGCGCAGGTCGCCTACCGCGGCGGCGTCGGCGATGGTTCGGCACAGATCGGCCAGGCGGTGCGCGCCGACGACGGCGCTGTGGGAGCCGAGGGCCTCCGCGGCCTGCTCGATGTCGACCGGGCAGGCGGCACGGACGGCGTGTTGCAGGCGCAGTCGTCGTCCGGGGAGCTCGGTGAGGAAGACGTGGGCGAGCTCGGCGACCATGTCGGGCGCGCCGAGGCGGCTGGCGAGCCTGCGCAGCGCGCCCGGTTCCACCACGTCCTCCTCCGGCCGCTCGGCGGGCGGGGCGAGGATCTGGTCGAGCGCCGCGCGCAGTGCCTCGAGGTCGAGTGGCTTGGTGAGAAACCTGTCCATGCCGGCGGCCAGGCACTCCTCGCGGTTGCGGGACGTCGCGTCGGCGGTGACGGCGAAGATCGGGGTACGACCGCGTCCCGCGGCGGCCTCCGCGCCGCGGATGCGGCGAGCGGCGCAGACCCCGTCCAGGTCGGGCAGGTGGCGGTCCATGAGGATCACGTCGAAGTCACCGGCCAGGGCGGCGGCGACACCGTGCTCGCCGCCGGTGGTGGTGTGCGGCTCGTGGCCGAGGGCCCGCAGTTGGCGCTGGGCCAGCGCCAGATTGACCATGTTGTCCTCGACGACGAGCACCGCGAGCGGCCGGCCGGTGGCCAGGGCCCGCCCGACCGGTTCGCCGAGGTGGCCGTCCTCCCAGGTCAGTGCCAGGGTGAGGTCGGCGCATACGCGCGACTGGGACCGGGGCGGCCGCTCGACGCTGATATCGCCGCCGAGCCCGGCGACGATGTGCTTGACGAGGTACAGGCCGAACCCGGCCGGGGGACGCGCGGAGACCCCGGCCCGGAGGAACGCGAGCTGCCGGTCCGGTAGGCCCGGGCCGTCGTCCGCCACGCTGAACCGCAGCGGCACCGTCCCGTCGCGTACCGGCCCGGTCGTCTCGACGCCCAGGGTGACCCGGCCGGGGGTGTGCGCACACGCGTTCTCGAGCAGCTCCTCGAGCAGCTGGCGGATGCTGGTGGCGTCTCCGCTGAGGGTGGCGGGGACGTCGCGGTCGAGCACGACATGGACGTCGCTGAGCACGCTCGCGGTCGCGTGCCCGAGCAGCTCGGCGGTGTTGAAGGGCTGGTCGCGGGCCTGTCGTTCCCCGGCCAGGAGCTGGCAGAGCAGGAGCAGGCGATCGGCGGTCCTGACCAGCGCCTCCGTGTCGCGCATGACGAAGTCGAAGGTGTCCCGCTGGGCCGGGCTGAGCCCGCTCATCCCGAGCAGCTCGAGGAAGCCCTGCACGGAGTGCAGCGGGGTACGCAGGTCGCTGCTGACGGCCCCGGCGAGCACGCTCAGGCCGTTGCCGTCCGCGGACGCGGCGGACGACGGCGCTGCGGTCATGTCGGGTCTCCTTGTCCGGAGCTCGAGGGGCGAGCCACACCTGTCGTCGGCAGGCCCGGTGCGGACCTGAGGGTCAGGCCGACGTGGGTTTGCGGACCCGCTTCTCGGGTACCAACGGGCGTGATCCAAGAACCGGCGGCGGCGTCCGAGGTCTTCCGCGAGCTCACCGAGGGCCTGCGGGCGGAGTTCACCGACGAGGACGAGCCGGTGCTGCTGCGCGCCGACGGGTCCGAGGTGGACACCTGGCGGGAGAACTACCCCTTCCAGGAGCGGATGACCCGTCCGGAGTACGAGCGGGTGAAGCGGCTGCTCCAGATCGAGCTCCTGAAGCTCCAGTACTGGGTGGCCGGCACCGGTCAGCGGATGGTGATCCTGTTCGAGGGACGGGACGCCGCGGGCAAGGGCGGCACGATCAAGCGGTTCACCGAGCACCTCGACCCGCGCGGGGCACGCACGGTGGCCCTGGGCAGGCCGAGCGAGCGGGAGCAGGGGGAGTGGTACTTCCAGCGCTACGTGCGCCACCTGCCCACCGCCGGAGAGATCGTGCTGTTCGACCGGTCCTGGTACAACCGGGCCGGCGTGGAGCGGGTGATGGACTACTGCACCGACGAGCAGTACGAGCGGTTCATGCGCCAGGTCCCGACCTTCGAGCAGATGCTCGTCGACGACGGAATCCTGCTGGTCAAGTTATGGTTCTCGGTCTCGCGCAAGGAGCAGCGGACCCGGTTCGTCATCCGCCAGCTCGACCCGGTCCGGCAGTGGAAGCTCAGCCCCAACGACATCAGGTCGCTCGACCGCTGGGACGCCTACACCCAGGCGAAGGTGACCATGTTCCGCGAGACCGACACCGAGGTCGCCCCCTGGACCGTGGTCAAGAGCAACGACAAGAAGCGGGCCAGGGTCGAGGCCATGCGCAGCGTCCTGGCCCGGTTCGACTACGAGGACAAGGACCCCGAGGTGGTCGGCGAGCCCGACCCGCGGATCGTCGGGGCCGCGGCCACCCTGCTGGAGGAGGGCGAGGACGAGACGACTCTCAGCCCCACCCCGCTCGCCCCGGCCGACGAACTGGGGCCGGGGCTGCACCCCTGAGGCGAGGCCTCACACCTTGAGGTACTCCCGGCCGGTGTCGTCGGTGGGGTGGCCGTAGGAGGTGAGGAAGTAGTTGGGTCCACGCCGTTGCACCTCGTCCGGCCGCGGGAAGTGCACGGCCAGATCGGAGCGCACGAAGAACGCGTTGGCCCCGGCCAGCTCGCAGTGCACCAGCCGGTAACCCTTCTCCTCACCGAGCGCGACGAGCGCCCCGAGCGAGGCGCCGAAGAACGCGGTCCCCAACCAGGTGGCGGCCTCCGGCGGCTGGACGAGCCGCTCGTGTGGGGGCAGCGCGGAGTTGTACTCGACCACCACCACCCGCGGCCGGTAGCCGCGCAGCGCCCGCCAGACCCAGTAGTCGCCGCCGTCGATGTCGATCGACACCACGTCGGGCTCCTCGGGGACACCGCCGGCGGCGAACAGCTCGTTCACGCGTTCGGGCGTCACGGTCGCGTGCAGCGTCGTGACCCCGGCGTTCCACTGGTACTTCTGGTGCAGCAGGTGGTTGTGCGAGCCGTCGGACTCCATGAACAGGCCGTGCCAGCCGGCGACGTCCGCGAGCGCGACGCAGGTGCCCTCGCGTCCGGACTCGACACCGAACTCGACGAACCACCGGCCGGGGGCGCCGACCCGACGCAGGATCTCGGCCAGCACCCCGTCCTCGCCGTTCTGGGAGAGCAGCTGGAACTCGTAACCGGTCAGCGGGAGGTCCTCGGGTGGTTCACCCGGCTCGGGGCCGACCAACCGGACGCGCCGCGTGTACTCCGGCAGCGCCCGGTAGACGGCAGCGGCACGGCGCAGGTCGGACTCGAGGAACACCGCCGCACCCTAGCGCCGCCTCACCCCGCCGCGCGGCGCGCCCCAACTCGGTAGGACACGGTGCTGACCGCCGAGGTGTCGGCCGAGGCACTGCCCGGCCCGGTCGAGGGGGCGAACGAGAGGGAGCACAGTGCGGCGCGAGCCGCGATCACGACGTCAGGGTCTTCTTCATTTCGCTCCTTCTTGGCTCGACACGTCGTTGTGGCGATTTGGGAGCGCTCCCAGAAACCCACCATAACGCTCGGGGCGTCTGGCGGGAAGACCTGGAGCCGGCTGTCAGGCCGACTCGCGGCAGACCAGCTCGGTCGGCAGGATCACCGGCGCCAGCTTTGCCTCCGGCTCACGCAGCTGCGCGATCAGCAGCTCGGCGAGCTTGCGGCCCATCAGTTGGGTCGGCTGGCTGACGCTGGTGAGCAGCGGGTTTGTGTTGCGGGCCAGATCGGAGTCGTCGAAGCCGATCACGGCCACGTCGTCGGGCACCCGCCGCCCGGCGGCCCGCAGGGCACGCAGGGCGCCGGCCGCCATCGGGTCGCTCGCCGCGAACACCGCGTCCAGCTCCGGGTCCTTGCCCAACAGCTCCCGCATCGCCGCCTCACCGCTGGCCTGCCCGAAGTCGCCCTGGGCGACCAGGCGGGTGACCCCGCGCTTGCCGCGCAGCGCCGCGCGGTAGCCGCTGAGGCGGTCCAGGCCCGCCGCCATGTCCCTCGGTCCGGTGATCGTCGCGATGCGGCGCCTGCCCTGCCGGTAGAGGTACTCGGTCGCGGCTCGCGCGCCCGCCTCGTTGTCGGCGTCGACGTAGGGCACCGTGGTGGCGTCGGGCACCGGCGGCCGGCCGATGAGCGCCACCGGGGCGCCCGCGGCGACCAGGTTCTGCGGCAGGGGGTCGTCGCCGTGCAGCGAGATCAGCATGACCCCGTCGACGTGCCCGTTGCGCACCAGCTGCTCGACCCGGTCGTGCTGGCGTCCGGTGCTCGCCATCACCAGGTTGAGCTGCAGCGGAGTGTTGGACAGCTCCTGGCTCAGCCCGCGCACGATGCTCGCGAAGAACGGCTCGCTGAACACCCGGTCCTCGGACTCGGAGACCACGAGCAGTACCGTGTCGCTACGGCGAGTGACGAGACTGCGTGCCGCGTGGTTGGGTACGTAGCCCAGCTTCCGGATCGCGTCCCGGACGGCCTTGAGGGCGTACGGACTGACCTCCAGCGACCCGTTCACCACCCTGGAGGCCGTCCCCCGGGACACGTTGGCCTCCACGGCGACCTGCTCCAGCGTGGGGCGCCCGCTCGCTCGGGACCGACCCTTGCCCGCCATTCCACAACTCCCGCCCTCCACGTGCCCCGACGCCGTGCCAATAATAGTGGGAGCCCGTCCGCAGCTGCCGCCGCCTTGACCCGCAGTGATGAATCGAGCACACTGGGCGCGCGATTTGGGAACGCTCCCATCCAACCCCTCGCCATCGTCAACCGGAGGAATGGATGGAGCTCAAGAAGTGGTTCGGCGCCGCGGGTGCGCTGGTGTGCGCCTGTGCGGCGGCCGTGTCGGTACCCGTGGCCGCCGCGGCGGACTCGGTCTTCTACGTGGACCCCGAGACCAGCTCGGCCCGCTGGGTGGCGGCCAACCCGAACGACTCGCGCACCCCGGTCATCCGCGACCGGATCGCGAGCGTGCCCCAGGCCCGCTGGTTCACCACCACCAACACCGGCACGGTCCGCTCGCAGGTGGACTCGCTGGTCGGCGCGGCAGCGGCGGCGGGGAAGATCCCGATCCTCGTCGTCTACAACATCCCCAACCGCGACTGCGGCGGAGCCAGCAGCGGGGGCGCCCCGTCGCACGAGGCCTACCGCGCCTGGGTCGACGAGGTCGCCGCCGGCCTCGGCGGGCGGCCGGCCTACATCGTGCTCGAGCCGGACGTGCTCCCGCTGATGACCAGCTGCCAGACCCCGGAGGAGCAGGCCAGGACCTCGAGCTCGATGGCCTATGCCGGCCAGCGGCTCAAGGCCGGCTCGTCGCGGGCGCTGGTGTTCTTCGACATCGGTCACTCCGCGTGGCTCTCACCCGCCGAGGCTGCCCAGCGGCTCCGGGCCGCACAGGTCTCGGCGAGTGCCGACGGGATCTCGACCAACGTGTCGAACTACCGCACCACCTCCGACGAGGTCGCCTTCGCCAAGGCCGTGCTGGCCAACCTCGGTGACGGCCGGCTCCGCGCGGTGGTCGACACCAGCCGGAACGGGAACGGCCCGGCCGGCAGCGAGTGGTGCGACCCGCCCGGGCGCGCCATCGGCACCCCCAGCACGACCGAGACCGGCGACCCCCAGATCGCCGCGTTCCTGTGGGTGAAGCTGCCCGGGGAGGCGGACGGCTGCATCGCCCCCGCCGGGCAGTTCGTGCCGCAGCGGGCCTACGAGTTGGCAACGTCCTAGGACGTGCCCAGGGAGCGTTCCTGGCGCTGTCGGTAGCGCCGTCCTGGTGCGACGGTGCGAAGTTCGCACTCCTGGCCTAACGGCCGGGACCGGACCGCGGTCCGGTCCCGGCCGATCCCGGGCAGTGGTGATCGGTCGGCGCTGAACGAGTCCTGAACGGTGTAGCCCGTCGGTCCCGGGCCGCCGGTCGGTCTCACCATCCGTGACCGTCGGCGGTTCGGGCCGCGGGGAGCGGATTTTCCCAAGCGCTTCCACGCGGTTACCGTCCCGATTTGGGAGCGTTCCCAAGACCGTTCCGAATCCTCGTGACAACGAAGTCAGGAGACACACGTGTCCGTTCGAACTCGTTTGCTGGCGGCGGCGCTGTCCGCGCTGTCCGCCGCGGCACTGCTCACGGTCGCACTGCCGGGCACCGCCGGCGCGCACGGCAGCACGACCGACCCGCCGTCGCGCAACTACGGCTGCTGGCAGCGGTGGGGGAGCGACTTCCAGAACCCGAACATGGCCACCCAGGACCCGATGTGCTGGCAGGCCTGGCAGGCCGACACCAACGCGATGTGGAACTGGAACGGTCTCTACCGGGAGAACGTGGGGGGTAACCACCAGGCGGCGGTCCCCGACGGGCAGCTGTGCAGCGCCGGACGGACCCAGGGCGGCCGCTACGCCGCGATGGACGCCGTCGGCAACTGGCGTGCGGTGAACAAGCCGAGGAACTTCACCGTCAACGTCCATGACCAGGCCCTGCACGGCGCGGACTACTACCGGGTCTACATCACCAGGCAGGGCTTCAACCCGACGACCCAGGCCCTGCGCTGGTCGGACCTGCAGCTGGTGAAGGAGGTCGGGCGCACCCCGCCGACCAGCAACACCCAGATCCCGGTGGACGCGGGCTCGCGGACGGGGCGCCACATCGTCTACACGATCTGGCAGGCCAGCCACCTGGACCAGTCGTACTACTTCTGCAGTGACGTCAACTTCACCGGATGACTACGACGGCCGGTCGCGGGGCGAGGCCCCGCGGCCG
Organism: Actinophytocola xanthii; assembly: GCF_001921205.1. GTDB lineage: Bacteria > Actinomycetota > Actinomycetes > Mycobacteriales > Pseudonocardiaceae > Actinophytocola > Actinophytocola xanthii. Next base: position 122,545 of record NZ_MSIE01000011.1, on the reverse strand, counting down.
GCCGTCGCCCGGCCGTGGCCGGGTGCGGGTTCACCGGGTGAACACCACGTCCGAGCAGTTGAAGAACCCCTCGGGGCTGTCCGAACGCTCCCAGACCGAGTAGATGATGTGGCGCCCGGTCTTGTTGGGCATGGTCGCCGACCAGGTGTACTCCGGGCCGTGCGGACCGTTGCCGTTCACCGGCGGGTTCGTCACCTGGTGCCAGGCCTCGAGGTCGCTCCAGCTGAGCGGGCGGCTGGGGTCCCACCCGTCCTTGGTGACGAACTGGTACCAGGTGCCGGGGTGCCTCGCCCACGCGTTGTAGCGCATGGTGACCTGGGCACCGGCCCGCACCTCCGTCGTCGGCCAGTCGGTCCTGGCCGCCCGGTAGGCCGCGTACTTGTCCGAGGGCCCGCACAGGCTCCCCGCGGGCAGGGACGACCACTGCTTGCCGATGTTCGGCAGCAGGTTGCCGAACCAGTCCCAGAGCGGCTGCTTGCCACCCTGGGCGACGGCGGCCGCGCAGGCGGGGTTGGTGGGGTTGAGGTCGCCGCCGTTGCCGCCCTCGAGACCGTTGACGTAGCAGGCGTAGGTCCTCGTCGCCGGGTAGGTCATGGCGCCGTGCGCCGTGGCCGACGGGGCGGCGGGCAGCACCGTGAGCGCGGCTGCCGCCAAGCCAACCACCCCGGCCAGGACCGTGGCCCTGGATGCGGTCCTGCGTTTCTTCACATCGCCCTCCTTGGTGGAGTTCAATGTGGGAGCGCTCCCAATATTCGAGGGTACCTTCAGCTGTCAATACCGCCCGCTGGCGACACGTTCGAAATGGATCACCGCGAAGGCCACGATAGAGCAGCCGATCCCATCCGAAGCGTTGACACCGCATGTGATCAGCTGCTAACAATTTGTTTACCCATTGTGGGAGCGCTCCCAGAACTCCCCGTGGTAGTCACTCCCGGCCCGGAACCCTCGGGCGCCGCGCACGACGTCCTGACTGCCCACTGAGAAGATCGCGGTTGGAGCAACTGATGAGACGAAGAAAACTGTTCTTGGGAGCGCTCCCAATAGCGGCCGCGCTCGGATCGCTCACCCTCGCCGCACCCGTGGTCGCCGTGCCGCTCGAGTACACCTCCGGCGCCCCGGTGGCCCTGCGATCCGTGCCCGGGATGGACGCGAAGTCCGTGGACCGGTTCCTCGAGCTGTACGAGAAGATCAAGGATCCGGCCAACGGATACTTCAGCGACCACGACCCGCCGGTTCCGTACCACTCGGTGGAGACCCTGATCGTCGAGGCGCCCGACTACGGCCACGTGACGACCTCGGAGGCGTTCAGCTACTGGATCTGGCTGGAGGCGCAGTACGGCCGGGTGACCGGTGAGTGGGGCCCGTTCAACGAGGCCTGGGAGTCGATGGAGGAGCACATCATCCCCTCCGCGGCCGAGCAGCCGGGCAACGCCCGGTACAACCCGGCCGATCCCGCCACCTACGCCGACGAGCACGACACCCCGCAGGGTTACCCGAGCGAGCTGGAGTTCGACGTGCCGGTCGGCCAGGACCCGATCGCCAACGAGTTGCGCAGCACCTACGGCAACTCCGACGTCTACGGCATGCACTGGCTGCTGGACGTGGACAACCGCTACGGCTTCGGGAACTGCGGCGACGGCACGAGCAGCCCCGCGTACATCAACACCTTCCAGCGCGGCCCGGAGGAGTCGACCTGGGAGACCATTCCGCACCCGTCCTGTGACACCTTCGAGCACGGCGGTCCCAACGGATACGTCGACTTGTTCGTCGGCGACCAGCAGTACGCCCGGCAGTGGCGCTACACCAACGCGCCGGACGCCGACGCCCGTGCCGTCCAGGCCGCCTACTGGGCGCACACCTGGGCGACCGAGCAGGGCAACCAGTCGCAGATCTCCGCGACCCTCGCGAAGGCGGCGAAGATGGGTGACTGGCTGCGCTACGCCATGTACGACAAGTACTTCAAGCGCGTCGGCAACTGCGTCGGCCCGAGCACCTGCCCCGCCGGCAGCGGCAAGAACAGCGCGCACTACCTGATGTCCTGGTACTACGCGTGGGGCGGCGGCACGGACGGCGCGTGGGCCTGGCGCATCGGCTCCAGCCACAACCACTTCGGCTACCAGAACCCGATGGCCGCCTGGGTCTTGTCCAACGTGGACGCTCTGGAGCCGAGGTCGGCGACGGCGGTGGCCGACTGGGACACCAGCTTCGACCGGCAGCTCGAGTTCTACCGGTGGCTGCAGTCCGCCGAGGGCGGCATCGCCGGTGGTGCGACCAACAGCTGGCAGGGCCGCTACGCCCAGCCGCCGGCGGGTGCGTCGACCTTCTACGGCATGTACTACGACTGGCAGCCGGTGTACCACGACCCGCCGAGCAACCGGTGGTTCGGCATGCAGACCTGGTCGATGCAGCGGATCGCCGAGCTCTACTACGCGACCGGCAACGCGCAGGCCGGACAGCTGCTGGACAAGTGGGTCGACTGGGCGATGGCCAACACCACCGTCGACGCCGCCAACGGCACCTGGCAGGTCCCGGCCGAGCTCGGCTGGTCCGGGCAGCCGGACACCTGGAACGCGGGCAGTCCCGGTGCGAACAACGGGCTGCACGTCACCGTCACCAGCCGCAACCAGGACCTGGGCGTGACCGCGGCCCTGGCCAGGACGCTCATGTACTACGCGGCGGAGTCCGGCGACACGGCCGCTCGGGACATGGCCGGCAACCTGCTCGACGCCATGTGGGCGCCGAACAACCAGGACGACCTGGGCATCTCGGTCGAGGAGTCGCGGGCGGACTACAACCGCTTCGACGACCGGGTCTACGTCCCGTCCGGTTGGACCGGGACCATGCCCAACGGTGACCGGATCGACAGCAACTCGACCTTCACCTCCATCCGCTCCTGGTACACCTCCGACCCGGACTACCCCCAGGTCGAGCGGTACCTGGAGGGCGGTCCCGCGCCGACGTTCCGGTACCACCGGTTCTGGGCACAGGCCGACATCGCGATGGCGATGGCCGACTTCGGGCTGCTCTTCCCCTGATACCTCGGGCGGGGCCGGGATTGTTCCTCGCCGCCGGCCCCGCCCGAGTTCCACACCTGAGGTGTGGAGGAAAGGACCAGGAAATGCGCGTCAGAACGCTCGCCGCCGCGCTCTCGCTCGCCGCGGCAGCCGTGGTGGCCGCCCCGGGGACCGCACCCGCGCAGGCGGCGGCGTTCGCGTACGGCGAGGCGCTGCAGAAGTCCATCTGGTTCTACGAGGCCCAGCAGTCCGGTCGGCTGCCCGCCTGGAACCGGGTCGACTGGCGTGGGGACTCCGGGCTCGCCGACGGGGCCGACGTCGGGCTCGACCTGACCGGGGGCTGGTACGACGCCGGTGACCACGTGAAGTTCGGCTTCCCGATGGCCGCCTCCGCGACGATGCTCGCCTGGGGAGCGGTGGAGTACCGGGACGCCTACGCCAGGGCCGGTCAGCTCGACGAGCTGCTGAACAACCTGCGGTGGGTGAACGACTACTTCGTCAAGGCCCACCCCTCGCCCAACGTTCTCTACGGGCAGGTGGGCAACGGCGGGACCGACCACGCCTGGTGGGGCCCGGCCGAGGTCATGCCGATGGCCAGGCCCGCCTACCGCATCGACGCCACCTGCGGCGGGTCCGATCTCGCCGGTGAGACCGCGGCGGCCATGGCGGCCGCGTCAATGGTCTTCCGCCCCACCGACCCGGCATACGCGGACCGGCTGCTGACCCACGCGCGGCAGCTCTACACGTTCGCCGACACGGTGCGCGGCAAGTACTCCGACTGCATCCGCGACGCGGCCAACTACTACAACTCCTGGAGCGGCTACCAGGACGAGCTCGTGTGGGGCGCGGTCTGGCTGCACCGCGCGACCGGCGACCAGACCTACCTCGCCAAGGCCGAGACCGAGTACGACAGGCTGGCCACCGAGCAGGGGACCGGCTTCCGCCCGTACAAGTGGACGATCGCGTGGGACGACAAGTCCTACGGGGCCTATGTCCTGCTCGCCAGGCTCACCGGCGACGAGAAGTACGTGACCGACGCCAACCGCTGGCTCGACTACTGGACTGTCGGGGTCAACAACCAGCGCGTGCCCTACTCCCCGGGCGGGCAGGCGGTGCTGGACCGGTGGGGGTCGCTGCGCTACGCCGCGAACACAGCCTTCGCCGCCCTCGTCTACAGCGACTGGACGACCGACGAGACCCGGGCGCGGCGCTACCACGACTTCGCGACCGGCCAGATCGACTACGCGCTCGGCGACAACCCGCGCGGCGCGTCCTTCATGGTGGGGTTCGGGAACAACCCCCCGCGGGACCCGCACCACCGCACCGGGCACGGCTCGTGGTCCAACAGCATCCAGTCCCCTGAGGACAACCGGCACGTCCTCTACGGAGCGCTGGTCGGCGGCCCGCCGCAGGCGGACGACAACTACGTCGACGACCGCGGCGACTACGTCATGAACGAGGTCGCGACCGACTACAACGCCGGCCTCACCGGCGCGCTGGCGAGGATGTACCTCGAGTTCGGCGGGGAGCCGGCGCCGGGCTTCCCGACCGCCGAGGAACCGGACGGCCCGGAGATCTACCTCCAGGCCGCGGTCAACTCGACCGGTGCGAAGTACACCGAGATCAAGACCTATGTGGTGAACCGCTCGGCCTGGCCCGCCCGCACCCTCGACGACGGGTCCTTCCGCTACTACTTCACCCTCGACGGCACGACGACACCCGACCAGCTCACGCTGACCTCGCACTACAACCAGTGCGCCCAGCCGACCGGGCCGACCCAGCACGCCGGCTCCGTCTACTACGTCACGATCGACTGCTCTGGGACGGGGATCGCCCCGGCGGGGCAGTCCGAGCACCGCCGTGAGGTCCAGTTCCGGATCACCAGCTCCGGCAGCTGGGACCCCACCAACGACTGGTCCTACCAGGGTGTCGCGCAGACGCCCGGCGCCACCCCGGTGACCGTGTCGAACATGACCCTCTATGCCGGTGGTACGGCGGTCTGGGGGACCGAACCGGAGTAGTTGGCGCCAGGCAGGCAACCGATCCCACAAGGAAGTGGTCGATCATGAGGTCCGACTCTCGTTCGCACTGGCCGTCCTGGCGGTCGTCGGTGCGGTACTCGTGGTTCCCCGCCCCGGTACCGCACCGGCGGCGACCGGTGCCGCGACCCCGGGTGTGGCCCTCACCGCGCCCCCTGCGTCCACACACCGGGTGCGTCTGGCGCCGTCGGCCGCGGGGTTGTTCGACGCAGACCGAGAACTGACAACCTCTCGTAGACAGGAGTAGGCAGATGCGCGGGAAATCCTTGCGCCACGGCCTGACCGCACTGCTGACGGCGGCGATGGCCACGACGTCCGTCGCAACAGGACTCGTTCAGGCGACGGCGGACACCGACGGGAGCTCCAGGTCCCAGCCGCTGCGCGCCCACGCCACGGCACGCAACTTCCTCATCGGTACGGCCGTGGCGACCGGGCCGCTGTCGAACGAGCAGGCCTACCGCGACACGCTCAACCGTGAGTTCAACACGGTGACCGCCGAGAACGCCATGAAGTGGGATGCCACCGAACCGAACCAGGGGCAGTTCAACTTCTCCGGGGCGGACCAGATCATGGCCTCGGCACAGGCCAACGGCCAGACGGTGCACGGGCACACGCTGGTCTGGCACAACCAGACCCCGGGCTGGGTGCAGAACCTGGACGCCAACGCGATGCGTACGGCCATCCGCAACCACATCAACACCGTCGTCGGCCGCTACGCCGGCCGCATCGCGTCCTGGGACGTGGTGAACGAGGTGTTCGACGACAACGGCGGCATGCGCAACTCGTTCTGGTACCAGCGGCTCGGCGAGAGCTACATCGCCGACGCCTTCCGCTACGCCAGGGCCGCCGACCCCAACGCGAAGCTCTGCATCAACGACTACAACGTCGAGGGCATCAACAACAAGAGCACCGCGATGTACAACCTGGTCAGCAGGCTGCGCGGCCAGGGCGTCCCGATCGACTGCGTCGGCATCCAGGGACACCTCTCGATCCAGTACGGGTTCCCCAACGACCTGCGGCAGAACATGGAGCGGTTCGCCGCGCTCGGGGTGGACGTGAAGATCACCGAGCTGGACGTCCGGATGCGGATGCCGGCCGACTCCAACAAGCTCGCCACCCAGGCCACCTACTACCGCAACGTCATCGACGCCTGCCTGGCCGTCCCCCGGTGCAACCAGCTCACCGTCTGGGGCTTCACCGACAAGTACTCCTGGGTTCCCGACACCTTCCAGGGGGAGGGGGCGGCGCTGCCCTACACCGAGAACTACGCGGCCAAGCCGGCCTACCAGTCCCTGCACGACGCGCTCGCTCGCTGAGCGCCCAGAACGCCCACCAATGAGGAGGAAAGATGAAACTGAAGGGTGACAGAGGCCGAACACGGTCCGGCCCACGGTCCGTGGCGGTCGCGGCGGCGACGGCCGCTCTGGCCGCCGGTCTGCTGACCGTCGGTTCCCCGGCCGGTGCCGAGGATGTCACACCGCGACGCGTCGACAACCCCTACGCCGGCGCGCAGGTCTACGTGAACCCGGACTGGGCCGCCAAGGCCAGCGCCGGTGGCGGCTCGGCGATCGCCGACGAGCCGACGTTCGTCTGGATGGACCGCATCGCCGCGATCAACGGCACCAGCGGCGCCATGGGCCTGCGGGCGCACCTCGACGAGGCGCTCGACCAGGGCGCGGACGTGTTCCAGGTGGTCATCTACAACCTGCCCGGCCGTGACTGCTCGGCGCTGGCGTCCAACGGCGAGCTGCCGGCCGACGCCATCGGGCGGTACCAGACCGAGTACATCGACCCGATCGCGGAGATCCTCGGCGACTCGGCCTACGCCAACCTGCGGATCGTCGCGGTGGTCGAGATCGACTCGTTGCCGAACATCCTCACCAACGTCGACCCGCGGCCGACCGCGACGGCCAACTGCAACACGATGAAGGCCAACGGGAACTACCAGAAGGGCGTCGGCTACGCGCTCGGCAAGCTCGGCGCGCTGCCCAACGTCTACAACTACATCGACATCGGGCACCACGGCTGGCTCGGCTGGGACGACAACTTCCGTCCCTTCGCCGACCTGTTCATGAGCCAGGTCATCGGCAACAACGGTGCCGGCGCCGAGGACGTGCACGGGTTCATCTCCAACGTGGCGAACTACGGCGTGCTCCACGAGGAGCACTTCAACGCCAACACGGTCATCGGCGGTCGGCCGGTCCGTGAGGCCGCGAAGTGGATCGACTGGAACCGCTATGTCGACGAGGTCTCCTACGCCAAGGCGTACGGCGAGCTCTTCACGCAGCGGCTCGGCCACCGGGTCAGCATGCTGATCGACACCTCCCGCAACGGGTGGGGCGGCCCGAACAGGCCGGACGGTCCCAGTTCCTCGACCGACCCGAACACCTTCGTCGAGGAGTCCCGCATCGACCGTCGGATCCACCTCGGCAACTGGTGCAACCAGTCCGGTGCCGGTATCGGTGAGCGGCCGACCGCCGCGCCCGAGTCCGGGATCGACGCCTACGTCTGGGTGAAGCCGCCGGGTGAGTCCGACGGCGCCAGCGAGGAGATCCCGAACGACGAGGGCAAGGGCGCCGACGAGATGTGCGACCCCGCCTACCAGGGCAACCCGCGCAACGGGAACAACCCTTCGGGCGCGCTGCCGAACTCGCCGCTGTCGGGTCACTGGTTCCAGGCGCAGTTCACCGAGCTGCTCCGCAACGCCTACCCGCCGCTGTGAACCACGGGTAGGAGTTGAGCTGGACAGAACGCCACGACGCGCCCCCTGCCGGTCTCCGGCAGGGGGCGCGTCGCGTCGGCACGGCCGGATTCGGCGGATCTCCTCAGGTCGGCCCGCGAGCGGGCGATCCAGCGGGTATCGAGTCGACCGAACACGGGGAGCCGGCACGTGCCGATCAGTGATGTGCAGTTCCGCATTACGCAGATCCAGTCGTTCATGACCGCCGCGGTCTCGGCGCCCACGCAGACGGCGCGGACCGCTCCCGCCACCGGCGGCACGTCCGGGACCACCGGGACCTCCGCCGCCCAGTTCGCCGCCGTACTCGACCAGACCCTCGCCACCGGCGCCACCGGCGTTACCGCCGGGACCACCTCCGCGGCCATGGGCGTCCCCACGGGAGCCCAGTCCGCCGTCCAGCCCGGCGGGTGGACGCTGCCGGCGCAGGGGCGGGTCAGCAGCGAGTACGGGCCGCGATGGGGAACCCAGCACCGGGGTGTGGACATCGCCGCGGTGACCGGCACGCCGGTGGGAGCCGCGTCCGCCGGCGTCGTCCGCGACGCCTCCTGGCGCGGCGGGTACGGCAAGGCCGTGGTCATCGACCACGGCAACGGCGTCTCGACCCTCTACGGTCACAACTCCGAGCTCCTCGTGCGGCCGGGCGACCGCGTCCAGGCGGGGCAGACCGTGGCCAAGGTGGGCAGTACCGGCGACTCCACCGGCCCTCACCTGCACTTCGAGGTCATGGTCGACGGGAAGAAGGTCGACCCGCGGCCCTGGCTGGAGCAGCGTGGCGTGAAGTTCTGATCCCGGTCGGGCATGATGCGGCCGTGGATCACAACGCGGCCCTGCGGCGGGTGGCGGCCACCCGCTACGTGACGCCCTTCCGCGAGGGCGGTTCCCTGCCGGGGCTGGTCGAGGCCGACGACCTCGGCATGTACGTGCTCAAGTTCCGCGGCGCCGGTCAGGGCCTCAAGGCCCTGGTGGCCGAGGTGGTCGTCGGCGAGCTGGCGCGACGACTGGGCTTCCGCGTGCCGGAGGTCGTGTTCGTCGACCTCGACCCCACCCTGTCCAAGGCCGAGCCGGACGAGGAGATCCAGGACCTGCTCAACGCGAGTGGGGGAGTGAACCTCGGGTTCGACTACCTTCCCGGCTCGTTCGACTTCACCCCGCGCGTGCGGGACCCCGGCGCCGAGCTCGCCGCGCGTCTACTGTGGCTGGACGCCCTGGTGCTCAATGTGGACCGGAGCTGGCGCAACCCGAACATGCTGCTCTGGCACCGGGAGGTCTGGCTGATCGACCACGGCGCGTCGCTGTACTTCCACCACCGGTGGGGTCCAGGGTGGCAGCCGGCGCCGAGCTACCGCTACGACGCCGCCGACCACGCGATGCTGCCGGCCGCGGGATCGGTCGTGGACGCGGACCGGGAGCTGCGGCCGCGGGTGATGCCCGTCCTCGACGAGGTGCTCGCCCTGGTACCCGACGAGTGGCTGGTCGCCGAACCGACGCCCGGCTCCGCGGCGGACACCCGTGCCGCGTACACGGCCTACTTCGCCAGCCGGATCGAACGCGCCGACCAGTGGGTGCCCGCGTTGGAGGAGACCCGTGCCGCACGTGTTTGAGTACGCGCTGGTCCGGGCGGTGCCCCGGCAGGAGCGCGCGGAGTTCATGAACGTCGGCGTGATCGTCCACTGCGCGCCGCTGCGCTTCCTGCGCTGCCGTACCCACCTCGACCCGGAGCGCCTCCGGGCGTTGGACCCGGCCCTGGACCTCGAGGTGCTCGCCGACGCGCTGCACTCGTGGTGCCAGGCCGGCGACGGTGCCGGGCCGATGGCGGTGAGCACGCCGAGCCAGCGGTTCCGCTGGCTCACCGCGCCGCGCAGCACGATCCTGCAGGCCTCTCCGGCCCACACCGGTCTCACCGACGACCCGGCGGGTGAGCTGGAGCGGCTGATGCGCACCCACGTCCTGGTCGAGCGGCCCTGAATGGCGGCCTCTAGTCTGCTCCGGGTGGCGAAGTACTTCGACGTGCATCCGGAGAACCCGCAGCGGCGGGCCATCGCGCAGGTGGTCTCGATCCTCCGCGACGGTGGACTGATCGCCTACCCGACCGACTCGTGCTTCGCCCTGGGCTGCCTGACCGGCAACAGGGAGGGCGTCGACCGGATCAGGGCGATCCGCCAGCTCGACGACCGACACCACTTCACGCTCGTCTGCCACGACTTCGCCCAGCTCGGCCAGCTGGTCTACCTGTCCAACGCGGTGTTCCGCCAGATCAAGGCGGCGACCCCGGGCAGCTACACCTTCATCCTCCCGGGTACCAAGGAGGTGCCCCGCCGGCTGCTGAACGCGCGGAAGAAGACGGTCGGCGTGCGGATTCCGGACCACGTGGTCACCCAGGCGCTGCTCGCCGAGCTGGGCGAGCCGCTGCTGTCGAGCAGCCTGCTGCTGCCGGGCGAGGAGGAGCCGATGACCCAGGGCTGGGAGATCAAGGAGCGGCTGGACCACGTGGTGGACGCGGTCATCGACTCCGGCGACTGCGGCGTCGAGCCGACGACCGTGATCGACTTCTCCAACGACGAGCTGGAGGTCGTCCGCGTCGGCGCGGGCGACCTCGCTCGCTTCGAGTAGCCGTTTCGGGTGGGAGGGCGCCGGGTGGGAGGACTCAGTCGGGGAGCACGCGCACGATCACGCGCTGCTCCTCGGCCTTGCGGAAGGGGTAGCTGTCGGCGTCGAGGTACTTCTTCGCGAGCTTGTCGATGTGCGCGTCGGCGCCCTCGTCGATGAACTCGGCGGTGCCGCGCACCACGACCAGCCGGTAGGGGTCGTTCTTGTCGACGACCGAGACCGCGACCCTCGGGTCGCGGAGCAGGTTGCGGTGCTTGACCCGCCCCTTGGCGGTGTTGAACAGCACGGCCTCGCCGTCGGTGTCCACCCAGACCGGGGTCACCTGCGGGGAGCCGTCGTCCATGACCGTCGCCACGTTCGCGATCTGGGGCTCGTTCAACAGGGCAATGTCCTGCTCGCTCAGCTTCTTCGCCATGCCGAGATCAACTGCGCACCCGCGGTGACTATTCCCTCGGGTGGAACAACTCGCTCGCGCCGGTCGTTAGGCTCGGTGACGCGATGACTGTGCCTTCCACCCCTCTGGTGACTCCCCGTGACCTCCGCGCGCGCCTCTCGGAGGTGACGCTGCGCGATGAGCGCCGCCTGCGCAGGCGGCTGGACGGCCTCGGCAAGCTCCGCGACGACGCCCGGCAGGCCAGGCTGGACGAGATCGCGACCGAGGTCGACCGGGCCGTCCGGCGTGTCGAGCGGCGGCGCGCCGCCCTGCCCACGGTCACCTACCCCGACGAGCTGCCGATCAGCCAGCGACGCGAGGACATCAAGAAGGCGATCGCCGGGAACCAGGTCGTGATCGTGGCCGGGGAGACCGGGTCGGGCAAGACGACCCAGCTGCCCAAGATCTGCCTGGAGCTCGGCCGAGGCGTACGGGGGCTGATCGGCCACACCCAGCCCCGCCGGATCGCGGCCAGGACGGTCGCCGAGCGCATCAGCGAGGAGCTCGGCGTCCGGCTCGGCGACGCGGTCGGGTGGAAGATCCGGTTCACCGACCAGGTGGGCGAGGACACCCTGGTCAAGCTGATGACCGACGGCATCCTGCTCGCCGAGCTGCAGTCCGACCGGCAGCTCCGCCAGTACGACACGCTGATCATCGACGAGGCGCACGAGCGCAGCCTCAACGTCGACTTCATCCTCGGCTACCTCAGGCAGCTGCTGCCGCGCCGGCCCGACCTGAAGGTGATCATCACCTCGGCGACGATCGACCCGGAGCGGTTCTCCCGGCACTTCGACGACGCGCCGATCATCGAGGTGTCCGGCCGCACCTACCCGGTCGAGGTCCGGTACCGGCCGCTCGTCGACCCGGACGACCCCGACGCCGACCCGGACCGCGACCAGACCCAGGCCATCCTGGACGCGGTCGACGAGCTGTCCGCCGAGGGCCCCGGCGACGTCCTCGTGTTCCTGTCCGGCGAGCGGGAGATCCGCGACACCGCCGACGCGCTCACCGCCCTGAACCGGCCGGGCACCGAGATCCTGCCGCTCTACGCCCGGCTCTCGGCCGGCGAGCAGCGGCGGGTGTTCCAGCCGCACCGCGGGCGGCGCGTGGTGCTGGCGACCAACGTCGCCGAGACCTCGCTGACCGTGCCCGGAATCAAGTACGTCGTGGACCCGGGCTTCGCCCGCATCTCCCGCTACAGCAACCGGCTCAAGGTCCAGCGCCTGCCGATCGAGCCGATCTCGCAGGCCTCGGCGAACCAGCGCAAGGGCCGCTGTGGACGTACCTCCGAGGGAATCTGCATCCGGCTCTACTCCGAGGAGGACTTCGCGGCCCGGCCGGAGTTCACCGACCCGGAGATCCTGCGTACCAACCTCGCGTCGGTCATCCTGCAGATGGCCGCCGCGGACCTGGGTGACATCGCGGCCTTCCCGTTCGTCGAGCCGCCCGACCGGCGGCACATCACCGACGGCATGAACCTGCTCAACGAGCTGGGCGCGCTGGAGAGCTCGACCAGTGACTCCGAACCGCGGCTGACCCCGCTCGGGCGCAAGCTCGCCCGGCTCCCGGTGGACCCCCGGCTGGCCAGGATGGTGTTGGCGGCGGACCGCAACGGGTGCGTCAGCGAGGTCGTGGTGATCGCCGCCGCGCTGTCCATCCAGGACCCGCGGGAGCGGCCGGCGGACAAGCAGACCCAGGCCGACCAGCAGCACGCGCGCTTCGCCGACCCCGACTCCGACTTCCTGTCCTACCTGAACCTGTGGCGGTACCTGACCGAGCAGAAGCGGGAGCTGTCGGCGAACCGGTTCCGCAGGCTGTGCCGGGCCGAGTTCCTGAACTACCTGCGGGTGCGGGAGTGGCAGGACGTCGCCGGTCAGCTGCGGCAGATGGTGAAGAGCCTCGACGTCACGCCCAACGAGACGCCGGCCGAGCCGGGGCCGATCCACATGTCGCTGCTCACCGGCCTGCTCTCGCACATCGGGCTCAAGGACCCCGCCGGCAAGGAGTACCTCGGCGCCCGCAACGCGAAGTTCGCGATCTTCCCGGGCTCGACGCTGTTCCGCAAGCAGCCCCGCTGGGTGATGGCCGCCGAGCTGGTGGAGACCTCTCGCCTGTGGGGCCGGATCGTCGCCCGGATCGACCCGGACTGGATCGAGCCGCTGGCCCAGCACCTGGTTCGGCGCACCTACAGCGAGCCGCGCTGGGAGAAGAAGCGCGCCGCCGTGATGGCCTCGGAGCGCGTGACGCTGCTCGGCCTGCCGATCGTGGTGGACCGGGCGGTGAACTACGGGCGGATCGACCCGGGCCTGGCCAGGGAGTTGTTCATCCGGCACGCGCTCGTCCAGGGGGAGTGGCACACCAACCACGCGTTCCTGCGCCGCAACGCCGAGCTGCTCGCGGAGGCCGAGGAGCTCGAGCACAAGGCGCGCCGCCGCGACATCGTCGTGGACGAGGAGACGCTGTTCGACTTCTACGACCGGCGGATCGGCCAGGAGGTCGTGTCCGGCCGGCACTTCGACACCTGGTGGAAGAAGACCCGCCGTGACCAGCCCGAGCTGCTCACGTTCGACCCGGCGATGCTGGTCAACCCGGACGCCGGCGACGTCAGCCCGGACGCCTACCCCGACGCGATGTCGCACAACGACCTGCGCCTGGGGCTGCGCTACCGGTTCGAGCCGGGCGAGACGAGCGACGGCGTGACCGTGCAGGTGCCGCTCGCGCTGCTGAACCGGGTCAGCGCCGACGGCCTGCCCTGGCAGGTTCCCGGGCTGCGCGAGGAGCTGCTCACCGCGTTGATCCGCTCGCTGCCCAAGCCGTTGCGCCGCAACTTCGTCCCGGTCCCCGACTTCGCCGCCGCCCTGCGCGAGCGGCTGGCCGGCGTGCCCGAGCCGTCGCTTGCCCAGGTGGCCGCCGAGCTGCGCGAGCTGACCGGCATGGTCGTCCCGCCCGACGCCTGGCAGCTCGACCAGGTGCCCCAGCACCTCAGGACGACCTTCCAGGTGGTTGACGAGGGTCGCCCGGTCCTCGAGGGGAAGGATCTCGGCGGGCTGAAGCGGGAGCTGGCCTCCCGCGTGCGCGAGTCGCTGGAGCAGGGCGCGGAGGGCCTCACCCGGGAGGGGCTGACGTCCTGGTCGTTCGGCACGCTGGAGCGCGCGGTGTCGCTGCGGCGTGCCGGGCAGCAGGTGACCGCCTACCCGGCGTTGGTCGACACCGGCACGTCGGTGGCCATCCGGCTGTTCGACAGCGAGGACGAGCGGACCAGGGCGATGTGGCGGGGGACCCGGCGGCTGGTGCTGCTGACCGTGGCCTCCCCGGTCAAGCAGGTCGTGCGGCGGCTGCCCAACCAGGCCAAGCTCGCCCTGTCGGCCAACCCCCACGGCAGCGTGCCCGGCCTGCTCGAGGACTGCCTCAACGCCGCGACCGACGCGGTGGTGAGCGATCTGGGCGGTCCGGTGTGGACGACGGAGGAGTTCCAGGCGCTGTGCGCGGGCGTGCGGGCCCGGCTCGCCGACACCCTGTACTCGGTTCTGGAGCGCGTGCGCGGCGTGCTCGCCGTGCACGCGGAGGTGGACGCCGCGTTGGCCAGGATGACCGGGCGGGTGTTCGCCGAGTCGGTCGCCGACATGCGCACGCAGGTCGCCGCCCTCGTGTTCGACGGGTTCGTGACCGCGACCGGGCCGGCCCGGCTCCCGGACGTCGAGCGCTACCTGCGCGGGGTGCTGCGCCGCCTCGAGAAGCTGCCGGAGCGCCCGGACCGCGATCTCGAGTGGACCCACGTCGTGCAGGACGCGCAACGGGCGTATGCCGAGGTTCGCGGCCGTCCCGGCGACGACGGCCGGGTGCGGTGGATGATCGAGGAGCTGCGGATCAGCTTCTTCGCCCAGACCCTCGGCACGGCGTACCCGATCTCGGAGAAGCGCGTGTATCGTGCGATCGACGAGCTGGGATAGCTCTCGAGAATTCCCTCACCCAGCGGCAGAGGCCGTGCGCATCACGCGAATGCGCTATTTCTTGCTTTTCCCTTGTTTCCCGTTCGATGGGGTGAACTGCTGGGACAGCTGTTCTGTCACCGGCGTCGTCGCAGCATGATGCAGTGGGGGATACCTTCTGCGGGGAGAGGGACGTTCTTCCGACGAGTCATTTATCGACAACCTGGAAACGTCGGGATGTGAATCCAATGCGAATGCGAAGAGTGGCCACTGTTCTTGCCCTTGCGGCGACCCTGCTCAGCCTCGTCACGGTTCCCGCCAGCGCGGCGGAGGGCGAGTCGAGGGCTGTGGGTTTCCCGATCCGCAGCGTGATGAACGGCAAGTGCGTGGACGTGCTGGGGTTCAACAACGCCAACGGCGCCCTGGTCGGGATGTGGGACTGTTGGGGTGGCGCCAACCAGCGCTGGTACTACACCAACGGCCAACTCCGCAGCGCGATGAACGGCAAGTGCCTGGACGTGCTGGGGTTCAACAACGCCAACGGAGCCCGAGTGGGGATGTGGGACTGCTGGGGCGGCCCCAACCAACGGTGGTACTGATCACCGTGGTTTAGCCGAACGCGACCGTGCCCGGGGTGACCCGGGCGCGGCCGCCCGTCCCGGGGAAAAAAGGCTGGACCTGGAGCGCGCTCCAGGTACCACGATACGAGGGCATGACCAACACATGGACTGGCCGGCGCGCGCTGGGCGCGGGCACCGTCAGCGCGCTGGGTTTCGGCTGCTGGGCGATCGGCGGCCCGTACACCGACAACCGGGGCAACCCGGTCGGCTGGGGACAGGTGGACGACGACGAGACGGTCCGGGCCGTCCACGCAGGACTCGACCTCGGCGTCACGTTCTTCGACACCGCCGACTCCTACGGCGCCGGCCACAGCGAGACCGTGCTCGGCCGGGCGCTGCGCGGTCGCCGGGACCGCGTGGCGATCGCCAGCAAGTGGGGCAACACGTTCGACCCGGCCACCAGGACGATGACCGGCACCGACAGCTCACCGGAGTACGTGCGCCGCGCGCTGCGCGCCACGCTCGACCGGCTGGGCACCGACTACCTCGACCTCTACCAGCTGCACCTCCAGCCGTCGGCCGCCGAGGCCGAGCCGCTGTTCGCGGTGTGCGAGGAGCTCGTGGACGAGGGGTTGGTCCGGGGGTACGCCTGGAGCATCGACGACCCCGAGCGCGTGGCCGCGGTGGCCGGCGCGCCGCACTGCACCGCGGTGCAGCACGAGCTGAGCGTGCTGCACGACGCGCCCGAGATGCTCGAGCTGTGCGACCGGTTCGAGCTCGCCTCGGTCAACCGCACGCCGCTGGCGATGGGCCTGCTCGGCCGGCGCACCGCGCAGCGGCCGACCTCGGCGACCGACATCCGCTCGGTGCCCCCCGACTGGCTGCGGTTCTTCCGCGACGGCGTACCCACGCCCGAGTGGCAGGCGCGGGTCGCCGCGGTCCGCGACATCCTCACCAGCGACGGCCGCACCCTCGCCCAGGGCGCGTTGGCCTGGGTCTGGGCGCGCGG
The DNA here is from genome assembly GCF_001921205.1 of Actinophytocola xanthii. GTDB lineage: Bacteria > Actinomycetota > Actinomycetes > Mycobacteriales > Pseudonocardiaceae > Actinophytocola > Actinophytocola xanthii. The sequence goes on along the minus strand of NZ_MSIE01000011.1, from coordinate 106,214 downwards.
CGATCGCACGATCCCCATCCCGGGCTTCCGCACGGTCGCCCAGGCCGAGGAGAACGCGGCGGCCCTGGCGCTGGGCCCGCTGCGCTCCGAGCAGCTCGCCGAGATCAGGGCGGTACTCAGCGCCGTGTAGCTAGGACGCCTAGGGCGCCCTACTGCACCGGGGCGTCCGGCGGCGGCAGCTGGATCTCGTACTGGCGCTCCACGTCGGACACCCCGGGCACCGCGGACAGCGACGCGAGTGCGTCGCGCTCCACGGTGCCGGTGACCACACCCAGGGTCTCCAGCGGCTCGGCCACCGTGAAACCCGCCCGGCGCAGCGCCTCGACCACCGTCGAGAAGTCCGCGCCGTCCTCGATCGTGACCGTCACCCGTTCCACTGGCACGTCGTCAGGGTGCCTGAACCAGTCCCGCCCCGACGTCGGTCGAGGGCAGGGGGAGCCGGCGTGCGGTCTGGGACAGCCGGGCCCACAGCTCGTAGCCGCTCGCCCCGCTGGCGTGGTGGATCAGCGCCGCGACCCCCGACACGTGCGGGGTGGCCATGCTGGTGCCGCTGATCCGCTTGTAGCGCAGGGGCATCGGCCAGCTCGAGTGGACGTCGACGCCCGGTCCGGCGATGTCGACCGAGCCGACCGAGTCGACGGTCCCGCAGGAGAAGTCGGCGATCCTGCCGTTCACGTCCAGCGCTCCGACGGCCATGATCGACGGGCAGTTCGCCGGGTGACCGACGGGTGCGACATGTCCGTTATCCCGGTCACTGGAGTTGCCGGCGGCGGCGATGATCAACGTGCCGCGGGCGAGCGCCCGCCGGGCCACCCGCTCGTAGGTCCTGGAGTAGGCCTGGCCAGGCTGGGTGGGGGCGCCGAGCGACATCGAGACCACAGCGCAGCCGTTGCCGACCGCCCACGCGATGCCGGACAGGATGCCGCCGTCGGCGCCCGAGCCCTGGTCGCTGAGCACCTTGCCGACGTGGATGTCCGCCTCGTGGGCCACGCCGTAGCCTGGCCGCTTGGCCGGCTCACGCGGGCCGCAGGCGGTGCCGACGCAGTGCGTGCCGTGCCCGTGGCCGTCCTGCACCTGCTGTCCCTCTACGAAGGACTTCGACTCGATCGTCCGGCCGGCGAGGTCGGGGTGGGTGAGGTCGAGACCGGTGTCCAGGACCGCGACCCGCACGCCCTTGCCGGTCGCCGTGCTGTTCGGCGCCGCGACGGCCTGCAGTCCCCAGGTGAACGTCGTCTCGTCGAGCTGGGTCCCGGCCCCGGCGGCGACCGGGGCGCTCAGCGCGTGCACGACGCGCTCGGGCTCGACGAGGGCGATCGGACCGGGCGCGGCGGCGGCCTCGGTGAGCGCGGTCAGCTGGTCGGGGTCCGCCGACACCAGCGCGACACCGAGGTCGCGCATCACCAGCCCGTCAGCCGCCCAGAGCGGATCCGCCAGGCCCGCCTCGGCCGAGTCGACCGCGTCGATGCCGGCCACCCTGCTCAGCTCGTGCGTCGCCTGGGTCCAGTCGTCCTCGAGCAGGACCAGGTACCTACCGGTGGTTCCTTCCGCAGCCGAAGTCATGGCCGCCCCTCTTCCTCTCTCGCTGGTTGCCTCGCTCGCGCGAGTTGCTCCGCAGGAGGTGAATCGCATTCGGGGTGTGCAATGTAAGGCCCGTCACAGGTCGTCCCAGGGTTCGGTGGCGTTCGGCCCGATTTTCGGGCGCCGTCTAGTGTCGAAGGCATGCAGACCTGGTCATCTCCCCCGGTGCCCCGCGTTCCCGGCCCGCCGCGCCCCCTGCGGCTGTACGACACCGCGACCGGCGAGGTGCGTCCGACCGCACCCGGCCCGACGGCGACCATGTACGTCTGCGGCATCACCCCCTACGACGCGACCCACCTCGGCCACGCCGCCACCTACCTCGCCTTCGACCTGGTGCACCGGGTGTGGCTGGACAACGGGCACGAGGTCCACTACGTCCAGAACGTCACCGACGTCGACGACCCCCTGCTGGAACGGGCGCAGCGCGACCAGGACGACTGGGTGGTCCTCGGGATGCGGGAGACCGCGCTGTTCCGCGAGGACATGGTGGCCCTGCGGGTGCTGCCACCCCGGGAGTACCTCGGCGCCGTCGAGTCCATCCCCGAGATCGCCGAGGCGGTGGCCAAGCTGCTGGCCGACGGCGTGGCCTACCGCGCCGCCGACGACGACTACCCGGACGTCTACTTCGACCACGGCAGCACCGGCCACTTCGGCTCGGTGTCCAACTACGACACCTCGACGATGACCGCGTACTTCGCCGAACGCGGGGGCGACCCGGACCGCCCCGGCAAGCGCCACCCGCTCGACGCGCTGCTGTGGCGGACCGCCCGGCCGGGGGAGCCGAGCTGGGACAGCGAGCTGGGGCCGGGCCGGCCCGGGTGGCACGTCGAGTGCAGCGTGATCGCGCTGAACCAGCTCGGCATGGGCTTCGACCTCCAGGGCGGGGGGTCGGACCTGATCTTCCCGCACCACGAGTTCAGCGCCGCGCACGCGGAGGCCCTGACCGGTCAGCGACCCTTCGCACGTCACTACGCGCACGCCGGCATGATCGGCCTCGACGGCGAGAAGATGTCCAAGTCGCGCGGCAACCTCGTGTTCGTCTCCCGGCTGCGGGCCGACCGGGTCGACATGATGGCGGTCCGGCTCGGGCTGCTCTCCGGTCACTACCGGTCCGACCGCCCGTGGACCGACGACGTGCTCACGACGGCCGAGGACCGGCTGGCGCGCTGGCGCGCCGCGGTCGACGGCCCGGGCGGTCCCGACGCGACCGCCGCCGTCGCCCGCCTGCGCGACCACCTCTCCGACGACCTGGACACGCCCAAGGCCCTGCTCGCCGTGGACGCCTGGGCCGACCAGGCCCTCGCCGGCGACACCCGCGACCAGGCCGCGCCGGAGCTGGTCCGCTCAGCCGTGGACGCCCTGCTCGGGGTCGCCCTCTGACCCCGGCCGGAGCCGGGTCACCGCGAGCGGCGTGACCAGGGCCAGCAGGAGTCCGGGGACGAGAAAGCCGAGCACCGCGGAGGCGTGGTAGACGGGCGTGAGCGCGATCGGGGAGAGCGAGGCCCCGACGAAGCGGAACGCCTGCACCACCGACACCGCTCCGGCCGGGTTCGCCTCGTCCCCGGTCAGCACCAGAGTGTTCACGCCGACCTGCACGAACTGCGCGAGCACCCCGGCCAGCGCCCACAGCGCGACCAGCACCGGCAGCCACGGCACGACCCCCATCAACGCCACCGGCACCGCCGCGCCCACCGTCCCCACCAGGACCGCGGCCCGCCCGCCGATCCGCTCGATCAGCCGTCCCACCGAGCGCGCGCTCAGGATCCCCAGCACACCGAACACGGTCAGCAGCAACCCCCGGGCCCCCGCGCCAAGGCCGAACGCGTCACCCGCCCGGAAGGCGACGAGGAACGTCAGCCCCCCGAGGCACCCCCAGCCCACGAGCGCCACCGCGGAGGCCCGCAGGGCCGGCCCCGACCACGCCGCCCGCAGCCGCGGCGGCTCGACCGGAGCTCCTGGCCCGGAGGGCAGCCCGACCGCCGCGAGCCCGACCGCGACAGCCGCCACCCCGACGAACGCCCACCGCCAGTTCGCCTCCGCGGCCAGCCCGCCGATGAGCGGTGCGCTGGTCTGCCCGGCCGCCTGCATCGAGGCGAACAGCCCCAGCGTCCGGCCCAGCCGCTCCCGTGGCGTGCTGTCGGCGATGCTCGCCAGCAGCAGCGGCGTGGTGAACGCGTTGGCCACGCCCTGCACCCCGCGCCCGACGAGCAGCAGCGGGAACCCCGACGCCAGCACGCAGACGACCGACCCGGCGACCGAGACGCCGTAGGCCCCGAGCACGCTGCGCCGCAGCCCCCACCGCGCGCCGAGCGTCCCGGAGAACAACATCAGCGCCGCGAACGGCACCAGGTAGGCGGTGATCGTGGCCGAGGCCGTCGCCGCCGAGACACCGAAGTCGGCGCCGAGCTCGGGCAGCATCGCCGCGGTGACCCCGCCCCCGAACGGGCCGAGGAAGCCGCCGGCGTGCACACCCGCCACGGCGAGCCGGCGGCGGTCCACGCCGGTCCCGGGTCAGGACGGGCCGGCGCCGCCCCGGCCGGGTCGCCGCCGGCGCAGGTAACGCTCGAACTCGGCGGCGATCGCGTCGCCGCTGGTCTCGTTGAGCGCGGTCTCCGAGTCGCCCCGCTCCTCGAGGGCACGTACGTAGTTGCGCACGTCCTCGTCCTCGGCGGCCATCTCGGTGACCGTGCGCTCCCACTCCTCGGCCTGCTCGGGCAGCTCGCCGAGCGGCACCTCCATGTCGAGGACCTCCTCGAGGCGGTGCAGCAGGGCCAGGGTCGCCTTCGGGGACGGGGGCTGGGACACGTAGTGCGGCACCGCGGCCCAGATCGAGATCGCCGGCACGCCGGCCTGCACACACGCGTCCTGCAGCACCCCGACGATCCCCGTCGGGCCCTCGTAGCGGGATCGCTCGAGGCCGAAGCGGGCGGCGGAGGCCGCGTCGTAGGCGGTGCCGGTCACCGGGACCGGCCGGGTGTGCGGGGTGTCGGCGAGCAGCGCCCCGAGGGTCACCACCGTGGTCACGCCCAGCTCGTCGATGTGCTCGAGCAGCTCGGCGCAGAACCGGCGCCACCGCATGTTCGGCTCGATGCCGTGCATGAGCACCACGTCCCGGGTCGCCCCGGGCGGCCGGCACACCGACAGCCGCGTCGTCGGCCACTCGACCCGACGGGTCACCCCGTCGAGCAGGCGCACGGTCGGCCGCGTGACCTGGAAGTCGTAGTAGTCGTCCGGGTCGATCTCCGCCAGCTCGGTCGCCTCCCAGGTGAGCTGGAGGTGCTCGATCGCCGCACTCGCCGCGTCACCGGCGTCGTTCCAGCCCTCGAAGGCCGCGACGAGGACGGGGTCGACGAGAGGACCCGCCCGCTCGGCCGGGGACGGGTCGGGAGTGTGCTGGTCGGGAACGGTCACCGGGCAAGCCTACGACCCACCCCCAGGGCCCGGGGATCGTAGGCTGCTCGCATGGGACGGGTGAGTCGATGACCGAGCTCCGCACGGCATGCCACGGGTGTCGCCAGGTGACCCAGTACCGGGACGACGACGGGCGCATCCATCCCATGATCCTGCCCGGCAACGGGACGTCCTGGGCCGAGCGGCTGCCCGGAGGGATGGTCGAGCAGCCGTGCCTCTCCTGCGGGGAGTGCCTGGACCCCGGCTGGCTGCCGGGTCTCGTTCCCCCGGCGTAGCGCCTCACCGCTGCTCAGGGAGAAGATCGTCACACCGCTCGCCCCGGAACGGGTGGTTGTGAAACGCTCGGAGGAGCTCCAGCCGCACCCGGAAGCCACTACTCCAACACATGACTGATGCGATACACGCGGGTCCCGCCGCGGTCCTGTGGGACCTGGACGGCACCCTGCTCGACTCAGAGAAGCTGTGGGACATCCCGCTCTACGAGCTCACCGAGAAGTTGGGCGGCCGGCTCTCGACGGCCACCCGACAGGCCATGGTCGGCACGAACGTGATGGTGACCGTGCGTCTGCTCTACGCCGAGGCCGGCGTGAACGACCCCAGCCCGGAGCAGTTGGCCGACGGTGCGGCGTGGATCGACCGCCGGATGGTCGAGGTGTTCCGCCAGGGGCTGCCGTGGCGGCCCGGCGCGGAGCGCGCCCTGCGGACCGTGCGCGCCGCCGGTCTGCCGATGGCGCTGGTCACCTCGACCGAGCGGGACCTCGCCGAGATCGCCCTGGACACGGTCGGTCGGGACCTGTTCGACGTGACCGTGTGCGGTGACGAGGTCGGCGGGCTCAACAAGCCGCACCCGGAGCCGTACCTGATGGCCTGCCGCCTGCTGGGGGTCGACCCCGCCGCCTGCGTGGCCATCGAGGACTCGCCGACCGGGACCGCGTCCGCTGTCGCCGCGGGCTGCCAGGTCCTCGTCGTGCCGTGCGAGGTCGAGGTGGAGCCGGGGGAGCGGCGCACGTTCCGCGCGTCGTTGGCCGGCCTCACCGTCTCCGACCTGGCCGCCCTGTTCTCCTGATCGCCCTGGTCACTCGCCCCGACGGCCGGGATGGAAGGATCCTCGCTCGTGAAGACGTTCGACGAGCTGTTCGCCGAACTCCGCGACCGGGCCGCCAACCGGCCCGAGGGCTCCGGCACCGTCGCCGCGCTCGACGCGGGGGTGCACGCGCAGGGGAAGAAGGTCCTCGAGGAGGCCGGCGAGGTGTGGATCGCCGCCGAGCACGAGTCGGACGAGCGGCTCGCCGAGGAGGTATCCCAGTTGCTGTACCGGGTGCAGGTGCTCATGATCGGGCGCGGCATCACCCTCGACGACGTGTACCGCCACCTCTGAGCCACCGGGAGTTCCTGACCATGCTGCGGGTTGCCGTGCCCAACAAGGGCGCGCTGGCCGGACCGGCCGCCGAGATGCTCGGCGAGGCCGGGTACCGCCGCCGGTACGAGACGCGTGACCTCACCGTGCTCGACCCCACCAACGACGTGGAGTTCTTCTTCCTGCGTCCGAAGGACATCCCGATCTACGTCGGCTCCGGCGAGCTCGACCTCGGCATCACCGGCCGCGACCTGGCCCTGGACTCCGGCGCGCCGGTGGCCGAGCGGCTGGCGCTGGGGTTCGGCACGTCGACGTTCCGCTACGCCGCGCCGGCCGGCCGGCCCTGGCAGGTCGAGGACCTCGCGGGCCGGCGGCTGGCCACCTCCTACCCGCGGCTGGTCACCAGCGACCTCGCCAAGCGCGGCATCACCGCCGAGGTCATCCAGCTCGACGGCGCGGTGGAGATCTCGGTGGCGCTGGGCGTGGCCGACGCCGTCGCCGACGTGGTCGGGTCGGGGCGGACGCTGCGCCAGCACAACCTGGTGGCCTTCGGCGAACCGATCTGTGAGTCGGAGGCGGTGCTGCTACAGGGCACCAACGCCGACACCTCGCCCGGCAAGGACCAGCTCGCCGCGCGACTGCAGGGCGTCGTGTTCGCCCAGCAGTACATGATGCTCGACTACGACTGCCCGAAGGCCCTGCTCGACGAGGCGGTCACGGTGACCCCCGGCCTCGAGTCGCCGACGGTGGCGCCGCTGGCGGACCCGGCGTGGGTGGCCGTGCGGGCGATGGTGCCCCGCAAGGAGGCGAACCTGGTGATGGACCGCCTGGCCGCGCTGGGCGCCAAGGCCGTACTCGCCTCCGACATCCGCTCCTGCCGTCTCTGAGCTGCCGCGCTTGCTCGCGGTGGTGGGCGGCTCGGTGCGGCTTGCTTGCCGCGACAAGCGGCTCGGCGAGGAGAGCAGCTCGTAGGGCGGTACCCCAGTCGCGTCAGGTCTGGGGGCGGACCAGCAGGGCCTGGGCGCCGCGTCCTACCGGGCCCTGCTCGTCGTGCAGGACGGTGTGGGCGGTGCCGGTGCCGGTGGGGCCGATGGCCGTCGTGGCGTCGAGGGCCAGCCAGTCGCCGGTGGGTTCGCGGTGGAGGTGGACGGTGAGCTCGGAGTTGATGAACAGCCACTCGCGGGGGTCCATGCGGCTCGACACCCCGTTGCCCGAGTCGGCCACCACCAGCAGGCGTTGCAGGCCGCTCGGGCGCTCGCCGGCGACCAGGTCGACGCCCTGTCGTACCCAGACCGTCGCCGGGCCAGGGGTGGCCAGGTCGCCCGCCAGCGCCCGCCACTCCATCGCGTCCAGGTAGCCGGCACCCCATCCCTCGGGGCGGTGGGTCTGCCTGCCCTCGGCGGGCGGGGGCAGGTGGCGGTCGTCCGCGACCGCCACCGCCGCGGTGTCGCCGCGGACGTGGCGCCAGGCGCGGCACCGCGCCACCACCCGGCCGTCCGCGTGCAGCTCGGCGCCCAGCAGCTCGACCGACCGGCCGGGCCGCTCCACACCGGCGGACACCTCGAGCTCGGCAACCGGCACCGGGCCGAGGATCTCCACGGTGACCCGGGCGACCTGCATGGGCGCCGCCGCGGGCAGTGCCTCCGTCGCCCGGACCATCAGCGCGCTGGGCGGCCCCAGGTGCTGGGTGTGCGCCGACCACGGGCCCGCGGTGTGCCTGGTCGCGGCGAACCGCCCGTCGCCGAGCGGGTGGTAGAAGGCATCGCTCACCCCTCAGTCCGCCCGGTCCAGCGGGGTCTCCTCGCCGGCGTCGGGCTCGGGCCAGCCCGGGTACTCCGGCGGCGTGCCCCCGAAGGCGGGGCACAGCGCCTGGTGGGCGCACCAGTCGCACAGGCGGCTGCGGTTGGGCCGGAAGTCGCCCGTCCGGCCGGCGCGCAGGATGGCCTGCCAGACCGCGTCCAGCGTGCGCTCGAACCTGGTCAGCTCGGCCTCGTCCGGGGTGTAGGTGAGCGACTGCCGGTCGGCCAGGTACATCAGCCTCAGCTGTCGCGGTACGACACCCCGCAGCCGCCACAACACCAGCGCGTAGAACTTCATCTGGAACAGCGCCTTCGCCTCGCCGATCTCCCTCGGCGCGGTGCCGGTCTTGTAGTCGACAACGCGGATCTCACCGGTCGGCGCGACGTCGATCCGGTCGACGTAGCCCCGCAGCAGCACACCCGAGCTCAGCTCGGTCTCCACGAGCAGCTCCCGCGCCTCCGGGTCCAGCCGGCGCGGGTCCTCGAGAGTGAAGTAGCCGTCGATCAGCCGGGCGGCCGTCGCGAGCCACGCGTCCTCGGCGTCCGCGCCCGCGGGAAACAGCGAGGCCAGCTCCTCGCGCTCGGCCCGCAGCCGCGCCCAGACCGGCGCCAGCAGCGCGTGCGCCCGCGCCGGCACCCGCTCGGCCGAGGGCAGGCCGAACAGCTCCTCCAGCACGGCATGCACGACGATCCCCCGCACCTGCGCCGTGCTCGGCTGCTCGGGCAGGCGGTCGACCGCGCGGAACCGGTACAGCAGCGGGCACTGCTTGAAGTCGCCGGCACGGGAGGGCGACAGCGCCGGACGCCGGGGCGCCGGCACGACGGGACCCTGGTCGGCGCCCGCTTCCTCGGACAGGGCGGCGGTGTCGGTCATGAGGAAACCCTAGGCGAGGCCACCGACAGTTCCGCCGGGCGTGCCCAGCGTGGCGCCCCGGCTGGTCCGGGCGGGTGCTCATCACGGCGTTCCAACACCCGGACCCCTACGCTCGCAGGCGTGACGGACGGCACCACCTGGACCCGGGACCGCGACGGCGGCCTGCTGCTGTTCCGGTTCCGCGGCGTGCCGGTCCTGCTCTCCCCGTCCTGGTGGCTGGGTTCGGTCGCGGTGATCGTGCTCTATGCCCCGCTGGTCGTACGGTTCCTCCCGGACGCGTCGGCGCTGGTGTCGATCCTGCTGGCCGCGGCGTTCGCGGTGCTGCTCGGCGCCTCGGTGCTGGCCCACGAGCTCGGGCACTGCGTGGTGGCGCTGCGCCTGGGAATCCCCGTGCGGCGGCTGCGGCTGTTCCTGCTCGGCGGCCTCGCCGAGATCAGCCGCACCCCCCGTCGCCCCGGCCACGAGGGGTTGATCGCCGTCGCCGGGCCGGCGGTGTCGGCGCTGCTGGCCGCCGGCTGCGGGATCGTCCTGCTGTTCATGCCGGCCGAGGGCCCGGTCTGGCTGCTCGTGCTCGAGTGCGCGGTCGCCAACGTGGCCGTCGCGGTGTTCAACCTGCTGCCCGGGCTGCCGCTGGACGGCGGGCGGATGCTGCGGGCGGGGGTCTGGGCCCTCGTCGGCGACCGCGGCGTCGCCACCAAGGCCGCGGTGGTCGGCGGCTGGCTGGTCGCCGGGCTGCTGATGCTGTGGGCGATGTGGGGTGTGGCGACCGCCAGCCCCGACCGCTGGCTGCGGCTCGGCGTGTGTGCCCTCACGGCCTGGTTCGTGGCCTCGGGCGCGCGGAGCGAGCTGTCCGCCGGGCAGCGCCGCGCCTGGCCGGAAGGGCTGACGCTGGCCGACCTGACCAGGCCCGTCCTTCAGCTGCCCGCCGAGAGCCCGGTGGCGAACGCCCTGGGTGCCGCCGCCGGCCGCGGGGTCGTGCTGGTGCGGGCCGACGGGGTGGCGGCCGGACTGCTCGACCCGTACGCGGCCGAGCAGCTCGCCGTCCGGTCGCCGATGGCGCCCGCCGAGCAGGCAGCCGAGCCCATCCGGCCGGAGTCCGTGCTGCTGGACACCGAGTCGGGGGAGGACATCGTCGAACGCGTGCAGGAGACCCCGGCCTGGCAGTTCCTGGTCGTGGACCAGGAGGGCCGACCGGCCGGCGTGCTGCGCCGCGAGGACCTTCGGGCCGGCCTGGCCCGGCACGCGACCTGACGCCGCGCGGTCAGCGGGTCGGGATCGGGTTCGGCACCGCGCCGCTCGACGGGGCGCCGTCGGGGTTCTCCACCACCTGCGTGGCCGTGACGGTGATGGTCTCGTCCGTGTCGGGGTCCGCGGGGTCGGCGGGCTCCGCGGGCGGGCTGGACGGCGAGGACGGCCGGTCGAACAGCCCGCAGACCGTCCACCTGCCGTTCTCCTTGGCCATGGTCATCTTGTGGTTCTGCCCCTTCACGTCCAGGTCCGAGGACTGGGTGAGGGTGAACGACGCGGTGTCCCCGGTGGTCTGGAAGTCCTTCATGCCGATCTCGACCCGCGGCTGGGACGGTTCGCTCTCGCCCTGGGGGGCGTCTTCCTTGAGGTCGGCGATCTCCCGCTCCATCTGCGTGAAGTCCCCGTCGCAGGTGACCGGCTCGAGCGCGGCGATGTCGATGTCCGCGATCGGGGTGTTGACCGTCCGCTCGATGTCCCGCACGTAGCGCTCGGCCACCGAGCGTGCGTCGGATTCGCCGCTGCCGGCCCCCTGGGACTCGCGGGACATCAGCAGCCACACCCCGAACCCGCCGCCGGCGAGCACCAGCAGCCCCACGATGACCAGGGCGGCGGCCCGACCCCTCCGCGGCGTGCGCGGGTCCGGCTCGAAGGACGGAAAGCCGTCGTCGGTCAGCCACGGCGGGGTCTGCGGCGGGAGCGGGGTCTGGGGCTGCTGCCCCCACGGCCCCTGCTGACCGTACGGGCCGGGCTGCTGCGGCGGATAGGTCATGGTCTTCCCCCTGGTCCCACTCTGTCGTGCACGCTCTGTCGTGGCTGCGCGCCGACAGGGTAGTGGCGGTACCCCCATTCGGCCCCGGCCGGGTGTCTGCGACGATCACCCAACCGACACGGCGGCCGAGGTGAGGAGCAGGGTGGGCGAGGTCAGGGCGAGTGGACCGTTCCGCGAGGGGGACCGGGTCCAGCTCACCGATCCCAAGGGCAGGCACTACACGCTGGTGCTGACCCCGGGCGCGCAGTACCACACCCACCGCGGCGCCGTCGCCCACGACGACGTCATCGGGCAGCCGGAGGGCTCGCTGGTCACGTCGGTCGGCGGCACCGCCTACCTGGCCCTGCGACCGCTGCTCGCCGACTACGTCCTGTCGATGCCGCGCGGCGCCCAGGTGATCTACCCCAAGGACGCCGGCCAGATCATCATGTGGGGTGACGTCTTCCCCGGCGCCCGCGTGCTCGAGGCCGGTGCCGGGTCCGGCGCCCTCACCTGCTCGCTGCTGCGCGCGGTCGGTCCCGAGGGCACGGTCACCTCCTACGAGGTGCGTGCCGACCACGCCGAGCACGCCGAGCGCAACGTGACCGCGTTCTTCGGCGACCGGCCGTCCAACTGGGATCTGCGGGTCCAGGACCTCGCCGAGCACGAGGGCGAGGTGGACCGCGCGGTGCTGGACATGCTCTCGCCGTGGGAGGTGCTCCCGGTGGTGGCGGCCAGCGTCATCCCCGGTGGCGTCCTCGTGGTGTACGTGGCCACCACGACCCAGCTCTCCCGGGTCACCGAGGCGTTGCGGGAGCAGCAGTGCTGGACCGAGCCGCAGGCCTGGGAGACCCTCATGCGGCCGTGGCACGTCGTGGGCCTCGCGGTGCGGCCGGAGCACCGGATGGTGGCGCACACGGCGTTCGTGCTGACCACCCGCCGGCTCGCCGAAGGGGTCACCCCGCCTCGGTTGCAGCGCCGCGCCCAGCGCGGCTGACCACCCGCTCGGCCTCGGCGTGGGCCTCCTCGAGCGACGCGCCGGCCAGTCGGGCGGCGATCCCGGCCTCGAACGTGGGGCAGTCGTGGACGTCCTCGTGCGGGCAGGCCAGGCCGTGCGCGATGGCGGTCCGCGCGGCCTGGGCCCTGGCGATCCGCTGGTCCAGCTCGGCGAGCTTGCGCCGGTGCAGCTCCCGCCACCCGTCGGCGGCCGAGGTTCGCGCGGTGACGAGCACCTTGAGCTCGCGCAACGTGAAGCCGACATCACGCAGAACCAGGATCTCGCCGACCAGCCGGACCGCGGAGGGCGGGTAACGCCGCTGGCCGGACACCCGGTCCGGCGGCGGCAACAGGCCGAGCTCCTCCCAGTAGCGCAGGGCCGACGTGGCGACGCCGCAGCGGCGCGCCAGCTCCCCGATCGTCAACAGCTCGTCGGACATCTTGACTTCAAGGGTACGTGAAGTCGTTGGCTGGTGATCATGACGAGATCAGCGAAGACACTCCGGCGGCGAGCGCTCGCCGCGGCCGTGGGTCAGTTCGGCCACCCGCGTGGCCTCCCCGGGCGGCTGGCCGGCTGGGTGATGGCCCACCGCGGCTCCAACCGGCGGCGCAACGCGTGGGTGGTGGACCTGCTCGACGTGCGACCCACCGACCACGTGCTCGAGGTGGGGTTCGGTCCCGGCCTCGCCGTCGCCGAGGTCGCCCGGCGGGCCACCTCCGGGCACGTGGTCGGCGTCGACCACTCCGAGGTCATGGTGCGCCGCGCCCTGCGGCGCAACCGGGCGGCCGCGCGAGCCGGTCGGGTGGAGCTCGTGCACACCCCGGTGGAGCGCCTGCCGGGCGTCGACCGGCCCCTCGACGCGGTCTTCGCGGTCAACTCGGTGGGGTTCTGGCCCGAACCGGTCGCCCGGCTGCGTGAGCTGCGGGCGCTGCTGCGGCCGGGGGGCCGAGTCGCGCTGGCCAGCCAGCCGCGCTGTCCGGGAGCGACCAGGGACACCACGAGCCGCGCCGCCCAGGAGCTCGTCGACCTGCTGACCAGCGCCGGGTTCACCGGCCCCAGGGTCGAGACCCTCGAGCTCGACCCGCCGGTCGCCTGCGTGCTGGCCGTCGCTCCCGATGACCGAAGGCCCTGATCAGGGCACGCACCACGTCCCGTCGGCGCGCTTCTCCAGGGGGATCGGCACGACGGTGGTGGTCGCGCCGTCGATGCTCAGCCGCACCTGGGCGGTGGCCGTGTCCCCGCTGATCTCGGGGTTGCCGGCCAGGACGGCGGTGACGCCGGGCAGCAGGTCCTCCGGCTGGCCGGTCGTCTCCGGGTCGCAGGCGATCCGGGCCATGGCGCCGATGTCCTGGCTGTTGATGGCCGCGATCGCGTCGTCGACCACCGTCCGGACCTGCGCCTGCTCGGGGTTCGCCGGCGGCGGCGGGGGCGGCGGGACGGACACCGCGACCGTGTCGGAGGACACCGGAGCCGACGGCGGCGCCTTTCTGGACACGGACTGGGCGGGCGCCTCGCCGGAGATCGTGGGCACCCCCGGGTCAGCGGACTCCTCCTCAGCGTCCGGCCTGACCAGCAGGAACACCACCAATCCGACCACGGCAAGCGCCACGACCGACCCGACCACCACCATCAGGGTCCGCTTCCGCTCGCCACCGGCCTCCGCCGGCGACTCCTCGCGGGGCTCCTCGTCGCTCACCGGTCCTCCCTCAGATCGACACGCACCAGCGGTTCTCCTGGTTCTCCAGCAGCAGCGCCGTCTCCTCGTCGCCGACCCGGACCGTGGCGCTCGCCACAGTGTCCTCGATGACCTCTACCTCGCGCAGCGCGACCTCCCGGTCACCAGCCAGCGGGAACAGCGTTCCCGCGTCGGCGCGGGCGCAGGTCAGGTCGGTCGCCGCCGGCTCGTCGCGGGCGTTGACGGCGCGCACGTAGTCCCGGGCCACGTCGCGGGGGTCGCCTGGGGCACGGCCGGCCGTCTCACCGCCGCCCGTCTCGGGCTCGGTGGTGCTCGGGAGCGGGACGGCCGACGTGCTCGACGCCGGCGGGGCCGTGGTGGACGAGGTGGATGGGGTGGACGAGCTGGCGGACGGGCTGGGGGAGGGACCCTCGTCCGCCGGCGGTCTCGGGGCGGGCACGCCCTGGACGGGCGGGTCGGGACGTACCAGCAGGTAGATCCCGAACCCGAGGCCGCCCAGGACGAGCACCACGGTCAGCAGCAGTACCACGATCATCCCGGCCCGACGTACCAGCGGCCGGTCGGTGATCAGGCCTGCCCCTCACCACAGAACCGCCACTCACCGTCCTCTTCGACGATCTTGATGAAGATGCTCGGCTTCTCGGTGGTCCCGCCCTTCGACAGCTCGAGGTCGATGTTGGCGGTCGCCGTGTTGCCGTTGACCTCGGGTTCGCCGTCCGCGGTCGCGGTGATCTCGAACGGGGCCAGCTGCTGCTCGAGCTCGGTGGTGTCGGTCCCGTACTCGCTCTTGTAGGCGGCGCACGCGCTGTTCACCACGTCGCTGAACTGCTTGTTCTCGTACGCGGTCATGTAGGCCTGGCGCACGTCCTCGGGCGTGTTTCCCGAGTCGCCGCCGTCGGTCGGATCTTCCTCGTCGGTGGCGTCGTCGCTCGGTGTCTGCTCGTCCTCGCTCGGTGTCTGCTCGTCCTCGGAGGGTGACTGGCTCTCGCTGGGGCCGGTGTTCCCCTCGCTCGCGGTCTGCTTGTCGTCGTCCTTGGTGAGGAGATACAGGGCGACGCCACCGCCGCCCAGCACGAGCAGCGCGATCAGCACGATCGCGACGATCATGCCCGTGTTGCGCTTCTTGGGCGGCTCGGGCGGCTGCCCGCCGCCGTAGCCGAGACCCTGGTAGGAGGTCTGGCCGCCGTACTGGGGCACCTGCGGCTGGCCGTAGGGGGGCGAGGGCTGGCCGCCGTAGGGGGGCTGCTGCTGGGGCTGGCCGTAGGGCGGGGACTGCGGCTGCTGGCCGTACGGGTCGGACCCGTACGGACCCGGCTGCTGTGGTGGATAGGTCATCTGGGGCCGAACTCCTTCATCGTATGGCCATCACAAAGCTAGACGGAGCCGGTGAACGACCCGTTCCCCCCACGCGGTAGCACGACCATCGTATGGCGCCGAGACGCGAGATCGCCGCCGGCCTCGCGGCCCGCGGCGACCTCGTCCTGTATGTCCGGTTCTGGTCAGAGCCCTTCCGGGACGAAATCGCTGAGGCACCAGCCGCCGCCCTCGTTGCGGAGCTTCAGCACGGCCTTCAGCTCGCCGGCACCCTCCGGCAGTTCGACGCCCTCGGGCAGCTCGACGTCGGGCGCCTCGATGTTCGACTTGGCGGTGACCTGCGCGGAGGCGTTGTCGCCGTCCTCGGTGACCTCACCGAGGGTCCAGGTGATCTGGATGTCCCCGGTGCCGGAGAGGCCCTCCGCGCTGGCGTTACCCGAGTCCACCCCCTCGCAGAGGAGGTCGCGGAGCGCGTCGGCGTCCTCGTTGTTGAGCGCCTCGACGGCCGCCGTGGCGGCGTCCTGCGGGCTGCCGGCCCCACCGCCGCCGCCCAGGGTGAAGACCAGCACGAGCACGACGCCGATCACCAGCACGCCGCCGCCGGCGAGGATCCAGGGCAGCTTGCTCTTCTTCTGCGGGCCCTGCGGGGCGTGGCCGAACTGGCCCTGCTGGCCGAACTGACCTGGTTGACCTGGTTGTCCGAACTGTCCCGGTTGTCCGGACTGTCCGAAACCGCCGGAGTGCTGCTGCTGGGGGCCGGTCTGTGGGTAGCCACCCGGTTGGGGGTAACCCGGCTGCGGCGGGTAGCCGCCCTGCTGTGGGAACCCACCCGACTGCGGGCCGGGTCCGGGCTGCTGGCCGTAGCCCGGCTGGCCACCCCACTGGCCCGGGTGCTGCGGCGGTTGCGACATCGGGTACTTCTCCTTCGTCACGGCGATCGGATCGCCAGGTCTGGTGTGGACGGCGGCGTCGAACAGGTGGACGGGCAGCCGGTCCGGCATGACGCACGGTAGCGGGTAGGCGGTTCCACCCCTCACCGAGATGGCGCAATCTACTCCGGACAGCGACCGTGCACTGCCGTTTCGGCGGAGTGACACGACGGTTCCGAGATGTGGATCCTCTTCTCTTGTCGGTATGCACCGGTACCGTGGTGGTAAGACAGTTGACGGGAGGAGGTGCCGACATGCAGCACGATCGTCCCGGTGGTCGGCCAGAGGAGGCCGACGAGCACGGCGCTGGACCTGGACCGGCATCTGGGCACGAGCCGTCCGAGGCCGCCCAGATCCGGTTTCTCGAGGAGGAAGTAGCGCTGCTGCGCCGGAAGCTGACGGACTCGCCACGGCACGCGAGGCTGCTCGAGCAGCGGTTGGCCGAGGCGTCCGAGCGGGTCAGCCAGCTGACAGAGCGTAACGCCAAGCTGGTGGAGACGTTGCGCGAGGCGCGGAGCCAGCTGCTGGCGCTGCGCGAGGAGGTCGACCGCCTGGCCCAGCCGCCGAGCGGTTACGGCGTGTTCCTCGGCGGTCACGAGGACGGGACGGTCGACGTGTTCACCGCCGGCCGCAAGATGCGGGTCGCCGCCTCTCCCGCGGTCGAGGTGGACCAGCTGCGGCGTGGTCAGTCGGTGCGCCTCAACGAGGCGCTGACGATCGTCGAGGCCGGCGAGTACGAGCGGATCGGCGAGGTGTCGACCCTGCGCGAGCTGCTGGCCGCCGACGAGGAGGGCATGCCCCCCGTGCGTGCCCTGGTCGTCGGCCACGCCGACGAGGAGCGCGTGGTCTGGCTGGCCGAGCCGCTCCGGGACGCCACCCTCAAGGCGGGTGACTCGCTGCTGGTCGACTCGAAGTCGGGGTACGCCTACGAGCGCGTGCCCAAGGCCGAGGTCGAGGACCTGGTGCTCGAGGAGGTGCCCGACGTCGACTACGAGTCGATCGGGGGCCTGTTCCGGCAGATCGAGCAGATCCGTGACGCGGTCGAGCTGCCCTTCCTGCACGCCGAGCTGTTCCGGGAGTACGAGCTGCGCCCGCCCAAGGGCGTCCTGCTCTACGGCCCGCCCGGCTGCGGGAAGACGCTCATCGCGAAGGCGGTGGCGAACTCGCTGGCCAAGCAGGTCGCGGCCATCCGGGGCGACGGCAACGCCTCGGAGGCCAAGTCCTACTTCCTCAACATCAAGGGCCCGGAGCTGCTCAACAAGTTCGTCGGCGAGACCGAGCGGCACATCCGGCTGATCTTCCAGCGGGCGCGGGAGAAGGCCTCGGAGGGCACGCCGGTGATCGTGTTCTTCGACGAGATGGACTCGATCTTCCGCACCCGTGGCAGCGGCGTCTCCTCGGACGTGGAGACGACGATCGTGCCCCAGCTGCTCAGCGAGATCGACGGTGTCGAGGGCCTGGAGAACGTGATCGTGATCGGTGCCTCCAACCGGGAGGACATGATCGACCCCGCGATCCTTCGTCCGGGCCGGCTGGACGTCAAGATCAAGATCGAGCGGCCGGACGCGGAGGCGGCCAAGGACATCTTCTCCAAGTACCTCACCCGCAACCTGCCGATCCACGCCGAGGACCTCGCGGAGTTCGGCGGCGACCCGCAGGCGACGATCGACGCGATGATCCAGCACACGGTCGAGCGGATGTACGAGGAGACCGAGGACAACCGCTTCCTCGAGGTGACCTACGCCAACGGCGACAAGGAGGTGCTCTACTTCCGCGACTTCAACTCCGGCGCCATGATCCAGAACATCGTGGACCGGGCGAAGAAGGCGGCGATCAAGTCGGTGCTGGAGACCAAGCAGCCCGGCCTGCGCGTGCAGCACCTGCTGGACGCGATCGTCGACGAGTTCGCGGAGAACGAGGACCTGCCCAACACCACCAACCCGGACGACTGGGCGCGGATCTCCGGCAAGAAGGGCGAGCGGATCGTCTACATCCGCACGCTGGTCACCGGGAAGAACCAGGAGTCCGGCCGGGCGATCGACACGGCCACGAACACCGGCCAGTACCTGTAGTTTCGCCGCGTGAGCGGGAGCGACACGGCAGGTCCGAGGGCGGCGGGCATCGAGCGGTTGGGGCTCGGGCTCGCCGCCCTCGGGCGTCCGGCATACATCAACCTCGGCCGCGACGAGCTGCCGGCGGACCGGTCGGTGGAGAACATGCGCGCGGCCTGCTGGGCGGTGCTCGACCAGGCCTATGCCGCGGGCGTGCGCCGGGTGGACGTCGCGCGCTCCTACGGGCTGGCCGAGGAGTTCCTGGCCGGGTGGCTGGAGTCGCGGGCGCCGGCGGGCGTGACCGTGTCCAGCAAGTGGGGCTACGCCTACGTCGGCGGCTGGCGGCTGGACGCACCCGTGCACGAGGTCAAGGAGCACTCCGCGGAACGGTTCCGCGCCCAGTGGGCGGAGAGCGAGGCCCTGCTCGGCCGCTGGCTCGACCTCTACCAGGTGCACTCGCTGACCCCGGAGAGCCCGCTGTTCGACGACCTGGCCCTGCAGGACGCCCTCGCGGCGCTCCCGGTCCGGGCGGGCTTCTCGACCTCGGGTCCGCGCCAGGCCGAGACGGTCCGTCGGGCCCTGGCGCTGGAGCGCGAGGGGCGGCGGGTGTTCACCGCCGTCCAGTCGACCTGGAACCTCCTCGAGCCCTCGGTCGCCCCAGCACTGGTCGAGGCGCACTCGAGCGGTGCTCTCGTGCTGGTCAAGGAGGTGCTCGCGAACGGGCGGCTCGCGGTCGAGCCGCCGGCTCCGGTCGCGGAGCTGGCGTCCTCACTCACCGTGACGCCCGACGCCGTCGCGCTCGCGGCCGCGTTGGGCCAACCGTGGGCCGACACCGTCCTGCTCGGTCCCGCCGGTCCCGGGCAGCTGCGCGCGAACCTCGCCGCCGCGGGCCTGCCGGCGCCCCGGCTCGCTGACCTCGCGGTCGACCCGGAGGTCTACTGGGCGGATCGAGGCGCCCTTGCCTGGGCCTGAGAGCGGGCACCCGTAGGCTGGTGACATGCGTCGGATCATGGGCACCGAGGTCGAGTACGGCATCGCCGTCCCCGGAGACGCCACCGCCAACCCGGTACTGACCTCCACCCAGGTCGTACTGGCCTATGCCGCAGCCGCGGACATCCCGCGCGCGCGGCGGGCGCGGTGGGACTACGAGGTCGAGTCACCACTGCGCGACGCGCGCGGCTTCGACCTGGGGGCGCCGGGTGTCCCACCCTCCGACCCCGAGGTCGAGGACCTCGGCGCGGCCAACGTCATCCTCACCAACGGGGCCCGCCTCTACGTCGACCACGCCCATCCCGAGTACTCCGCACCCGAGGTCACCAACGCGCGCGACGCGGTGATCTGGGACAAGGCGGGGGAGCGGGTGATGGAGGAGGCCGCGATGCGCGCGGCCACGGTGCCCGGCCAGCCGCGCCTGCAGCTCTACAAGAACAACGTGGACGGCAAGGGCGCGAGCTACGGCACGCACGAGAACTACCTGATGTCCCGCAGCACGCCGTTCACCGCGGTGATCGCCGGGCTGACCCCGTTCTTCGCCTCACGGCAGGTCGTGGTCGGGTCCGGGCGGGTCGGCCTCGGCGCGGCCGGCGAGGAGGCCGGGTTCCAGCTGTCCCAGCGGGCCGACTACATCGAGGTCGAGGTCGGGCTGGAGACGACGCTCAAGCGCGGGATCATCAACACCCGGGACGAGCCGCACGCCGACGCCGACAAGTACCGCCGCCTGCACGTGATCATCGGCGACGCCAACCTGGCCGAGACGTCGACCTACCTCAAGGTGGGCACGACGGCGCTGGTCCTCGACATGATCGAGAGCGGGCTGCGGTTCGACCACCTCAAGCTGGCCGACCCGGTGCGCGCCGTGCACGCGCTGTCGCACGACCCCACGCTCAAGACGACCGTCGAGCTGGCCAACGGGCGGCGGTACACCGGGCTGGACCTCCAGCACGCCTACCGCGAGCTGATCTCGGACAACATCGACCGCACCGAGCAGGACGAGGTCTCCACGCACGTGCTGCAGACCTGGGGGGACGTGCTGGACGCGTTGTCCCGCGACCCCATGGAGTGCGCCGACCGGCTCGACTGGCCGGCGAAGCTCCGGCTGCTGGAGGGCTTCCGCGCCCGGGACGGTCTCGGCTGGTCCTCCCCGCGTCTGCACCTGGTCGACCTGCAGTACTCCGACGTGCGGCTGGCCAAGGGGCTCTACAACCGCCTGGTCACCCGGGGCTCGATGAAGCGCCTGGTCACCGAGGAGGAGGTGACCGCGGCGATCACCACCCCGCCCCAGGACACCCGTGCCTACTTCCGGGGCCGGTGCCTGGAGAAGTACCCCACGGCGATTGCCGCGGCCTCCTGGGACTCGGTGATCTTCGACCTCGGTCGCGAGTCGCTGGTCCGGATCCCCACCCTGGAGCCGCTGCGCGGCACGAAGACCCACGTCGGCGAGCTGCTGGAGGCCTCGGCGACGGCGGAGGAGCTGGTCGACGCGCTCACCGGGAACGCGCGCCGGTGAGGGCCGGCCAGCCCGGTCGCCGCCGCGTTCGCCGTGGGCGAATCGACGATCATCCGACGATGGTTCGCGACGTCGTCGGTCTTCGCCGGTAATCTTGAGACAGACAATCCCGATCCGGGAGGCGACATGGCCCAGGAGCAGACGCAGCGGCAAGGCGGCGGTGACGGCGACGACGGTGTCGACGGCGGCGCGCCGGCCGGGCAGGAACGCAGGGAGAAGCTCGGCGAGGACGTCGACACGATCCTCGACGAGATCGACGACGTGCTCGAGGAGAACGCCGAGGACTTCGTGCGTGCGTACGTCCAGAAGGGCGGCGAGTAAGTAGTCACCCTTCTCCCCACACCCGGGTCCGCATCCACCAGCGACACCAGCCAGGCGTAACCAGGAACGAAAGCAGGCATGGAACACACCCCGTCGAGCGCCGTGCCCGGCGCACCGCTACCGGCTGCCTACCTGACGGCCGGCACGTCCTCGTTCACCGACTTCCTTCGGACGCAGGCTCCACATCTGCTGCCCGGCGGGTTCGGGAGCGCCGGGCTGGACGAGGCTGTCCGGGCCCGTCAGGTGGCCCAGCTCAGCCCGGAGCCGCCGCACGGGACCACGATCGTCGCGTTGACCTTCGACGGCGGCGTCCTCATCGCGGGTGACCGCCGGGCCACCTCCGGCAACCTCATCGCGCAGCGGGACATGGAGAAGGTCCTGGTCACCGACGACTACTCGGCGGTGGGCATCGCCGGTACCGCCGGTATCGCGCTCGACCTGGTCCGGCTGTTCATCCTCGAGCTGTCCCACTACGAGAAGATCGAGGGCGTCCCGCTGTCGTTGGACGGCAAGACGAACAAGCTCGCCACGCTCGTACGCGGCAACCTCGACACGGCCATGGCGGGCCTGGCCGTGCTGCCGCTGTTCGTCGGGTTCGACACGGCCGCGGAGGACCCGTCGCGGGCCGGTCGGATCATCTCCTACGACGTGGTCGGCGGCCGGTACGAGGAGCGGGCCGGGTTCCACTCGGTGGGGTCCGGGTCGCTCTTCGCCCGCTCGGCGCTCAAGAAGCTCTACGACCCGGGCAGCGATGTGGGGACGGCCGTCCGGCACGCCGTGGAGGCGCTCTACGACGCGGCCGACGACGACACCGCCACCGGCGGGCCCGACCTGGTCCGGCGGATCTACCCGAGCGTTGTGACGATCACCGCCGCCGAGGGCTCGGTCCACATGTCCGAGGAGGAGGCCGCGGCGGTCGCCGAGATCGTGGTGACCGAGCGCGCCGAGCGGCCCCGCGGCTGAGGCCGCGAAGCAGAACATCCGATCCGACCGACACCGAACGAGGAGCCACCGCCGTGACCATGCCGTTGTACGCCTCGCCCGAGCAGTTGATGCGGGACCGCTCGGAGTACGCCCGCAAGGGCATCGCGAGGGGCCGCAGCGTCGTGGCGCTCAAGTACTCCGGCGGCGTGCTGTTCGTCGCCGAGAACCCCTCCGTGATGCTCCACAAGGTCTCCGAGATCTACCACCGCATCGGGTTCGCCGCGGCCGGGCGCTACAGCGAGTACGAGGGCCTGCGCCGCGGCGGGATCCGGCACGTCGACCTGTGGGGGTACGCGAACGACCCCAAGGACGTCTCGGCGCGGCAGCTGGCCAACGTCTACGCCCAGACCCTCGCGTCGATGTTCACCGACCAGCTCAAGCCGTTCGAGGTGGAGATCTGCGTCGCCGAGGTCGGCGCCACCCCCGCCCATGACCAGCTCTACCGCCTCACCTACGACGGCTCGATCGTGGACGAGCCGCAGTACCTGGTGATGGGCGGGCAGACCGAGCCGATCGCGAACACGATGAAGGAGTCCTACCGCGGGGGCGCGTCCCTCGAGGAGGCGCTCGGGCTCGCGGTGCGTGCCCTGTCCTCCGGCTCCTCGACCAGCAACGGCGACAACGGAACGGTCGGAAAGCTCGAGGTCGCGGTGCTCGAGCGATCCAGGCCGCGGCGTGCCTTCCGCCGCATCGAGGGCGCGGCGCTGACCGCGCTCCTGCCGGCCGAGGCCGGCGCGCAGGAGGACAAGCCGGAGGGCGGCCCGGTCGACCCGGCCACCGATCCCAAGACCGGCAACGGTGACGAGAACGGGGGCGGGAAGGGCGCCGACGGCGCCTGAGGCATGCATCGGGAGGTGTTCACGGCACTGACATGTGAATGACGCGTTCATCTCACCTCGGAGCGGCCGGAACACCTTCCGGCCCGGAGAGCCTAGGCTAAGGGAATGCAGCGGCGGATCTTCGGCATCGAAACCGAGTTCGGGGTGACCTGTACCTTTCACGGACAGCGCAGGTTGAGCCCGGACGAGGTCGCGCGCTACCTGTTCCGGCGAGTGGTGTCGTGGGGGCGTTCGTCGAACGTCTTCCTGCGCAACGGCTCGCGCCTCTACCTGGATGTCGGCTCGCACCCCGAGTACGCGACTGCCGAGTGCGACGACCTGGTACAGCTGGTCACGCACGACAAGGCCGGTGAGCGGATCCTCGAGGACCTGCTCGTCGACGCCGAGCGCAGGCTCGCCGACGAGGGCATCGGCGGGGACATCTTCCTGTTCAAGAACAACACGGACTCGGCCGGCAACTCCTACGGCTGCCACGAGAACTACCTCGTCACCCGGGCCGGCGAGTTCTCCCGCATCGCGGACGTGCTGTTGCCGTTCCTGGTGACCCGCCAGCTGGTGTGCGGGGCCGGAAAGGTGCTGCAGACCCCGCGCGGCGCGGTGTACTGCCTGTCGCAGCGGGCCGAGCACATCTGGGAGGGCGTCTCGTCGGCGACCACCCGCTCCCGCCCGATCATCAACACCCGCGACGAGCCGCACGCCGACGCCGAGCGGTACCGCCGCCTGCACGTGATCGTCGGCGACTCGAACATGGCCGAAGCCACGACGCTGCTGAAGGTCGGCAGCGCGCACCTCGTGCTGGAGATGATCGAGGACGGCGTCCAGTTCCGCGATTTCAGCCTGGACAACCCGATCCGCGCGATCCGCGAGATCAGCCACGACCTCACCGGCCGACGGCTCGTACGCCTGGCCGGCGGCCGGGAGGCCTCCGCGCTGGACATCCAGCGCGAGTACTTCTCCCGTGCGGTCGAGCACGTGGCCAAGCGCGCCCCGGACCCGGTGGCCGAGCGCGTGATCGAGCTGTGGGGCCGCACCCTCGACGCCGTCGAGCAGCAGGACCTCACCAGGATCGACCGCGAGATCGACTGGGCGATCAAGCACCGCCTGGTCGAGCGCTACCGCGCCAAGCACGGCCTGGAGCTGTCCAGCCCCCGGATCGCCCAGCTGGACCTGGCCTACCACGACATCCGGCGCGGTCGGGGCATCTTCGACCTCCTGCAGCGCAAGGACCTGGTCGCCAGGGTCACCGAGGACGGCGAGATCGAGGCCGCCAAGGACACCCCGCCCCAGACCACCCGAGCCAAGCTCCGCGGCGACTTCATCGCCGCCGCCCAGCAGGCAGGCCGCGACTTCACCGTCGACTGGGTCCACCTCAAGCTGAACGACCAGGCCCAGCGAACCGTCCTCTGCAAGGACCCCTTCCGCGCGGTCGACGAGCGAGTGGAACGCCTGATCGCCTCCCTCTGACCACAGCACGGGGAAACCGACTCCCCGGCACGGCCCAGGACGAGCGGCAGGGCCCCCAGCGGCCCGGTGCGGTCGACAGCCGCGCCAAACCGGTGGAGGCCCGCCTCACCCACCCCCTGGACCAGTGGACCTAGACCTAGACCGGGGCCGGGGTGCGGTCGGTCTCGGTCGGCTCCTCCTCCCGGAGGCCGACCCGCCCGTGCACCCGGCGCAACCAGTGCGGCGCCCACCACGCGGCCCGGCCCAGGACGGCGATGCCCGCCGGCACCAGCACGCCCCTGATCAGCGTCGCGTCCACGAGGATGGCGAGGCCGGCGCCGATGCCGAGCATCTGGATGAAGCTCACCCCGCTCGTGCCGAAGGCGAGCAGGTTCACCGCCAGCAGCACGGCCGCCATCGTGATCAGGCGCCCGGTCCGGGACAGCCCGTGCGTGACGGCGGTCCGCGCGTCCGCGCCCTGGTCGTGCGTCTCCTTGATCCGCCCCAGGACGAACACCTCGTAGTCCATCGACAGGCCGAACACCAGGCAGAACAGCAGCACCAGCATGCTCGTGTCCAGCGGCAGCGGGGTGAAGCCCAGCCACCCCGACAGCCATCCCTCCTGGAACACCAGCACCATCAGCCCGAGGATCGCCGACAGGCCGAGCACGTTGAACAGCAGCGCGCGCAGCGGTTGGAGCACGCTCCCGGTGAACAGGAACAGCAGCACGAACGTCGTCAGCGCGATCAGGCCCCCGGCCAGCCACAGTCGGCCGCCGATGGCCTCCTTGCTGTCCACCAGCTGCGCGGCCGGGCCGCCCAGCAGCGCCTCCGGGCCGGGCACCGCCCGCACCGACGCCACCAGCGCCTGCCCCTCGGCAGAGTGGCCGTCGTACCCGGTCAGCAGCGTGATCCGCTGGTATCCGGACGGCGCCGCCAGCCGGGGGTCGCCCTCGCCGCTCGTCCGGCCCTGTACGAACGTGCCGGTGGCGGTGGTGGCCGCCTCGACGCCCGGCAGGTCGGAGAGCCGCTCGGCGTAGGCCGTCACCTCCGGCTCACGGGTGATCAGGTACATCGTCCGGGAGTCGTCGCTGGGGAACTCCGCGCGCAGCGTGTCCCCGACGACGCGGACGTCGGTCGTCGGCGGCAGCACCCGCTCGTCGGGCGTGCCGAACTCGACCCGCAGCAGCGGGACCGCCGCGAGCAGCAGCAGGACCACCACCGGAGCGCCGCTCAGGACCGGGCGGCGCATCACCGCGCCGGCGATCCGCGCCCACCGCTGCGACACCGCGCTCGGCGTCCGCCGCACCCAGGGCAGCCGCAGCGAGTTGACCCGGTGGCCGAGCACCGCGAGCAGCGCCGGGAGCACCACGAGCGCGCTGACCATGGCGATCAGGACAACGCCCATACCCGCGTAGGCGAACGACCGCAGGAAGTACAGCGGGAACACCAGCAGCGTCGCCAGCGCCGTCGCGACGGTGACCGCGCCGAACAGGATCGTGCGCCCGGCGGTCTCGACGGTGCGCACCACCGCCGCCCGGGTGTCCAGGCCGTTCGCGAGCTCCTCGCGGAACCGGTTGACCATCAGCAGCGCGTAGTCGATGGCGAGCCCCAGGCCGAGCGCGGTGGTCAGGTTGATCGCGTAGACGGACACGTCGGTCACCGAGCCGAGGATCGCGAGCTCGGCGAACGTGCCGACGACCGCGACCAGACCGACGACCAGCGGCAGCAGGGCGGCGACCAGGCTGCCGAACACGATGACCAGCAGCACCAGGATGATCGGCACCGCGATCGTCTCGGCCAGCGCGAGGTCGCTGCCGACCTGCCCCCCGATGTCGGTGCCGATCGCCTCCGGGCCGCCCACCGTGACCTGGAGCGGCCCGCTGTCGGAGTCGTAGCGCTCACGCAGCTCGACGACCGCGTCCTCGCCCGCCCCGTCGGCCAGCCGGGCGACCGCTATCGCGTGCCGGCCGTCGTCGGACCGCATGGCGGGGACCCCGGTGGTGAAGTAGGAGGCGACCTCGGTGAGCGAACCCTCGGCGGCGAGCCGGTCGGTGAGCGCGGCGCCCGCGGTCCGGTTCGCCGCGTCGTCGACCGTTCCGTCGGTCGCGGTGACCAGGAAGACGAGGTCGGTGCGGCCGTCGAACTCGCGGTCGAGCAGCTCCTGCGCCTGGCTGGACTCCGCGTTCGGGTCGGCGAACCCACCGTCGGTCCGCAGCTTCCCGAACGCGGTGAACCCGAGGGCCGCGGCAGCCACCACCACCAGGGCGGTCACCACCAGCACCGCCCTGGCTCGTGCGGCCGCGAACCGGCCGATCCGAGCGAACATGACGCCTCCCCTGAATGTGTACGACCGTAAACTTGTCGCCTGTTAACTTGCCATGGGATGTTGGCCGGTGTCAACATCGAGGCATGGGATCGCCCGGAACGTCCAAGCGGACCTACCACCACGGCGACCTGCGCAACGCGCTGATCTCCGCCGCGGCGGAGCTGGCCGCTCGGGGCGGCCCGGCCTCGGTGACGATCCGGGCGGCGGCGCGCCTGGTCGGGGTGACGCCCACGGCGGCCTACCGGCACTTCGCCGGGCACGAGGAGCTGCTCTGGGCGGCCAAGGACCGCGCGGTGGAGGAGCTGACCGCCGCGATGGACAAGGAGCTCGCCGCGCGGCCGCGGTCCGAGGACCCCGTCCAGTACGCGCTGGGCAGCCTCGCCGCGCTCGGCCGCGGCTACCTCGCCTTCGCCCGCGCCCAACCCGGGCTGTTCGCCACCGTGTTCTCGGCCGAGTACTCCGAGAAGGGGACGCTGTTCGCCGGCGGCGAGGAGCAGGCCATCGACGGGCCCTACACGTTGCTGCTGTCCGCGCTGGACGAGCTGGTCGAGGTGGGCTACCTGAGCCCCGCGCGCCGTCCGCTCGCGGAGTTCGCGGCGTGGTCGATGGTGCACGGCATGGCGGTCCTGCTCGATGGGCCGCTGCGCGACGTCGACGACGAGGTGCGCGAGCAGGCGGTCGTGCGGTCGATGCTGATCCTCGGGCACGGCCTGTCCGGCAACGGCCTGACCCCCGAGCAGGAGCAGGTCATGGTCGGCGAGATGACCGCAGCGGTCAGCGGCTGACCCCTGGGGCCTCCCGGGCGTGCAGGGCGCGCACGGTGGGGGAGGAGTCGACCCGGGCGGGGTCGGGACAGGTGCCGAGCACCCGGTCCGCGGTGCCGGAGGTGGTCACCGTGAACCAGTAGTGCTCGTTCTTGTAGTGGTGCAGCCGGTGGTTGCGCCAGATCGCGCGGTACGGCGCCGAGCGGGGCCGGTAGTCGCTGTGGATCAGGTAGTGGGTCCACTCGTAGGTCAGCCCGAGGGCGGCGAGCACGGTGAGGAAGGTCAGGCCGAGCTCCAGGCGGGGGAAGGCCAGCAGACCGGTCGCCGTCGCCGCCGGCAGCAGCCACAGCAGGACCTGCCACGGGATGAACACCAGCGGCAGGTCACGGGGGTTCGCGTGGTGCTCGCGGTGCTTGCGGGCCAGCAGCGGGTCGACGGTCAGCCCGACCAGCCGGCGCGGCCGCCAGTGCAGTACGCACACGTGCACGACCCACTCGAAGAACGGGAACGCCGCGAGCATGACGAGCGGGGTGAGCGCGTCGCTCCACCGCCAGTCACCGGCCAGGACACGCGCGCCGAACGCGGCCAGGAGCAGTGTGGTGAGCAGCCACGGCGACGGGTGCCGCCAGAACGCGGCGGCCACCTGGCGCAGGCCGACCGACCGGCGCCGCGAGCCGGTCATCGCCTCGTCGGCCCGCACCCTGGCCAGCGCCCGCCGCTCCACGTCGTCCGTCCGGTCAGTCATCGGGCTGCTCCTCCAGTGCGCGGATCACCGCCAACAGTTCCCTGGTGCCCGTCCCCAGCAGGTCGTCGGCGAGCCGGCGCGCCTCGGGTGCGTCGCCGGCGACGATCGCCGCGGCCAGCTCCCGGTAGGCCTCGACCCGGCCGACCTCGGCCTCCATCACCGTGCCCAGCACGGCCAACGCCGGCTCGTAGGCGGCGCGGAGGCTGTTGAACATCAGCTGGAACGCGATCGAGTCGGCCCCCTCGACGACGTGCTCCCAGAACCCGAGCGCGACGCGCTGGCGCTGGACCGGGTCCGCGGCGGCCTCCAGGTCGGCGACCGCGGCGCGCAGCGGTTCGGCCAGCGCGTTCCCCGCCCGCTCCGCCGCGAGCCCCGCGACCTCGGGGCCGATGTGCAGCCGGGCCTCCAGCACGCTGCGCGCGACCGAGAGGTCGAGCTCCCCCCGCGGCACCAGCAGCCGGGGGAGCAGGTCGAGGCCGGCGTGCCGGCGGTAGTCCCGCACCGTCGTGGGGTCGCCCTGCCGGACCTCGACCAGCCCGGCGGCGGCGACGCGCTGCAACGCCTCGCGCACGGCCGGGCGGGAGACGCCGAGCAGCTCGGCGAGGTGGCGTTCGCTCGGCAGGGTGTCGCCGGGGGCGAGCTGACCGCTCACCACCTCGGCCACGATCTGGTCGAACACCGCCTCGGGGACCGAGCGGCGGGTGACCGGCTGCAGTGCCATGACCACGTACTGTTGCGCGTAGCCCGCCCTTGGTCAAGTGGTCAGACCAGTCGGGTGTCGGATCCGAGGTTCTCCCCGCGGCCGTTGGCGAGTTGGCGAACGCTGCCGCGAGCAGTCGGGCTAGAGTTCGAAACGTGTCCGTCGCCCGCGCCGAACGACTCGTGAACCTGGTGCTGTGCCTGCTGTCCACGCGCCAGTACCTGCCGGCCGAGCGCATCCGTGCCATCGTCGCCGGCTACACCGACGCGCCAACCGACGAGGCCTTCTACCGGATGTTCGAGCGGGACAAGAACGAGCTGCGCGACCTCGGCATCCCGCTGGAGTTCGGCCGCACCCGCGCGGTGGACGCCGAGGACGGCTACCGGATCGCCCGGCGGGACTACGAGCTCGGCGACATCGACCTCGAGCCGGACGAGGCCGCCGCGGTGGCGCTCGCGGTGCGGCTGTGGGACTCCCCGGAGCTGACCGGCGCGGCGGCCGGCGCGCTGCTCAAGCTGCGGGCCGCGGGTGTCGACGTCGACCAGGGCGTGCCCGCCGTCGTGGAGCCCAAGGTGCGGACCACCGAGCCCGCCTTCGCTCCGCTGCTCGCCGCGGTCCAGGCCGGCCGCGCCGTGCGGTTCGACTACCGGCGGCCGAGCCCGGCCGAACTGCGCACCCGCACGCTCGAACCGTGGGGGGTGGTCTCCTGGCGGGGTCGCTGGTACGTCGTTGGCCACGACCGCGACCGGGACGCGCCCCGCTGCTTCCGGCTGTCCAGGATCGTCGGCGAGGTCACCGCGTTCGGGCCGACCGGAGTGGTGGCCCGTCCGCCGGAGGTGGACCTGCTGGAGTTCGTCTCGGCCAGCACCGGCGAGCCCCCGGACACCACCACGGCCCGCCTCTGGGTGGCCCGCCAGCGTGCCGCCGGCCTGCGCCGCCGGGCTCGGGTCGTCGGTGAGCGGACCCTGGACGACGTGCCAGGCGACGTCATCGAGCTGGACCTGTTCCACCCCGACTCGGCGGCGAGCTGGATCGCCGGCTACGGCGAGGACGCGGTCGTGCTGGAGCCCGAGGTGCTGCGCAAGTCCGTGCAGGAGCGCCTGCTCGCGGCGGTCGGCGGTGTGGAGGCCAGGAGATGAGCTCGTCCCAGGAGCGGCTGCCCCGCCTGCTGGCCCTCGTGCCGTACCTGATCGCCCGCCCCGGCATCCGCATCGACGAGGCGGCCGCGGACTTCGGGGTCACCGCGCGGCAGCTGCGCAAGGACCTCGAGCTGCTCTGGATGTGCGGGCTGCCCGGGTACGGCCCGGGAGACCTCATCGACCTCTCGTTCGAGGGCGACACGATCACGGTCACCTTCGACGCGGGGATGAGCCGTCCACTGCGGCTGACCGGAGCCGAGGCGACGGCGCTGCTCGTGGCCCTGCGCACGCTCCTGGACGCTCCCGGCGTCGCCGACGCCGACGCGGTCCGGCGGGCGGTCGCCAAGATCGAGGCCGCCGCCGGACAGGCCCAGCCGGCGGGGGTCGCGGTGGCGCTCGGCGTGCGCGAGGGCGCGCGGACGGCCCGTTCCCGCCAGGTCGTGCAGGCCGCGCTCACGGCCGGCCGGGCTCTGCGGATGACCTACTACACCGCGTCCAGGGACCAGGTCGCCGAGCGCACCGTCGACCCCATGCGCATGCTGATCGTCGAGGGCCGCAGCTACCTGGAGGCCTGGTGCCGCCGGGCCGAGGCGGTCCGGCTGTTCCGGCTGGACCGGATCGACGAGGTCACCGAGCTCGACGAGCCGGCGGTCCCGCCGCCCTACGCCGAGCGCACCGACACCACGGCGGGGCTGTTCCGGGAGCGGCCAGACCACGAGGTCGCCCAGCTGGTGCTCGAGCCGGACGCGCGCTGGGTCTCGGAGTACTACCCGGTCGAGCGGTTGACCGAGCTGGACGGGGGCCGGCTGCGGATCCGGATGCGCTACGCCGACCAGTCCTGGATGGTGCGCCTGCTGCTCGGTCTCGGCGGCGACGTGACGGTCGAGGAGCCGGCCGTGCTGGCGGAGAGCCTGCGGGAGCGGGCACGCCGGGCGCTCGCCAGGGCCGGGCAACTCACGGTGGCGCCATGACAAACGGTCGGTATCGTCCTCCCCACGGCCGCCACACGCCCACTACGGTAGGAACGTGATGTCGTACCTGCCGACCTGGATCGTGCTCGCCGTGGGACTCGTACTGCTCGTCGCGGTGCTGGTTCGTGTGGCACGCACCGTGCGCCGGTTCGGTACGACCGCGGCCTCGGTCAACGCGCGCATCGGCGACGAGACCGGCCACCTGCGGGCGCGGTCCGCCGCACTGCGGGTGGCGATGAAAGAGACCCGCGTACGGGTGAAGCACACTCCGGTTGACGTACCATCAGGGCACCGGGGGAGACAGGAGGATGACCGTGGGTAACTTGGGTGTGCCCGAGCTCTTGATCATCGCCGGGGTGATCATCCTGCTCTTCGGAGCACGGAAGCTGCCGGAGATGGCGCGTTCGCTCGGAAAGTCCGCGAAGGCGTTCAAGGAGGAGACCAAGGGCATGCGCGGCGGTGACGACGCCGACAAGCAGACCTCGGTCGAGCAGCCGGTCCAGCAGCCCGTGCAGCAGCAGCTGCCGCAGGCCCAGCCGGCGACGCCGAACGCCACGCCGAACGCCACGACACAGCCCGTGTCGAACGCCGCGCAGCCGGTCAACGGCTCGCAACCGGCTGAGCAGGCCCAGCAGAACAACAACGCCAGCTGAGAGAACAGGTCACGACGGTGGCGCGTATCCCGCACCGCCGGGACGAGAGTCGGCGCGAGAAGAAACGTCTGCGGAGCCGCCGGCACAATCCCGACGGCACGATGACCCTTCGGGATCATCTCTACGAGCTGAAACACCGGCTCGGTATGGCGCTGTTGGCGCTGCTGGTCGGCTGTGTGGCGGGCTTCCTCTGGTTCAACTGGTCGGTCGGCCCGATCCCGTCGCTCGGCAAGCTGCTCACCGACCCGTACTGTGCGCTGCCGGCCGGGAGGCACGGTCGCGCCGAGTTCGTGCCCGGCGTCTGCCAGCTGATCCAGACCAAGCCGTTCGAGGCGTTCCTCATCCAGTTCAAGGTGGGTCTGGCCGCCGGCGCCGTGCTGACCAGCCCGTTCTGGCTCTACCAGATCTGGGCGTTCATCACTCCGGGGCTCTACGACAACGAGCGGAAGTTCACCCGGATCTTCGTGATGCTCGCGTCGGTGCTGTTCACGGCGGGCGCGGTGCTCGCCTACTTCGTGGTGCCCAAGGGCCTCGAGGTGCTGATCAGCTTCGGTGGCGAGACCTTCATCACCGCGCTCTCGGCGAACGACTACATCTCGTTCGTCCTCGTGATGCTGTTGATCTTCGGTGTCAGCTTCGAGCTGCCGCTGCTGATCACCATGCTCAACCGGATCGGCATCCTGCCCTACCGCAACCTCAAGGCCTGGCGGCGCGGGATCATCTTCGCGCTGGTCGTCTTCGCCGCGGTCGCCACGCCCGGCACCGACCCCATCGGGATGGTCGCGCTGGCCGCGTCGATGACCGTGCTGTTCGAGATCTCCGTCCAGATCGCCCGGGTGCACGACCGCAAGGCCGCGCGCAAGGCGGTGGCCGAGGGCTGGGGTGACCCGGAGGACTACGACCTCGACCCGGACGAGGTCGACGAGGGGAAGGCCGGGAAGAAGAAGGCCGACACCAGCGCGGCCGGCCTCGACGACGTGACCTGAGGCGGCGCGTGGGACACCGAGCGGCATGAGGGCCGCGCTGGTGGTGCACCCGGCCTCCGGTCTGGGGCGGGCGGGCCGGATCGCGGACGCGGTCGCCACCCGGTTACGCGGTGCCGTCGACGACCTCGCGGTGATCCGGGTCGGCTCGGTCGAGGAGTCCAGGTCGCTCATGGCCAGGGCCCGGGACAGCGGACTCGACCTGGTCGTGGTGGTCGGCGGTGACGGCTCGGTCCACCAGGGCGTGCAGTTCTGCGCCGAGCACGACGTGGCGCTGGCCGTCGTCCCCGCCGGCACCGGCAACGACCTGGCCCGCACGCTCGGCGCGCCCACCGATCCGCTTGCCGCCGCCGACGCCCTGGTGGCGGACCTGGCGGCCGACCGCCGGACCCGGATCGACCTCGGTCGCGTCGAGGGCGGCGGGCCGGCAGCCTCCCGGTGGTTCGCCGGCGTGCTGTGTGCCGGGTTCGACTCGGCGGTCAACGAGCGGGCCAACCGGATGCGCTGGCCGTCCGGCCCGCGCCGCTACGACCTGGCGATCCTCGCCGAACTGGCGCGGCTGCGGGCCGGTCGGCTCTCGCTGGTCGAGGACGGCGGCCGCACCGAGGTCGAGGCCACCCAGGTCGCCGTGGGCAACATCCCCCACTACGGCGGCGGCATCCCGATCTGCCCGACCGCCGACCCGACCGACGGCCTGTTCGACATCACGCTCGTCGGCCGGGCGAGCCGGCTGGACCTGGTGCGGATGCTCCCCGGCCTGCGTTCCGGCCGGCACGTCGACAACCCCGTCGTCACGACCTCCCGGGCCCGTGAGGTCCGGCTCGGCGAGGCCAACGGCTGGGTCGCCTACGCTGACGGCGAGCGGATCGGCCCGCTTCCGGTCCAGGTCAGCTGTGTGCCGGGCGCGTTGACGATCGTCGGCCGGGTCGTGTCCGGTTAGCCGGAGCGGCCTCGACGTCTCCGGCGAAGGACACCACCGCGGTGTCCGGCGGAGAGGAAAAACCATGAAGTACATGATCCTGACCTACGGTTCGCAGCTCGACTACGACGGCATGTCCGGCAAGCCCGGATCGGCCTGGACCGCCGAGGACTTCGCCGCCATGGGCACGTTCATGGCCGAGTTCAACGCCGAGCTGGCCGAGTCCGGCGAGCTGGTCGAGACCCGGGGCCTCGCCGCGCCGGTGCACACCCGGCGGCTCCAGCTGCGGGACGGCGTTCCCGTGGTGACCGACGGGCCGTACGCCGAGACCCAGGAGGTGCTGGCCGGGTACTGGGTCGTCGAGTGCGCGAGCTACGACCGGGCGACCGAGATCGCCGCGAAGCTCGCGAACTGCCCCGGCCCGGCCGACGCCAGGGAGAGCTACGTCGCCGACGTGCGCCCGATCGTCGAGTCCGCGGAAGACATGGCGGTCTGAGACGTGCCGCGAACCGAGGACCTGCTGCGCGAGCTGGCGCCGCAGGTCCTCGGCGCGGTCGTGCGGCGATACGGCCACTTCGACACCGCCGAGGACGCGACGCAGGAGGCGCTGCTGGCGGCGGCGACCCAGTGGCCGCGCGACGGGGTGCCGGACAACCCCCGGGGCTGGCTGGTCACGGTGGCCTCGCGGCGGCTCACCGACCTGCTGCGGGCCGAACAGGCCCGGCGGCGGCGCGAGGACACCGTCGCCCGGTGGGAGCTCCCCGCGGAGCGCCTCGCGCCACCGGCGGACCGGGAGAGCGCCCCCGCGGACGCCGACGACACCCTGATCCTGTTGTTCCTGTGCTGCCACCCGTCGCTCTCGCCGGCGTCCCAGATCGCGCTCACCCTGCGCGCGGTCGCCGGCCTGACCACGGCCGAGATCGCCCGCGCGTTCCTGGTGCCCGAGGCCACGATGACCCGCCGCGTCACCAGGGCGAAGCAGGCCATCCGCGACAGCGGCAGCGCCTTCGCGATGCCGGCGGACCGCGCGTCCCGGCTGGGCGCCGTGCTGCACGTGCTGTACCTCGTGTTCAACGAGGGCTACGCGGCGACCTCGGGGCCCGACCTGCACCGCGTCGAGCTGTCGGCCGAGGCGATCCGGCTGACCCGGCTGGTGCACCGCGCGCTGCCCGAGGACGACCCGCTGGCGGGTGAGGTGGCCGGCCTGCTGGCGCTGATGCTGCTCACCGACGCCCGCCGCCCGGCCCGCACGGGACCCGGCGGCGAGCTGGTCCCGATGGCCGAGCAGGACCGGGGGCGCTGGGACGCCGGCGCGATCGCCGAGGGGATCGCGTTGATCACGGCGGCCCTGCCGAGGGGCACGACGGGTCCCTACCAGCTGCAGGCCGCGATCGCCGCGGTGCACGACGAGGCGCCGTCGGCCGAGGAGACCGACTGGCGCCAGATCGTGGCGCTCTACGAGCTGCTCATGCGCCTGACCGACAGCCCGGTCGTGGCGCTCAACCACGCCGTCGCCGTGGCCATGGCGCGCGGACCGGAGGAGGGCCTCGCCCTGCTGGACCGTGTGGACGAGGACGGCGGGCTGGCCGCCGACCACCGCCCGCTCGCGGTCCGCGCCCACCTGCTTGAGCGGTCCGGGGACCTGGAGGGGGCCCACCGGGCCTACCTCGTTGCCGCGGAGCGGGCGATGAGCCTGCCCCAGCGGCGTTATCTCAACGGCCGCGCGACCCGTCTGACCACCGAAAAGGGCTCCGCGCGCCCCGACAGCGCCGGCGTGTGAAAGTCTTGGGTGTGGCCACCAGCCCTTCTCCGTCCCCGGCCGAGGCCTACGCAGCGGCGCGGCGGCGGTCGGCCTACCCGCGCCTGACCGAGTTCGAGGGGCAGCTGCCCTTCGAGCTCGACCCCTTCCAGTCCGAGGGCTGTGCCGCGCTCGAGGACGGGCACGGCGTGCTCGTCTGCGCGCCGACCGGTGCCGGCAAGACGGTGGTCGGTGAGTTCGCCGTGCACCTGGCGCTGGCCGAGGGCCGCAAGTGCTTCTACACCACCCCGATCAAGGCGCTGTCGAACCAGAAGTTCGCCGACCTGGTCGATCGCTACGGCCCCGGGAAGGTCGGCCTGCTCACCGGCGACAGCTCGGTCAACGGCAGCGCGCCGATCGTGGTGATGACCACCGAGGTCCTGCGCAACATGCTCTACGCCGGCTCGTCGACCCTCGACGGGCTGGGCTACGTGGTCATGGACGAGGTGCACTACCTCGCAGACCGGTTCCGCGGCGCGGTCTGGGAGGAGGTCATCCTCCACCTGCCCGACTCGGTGCGCCTGATCAGCCTCTCGGCGACGGTGAGCAACGCCGAGGAGTTCGCCGACTGGCTCGTCGAGGTCCGGGGCGACACCACCGTCGTCGTCGACGAGCACCGCCCGGTCCCGCTCTGGCAGCACATGATGGTCAACGGCCGGCTGCTCGACCTGTTCGCCGGCGAGGACGCGGACGGCCAGCCCCGGCTCAACCCGAACCTGCTGCGCCGCGCCGAGGACGTCGCCAGCCAGTCCGCCAGCCAGTCCGCCTGGCAGGGCCCCCGCGGGCGCAACAAGCGCCCTGGCCCGGCCCGCGTGCCCCGGTTCCGGCCGCCCTCGCGGGTCGACGTGGTCTCCCGCCTTGACGCGGCAGGGCTGCTCCCGGCGATCGTGTTCGTGTTCAGCCGGGTCGGCTGCGACGCCGCCGTCACGCAGTGCACCCGCTCGGGCCTGCGGATGAACACCGAGGCCGAGGTCGCCGAGATCCGCCGCATCGTGGACATCCGGACCAGGGACCTCAACGAGGCCGACCTGCGGGTGCTGGGCTTCTGGGAGTGGCGCGAGGCGCTCGAGCGCGGCTTCGCCAGCCACCACGCCGGCCTGCTCCCGGCGTTCAAGGAGACGGTCGAGGAGCTGTTCGTGCGCGGCCTGGTGAAGGTCGTGTTCGCCACCGAGACCCTCGCGCTGGGCATCAACATGCCCGCCCGGACGGTCGTCCTCGAGCGGCTGGTCAAGTACAACGGCGAGGCCCACGTCGACCTGACGCCGGGGGAGTACACCCAGCTCACCGGGCGTGCCGGTCGGCGGGGGATCGACATCGAGGGACACGCCGTCGTCATCTGGCAGCCGGGCGTGGACCCCAAGCACGTGGCCGGGCTGGCCTCCACCCGCACCTATCCGCTGCGCTCCTCGTTCCGGCCGGCGTACAACATGGCCGTCAACCTGGTCGACCGCCTCGGCGCCCAGCAGGCCCGGGAGCTGCTCGAGCAGTCGTTCGCCCAGTTCCAGGCGGACCGTTCGGTGGTCGGGATGGCCAGGCGGATCGAGCGCAACCACGAGGCGCTGGAGGGCTACCGGGAGTCGATGACCTGCCACCTCGGCGACTTCGCCGAGTACGCCGACCTGCGGGCGCGGTTGTCCGAGCGGGAGAAGGCGCTGTCCCGCCGCAACGCCACGGCCCGCCGCGCGGAGGCGGCCCGCTCGCTCGAGGCGCTGCGCAAGGGCGACGTCATCGCGGTGCCGTCAGGTCGCCGGTCGGGCCTGGCCATCGTCGTGGACCCCGGTCTGGATCCGATGGGGGAGCCGCGGCCGTTGGTGCTCACCGAGGACCGCTGGGCGGGCCGGCTCTCGCTGTCGGACTTCCCGTCGCCGGTCGAGGCACTCGGTCGGGTCCGGCTGCCCAAGCAGGTGGACCTGCGCTCGCCGCGCTCGCGCCGGGACCTCGCGTCGACACTGCGCAACACCGGGATCGTGCCGCCGGGTCGTGGTCGTCGCACCCGCGGCGCGGATGACGACGGCGAGCTGGCGGCGCTGCGCCGCGCCCTGCGTGCCCACCCCTGCCACGGCTGCGACGACCGGGAGGCGCACGCCCGGTGGGCGGAGCGGCACCGCCGGCTGGCCGCGGAGACCCAGCAGCTGGAGCAGAAGGTCGCCGCGACCACCCACTCGCTCGCCCGTGCCTTCGACCGGATCCGGGCGCTGCTCACCGAGCGCGGCTACCTTGCCGGGGAGGACGACGTGACCGGGCACGGGCGGTGGCTGGCCCGGCTCTACAGCGAGTCCGACCTGCTCGCCGCGGAGTGCCTGCGCACCGGCGTCTGGGACTCCCTCGACGCACCCGAGCTCGCGGCGGTGGTGTCCGCGCTGGTCTACGAGTCACGCCGGGACAGCCCCAGCGAGCCGAGGGTGCCGGCGGGAGCGGTGACCGACGCGCTCGGCGAGACCATGCGGCTGTGGACGTCGCTGGAGCACGACGAGCGGCGGCACAAGCTCGAGCGCACCCGCCAGCCCGACGCCGGCTTCGCCTGGACGGCCTACCGCTGGGCGCGCGGCGAGTCCCTGGAGCGGGTGCTCACCGCCGCCGAGTCGGCCGGCAGCGAGATCTCGGCAGGCGACTTCGTCCGCTGGTGTCGACAGGTGATCGACCTGCTCGACCAGCTCCGCGACGTGATGGGCACCGGGCATCCGGTCGGCGTGGCGGCGGATCGCGCGGTGCGCGGGATGCGGCGGGGCGTGGTCGCGCTGGGCGTGAGCTGAGGCACTGGTCCGGACGGTTGGAATCGCGTGGCGCGGCACACGGGGGATCCACCTGCCGCTATGGTTTGACCGCGCGGTTTGATCCAGTGCACCGGCCACGCAGCACCGACGAGCGACCTCGATTTCGCGGAGGCGAATCATGACCAGCCCCTACGGGCCTTCCGGTGGGAACGACCCGCAGCAGCAGTGGGGACAGCAACCCTACGGTGGCGGTTCGACGCCGGGCACGCCCTCGGGCGGGTTCCCGGCGCAGGGCCCCGGGCCGGCCCCCGGGCAGGGTGGTTATGGCCAGCAGCAGCCCTACGGCCAGCCGCAACAGCAGCAGCCGTACGGGGGGTACGGCCAGCAGCCGACCCAGCAGTACCCCGGGGGCTACGGCCAGCAGCAGCAACAGCAGCCCTACGGCGGCTACGGCCAGCAGCAGCCCGGCGGGTTCCCGGGGCAGTCGCCCTACGGCCAGCCGCCGGCGAAGAAGGGCGGCGCCTGGATCTGGATCGTGGTGGTCGTCGTCGTGCTCGCCGCGGGTGCCTTCGGCGTGCTCGGCTTCGTCACGCCCGGCTTCCTGAACAAGAAGGTCTTCGACCAGGCCGCGCTCGAGGGCGACAACGGCGTGAAGAAGATCCTGATCGAGAACTACAACGAACCCGCGGACGACATCGGCGACGTCCGCTGTCCCGCGGAGCAGGAGGTCAAGCAGGGCAACACGTTCACCTGCACCGTCGTCATCCGCGACGAGGAGATGAACGTGAAGATCACCGTGCGCAACGACGACGGCCAGTACGAGGTCGGCACTCCCGAGGCCAAGTAGCGCGGTACCCTGGAACCGGACATAACCGGCTCCGAAGGGTTGAGTGTGCGACGTCGACTTGTTGGTCTGCTCGTGGTTCCCGTGTTCGTGCTCGCCGGCTGCGGCGCGGAGGACGCGGTCAACCTGCCGGACGTGCCGGACGTGCCGGACATCGAGATGCCCAACCTCGACGTGCTCAACGAGGACCTGCTCGAGGGCGCGAACGGGGTCCGGAACTTCCTCGCCCAGGAGTACCAGCTCTCCGACGTCGGCAACGTCGACTGCCCGGGTGATCTCGCGCTCCAGTTCGACTGCACGGTGACCGTCGCCGGCCAGGAGAAGACGGTCACCGTCACCGTGCTCAACGAGAACGGCGAGTTCGAGGTCAGCGAGCCCAAGTAATGCGGTGGCCGGTGCCACGACCGGCAGGCATGATCGGGCGGTGACCCAGACCCTGTCGCCCGCGCGGGCAACCGAGTTCGACGTCCGCGTGCTCGAGGACGCCGAGCTGCGTACGGCCAACACGATCTTCAACGAGGCCGTGCACGAGCAGCCGCCCAACGACGAGAAGTGGGCGACCACCAGGAAGTTCTACGAGCCTGGTCGCACCTTCGGCGCCTTCGCCGGCGACACGATGATCGGCACGACGACCTCGCTGACCTCCGCCCTCACCGTGCCGGGCGGCGCGGTGCTGCCCATGGCGGCGGTCACCGGTGTCGCGGTGCGCACCGACCACCGCAGGCGGGGCGCGCTCACCGGCCTGATGCGCGAGCAGCTCGCCGCGGTCGCGCGCGGCGGCGAGGTCTTCGCGGCGCTGCACGCGAGCGAGGCCACGATCTACGGCCGCTTCGGCTACGGAATCGGCACGCTCGCCCACATCGTGCGGGCGCGTCCCGCCCGCGCCAGGATGCGGCCGGAGGTGCCGACCACCGGCACCATGCGGCTGCTGACCCAGGACGAGGCGCTCACGCTTCTGCCGGAGGCCTACTCCCGGATGCTGGGGGCATGGCCGGGGATGATGGGTCGCGGTCCCAGCTGGTGGGCGCTCTGCTACGAGCGCCGGCTCAGGCACGAGTACTTCCGCGTCGCCGCGCACCACGGCGCGGACGGGGCGATCGACGGGTTCCTCCAGTACCGCCCGTCCGAGCAGGCACCCGCCGACCCGCGCGACGGCGTCGGTCTCGTCGTGTACGACTTCGTCGCGGCCGACCAGGCGGTGGCGAACGACCTGTGGCGGTTCCTGCTCGACATCGACCTGGTCGACCACCTCACCGCCTACCAGCGCCCGACCGACGAGCCCCTCGCCGCGGCGCTGGTGGACTCCACCGCGGTGCGCTCCGAGCTGGACGACGACCTGTGGCTGCGGCTGGTGGACGTCCCGGCCGCGTTGTCCGCACGCGCCTACGGCCCGGCCGACCCCGTGGTGGTCGAGGTCGTCGATCCCCTGCTGCCGGCCAACACCGGTACCTACGTCGTCGGCGCGGCCGGCGCCGAGCGCACCGAGGCGCCGGCCGCGCTGACCGTGGACCCCGAGGCACTCGCCATGCTGTACCTGGGTGCCTGGCGTCCCTCGCAGCTGGCCGGGATCGGCCGGGTCACCGTGCACGACCCGGCGGCGCTGCCGGCGGCGGACCGGCTGTTCGGGACCGAGCGCGCGGCCTGGTGCGGTAGCTTGTTCTGATGCCGCCCCGCCTGCTGGTCGCCGCTCTGGTGACGGCGCTCGCCCTGCTGACGGCGTCCTGCGGCCCCGACGAGCCGGCCGGTCCCGACCTGTCCCGCTTCGCCGCCCCCGCGACCCGCTGAATCATGACCATGGTCACGATCGGGCTCCGCCCGGCTTGACGCATGCCTATATAGGCATACCATTTCGCCATGGCACGAGCAGCGACGACGTCGGACGTCTTCAACGCGATCGCCGAGCCGCAGCGCCGAGAGATCCTGGTGCTGCTGCGGGCCGGTGAACGGCCCGTCACCGAGCTGGCCGGGGAGCTGGGGATGACCCAGCCGCAGGCGTCCAAACACCTGCGGGTGCTCCGCGAGGTCGGGTTGGTGCGGGACCGGAAGGCGGGCAGGCAACGCCTGTACGGCCTCGACGCACGCGGGCTGCGGCCGGTTCACGAGTGGACCGGCGGGTTCGAGCGGTTCTGGAACGAGAGCCTCGGCCGACTGGACGCGTACGTGCAGGACCTGAAGCAGACGAGGCGGGAGACGTAGCCCAATGAGCATGACAGGACCAGGAGCGCCGGCGCCGACCGCGACCTCCGACCGCGAGATCGTGGTCTCCCGGGTCATCGACGCCCCCCGGGAGCTGGTGTTCGAGGCGTTCACCGAGGTCCGGCACCTGTCCAGGTGGTGGGGACCGGAGGGCTTCACCACCACCACGCGGTCGTTCGAGTTCCGCGTCGGCGGGGTGTGGGACTTCGTGATGCACGGACCGGACGGGACCGACTACGCCGAGTGGATCACCTGGACCGAGATCGCCCCGCCGGAGCGGATCGCGCTGCTCCACGGCGAGTCCCGCGACGACCCGAACGCGTTCGAGTCGGTCCTCAGGTTCGAGCAGGACGGTGCGGCGACCCGGATCGAGATGCGGACGGTGTTCCCGAGCGCGGAACTGCGCGACGAGGCGGTCGAGAAGTACCACGCGATCGAGGGCGGCCGGCAGACCCTGGGCAACCTGGCCGCCTACGTCGCCGAGCTCGCCCGGCCGGAGGTGGAGCGCTGATGGCGGGCAGGGTGTTCTTCAGCGTGTCGATGTCGCTGGACGGGTTCATCGCACCCGAGTCGACGGCGGACCTGATGGGGCGGCAGTGGGTGGAACTGCAGCGGTGGGTCTTCCCGCAGCGGTTCTTCCGGGAGAACCTGAAGCTCGGCGGCGGCGGCGAGGAGGGGCGCGACAACGACATCCTGCGGGAGACGTTCGAGCGCACCGGCGCGAGCGTGATGGGCAGGCGCATGTTCGACGCGGGCGAGGTCGCGTGGCCGGAGGAGGCGCCGTTCCACACCCCGGTCTTCGTCGTGACGCACGAGAAGCGCGACCCCTGGGAGCGGCCGGGTGGGACCACGTTCCACTTCGTCGACGACGGCGTCGAGTCCGCGCTCGACCAGGCCCGCGCGGCCGCCGGTGACCGGGACGTCCGCATCGCCGGCGGCGGCGCGACGATCCTGAGCTACGTGAACGCCGGCCTGGTCGACGAGTTCTCGATCGCGCTGTCGCCCGTGCTGTTCGGCACCGGAGTCCGCCTGTTCGAGGGGGTGGACGCGGACCGCGTCACCCTGGAGCAGGTCCGCGCGGAGCACTCCCCGAGGGTGGCGCACCTGACCTACGCCGTCGGGCGGCGGTAGGCGAGCGGCGAGGCGAACTCCTGGCTCGTCAGCCGGTCGCCGACCCGGGCAGGGCGGCCAGCAGCCGGTCGACCGAGGCGCCGAGGTCCCACTTCTCCTGCAGCAGCCGGACCCGGTCGAGGTCGCGTGCCCGCTCCGGCACGGTGTCCTCGCGGTCCACGGTGACCTCGGCGTCCAGGGCGACCCGCACCACGCGCGGCGCGGCGGCGACGTAGTCGGCCGCGTCGCGCAGGGCGGTCCGCACCCGCAGCGGCACCAGCTTGTCCTCGGCGTCGGCGGCGGCCAGCAGGCCCTCGAGCGAGCCGAACCGGGTGATCAGCTTGGCCGCGGTCTTCTCGCCGACGCCGGCCACGCCGGGCAGGCCGTCGGAGGGGTCGCCGCGGAGCAGGGCCATGTCGGCGTAGGCGCGGCCGCTGTTCTCCGGCGGCAGGTCGTAGCGCGCCGCCAGCTCGCGCGGCCCCAGTACCTCGGCCCGCGCCCAGCCCCGGCCGACGTAGACCACGCTGACCGGGGTGGGCTCGTCCCGCACGACCTGGAACAGGTCGCGGTCGCCGGAGATCACCTCCACCGGGTCGGTGGCCTCCCGGGCGACCAGGGTGCCGATCACGTCGTCCGCCTCGTACCCGGGCGCCTCCGCGACGGCCAGGCCGACCGCGTCCAGCAGGTCGAGGATGATCGGCACCTGGGGGGTCAGCGTGTCGGGCACCTCCTCGACGTTGTTGACCGGGTCGGCGACCCGGTGCGCCTTGTAGGAGGGCAGCGCCTCGACCCGGAAGGCCGGGCGCCAGTCGGCGTCCATGCAGGCCACCAGCCGCCCGGGGCGACGTTCGGTCAGGATCCGGGCGATCGTGTCGGCGAACCCGCGCACCGCGTTGACGACGGTGCCGTCGGGAGCGGTCATCGAGTCCGGCAGCGCGTAGTACGCGCGGAAGTACAGGCTGGCCGCGTCCAGCAACGCGAGAGGGCGACTCACGGGCGCCAGCCTGCCACGTCGACCGGGGAGGGCAGAATCGACTCGTGCGGATCTCGATGCTCGGCCCGCTCGAGGTGCGGGCCGACGACGGCGCGCCGGTGGAGATCACCGGCGCGCGGTTGCGCACGCTGCTGATCCTGCTCGCCCTGGCACCCGGCCGGGTGGTCACCACCGACCGGCTGATCGACGGGGTGTGGGGCGAGCACCCACCGGCGGAGGCGACGAACGCGTTGCAGGCCCTGGTCTCCCGGTTGCGCCGGGCGCTGCCCGAGCCGGCCGTGGAGTCCCATCCCGCCGGCTACCGGCTCGCCGTCTCCCCGCAGGACGTGGACGTCCAGCGCTTCGAGGAGTTGGCCACCAGCGGGAACGGGGACCGGGGGGATCTGCTCCGCACGGCGCTGGAGCTGTGGCGGGGCGAGGCGCTCGCCGACGTCGCGGGTGCCGCGTTCGCCCAGGCTCCGCGCGCCCGGCTGGTGGAGCTGCGGCTCGCCGCGCTGGCCGACCGGATCGAGGACGACCTGCTCGCCGACCGCGGGGACCCGGTGGCGGAGCTCGAGTCCCTGGTCGCCGAACACCCGCTGCACGAGCGGTTCGCCGGGCTGCTCATGCGCGCCCTCGCCCGGGTCGGGCGCTCCGGTGACGCGCTGGCCGTCTACGCCCGGACCCGGGACGCGCTCGCCGAGCAGCTGGGCGCCGACCCGTCGCCCGAGCTGGCCGAGCTGCATCTGGCCCTGTTGCGGGGCGAGCGCTCCGAGCGTCCGTCCCGGCTCACGAACCTGCGGGCCTCGCTGACCAGCTTCGTCGGCCGCGACCGGGACCTGGCCCGGGTGAGCACGATGATGGGGGAGTCCCGGCTGGTGACGCTGACCGGTCCGGGCGGGTCGGGGAAGACGAGGCTCGCGACCGAGGTCGCCCGCGCGCTGCTCGAGGACGTCTCCGAGGTGTGGTTGGTCGAGTTCGCGCCGGTCGGGGACGGGGCGGAGCTGCCGCAGGCCGTGCTTTCCGCGCTCGGCCTCCGGGTCGACGCCCTGCTCGGCACCGGCGGTCCGGTCGTCGGCGAGCCGGTCGAGCGGCTCGCGGCCGCGCTCTCCACCCGGTCGCTGCTGTTGGTGCTGGACAACTGCGAGCATGTGGTGGCCGCGGCGGCCGAGCTGGTCGACCGGCTGCTCGGCGAGTGCCCGGGGCTGCGGGTGCTCGCC
Organism: Actinophytocola xanthii; assembly: GCF_001921205.1. Classification (GTDB taxonomy): domain Bacteria; phylum Actinomycetota; class Actinomycetes; order Mycobacteriales; family Pseudonocardiaceae; genus Actinophytocola; species Actinophytocola xanthii. The sequence goes on along the minus strand of NZ_MSIE01000011.1, from coordinate 62,061 downwards.
ACGAGCCGCGAGCCGCTCGGCATCACCGGCGAGACCCTCTGGCCGGTCGACCCGTTGCCGCTGCCCCCGGCCGGCGCCACCGGGGACGAGGCGCTGGGCTACCCGTCGATGCGGCTGCTCGCCGACCGCGCCCGGTCGGCGCGACCCGACCTCGCCACCGACGAGCCGACCATCGCGTCGATGGTGCACATCTGCCGGGCGCTGGACGGCATGCCGCTGGCCATCGAGCTGGCCGCGGCCCGGCTGCGGACGATGTCGCCCGGTCAGCTCGCGACCCGGCTGCACGACCGGTTCCGGCTGCTCACCGGGGGCAGCCGGATGGCCCTGCCGCGCCACCAGACCCTGCGCGCGGTCGTCGACTGGAGCTGGGAGCTGCTCGACGACCAGGAGCGCGTGCTGCTGCGCCGGCTGGCGGTGTTCTCCGGCGGCGCCACCCTCGAGGCGGCGGAGCAGGTGTGCGGCGATGTCGAGCACCCGGTCGGTCTCGAGCCCGACCGGGTGTTCGACGTGCTGTCCGCGCTTGTCGACAAGTCGCTGGTGGTCCTCGTCGACGACCGCTACCGGCTGCTGGAGACGATCAAGGCCTACAGCCTGGAGCGCCTGGCGGAGGCCGGTGAGCGGGAGCGGACCCGTCGCGCGCACACGGCGTTCTTCGGACGGCTGGTCGAGGCCGCCGAGCCGCACCTGTGGCGTGCCGAGCAGCTGGTCTGGATCGCCCGGCTGACCGCCGACCACGACAACCTGAACGCGGCACTGCGGGCGGCGGTCGCCGCCGGCGACAGCGAGACGGCGCTGCGGTTCCTCGGTCACGTCGCCGGGTACTGGTGGCTGGCCGGGCACAAGGTCGAGGGCGGTGAGCTGGCCGGTGAGGTGCTGGCGATGCCCGCGGACGACGTGCCGCACGACGTGCGCGCGGTGGCCTTCGGGATCTCCGCGTTGATCGCGATGGACGGCCTGCGTGACCAGTCGACGGCGGAGGCCTGGTTCGCCGAGGGGGTCCGCAACGCCGAGCGCGCGGATCGCGGGCACCCGCTGGTGCGGCTGATCCTGGCGCTGCAGGACGTGTGGCACCTCTACGGGCGGCCGGGAGAACGGCCCGACCTCGACCGGGTGAGCGAGCTGGTCGACGACGAGGACCCGTGGGTACGCGGCACCGGCCGCGTGATGCGTGCCCATGCCGCGCTGAACGCCGGTCAGAGCCACGCTCAGGCCGAGGCCGACTTCCGCCGGGCACTGGCGGCGTTCCGCGAGGCGGGGGAGCGATGGGGGATGGCGTTCACCCTGGGCTCGCTCGCCGACCTGATGGCCTGGCGCGGTGAGTTGAGCGCGGCCGCCGATCAGTACCGGGAGGCGATCGAGCTGGTCGCCGCGCTGGACGCCAGCGACGACATGGTGACCTTTCGGCTGCGGCTGGCCGCTCTGCTGCTCCAGCTGGATCGGCCGGCGGAGTCGGCGGCCGTGCTGGAGCAGGCGCAGCACGACGCCGATCGGGTCGGGCTGCCCGAGTCGCTGGCCGGTGTCGCCCAGGCCAGGGCGGAGTTCGCGCGGTGGCGCGGAGACCTCGAGACGGCGAGCGTCGAAATGGCCAGGGCGGCGGTCGTCGTGACGCATCCGACGGTTCCGCCCCAGTTCCGGGCCATCGTCTGCGCCGGCAGGGGGTTCCAGGCGGCCGCTCTCGGACGGGCCGAGGAGGCCGCGGCACACCACGCGGAGGCGCTGGACTGGGCGGTGCGCTCCAACGACGCGCCGGTGATCGCCCACACCCTGGTCGGGATCGCCGAGACCAGCCTGAACCGGGGCGAGGCTCGGCACGCCGCGCGGCTGCTCGGCGCGAGCGTCGCCATCCGCGGCGTCCCCGACTTGTCCTTCGTTGACGGTGTGCGGGTGGAGGCGGCCACGCGCGCCGCACTCGGCGAGGAGGAGTTCGCCGAGTGGGTCGCGCGCGGCCGTTCCGCCACGATCGAGACCGTGCTGGAGCTGGCGGGGGTCACACCCGCCGTTTGAACGCGCGCACGGCGAGCGGCGCGACGACCACGGTGATGGCAGCGGACCAGAGCACGACACCGCCCACCGGGCCGGCGACCGATCCGCCGCCGAGCAGGCCTCGCATCGCGTCGGCGAGCAGCGTGACCGGGTTGACCTCCACCCAGCCCTGCAACCAGCTCGGCATCGTGTCGGCGGGGACGAAGGCGTTGGAGACGAAGGTCAGCGGGAACATCACGGTGAACCCGAAGATCATCACCTTCTCCGGCTCGCTGACGATCATCCCGACCAGCACCGCGATCCAGGAGAAGGCGAACACCACCACCAGGAGCAGCCCGGCGGCGCCGAGCAGCCCGAGTGGGGAGCCGCCCACCCGGAAGCCCATGATCGCGCCGATGCCCAGCAGCAGGACGAGCGCCCACACCTGCTTGACCATGTCCGCGGCGATCCGCCCGGCCAGCGGCGCCCAGCGGGCGATCGGCAGCGTCCGCAGCCGGTCGAACACCCCCTTGGTGAGGTCGGTGTTCAGGCCGACGCCGGTGTTCAGGCTGGCGAACAGCGCGTTCTGCACGATGATCCCGGGCAGGGCGAAGGCCAGGTAGTCACCGGTCGAGCCGACGATCGCGCCGCCGAACACGTAGGTGAACAGCAGCAGGAACATGACCGGCTGGATGCTGAAGTCGATCAGCTCCATCGGGTTGTGCTTGATCTGCACCAGCGTCCGCCAGGACAGCGAGGCGCTCTGGCGCAGGCCCTCGGCGGGGCGCACCCGCGCGGCGGGGACGGCGATCGAGGCGGTCATGCCGGGACTCCTTCCGGGAGGGCGGGGGCGGCGGTCCGCTGCCCGGTCAGCGCGAGGAACACCTCGTCCAGGCTCACGTCGCGCAGCGCGAGCTCGGCCACCAGCACGTTCGCGTCGTCGAGCCGGCGCACCACGGCCGGCAGGACCGCCGGATCGGCCACGGTCGCGGTGACGACCGTGCCCTCGACGGCGGGCGCGGTGTCGGACAGGTCCCCGACGATGCGCAGCACGGTCGGCAGGTCGGCGGGGTCCGCCGGCCGCACGACCAGCGGCTGGGCGCCGGTGCGGGCCTTCAGCTCGGCCGGCGTGCCCTCGGCGATGACCCGACCGTGGTCCACGACCGCGATGCGGCTGGCCAGCTGGTCGGCCTCGTCGAGGTACTGGGTGGTCAGCAGTACGGTCACCCCGTCGGCGACCAGGTCGCGGATGATCTGCCAGAGGTCCAACCGGCTGCGCGGGTCCAGGCCGGTTGTCGGCTCGTCGAGGAACAGCACACGCGGGCTGGCGACGAGGCTCGCGGCCAGGTCCAGGCGCCGTCGCATGCCGCCGGAGTAGGTCTTCGCCGCGCGTCCGGCGGCGTCGGCCAGGCCGAACCGCTCGAGCAGCTCCCGGGCCCGGCGCTTGGCCAGCGGCCGGGTCAGCCCCAGCAGGCGCCCGATCAGCAGCAGGTTCTCGGTACCGGTGAGCATCTCGTCGACCGAGGCGTACTGCCCGGTCAGCCCGATCAGCTGGCGGACCTGGTGTGCCTCGCGCACCACGTCGTACCCGCACACCTCGGCCCGGCCGGCATCGGGCCGCAGCAGCGTGGTCAGGATGCGGACGGCGGTGGTCTTCCCGGCGCCGTTGGGCCCGAGCAGCCCCAGGACGGTGCCGCTGGGCACGGCGAGGTCGACACCGTCGAGCGCTCTCGTCTCCCCGAACCGCATGGCCAGCCCCTCGGCCAGCACGGCGTTCTGCATGGTGGATCCCCTCGTCTGAGTGGTAGGTGAGCCCACCGTGCGCGCCCCCGCTGACACGCCGCCGAGCGATCACTGAGACGGCCCTGAGACGGCGCTGACACGGGTTCTCGGGCCGTCTCAGGATGGGACCCCGCCCGGCCCGGAGGTCGTGTGCGGGCCGGGCGGGGCTGATCGGACGCACGCCCGCCGTCGGGGCAGGTCGGCAAGAAGCGTGCGGCCGAGGTCAATCAACTGTTTCTGGTGTGGATTTCCGTTGTTAGATGGCTCTTCCGAATCCACGCAGTGGCGAGCCGTTGAAGGTCCGGCCGGGGGTCGGTCCTGTCGCCCAGGAACGGGACGGTGTCGACTATCTCGGCCGAATCCCTGGTGCGAAGGAAGGCGACGACGTCATCTCCTTTGACCAGCCGGAAGAAATACCCGCCGAGCGTGTAGCCGAACCAGGTCTCGGCTCCGACCGGGTGGGTCAGACTGTTGCTTTTCCGACCTGTCCCTGGTGGACTCGGGTGATGCCGCGACGATTGACCCGCCATGAATCAAGCATCTGTGGTCAACGTGAGCAGAGATAGTGTTGACCTGTTGGCCGCGTCAGGAGGCAACAACCGGTGTCGTTCGGGACCAAAGCGCAAGACTTGATGAAGGCCAGGGGCATACCCCTGCGTCCTCTCGCGCGTCGGATTCCTGTCGACCCCGGACACCTGTCCAAGGTGGTCAACGACCGAAAGGCCCCGAGCGCGGAGCTGGCTCAACGCCTTGACGATGAGCTGGGCGCCGAGGGCAGCTTGGTCGTCCTCGCCGACGACCGGTTGGCGCTGGCCGGGGAGAACCCGCGCCGGGTGGACATGGCGGTACTGGACAGTGTGGCCGAGCTGCTGGCGAAAACCCGGCGGCTGGAGGACTCGACCAGCGCGGCCACCGTGCTACCAGCGGTCCGGGAGTACACCGTGATGGTGGAGCGGTTCGCCGCTGAGGCCCCGTCGAAGGTTCGACCGGACGCGATCGGGCTTGCCAGCGAGCTGCACCAGTACGCCGGGTGGCTGAACGTCCCGTTGCGTCGCTGGTCTACCGCGGAACGCCTGCTTGAGCGGGCGGCGGTCCTCGGGATGGAAGCCAACGACCGTCAGCGGACGGCTACCGCACTGTCGTTCTCGGCCTACACGGCGATGCGTCGGCATCAGACTCGCAAGGCTACAGCGCTGAACGATGCTGCCGGCCGGGACACAGGCGTCGACCTCGGGCTGCGAACGTACATCGCGTACCAAGGTGCCGAGATTCTGGCCGGCGACGACGACGCCGAGGCACGTCGACTCCTGGCGGTCGCCGAGGGGATGTCCGCCAAGATCGATCCGAAAGACCTCACGTCCTCCGGCTACTGGTACACGGCTGAGTTCTTCCAGGGCACCCACGCGTTCATCCTGGACAAGCTCGGGGAGCACGATCGTGCCCGAGAGCTGATGGCTGAGTCCCTGGCTGCCCTGCCCGAGGAGTGGCGCAACGCTGAGTGGGCCGAACGTCGTCGAGCCTTCCTGACTGCTTGAGCTGCCATCCCTGCCGTGATCCATGTCGTGGTTGGTCGGGTATATCGCCATTCACTAGGGAACTGCTGGAGGGCTGATGATCACTTGGCGTAAGTCTTCGAAGTCCGACACGGGTGGGCAGTGCGTCGAGGTGCGCAACGACCTGGCCGCTCTCCGAGACAGCAAGAACCCCACCGGTCCCGCCCTGAACGTGAGCCTGGACCACCTCCTGGTCGCTCTCAGGGCGGGCCGCTTCGACCACTGATCGATCGCTGAGACGGAGCCGACACGGGTTCCCCTAGGCTTTGACCTATGTCGAACACCGTCACCGCCGTGGAGCCGGCGGCGCTGCGCGCCCGGCTGGAGCGCGCCAGGCAGGCCGCCGGAACAACCGGCGCGGACGCCATGCTGCTGGCCCCCGGCTCGGACCTGAGGTACCTGCTCGGCGGGTCCGGCAGCTCCTTCGAGCGGCTGACCTGCCTCGTCGTCCCGACCGGCGGGGAGCCGGTGCTGGTGGTGCCCAAGCTGGAGGCCCCGGGCTACGCCGAGGTGCCGACCGACGAGCTGGGCGTCGAGGTCGCCACCTGGGTGGACGGCGAGGACCCGTACGCGCTGGTCGCCTCGCGGCTGCGCGGGGCGTCGCGGGTGGCGCTCGGCGACGTCATGCCGGCACTGCACGTGCTGGGGCTGCGCGGCGCCCTGCCCGGCGCCGAGCAGGTCCTGGCCGGGCCGATCGTGCGCGAGCTGCGGATGCGCAAGGACCTCGCCGAGATCGACGCGCTGCGCCGCGCCGGGGCGGCCATCGACCGCGTGCACGCCCGCATGGCCGAGTTCCTCCGGGTCGGCCGCACCGAGGCCGAGGTCGGCGCGGACATCGCGGTAGCGATGGTCGAGGAGGGCCACGCGGTGGCCGAGTTCGTGATCGTCGGCTCGGGCCCGAACGGCGCCAGCCCGCACCACGCCGTCTCCGAGCGGGTGGTCGAGGCCGGCGACGTGGTGGTGGTGGACATCGGCGGGCCCGTCCCCGAGGGCTACAGCTCCGACAGCACCCGCACCTACGTCATGGGCTCGCCGAGCGAGCCCGACGTGACCAGGACCTACGAGGTCCTCCAGGCCGCGCAGGCGGCCGCGGTCGCCGCGGTCCGCCCCGGCGTGCTCGCCCAGGAGATCGACGCCGCCGCCAGGACCGTCATCGCCGAGGCGGGCCTGGGTGAGTTCTTCATCCACCGCACCGGCCACGGCATCGGCCTCGACGTGCACGAGGACCCCTACATCGTGGGCGGCAACGCCCTGCCGCTGGAGCCCGGGATGGCGTTCAGCGTGGAGCCGGGCATCTACTTCCCCGGCCGGTGGGGCGCGCGGATCGAGGACATCGTCGTGGTCACCGAGGACGGCGTGGAGTCGTTGAACAACCAGCCGCACGAGCTGACCGTCCTCCCCGCATGACCGAACTGGAGCAGATCGACCAGGCGATCGCCCGCGTCCTGGCCAACGACGGCCGATGCAGCTTCACCGACCTCGCCGAGCAGGTGGGCCTGTCGGTCTCGGCCGTGCACCAGCGGGTCCGGCGGCTGGAGCAGCGGGGGGTGATCCGCGGGTACGTCGCGCAGCTCAACGCCGAGGTGATCGGCCTCCCGCTGACCGCGTTCATCTCGCTGACCCCCATCGACCCGGCGGCCCCGGACGACTACCCGCACCGCCTCGAGGACATCCGCGAGATCGAGTCCTGCTACTCGGTCGCGGGGGACGAGTCCTACATCCTGCTGGTGCGGGTGGCCTCCCCGGCGGCGCTGGAGGACCTCCTGCGCCGCATCCGCGAGGCCGCCAAGGTCTCCACCCGCACCACCGTCGTCCTCTCCACCCCCTACGAGGGGCGGTCCCCCGCGGTCTGAGTTCCGCCGGCGACCGAGAGCGGCCTGGGTGCCGCTCTGGTCGCCGGGACCCAGCCGGTGTGCGCGGTACCCGCGACGTCGACGTTGACGAGCGGGGTGAAGCGACCGCCGTCGATGTCCGCGTAACCATGACGGACGATGGACCGGTAGAGGTGGTCCGAGACCACCAGCGCCATCGGCTCCGCCGCGCTCGCGAGCACCCGCTTCAACGCGGGTGCGTCCAGCAACCTGCAGACGAGGTCGAGGTCGTCGCCGTAGGGGCCCCACCGGTCGTAGTGAACCTCCCCGGCGTGCGCCGCCGCCCGAAGTTGGAACGCCTGCTCCGGGTGGTGCTCGTTGTGCTCGGTGAGCAGGTGCTCGAGCGCGGGGAGCAGTCGGCTCAGCAGGAGCGTCTTGGGCACCTGGTCGGCGGGGTGGAAGAGGACGAGTGCGCCGTCGCCGCGGTCGATCGGCGGGTCGTGGTGCTGGTCGGCGATCCCGCTCGCCCTCATGGCCTCGTCGAGCAGGTCGTACATCACCCGGCGGAACCGGCCCTTGGCCGGGTTCGCACGTGCGGTCGAGTTCGCGATGTCGAGCACGAGCATCGTCCGGTGCAGGGGTACGCATCCGTGCCCCGGCGAGCCCTTCCAGTTCGCTCCGTGCGGCGACGCGATCGTCAGGTCGGTCATCGTTCTCCTCCGTCCGGTCCTGCCGCCGAGTCAATCTGGCCACGTGGCCCGAAGGAAGATCCTGCGAGATGTTCGTACAAGGCAATTGTGGTCAGGGAATTTTCAGGCAACCGGCGCCGGGCGGCCCTTTGTACGGGGATGTACGGGCAATTGTTCCTCCGGCGCTGGTCACCGACTTGCCACATTAGTGTCATCGGGTGTTGGGCCGCTAACAGCGGACGTTGTTGCCGCGATCGCTGGGGCGGGGAACACGACATCGAGGGGGTCCCCGTGTCGAGAACATCCGACGAACCCGGGCTGGGCCCGACGACTGTTCAATCCCGTCAGGACTTCGCGAGGATGCTGACCGAGCTTCGGGAGCAGGCCGGGCTCACCGTTCGCGACGTGGCCAGGGCCGTCGGAATACCCGACAGCACGATGGGCGGGTACTTCGGGGGGCGTCATCTCCCTCCCATCAAGCCGGTAAGCCTGTTCGAGGGAATTCTGCGGGCGTGCGGCGTCGTCGACGAGCAGGAGTTGCTCGAATGGCGCCGCGCGCTCGGACAGGTACGACGAGCTCCTGGACGGCGTCCGTCCGACGCCCCCATTCCGTACCGCGGGCTGGAGAGCTTCCAGCCCGAGCACGCCCGGTGGTTCCACGGGCGGGAGGCCCTGTCCCGCGCCCTCGTCGATCGGGTGGCGGGCCAGTGGCTCGACGGCCGTCCCGTCGTGGTCGTCGGCCCGTCCGGGTCGGGGAAGTCCTCGCTGCTGCGAGCGGGGCTCATCCCGGCGTTCAGCGACGGCAGGTCTCCGGTTCCCGATCTCCCGTCCTGGCGGGTCGCCCTGTTCACGCCCGGCAGGAATCCCGCCGCGGAACTGGCCCGTCAGCTTGCCGCGCACCCCGCCGAGGAGCCCGTGCTCGTTGTGGTCGACCAGTTCGAGGAACTGTTCACCCTCTGCATCGACCTTGAGGAGAGACGGGCGTTCCTCGCCCAGCTGACCGCGCCGCGCCCGGCCGCGCCGGCGACGCTGGTCGTGGTGGGGCTGCGTGCCGACTTCTACCCACAGGCTGCGCGATGCCCCGAACTCGTCGCCGCACTCCAGAACACGCAGATCGTGGTCGGTCCGATGAGCCGGTCGGAGCTGTGCAGCGCGATCGTCGAACCCGCGCACACAGCGCGGATGGACATCGACGACGGCCTTGTCGAACTGCTGCTGCGCGAACTGGACCCGACGACCGAGTGCCTGCCGGGCTCGGCGCACGACCCGGGTGCGCTGCCGCTGTTGTCCCATGCATTGCATGCGACCTGGGAGCGGGCCCGCCGAGGCACGATGACGATCGCCGACTACACCGCGACGGGGGGCATCAGCGGTGCGATCGCCTGCACGGCCGAGGCCGTGTTCGACCGGCTGAACGAGGAGCAGCGGCGCACCGCACGCCAGCTCCTGCTGCGGCTCGTGCACCTCGGCGACCGGACCGCGGACTCCCGCCGGCACGTGTCCTACGCGGAGATCCTGCCGGAGGGAACGAACGACGAAGCAGCCGCGGTCGGCGAGATTCTGGACACCTTCGTCGAGCAGCGCCTGGTCACCGCCGACACCGACTCCGTCTACATCACCCACGAGGCTCTGCTCACCGCTTGGCCGAGGCTGCGGGAGTGGATCGACGCGGACCGGGATGGTCTGCGCGTCCACGGTCGGCTCGCCCACGACGCCCAGGTCTGGCGGGAGACCGACCGCGATCCGGGTGCGCTGTACCGCGGCGGAAAGCTCGCTGCCGCCCAGGAATGGGCGGCCGAGCGCGGCCACCGGCAGGACCTCAACGCGCTGGAGCGCGAGTACCTGGCCGCGAGCGTGGCCCAGCAGGAGGCCGAGCAGCGTGCTCAGCGGCGGCGGACGCTGGTCCTGCGCAGGCTGGTCGCCGCGCTCACGGTACTCGTCCTGGTCGCCAGCGGGCTGACAGCGTATGTCTTCCGTCAACGCGCGGTCGCCATCATGGAGCGGGACGTGGCGATCTCGCGGCAGGTCGCCGGGGAGGCGAACCGGCTGCGTGAGTACGACGTCCCGTTGGCGAAGCAACTGGCCGTGGCCGCCTACGCGATCAACCCGACTCCGGAGGCCCGGGCAAGCCTGCTCGACGCGACGGCCAGCACGGCAGCCACCCGCATCCTCGGGCCGGAAGGCGCGATGCAGGCGATCGCGCTCACCCGGGACGGCGGGCTCATGGCGGCCGGCGGAACCGACAAGACCGTCCGCCTGTGGCGACTCGGCCGCCGCAGCAGGGCCACCCCGCTCGGGAAGCCCCTCACCGGCCCCACCGACACGGTCTTCACGGTGTCATTCAGCCCCAACGGGCATCTGCTCGCCGCCGGTGGAGGAGACCGGACTGTTCGGCTGTGGGATGTCACGGACCCGGCCGCGCCGACGGCGGTGGGCCGGTTGACCGGTGCCGGGAACACCGTGTACTCCGTCGCGTTCAGCCCCGACGGGCGGACGCTTGCCGCGGGCAGCGCGGACAACTCCGTTCACCTCTGGGATCTGAGCGATCCGCGGTCACCGGTCCGGATGGGACGGCTGACCGCGTTCGAGGACTACGTCCAGGCGGTGGCGTTCAGCCGCGACGGGCGCACGCTCGCGGCGGGAAGCGCCGACGGCACCGTCGGACTGTGGGCCGTCGAGCGCGTTCGTCGCCCGGTCGAGCTGGCACGGTTGACCGGGCCTACCGCCACGGTGTTCGCCGTCGCGTTCAGCCCGGACGGCCGGACGCTCGCCGCGGGGAGCGCGGACAAGAACGTCTACCTCTGGAACCTCACCCGCCGCGAGGGCCCGGTCCCGCTCGGGGAGCCGCTCACCGGGGCCACCAGTTGGATCAACGCCGTCGCGTTCAGCCCCGACGGCGCCACCCTGGCCGCCGGCGGGTCGGACGCGGAACTGAGGCTGTGGAACGTCTACAGCCGCACGACAAGCCTGAGCCTTCCGCACCCGGGACCGATCACGGCGCTGGCCTACACCGCCGACGGCGCGACCCTGGCAAGCGGTGCGTCCGATGGTGTGGCCCGCCTCTGGGCGGTACCCGGGCCGGTCATCACCGAGTCCTCCGACACGATCTTCAACGCCCTGTTCGGTCCGGACGGCCGGACACTGGTGACCGGCAGCGGCGTCGACGACGGCCATGTCCGTTTCTGGAACATCACCGACATCCACCGACCGAGACGGCTCGGCCCGCCGGTGCGAAACCCCGCCGACGGCAACCAGGCGGTCGGCTCGGCAGCGATCACCCCGAACGGCCGCACGCTCGCCACGGGCGGGATGGACGGCCGGATCCAACTCTGGGACATGACCGCTCCCGAGCGCGCCGTCCCGTTGGGCGCCCCGCTCGCGGGGCCTACCGCCAGGTCCCAGTTCGTCATGTTCAGCCCGGACGGACGGCTGCTCGCCGCCAGCGGCAACGAACACACCATCTGGCTGTGGGACGTCAGCGACCCGGCCCACCCAACCAGACCTGTCCGGGTCACCGGCCCCAGGAACTACGTGTACTCGGTGGCGTTCAGCCCCGACGGCCGCACGCTCGCCGCCGGCAGCGCCGACAAGACCGTGCGGTTCTGGGACGTCACTCACCCCGCGGAACCGAGGTCGGTGGGGCGGGTGATCACCGGCCCGGCCAACTACGTCTTCTCGATCGCGTACAGCCCCGACGGGGAGACGCTCGCGGCCAGCACCGCGGACCAGACCATCTGGCTGTGGGACGTCGGGAACCTCAGCGAGCCCGCGCATCTCGGAACGCTCACCGCCGCGACCGGCGGGGTGAACTCGGTGGTGTTCAGCCCCGACGGCCGCACCCTCGCCGGCAGCGGCAACGACCGGATGGCGCGCCTGTGGGCGACGGACCCGGAGCGGGCGGCCGACCTCGTCTGCGCCATCTCCGGAGATCCGATCACCCGCACCGAGTGGGAGCAGTACGTCAAGGACGTCCCCTATCGGCCGGTCTGCCGGTGAGGCCCGTTGGGGTCAGCCGACCGCCGCGAGGTGACGGTTGGTCAGGAACCGGGACAGGCCGACCAGGTCGTCGGTGTTGATGTGGTCGACGTGGGCGGCGCGCAGCTCCCGCCAGACGGCGTCGCGGGCGGGGCCGGGCAGGTCGGGGGTGGCCCAGAACCGGACGCGCTGCCCGGCCCGGTGGGCGGTGCGGACGATCCCGTGCAGCCGGTCGCGCTCGGCGGCGGGCATCGGGCCGGCGCCGGTCCAGGTGAACAGCTTCGTCCAGTTGTCGGAGACCAGCGGGGTGAGCGTCGCGGCGGAGCCGGGGCCGAGATCGTTGGGGTCGGCGATCCGGCCGTCGTAGAAGGCGACCCGGGACCGCTGGGCGGCCATCGTGGCGCGGGGGCGGTTGCCCGACACCACGGCGGTGACCGGCCCGGTCCGCACCCGGCCCGACCGGTAGGTGGTCCACAGGAACGCGTACCGCGGCGAGCGCAGCAGGCGGTCCAGCGCGGCGTAGGTCGACTCGCCCTCGGACTTGAGGTCGATCAGCAGCTGGAACTCCACACGCCGGCCCGGGTAGATGCCGCCGCGCAGGACCAGGCGGCGCAGCGGCTCCAGGTACAGCGACCGCAGCGTCCGCGACGGGTCGAGGTCCTCGGGGTCGTGGGCCACCAGCAGCTCCTCGCCCACCAGGTAGATGTCCGCCTCGACGCTGGTGAAGCCGTGGTCCAGCGCGTCGAACAGCGGGCGTTCGTGCTCGTAGTCGTTGTGCGCGTGCGCCTGGGGGAGCGGACGGACGGTGTGGTGCCGGGGGGTCGCGGCGACCGGGACGGCACCGGCGACCAGCCCGAGGACGGTCAGCAGCAGGAACAGGGATCGGGACAGGGCCCGCACGGCGACCTCCACGGTTGGCAGGGGACGGCTGGGCGTCACCGTAGGGGACCGGGGTGAACTACAGCGGTACCGAAACCATCGTCCTGCCGTCGGTCGTGACGATCTCCACGGACTCGACCTCGTCCGGCGCCACCAGCGCGGTGCCCTCGAGCCTGAGGCCCTTCGCCTCGCCCTGCTCGGACACCACCCAGCTGCCGGCCACCAGCGGGTCGCCGTCGCCGCGGGGGATGACCCGCATCTGGCACTTCTCCCCGGCGGGCACGCCGGCGATGTCCGCGTTGACCCAGACCCAGCCCGCGCGGGGCTCGACCTGCACGGTCATCGACGCGCCGGTCTCCGGGTCGGTCGCCTGGGCGGTGCGGGTGCCGGCCGGTGGGGACTCCGCGGTGACCGTGTCCGGCGCGGTCTCCCGGCCGATCAGCACACCACCGCCGAGGGCGACGGCCACCAGCAGCACCACGGCGGCCGCGACCGTGGCCGGGGACCACCGGCGCCGGCCTTCCGGCACCTCCTCGCGCACCCGGCGCAGGGTCTTGCGCAGCAGGAGGTCCCCACCGTCGGGCGGCCCGTCCAGGAACGCCTCCGGCGGCACCTGGTCCAGGGCCTGGCGCAGGTCGACGAACTCGGCGAGCTCCCGCTGGCAGTCCGGGCAGCCCGCGACGTGCGCGTGCACCGCGCGTTCCTCGACCGGGTCCAGCGCCCCGAGGGCGTAGGCGCCGAGGAGCGACCGGTCGTGCTCGACGGAGCTCATCGCGGCACCTCCCCCGGCTGGGACAGCGTCGCGCGCAACGCGCGGACCGCGTGGTAGGTCCTCGATTTCACCGTACCCGGGGCGATACCCAGCACCGACGCCGTTTCGGCGACCGTCCGCCCCCGGTAGTACAGCTCGACCAGCACCGCGCGCTGCTCGGGGGAGAGCCGGTCCATCGCGCCGAGCACGGTCATCGCGTTGACCACGTCGTCGGCGTGGTCGCGCTGGGGCGACGGGACGTCGATCTCCTGGTTGACCTCGGTCGGGCGCACCGCCCGTGCCCGCGCGCGGTCGGTGATGATGTTGCGGGCCACCGTGAGCAGCCAGCCTCGCACCGAGCCGACGTTGTTGCGCAGGTCGTCGGCGTGCTTCCAGGCCCGCAGCAGGGTCTCCTGGACCACGTCCTCGGCGGCCGCGCGGTCGTTCGTGAGCCGGATCGCGTAGGCCAGCAGGCTCCGGCCGTGCTCCTCGTAGAGGGAGCGGACCAGCTCCTCACCGGGCGCCTGCCCGGATCGGCGGGCTCGCCTGCCTGTGATCGCCACGCTTGCCATCACCTGCCCAGAGGTCCGTTCGCGAGGTCGGGGGTCCGCACGCGCGAGCCAGGCACTGCGTGGGTCGATGAGGAGGGTACTGGACAAGGTCTGGCTCACAACCATGACACGGGTGGGCCGCGCGAACGGTTCACCGATCCCCGGAATTCACCCGCCGGTCATCGTCCCGCGTCCCGCGCCAGCAGGGCCACCTCGACCCGGTTCACGCAGCCGAGTTTGGTCAGCAGCCGGCTCATGTAGGTCTTGATCGTGGGCTCGCTCATGTGTGTGCGCCGCGCGATCTCGGCGTTGGACAGGCCCTCGGCGACGAGCCCGGCGATCTCCGCCTCGCGCGGGCTGAGCGCCGAGAGCCGCTCCGCCGCGGCCTGCCGGCGCCCGGCGGCCGGGGCAACCATGCCGAGGACCAGCCGGGCCACCTCGGGGGACAGGTACGCGTCGCCGCCGTGTGCGGCCCGCACCGCCCGGATCAGCTCGTCGGGCGCGCAGTGCTTGAGGACGAACCCGCGGGCGCCGCCCTGCAGGGCACGCAGCAGGTTGGGCTCGGTGCCGAAGGAGGTGAGCACGACGGCCCGCGTCCCGGGCAGGTTCCGCCGGAGCTCGGCGAGCGCGTCCAGCCCGTCGAGCACGGGCATCGTCACGTCGAGCAGCGCCACGTCGGGGCGGTGCTCCAGGGCGGCCCGCACGGCTGCCGCGCCGTCGGCGGCGGTGGCGACGACCTCGATGTCGCCGGCGGACTCCAGCACGGTGCGGATGCCGGCCACGATCAGCGGCTCGTCGTCGGCGACCAGGACCCGGAGCACCTCAGGCCACCCCGGTCAGCATGCTCGCCGGCAGCACGAAGAACACCAGCGCCGCCACCGCCGCGCCGAGCGCGAGCGCCCGGACCCGCCCGATCCCCGCCTCGGCCTCGAGGCCCGGTCCGTCGTCGGCCGGCGGCGCGACCGGCAGCATCGCGACCACCCGGAACTCCCCGTCCCCGGCGCGGTGGTCGAGGAACCCGCCGGCCGGTTCGACCCGTTCGCGCAGCCCCACCAGGCCGAGCCCCGCACCCGACCGGCCGGCGGCGGCGTGGCCGGGCACGGGGTTGGTCACGCTCAACACCAGGGCGTCCGGCTCCCACCCCAGCCGCACGGTGACCGGACACCCCGGGGCGTGCTTGGCCGCGTTGGTGAGACCCTCCACCACCACGTGGTAGGCCGCGGCGTCCGCGGCCGGCGGCAGCGGGCGCGGCTCGCCCCGGGTCTCGACGGTGACCGGCAGGCCCGCCGCGCGGAACCCGGCGGCGACCGCGTCGGTCGCCGCCAGCCCGGGTACCCGGTCGCCACCCGAGCCGCGCAGGGAGCCGACCAGCTCGTGCAGCTCGGTCACCGCGGCGCGGGTCGCGGCGGCCAGCGATGCCACGGCGCGGCCGTGCGGTTCGGGCAGCGCCGCGACCTCGAGCGCCGCCGCCTGCACCGAGACCAGGCTGAGCCGGTGGCCGAGCGAGTCGTGCACGTCCCGGGCGATCCGTAGCCGCTCCCGGAGCTGCTCGCGCTCGGCGAGCAGCTCACGCTCGCGGCGGAGCTGGTGGTTGCGGGCCGCCAGCGCCTCCACCAACCGGCGCTGCTGGCTCAGGTAGCGGCCGACCAGCAGCGGCAGCACCACGAACACCACGCAGATGCCCACCGTCTGCGGACCGGGATCCACGGTGAACGCCACGCCCGCCCACCCGGCCACCGCACCGGCGACCACGGCCGTGTCCCGGCGGGAGGAGGTGGCCAGGCCCGCGCGGTGGGAGACCCAGACCAGCAGCGGGTAGGAGCCGCCGGAGAGCACCGCGAGCGCGAGGGTCGCGGTGAAGGCGGTCTTCGGCGCGCGGTCCGCGCTTGCCGCGACCAGGAGCGCGGCCGGCCCGTAGGCCAGGGCGGCCAGCGGCTCGTGGGTGGCGATGAACAGCAGGACGTCCCCCGGGACGACCGCGAGGACGAGGAGCGGGGCGGTGCGGTGTCGGCCCATGCGGAGCAAGGGTACGGGTCGCGCCGCCGGCGTCACTCCGGCTTGCGGTGTGCCCGGACGACGAGGTCCTCCATCCTCGTCCGGGTGGAGCCGTGCTCGACGTGGCGGGTCCGCGACTCCGCCACGGCCACCTCCCACAGCCGCGGGCTCAGGGCGCCGGTGACCGTGTCGAGGCCGATCGAGGCCTGGGCGGGGGCATGCGCAGCCGAGTGCTCGTCGGCGTGGTCGTGGCCGACGACCAGGAGGGTCCCGTCGGGGGCGACGGCCAGGGCCAGGCGGGCGACGAACTCGCCGAAGGGCATGGCCGGGTGAACGTACTGGCTGACCACGAGGTCGTACCGCTCGTCGGGCAGCCAGGTCGTCAGGTCGGCGACGACCCAGCTCACGCGGGCCGCGACGGTGGCATCGTGGTGCTCGGCGAGCTCCCTGGCCTTGTCCACCGCCGTGGGTGAGACGTCGACGGCGGTCACCCGCCAGCCCTGCCGGGCGAGCCACAGCGCGTCGGCGCCGCGCCCGCAGCCCGCGTCGAGCGCCGAGCCGGCGGCAAGGCCGGCCACCTCGGCCACCAGCTGAGCGCTCGGTGTGTCCGGGGGCGCGGCGTGGGCCTGGTAGTGCTCCTCCCACCACCCCGCGTCGAACGGGGGCGGGCTGTGCCGGTCGGGAACGTCGCTCATGGCTCCACGATGGCAGACGGCGCCATGTCCGCAACTCCTGTTGCCGTTCTGGCAAACGTCGTGGCGACGAGGCCCGGCGACTTTCGTCGACCGGACGAACGACTTTCGCCGACGGCGCCGGACTGCCGCGCGCCCCTAGCGTGGCGCCGTGATCGAGGTCGAAGGGCTCAGCAAGCGGTACGGCGACACGGTCGCCGTGCGGGATCTGTCGTTCACCGTGCGGCCGGGCCGGGTCACCGGCTTCCTCGGCCCGAACGGCGCCGGCAAGTCGACGACGATGCGGATGATGATCGGATTGGACCACCCCACGGCCGGCCGGGTGTGCATCGACGGGCGGCACTACCGCGACATCGTCGAGCCGCTGCGGTCGGTGGGCGCGTTGCTGGAGGCGCGCTCGACCCACGGCGGCCGCACCGCCCGGCAGCACCTGCGGTGGCTGGCCCAGACCAACCGGATCCCGACGGGTCGGGTGCGGGAGGTGCTCGACCAGGTCGGGCTCGGCGACGTGGCCGACAAGCGGGTCGGGGGCTTCTCGCTGGGGATGAGCCAACGGCTCGGCCTCGCGGCCGCCCTGCTCGGCGACCCCCCGGTGCTGCTGCTCGACGAGCCGGTCAACGGCCTGGACCCGCAGGGGATCATCTGGCTGCGCACGCTCGTGCGCGGCCTCGCCGCCGAGGGACGCACCGTGCTGGTGTCCAGCCACCTGATGGGCGAGATGGCGCTCACCGCCGACCAGCTCGTGGTGGTCGCGCGGGGCCGGCTGCTCGCGGACACGACCGTCGAGCGCTTCGTCGAGGAGCACGCGGATGCCCACGTCCGCATCACCACCCCGGACCCGGACCGGCTGCGGTCGGTGCTCGGCGAGGCCGGGATCCGCGTGGCCGACGACGCCGACGGCTCGCTGAAGGCGCATGACGTCGGCGTGCAGCGGGTGGGCGAGCTGGTCGCGGCCCACGGTCTGGTGGTCCACGAGATGGGCCTGCGGACGGCGTCGCTCGAGGAGGCCTTCATGCGCCTGACCGGGGAGGAGTCATGAGCGTTCTGGGTGCGGCCCTGCGGGGCGAGCTGACCAAGGCGCGCACGGTGCGCTCCACGTGGTGGAGTCTGGGGCTCGCGGTGGTGTTGTCGGTCGGGCTGGCCGCCCTCATCTCGCTGTCGCTGCGGGACAACCCGGTGCGCGGCTCGGGGGAGTGGGACCCGGTGATGATGGGGTACCTCGGGTTGACGATGGGGCTGGTCGTGCTCGTCGTGTTCGGGGTGATGGTGGTCAGCGCCGAGTTCACCTCGGGCACCATCCGCGCCTCGCTCGCCGCGGTGCCGCGACGCGGGGTCCTCTTCGCCGCCAAGGCGCTCGCCAGTGCCGCGGTCGCGGTGGTGGTGGCGGTGCCGACCGCGTTCGGCGCGTTCTTCGCGGCCCAGACCGTGTTCGGCGAGCGGGGGGTCTCCCTCGGCGACGACCAGGCGTTGCGGGCGGTGCTCGGCGCGGCGGCCTACCTGGTGCTGATGTGCGTGTTCGCCACGGGGGTCGCGATGATGCTGCGGAGCACGGCGCTGTGCCTCGGCATCCTGATCCCGATCCTGTTCCTGAACTCCCAGGGGCTCGCCAACATGCCGGCAATCCGCGCGGTCACCCAATACCTGCCCGACCAGGCGGGGATGGTGCTGATGCAGACGGTCCACCGGGGACGGGGGGTGCTGGCGTGGACCGACTACGGGCCGGCCGGCGCGTTCGCGATCCTGCTCGGCTGGACCCTGCTCGCACTGGCCGGCGGGTATGTGGTCTTGCGGAGGTACGACGCCTGAGCCCGACCGGCTAAGGTGAGGCATGCCTAACTCGCCGCGGTACTCGGTGCTGGAGCAGCTCGGGACGAAGGTCATGAACAAGGCGGTCTCGCTGGTCATGGCGCCGGTCGCGGAGCGCGCGGTGTACGACCAGTTCCGGATGACCGTGCACGCGGTGACCGACCTGAGCGAGCACCTGCGCCGGGTCACCTTCCGGGCGCCCGAGCTGACCCGGCACGAGACCAACGGCCCGGACGAGTACTTCGGCCTGCTGATGCCGCCACCCGGGCACGCCGCGGTGACGATGCCGAGCGCCGACCGGCTCAACGTCCGCCAGGCCATCCGTGCGCTGCCCGAGGACCAGCGGCCGGACCTGCGCTGGTACACGATCCGGCGGCTGCGCCGCGAGGTCGGCGAGATCGACGTCGACATCGTCCTGCACGGCGACGCCGGACCCGGCTCGCGCTGGGCGGGGGCGGCCCGGCCGGGCCACGAGGTGGGCTTCCGGGCCGGTACGGCGACCTACGCCCCACCCGAGGGAGCCCGCCACCGGCTGCTGGCCGCGGACGAGACGGCCCTGCCGGCGCTGGCGGCGATCCTCGAGTCCGGCCAGGCCGCGCCGGAGGGCACCGAGCCGCACGTCTTCGTCGAGGTGCCCGACGAGAGCTACCGCCAGCCGGTCGCCGCGGACGTGCCGGTCAGCTGGCTCTACCGGGGTGGCGACGAGCCAGGCTCCCGCCTGCTGCCCGCCGTGCGCGCCGCATCCCTGCCCGTGGTGGACTACGCGTGGCTGTGCGGAGAGTCCGCGCTCGCCAGTGGCCTGCGCCGGCACCTGGTCAGGGACCGGGGCGTGGACCGCCGACGCATCCTGTTCTCGGGGTACTGGAAGCTCGGCCAGGCCAGGACCTGACGTCGACGCGGGAGGAGCAGGGGTGGAGTACCGCACCCTCGGTGGCACCGGGACAGTCGTGTCCGTGCAGTGCCTGGGCACGATGACCTTCGGCAAGGAGACCGACGAGGAGGGTTCGCACGCCCAGCTCGACCTGTTCGTCGAGCGCGGCGGCACCTTCCTCGACACCGCCGACGTGTACTCGGCCGGACGCTCCGAGGAGATCATCGGTCGCTGGCTCGCCGCGCGCCCGGGCGTGCGGGACGGGCTGGTCATCGCGACCAAGGGCCGCTTCCCGATGGGACCGGGCCGCAACGACGCCGGGCTGAGCCGCACCCACCTGACCCGCGCGCTCGAGGCCAGCCTGCGACGCCTGGGCGTGGACGCGGTCGACCTCTACCAGGCGCACGCGTGGGACCCGCTGACCCCGATCGAGGAGACGCTCGGGTTCTTCGACGACGCCGTGCGGGCCGGCAAGATCCGCTACGCGGGCGTGAGCAACTTCCTGGGCTGGCAGCTGCAGAAGGCCGCGCTGGTCGCCCGGTTCCGTGGGCTCGCCCCGGTCGTCACCCTGCAGCCGCAGTACAACCTGCTGGTCCGCGACATCGAGCACGAGCTGGTGGACGTGTGCCGCAACGAGGGCATCGGCATCCTGCCCTGGTCCCCGCTCGGCGGCGGCTGGCTGACCGGCAAGTACCGCCGCGACCAGGCGCCGAGCGGCGCGACCCGGCTGGGGGAGGACCCGGCGCGGGGGATGGAGGCCTACGACCCGCGCAACGCCCAGGAGCGCACCTGGACGATCATCGACGCCGTCCGCGGGATCGCCGAGGAGCGCGGCGTGTCGATGTCGCAGGTGGCGCTGTCCTGGGTGGCCGACCGGCCCGCGGTGACCTCGGTGATCCTCGGTGCCCGCACGCTCGAGCAGCTCACCGACAACCTCGGCGCGGCGACGCTGCACCTGACCGAGGCGGAGACCGCGCTGCTCACCGAGGCCAGCGCGCCGGCGGTGGCCGACTACCCCTACGGGGGGCCGGGCGTCGCGCAGCGGGGCAGGCAGGTGTAGGTGCGGGCGGTCGTCCACGAGTCCTACGGCGGCCCGCTCGCGGTCACCGACGTCGCGGAGCCGGAGTGCCCGGAGGGCGGGGCGGTGCTTCGTGTGCGGGCGACCGGCGTGTGCCGTTCGGACTGGCACGCCTGGCAGGGCCACGACCCCGTGGCCCTGCCGCACATCCCCGGCCACGAGCTGGCCGGGGTCGTGGCGGAGACCGGCGCCGGCGTGACCCGGTGGCGGGTGGGCGACCGGGTGACCGTGCCGTTTGTCTGCGGCTGCGGTGCGTGCGAGTACTGCGCGGCCGGGGAGGCGCAGGTCTGCCCCCGGCAGACCCAGCCCGGTTTCACCGGTCCCGGCTCGTTCGCCGAACTCGTGGCGGTCCACGCGGCCGACCTGAACCTCGTCGCGCTGCCCGAGCCGGTCGAGTTCGTCACCGCGGCCGCGCTGGGCTGCCGGTTCGCCACGGCGTTCCGGGCGCTCACCGCGCACGCCCGGCTGGCGGCGGGGGAGTGGCTCGCCGTCCACGGCTGCGGTGGGCTCGGCCTGTCCGCGGTGATGATCGGCGTGGCGCTCGGCGCGCGGGTCGTCGCCGTCGACCCGTCGGGCTCCGCGCTGGACCGGGCCCGGGAGCTGGGCGCGGTCCCCGCCACCCCCGACCGGATCCCCGAGCTGACCGGCGGCGGTGTCCACGTGTCGATCGACGCGGCCGGGTTGCCGCGGAGCGCGGTGGCCTCGGTCCGCTCCCTGCGCCGCCGCGGCCGGCACGTACAGGCCGGCCTGCTGCTCGGCGCGGCGTCGACCCCGCCACTGCCGATGGACCTGGTCGTCGCGCACGAGCTGGCCCTGTTCGGCACGCACGGCATGGCCGCGGCCGACTACCCGCCGATGATGGCCATGGTCGCCGAGGGGACCCTGCGCCCGGACCTGCTGGTGGGCCGCGTGATCGGGCTGGAGCAGGCCCCCGCCGCCCTCGCCGGCGGGTCCGGACCGGGGATCACCGTGGTCTCGGTGACCTGACCGGCCCGCTCATCGGCGTTCCCGGTCCACCCGGCCGACGAAGTCAATCACCCGGTGCACGATCCGTTCTCGGTCCGCCGGCCGGAGGAAAACGTAGTGGCCCGTGTCCGGCAGCGTCTCGACGTCCGCCTGCGGAAGCAGCGCGCGGAGCCGGTCGGCCGCACGGCCGGCGTCGTGTACGACGCTGCGTCCGCCGAACAACGCCAGCACCGGCACCGGGATGGCGCGGAGGTCGTCGTCGGCGGGAGGGGCCTGGAACGGCACCTTCGGCTTGTAGTCGCGTATTCCGGCGAGCACGAGCTGGGCGTCCGGCCGGTCCAGGATGTCCTGGCCCGCCGACCAGCGCAGGAACCGCCGCCAGAGCCAGGTCCGGTCGAACACCGCGGTCACCGCGCCGTAGCAGATCACCGGCCAGGAGAACCCCGTCGTCACCGTGGTGGGGTCCAGGACGCTGATCGAGGCGAGCCGGTCCGGCGCGTGGATGGCCTGGTTGACCGCGTGCCACCCGCCGGTCGAGGCGCCGACCAGATGGACCGCGGTCAGCCCCAGGTGGGCGAGGACCTCGTCGAGGCACCGCGCGCGATCGGGCGTTGCGGCGAACGGTGCGGTCTGCACGCTTCGGCCGGCCTCGCCGAGCGTGTCGACGGCGTAGACCGGACGGTGTTCGGCGAGCGCCGGAATGACCGGTCCGTAGCACGCTACGGTCGCCATCAGCGCGGGAAGCAGCACGACCGGTCGCCCGTCGTCCACGCCGAACCGGTAGACCCGGGTCGTGCCGTGCCGGGTGACCACGTCGGACACCGCGTCCGGCACCGGGCACCGACTCATCGCTCGCTCGTAGGCCAGGAGATACCGCTCCCGGTGAGCCGGACTCCGGAAACCACCCACACCCGCCATGGACACCACCCCTTCGACGCCGAAGCCGAACGCTAGGGATCTCCCGCCTCGGCGTCTTGGACGAAAGTAAGATCGGCGAAAGTAAGATCGGTGAATGCCGGGCTGGACCCTCGTGGTGTCACGCGAGGAGGTCGCACGGGCACCCGCGAAACGCACCTTCGGCCTGCCCCACCCGACGCTGTCCGACCACGTCCTCACCTACGTCGCGCACGACTTCCCCGCCACCAGCCCGATGCCCTGGCGGGTGGCGCCGCTGGGCGTGGTCACGGCGACCCTCGATCTGGAGGTCCCGGTTCGTCGCCTGGTGGCCCCGGATCCCCGGTCAGGACAGGCTCTGCCGGAGTCGCCGGTGACCGGGCTGCGTGATCGGCCGCTGACCCTGGAACAGGGCGGGGCGTCCCGCGGGATCGTGGTCACGATGACCCCGCTGGGTGCCTACGGCCTGTTCGCCCTGCCGCTTCGAGAGCTCGCGAACACCACCGTCGGTCTCGCCGACCTCCTCGGCTCCGACGCCCCGCTGCTGGCGGAGCGGATCGCCGAGACCCGTGGGTGGCCGGCGCGGTTCCGGGTGCTGGACCACTACCTCGCCGGGCGGCTCCGCCACGGTCCCGCCCTGTCCGCGCCGGTCCACGGGGCCTGGCAGCGCATCACGTCGAGGCCGGGCAGTCAGCGCGTCGCGGCGCTCGCCGAACAGCTCGGCTGGACCCGCCAGCACCTCACCGTCCGGTTCCGCCACCAGATCGGCCTCGCTCCCAAGACCGTGGCCCGCATCGCCCGGCTCCACCACGCGGCGACCATGCTGTCGCGGCCGTCCCCGCCTACGCGGGCGGAGGTGGCGCACCGATGCGGTTACGCCGACCAGCCGCACCTCAACAGGGACTTCCGCGATCTGACGGGGTGCACGCCGGGGGAGTACCTCGGCGACGCCCGCGCCGGCACGCACTGACCCTCGGCTGCGCGTCCCGACAAAACCCCAGGTGGTTCGCGGCGTCGAAGGCTGAGGCCCTAGTGTCGACACCATGGCGGACGACACCTTCAGATCGGTTCGCGTCGAGCGGGTCGGGGACGGGCGCTACGTCGCGCACAACGCGAGTGGTGCCACGCTGCCCATCGGTGGCGAGGACTTCACCCCGGTCGAGCTGCTGCTCGCGGCGATCGGTAGCTGTACGGCCACCGACGCGGACGCCGCCATCAGCCGGCGGGTGGAGCCGGAGACGTTCACGGTGACCGTCGCCGGCGACAAGGTCCAGGACGAGTCCGGGAACCGGATGGAGAACCTGGTCGTGACGTTCCGGGTCGAGCTGCCCGAGGGGCCCGAGGGCGACCGGGCCAGGGCCGTCCTGCCGCGGGCCGTCCGCCTGTCCCACGAGCGGCTGTGCACGGTCAGCCGCACCGTCGAGCTCGGCACCCCGGTCAAGACGGTCCTGGAGGACTGAGGTCAGGCCGCGCCGACCTGCTCGTCCAGCCGTTCGCGCAGCGAGAGCAGGTCGGTGAGGACGCGGGCGGGGTTGGTGCCGGCGATGACCACCTCGGTGGGGCCGTGACCGGCCGGCTGGGGGAGTGTCGCCAGGACGACGTCGCTGTGCAGGTCGGGCAGCGTGGGGCGCGAGCCCGGCTGGCGCGGTGGGCGGGGTGGGATCCGCCAGTAGCCGGCCACGGCGGCCCGGGTGCGGCGGGGGTAGGTGGGCTGGCCCACACCGGCCCGGATGTGTTCGGCGACCAGGTCCACCCCGGTCGCGGCACGGACCATCGCCCGGAGCACCGGGTCGGGCGGGTGCGGTGCGGCGCCGAGCAGGATCGGTCCGCCCGGGGCGTCGAACAGCTCGACGTGGAACGCTCCGTCTGGAATGGACAGACGGCTGACGGTCAGCTCCGCCGCGGCGAGCAGGGGCGCCGCCTCGGTGTCCTCGATCGTGACGCCACCCATCCCGGCGCCGGCGGCGAAGTCGTGTCGGGTACCCAGGTAGCGGGAGGCGACCGCCGTCACCACCCGCCCGCCGACGGCTACTCCGTCCACATGGCACACTTCGGCGTCGATCCACTCCTCGTAGCTGACCTCGCCGTCGAGCGGGAGGTCAGCGGGCTCGGCGACCCGTCGGACCTCGTCACCGGTCCTGGCGGCGAGCGGACTGCGGAAGTGCCAGTTGCGGGCGCCGATCGCGGACAGGGGCCGGGGAATCGGCACCCCGACCTCCCGCGCACGGCGCCGCAGCAGCCCCCGGTCCAGCAGCGTGAGCACGTCGCGCGGGCGTGCGCCGGGCAGGCCCAGCCGCTCGCGGAGCCGGGCGGCCGGCAGCGTCCCCGACCTGCCGACCGCGACGACCAGGTCCGGCGTCAGCGGCAGAGAGCCGAGATCGGTCGGGGCGAGCACCCAGGGGGCGCGCAGCGGCAGGATCCCGGCCTCGACGAGGTGGTGCACCTGACGGTGGTCGTGCTCGTCCTCGGTCAGCAGCAGAACCCGTGCTCGCCTGGCCATCCTCGTCCCCCTCAGCGCTCGTGCTCGAGCCAGGTTCGGCGGCGGCGGTCGAGGGCCGCTCGAGGCTCGGTAAACCGCCAAAACCGGTTGCCGCCCGACCACGGCCTCTGCTGTGCTGGGACGGCACCAACCCCGAGCAAGGAGCATCGATGCGAGCAGCGTTCATGTCCGTCCAGGAAGGAACCGTCTCCTACAGCGAGGACATGACGTTTGCGTACGCTCAACCTGGGGATCTTGGCCCATGTCGACGCCGGTAAGACCAGCCTGACCGAGCGCCTGCTGCACGGCGCCGGAGTCATCGACGAGCTCGGCAGCGTCGACGACGGCAACACCCAGACCGACTCGCTCGCTCTCGAGCGGCGGCGCGGCATCACGATCAGGTCGGCCGTCGTCGCGTTCACCGTGGGCGATGTCGCGGTCAACCTCATCGACACCCCCGGCCACCCCGACTTCATCGCCGAGGTGGAGCGGGTGCTCGGTGTGCTCGACGGCGCGGTGCTGGTCGTCTCCGCCGTCGAGGGCGTGCAGCCGCAGACCCGGGTCCTGATGCGCACCCTGCGGCGGCTGCGGATCCCCACGGTGCTGTTCGTCAACAAGATCGACCGCCCGGGCGCCAGGGACACCGGACTGCTGCGGGAGATCGCGGCCAGGCTCACCCCGTCCGTGGTCCCCATGGGAACCGTCGACGGCCTCGGCACCCGGGCCGCGCGGTTCGTGCCCGGCGTCGACGACGAGGCTCTGGTCGAGGTGCTCGCCGAGCACGACGACGCTGCCCTGGCCGCCTATGTCACCGAGGACGAGGCCTTCCCGAGGCGGGACGCGCTCGTCGAACAGAGCCACCGCGCGCTCGTGCACCCGGTCTACTTCGGATCCGCGGCCACCGGTGCCGGGGTCGCCGCGCTGGTGGCCGGCATCAGCGAGTTGCTGCCGAGCGGAACCGGGGACGCCGCGGGGCCTTTGTCGGGCACGGTGTTCACAGTAGAGCGTGGACCGGCGGGGGAGAAGATCGCGTACGTGCGGATGTACTCCGGCACGGTGCGGGTCCGCGACCGTGTCCCCTATGGACAGACCGAGGGCAAGGTCACCGCTCTCGGCGTGTTCCACAGTGGAACCAGCCTGCGTTCCGGTGAGCTGGGCCCTGGTCGGATCGGCAAGCTGTGGGGGCTGGGTGAGGTCCGCGTCGGCGACGCCCTCGGCACCCCGCATGCCGCCACCGGGCGGCACTTCGCGCCGCCGACGCTGGAGACCGTCGTCGTGCCGGCGCGCCGGGCGGACCGCGGTGCGCTGCACACCGCGCTCAGCCAGCTGGCCGAGCAGGACCCGCTAATCAACCTCCGTCGCGACGAGTCGCGCCAGGAGATCTCGGTGTCGCTCTACGGCGAGGTGCAGAAGGAGGTCATCCAGGCCACCCTGGCCGACGAGTACGGCATCGAGGTCGGCTTCCGGGAGACCACCGTGGTGTGCGTGGAGCGACCCGTCGGAACCGGTGCGGCCCACGAGCTGATCGGGACCGAGTCCAACCCCTTCCTGGCCACCGTCGGCCTGCGGGTGGAGCCGGCACCGGTCGGCAGCGGCAGCTCCTTCCGGCTCGGCGTGGAGCTCGGGTCGATGCCCTACGCGTTCTTCGCGGCGGTGCGGGAGACGGTCGTCGAGACGCTGCGGCAGGGCCTGTACGGCTGGGAGGTGCTCGGCTGCGTGGTGACCATGACCCACTCCGGCTACTGGGCGCGGCAGAGCCACGCGCACGGCACCTTCGACAAGAGCATGTCCAGCACCGCGGGGGACTTCCGCAACCTCACCCCGCTGGTGCTGATGGCCGCGCTGGACCGGGCGGGGACCGTGGTGCACGAGCCCGTGCACCGGTTCTCCCTCGAGCTCCCGGGCGACACCCTCGGGGTGGTGCTGCCGGTCCTCGCCCGGCTGCACGCGGTGCCGCGGGCGACCCGGCCGCGGGGCGCGACCTGCGTGGTGGAGGGCGAGATCCCGGTCGCGCGGGTGCACGAGCTCGAGCAGCGCCTGCCCGGGCTGACCCGCGGCGAAGGCCTGCTGGAGTCGGCGTTCGACCACTACGCGCCCGTGCGGGGCGAGGTCCCGACGCGGAGCCGGACCGACCACGACCCGCTCAACCGGCAGGAGTACCTGCTGCACGTCGTCCGGCGGGTCTGACTCGCGGCGCGGTCGTGCACCGATCGCTGGTGAAGATCCCGTTCTTGACGTGCCGGACGAGAGGTGGTCTCATCGTTCCGAAAGTTATTCACGTTCTGGCCGGTCGGGAGGCCGAGATGTCCCTGCTCCGTCGTCTCCTACCCAGCGTCGTCGTGGCCGCCCTGGCCGTCGCCGCGGCCGTGGCGGTACCGACCGCCGCCGCCCAGCCGGCCGAGCTGCCCACGGCCGCGGTCGCGCTGGGCGACAGCTTCATCAGCGGCGAGGGCGGCGGCGACTACGCCCCCGTCACCGACGTCGACGGGGTGTCCCAGGGCTTCCCTGGGTGGTCGGCACCCAACAGCAACGCCTACTTCTGCCACCGCTCGCCCCACGCCTCGCTGTTCCGGGCGTCCCTGCCCGGCATCCAGGACCGGTTCAACCTGGCCTGCTCCGGGGGCCAGCCGCACGACCTCGGCAACGCCTCGATCAACCGCGAGAAGGGCCGCGCCGTCCCCGCCCAGCTCGACCAGCTCCGCGCCGTGGCCCAGTCCCACGACATCGACCTGGTCCTGGTCGGCCTCGGGTCCAACAACAGCTCGTTCACCTTCGGCGACGCGGCCTCGGTGTGCGCCAACCGGTTCATCGCCGACGCCTGGACCGGGTGGTGGGAGTTCTGGGCCTACCTCGGCGGGGACGTCCCCCAGCAGCCCTGCACCATCACCGACCTGGCGACCGACGCCGAGCTCGCGGCGGCGACGGCCGAGACCACCGACGCCCTGCGCGCGCTGTTGACCACGCTGGCCCAGGTCGACGCGGACGGACAGCACCGCGTCGTGTTCCAGGACTACACGAACCCGCTGCCCACCGACTACGCCGGCCGGTACCACGAGGAGGACAACCGGGCCGACGACCGCGACAAGTTCCGGGCGTTGGGTGCCGAGCGGTACGCGGCCGGCTGTCCCGCGCACCGGGCCAGCCTCGCCGCCGGTCACCTGTTCTCCCAGGGGCTCGGCCGGCTGGTCGCCGGGACGCACGCGACGCTGTCCGCCGAGTTCCCCGGTGCCGACCTGGTGTACCTGAACGTCCAGGGAGCCTTCGACGGGGCGCGGCTGTGTGAGCAGGACGGTAGCCCGGACAACGCGCTGGCCACGCCGATCCGCCTGCAGGACGGCCCGAGCGGGGTCCCGGTCACCAGCCTCTCCGGACGCGACAAGATCGCGATCCAGCGCATCGCCAACACCTGTGTGACCTACTTCCAGACCTGCCAGGAGTCCTGGCATCCCAACGCCAACGGCTACGGCGTGCTGGGGCAGTGCCTGAGCGGGGCGGCGGTGGCCGCAGCGCGGTCGGTCGCCTGCACGCGGGGGAGCGACGGATCCGTGACCGTCGCGTAGGGTCCCCCGCCGCGGAGGCCGCTCGGGACGGGGCATGTCCCGGGCGGCCTCCGTTTCTCGTTGCGTCGCGCGCGTTCGTGCGGTTAGAGTTCCGGGCGTGACTGCCGGGTCGGCCATGGGCCACGCACGAGTGAGGTTCCCGGTCACGGCGTGACCGCGGGGCGGGCTCGGAGCCCGCCGTCGTTGTTCTCCACACACGTTTCCTTTCCTTCCTGTTCGAACGTGGAGAACACACGTGACTGTCGATTTCAACCAGCAGGTCATCGAGGAGTTCCGGGCGAACCGCGGCCGCGTCGGCGGCTACTTCGCCGGCGCCCGCCTGATCCTGCTCACCACCACCGGTGCGCGCACCGGTGCCAGGCATACCGTCCCGCTCGGCTACCTGCCCGACGCGGGCGAGCGGATCATCGTCATCGGGTCGGCCGGCGGCGGCCGCCGGCATCCCGCGTGGTTCCGCAACCTGGTGGCCAACCCCCGGGTCAGCGTCGAGGACGGGATGCGTACCTACGAGGCCGAGGCGGAGGTGCTCACCGGCGCCGAGCGCGACGAGGTCTTCGCCCGCGCGGTCGAGGCCGACCGGGGGTGGGCGGACTACGAGGAGAAGTCCGGCCGCGTGCTGCCGGTGGTGGCACTGGCCCCGGTCGAACACGTCCCGCCGCAGGCGTCCTCGCCGGGGGAGGGCCTGCGCCTGATCCACGACGCGTTCCGCCGCGAGCTCGGGATCATCCGGGAGGAGTTCGCCAAGGCCGGGCCGGGTCTCGGGGTGCAGCTGCGGATCAACTGCCTGAACGTCTGCCAGGGGCTCGAGTACCACCACAAGATGGAGGACGGCGGGCTGTTCCCCGCCCTGGGGGAGCGCTACCCGGAGCTCGAGTCCACACTGGAACGCCTGCGTGCCGAGCACGAGACCGTCGCCGCACTGGTCGCAGAGCTGCAGCAGGCGGTCACCGCGGGCACCGGCGGCCGGGCGGAGGTCGACCGTCTCATTGAGGAGCTGGAGGCGCACCTGACCTATGAGGAGGAGCAGCTCGTCCCGTTGTTGACCGGGTGACGAAAAGGCGGTAACAGCGCCGGGGGCGCACCGGATGTACCCGGTGTGGGTTCGGTGATGCGTGTCGTGATGCGGCTCGAGGCCGCCGGCAACCGGCTCGGCGACTCGGTCCGCCGGCTGCCCGGTCCTGGTAGGTGGCTCGGCGGTGTCACGATCGCGGTGACGAGCCTGGCCGCGGGAGTCGTGGCGAGTACGCGGGGTCTCGCCACGACACCGCGCCGCCTGCCCGCCGGCGCCGCCGGCGCGGTGCTCGTCGTGCTGGGCAAGCTCGTCGCGCTGGGCCAGGCCGTCGTCGGGGTACCGCGCGGTGATCGGGCGCTCGACGCCGACGAGCTGGCGATGCTCGAGCGGGTCTTCCGCGGCTCGGTCGACCTGCGTGCGGTACGCGTGGTCCCCGGACCGGCCGGTGTGTTCACCCGCACCGGCCGGCCCTTCGCCCTGGGCGCCACGGTGTACCTCGGCACGCGTCTGGACCCGGCCACCCTCGTACACGAGTGCGTGCACGTCTGGCAGTACCAGCACCGGGGCTGCCGGTACACCGCCGAGGCGTTGTGGGCCCAGCACACGGTCAAGCCCAGCGCCTACCGCTGGACCGACGAGCTCGACCGCGGGCGCCGGCACTGGCGGGAGTTCAACCTCGAGGCGCAGGCCCAGCTCCTCGAGGACATCGCCCGGTCAGGGCTCGAGTTCTTCGGTGACGAGGACGGGTCGCGGTTCACCCACGCCGGCGCGGACCACACCGACCTGGCCCGTGCCGCCGTCGCCGAGCTCCGTGAGCGGGCGGTCAGAGGTCCCGCTGTCGGCACGGGATGACCTCGCCGGCGACGTGGGTTCCGCCCACGGTAGCGGCGTGTTCGGGTGCGGTTGGGTTGTGGTTGGGGAGCGTGCGGGCCTACTCCTGTTCTGCTCTTGTTCGGGGCTCTGGGTTGCAACACGTGGGCGGCAATGTAGGTGGTGTCAAGCCGCACCACCAAAGGAAACGCCACGATGTCGCTCACCCGGTTCGCCACTCGCACCGCCGCCCTGGTCCTCGCTGTCGCGGCGGTGGGTTCGGCAGTCGCGACAGTGGCCACCGGCCGGGACGTCGTGGCGCCGGTCGAGGACGGTGTGACGGTGGTGGCGGAGGCGATCATGGCGTCGACCCCGTTCGAGCAGGCCGCCACCGCGAGTGCCGCCGCGGCGACCACGGCCGGTGCCGCCGCGGCCGCTACGCCGGGCTGCCAGGACAAGCGCTACGCGTTGGCGGAGTGGCGGATGCCGGCCACCTTCACCTGGTACTACAACCCGGCCGGCGCGCCGGCCTCGGTGGCGGCGACCGCGCTGCCGACGATCAAGTCCGCGACCACCACGCTGTTCACCGCTGGTTCGCGCTGCGGCTCGGCGACCACGCTGGTCACGAAGGATGTCTTCGGTGGGACGAGCCCGAAGGCGGCGCAGGTCTCCCCGAAGGGCACCTGCACCGGCAACGACAACGTCAGCGTCACCAGCTGGGGCACCCTGCCCGCCAGCGTCCTGGCCTACACCTGCGTGTACTACCGGACCGGCTCCAAGACCGTGCTGTCCTCCGACGTGCTGATCGACAACAAGGTCCACAAGTGGTTCACCACCAAGCCCGCCGGCTGCAGCAACCAGTTCGACCTCGAGTCGGTCATGGTCCACGAGCGTGGCCACACCGCCGGCCTCGAGCACGTCGCCCAGAACTCCGCCCAGACCATGACCCCCAAGACCCCCGCCTGCACCACCGCCAACCGCGCCCTCGCCGCCGGTGACGTCCAGGGCCTCAAGGCGATGTACGCCGCCTGAGCCACCTCCGCTCCGCTTGACGACGATTCCGCTCGACGACGATGCCCTCGCGCCACACGCGCGAGGGCATCGTCTGTCTGGGTGTGGCCGCGCGGGTCTGGTGTGTCCGGAGCTGGGCGTTGGCGGTGTCAGGGGCCGCGTCAGAGCGGTGACCGTCCCGTGTCAGGACGACCGGTGATCGTGGTTTCCAGCACGGGGTCCCCACCAGAGGGGGCCCTCGAAGGAACTCTCAGGAGAGCACGATGCACACGTTCGACACCCCCAGCCCGATCTCCGTCGTCCTGGCCATCCCCGCCGGGCGCGTCCAGTTCATCGCCGCCGACCGCGCCGACACCACCGTCGAGGTGCTGCCCGCCAACCCCGCCAAGAGCCGCGACGTCCAGACCGCGGAGAGGACCACGGTCGACTACGCCGACGGCGTTCTGCGGATCCGGACCCCCGAGCCCAGGAACAAGCTCGTCGGCCACGGTGGATCTCTGGAGGTCACCGTCGGCCTGCCCGCCGGCTCCCGGGTCGAGGCCGAGGCAGCCGCGGCCGAGGTCCGGACCGTCGGTCGCCTCGGCGAGGTCGTCTTCGACGGCGCGTACCGGCAGATCACGATCGAGGCGGCCGAGGGCGTCCGCCTCACCGCGGTCGACGGCGACGTCGAGATCGGCCGGCTCCACGGACCCGCGGAGATCACCACCACGCGGGGCGACATCAGGATCGCCGAGGCCACCGGCGGCACGGTCGTGCTCAGCACCCAGTCCGGCGACATCTCGGTCGTCGCCGCGGCAGGTGTCTCGGCCGCCCTGGACGCGGGAACCGGCCACGGCCGCATCCACAACGCCCTCAAGAACAACGGCACCACCGAGCTCGACATCCGCGCCACCACCTCGCACGGCGACATCACCGCCCGCAGCCTGTGAAACGCCGGCTAGGGCCAATGCCGGTCGCTTGAGCCGACGCAAGATCAACTCCGCGATCGGCGAGCAGCGAGAACAGGCACGTTCAAGACCAACAAGGGGCCTTCCGGGCAGCTGAACGACCGGCATTGCGGCTAGGGCACGTCCGCGCAGCCCTCGGTCGCGGTCTTCGCGTCCAGCTCGCCGCTGGCGGCGTTGTCGGGTCAGGCCGAGTACGACCCGGTACGAGGCCCGCCCTCCGCCTTGCCAGCGACGACCTGGATCACCAAGCCCATCGACCGGAGACTGTGCGGACGCGCCCTAGAGATCCCGCTGGCGGTACAGGATCAGCCGCTGCAGGGCGATGAAGGCCAGGAGCAGCACGCCGATCACGATCCTGGTCCACCACGAGCTGAGCGTGCCCTCGAACGAGATGATCGTCTGCACGGTGCCCAGGACCAGGACGCCGACGACCGAACCGCCCACGTAGCCCATGCCTCCCGCGAGGAGGGTCCCGCCGACGACGACGGCGGCGATCGCGTCCAGCTCCATCCCGACGGCGTGCAGGCCGTACCCGGACAGCATGTAGAAGCTGAACAGCAGCCCGGCGAGCGCGGAGCAGAACCCGCTGATCACGTACACGCCCACGGTGACGCGGCCGGTGGCCAGGCCCATCAGGCGGGCCGAGGACTCGCTGCCGCCCACCGCGTACACGGTCCGCCCGAAGCGGGTCAGGTGCAGCACGTACGCCGCGACGGCGACCACCGCCAGCGCGATCAGCACGCTGTAGGTGATCGCGACCTTGCCGGGCAGCATCACGGTC
This sequence comes from Actinophytocola xanthii, assembly GCF_001921205.1. Classification (GTDB taxonomy): domain Bacteria; phylum Actinomycetota; class Actinomycetes; order Mycobacteriales; family Pseudonocardiaceae; genus Actinophytocola; species Actinophytocola xanthii. The sequence continues at coordinate 29,206 of NZ_MSIE01000011.1, read as the reverse complement.
TCGGTCGCGATCGTGCGGAAGGCGGGATCCTTGATCGAGATCGAGTCGATGCTGATCACGAAGCACAGGCCGCGCGCGAGGAACATGCCGGCGAGGGTCGCGATGAACGGCTGGACCCGCAGTTTGTGGATCATCAGCCCCATGCCGAGACCCAGCGTCGACCCGCTGGCCAGCACGGCGAGTACGGCCAGCCAGGCCGGCCAGCCAGCCTCCAGCGTCGCCGCCGCGATCATCGTGGACAGGGCGACCACGGCGCCGACCGAGAGGTCGATACCGCCGGTGAGGATCACGAACGTCATCCCCACCGCCAGCACGATCAGGAAGGCGTTGTCGATGAACAGGTTCGCGATCACCTGACCGGAGGCGAAGCCCTCGTAGCGCACCGCGCCGGCGCCGAAGGTCAGCACGAACACGACGAACGTCGCGATCACCGGCAGGAACCGGGACGGGACCCGGGACTGGACCCGGCTCAGGAACCGGGGCTGGGTGAGTGCGGTCATCGTGCCATCGCCTCCTCGACCTGGCGGGGCTGGGGAGCCCGGGTCAGCGCGGGTGCGACCCGCGGCGCCTGCAGCAGGCAGACGATGATCACGACGCCCGCCTTGAACACGAGCGTGACCTCGGGCGGGACGCCGATCGTGTAGACGGTCGTGGTGAGCGTCTGGATCGTCAGCGCGCCGAGCAGCGTTCCGGTCAGCGAGTACCTGCCGCCGGTGAGCAGCGTGCCGCCGATGACGACGGCGAGGATCGCGTCCATCTCGATCCAGAGGCCGGCGCTGTTGGCGTCGGCCGCGCTCACGTTCGAGCTGATCATCAGCCCGGCCACGCCCGAGCAGAGTGCGGCGAACACGTAGACGGTCCAGATGATCGTGCGCGACCGGACCCCGGCGAGCCGGCTCGCCTCCGGGTTCACGCCGACCGACTCGATCAGCATGCCCAGCGCCGTTCGCCGGGTGACCAGCGCGACGGCCACCAGCGCGGCGAGGCTGATCAGGATCGCGATCGGCAGGAACAGGAAGCCGGCACCGACCTGGCGGAAGAGCGGATTGTCGACGGTCACGATCTGGCCCTCGGTGAGCAGCATCGCGATCCCGCGTCCGGCGGTCATCAGGACCAGCGTCGCGATGATCGGCTGGATGCCGAGGACCGCGACCAGGAAACCGTTCCACAGCCCGAGCACGACGCACACGCCGAGGGCGAGCGCCATGGCCGTCAGGGCGTCCCCGGTGCTCGCGATGTAGGTGCAGGTCACCGCCCCGGCGATGGCCGCGACGGCGCCGACCGAGAGGTCGATGCCCCGGGTCGCGATGACCAGCGTCATGCCCAGGGCGATCAGCAGCGTCGGCGCCCCGTTGCGCAGGATGTCGACGAGGCTGCCGAACAGGTGCCCGTCCTGCAGTCGCAGCTCGAAGAACGACGGTTCGACGATGAGGTTGAGCAGCAGCAGCGCGACCAGCGCCAGCGCCGGCCACAGCAGTCTGGTCCTGGTCATGAGAGGGCCTCCACCTTCGTGGAGCCGCTGGCGATCAGCTCCATCACCTCGTCCACGCCGGCCGCCGAGCCGGACAGCTCGGCGATCTTGTGCCGGTCGCGGAGCACCACGATCCGGTCGGAGATCCGCACGACCTCCTCGAGCTCGGCCGAGATGAACAGCACCGCCATGCCGTCGGCGGCGAGGTCGGCGACCACCTTCTGGATGTGCGCCTTGGCGCCGACGTCGATGCCGCGGGTCGGCTCGTCGAGGATCAGCAGCCGGGGCCGGGTGATCAGCCACCGGGCGAGCAGCACCTTCTGCTGGTTGCCGCCGGAGAGGGTGCCCACGACCGCGTCCGGGTTGGCCGGTCGGATGTCCAGCTCGGTCAGGTACTTCTCGACCAGCTCGTCGGCAGTGCGGCGGGGCACCTGGCGGGCCCAGCCGCGGGCGGCCTGCATCGCGAGAATCATGTTGTCGCGCACGGTGAGGTCGGCGACGAGGCCGTCGGCCTTGCGGTCCTCGGAGGAGAACGCGATCCCCTTGGCGAGCGCGGCTCTCGGGCCGCCCCGCTGCCGCAGCGGCTCGCCGTCCATCAGGACCCGGCCGGTGTCCGCGCGGTCCGCGCCGAACAGCAGCCGCGCCAGCTCGGTCCGGCCGGACCCGAGCAGCCCGGCGAGCCCGACGACCTCGCCGGCGTGGATCTCCAGGTCGAACGGCGCGATGGCTCCCGCCCGGCCGAGCCCCTCGGCCCGCAGCAGGGGAGCGGGGTCGGCGCTGCGCCGTTCCGACCGGCGCTCGACCTCCTCGAGGACGCCGAGCTCACGACCGATCATGGCGGACACCAGGTCGATCCGGCTCAGCGCGCTGGTGGCGTACTCGCCGACCAGTTTCCCGTTGCGCAGCACGGTGACCCGGTCGGAGATCTCGTAGACCTGCTCGATGAAGTGCGTGACGAACAGGACGGCGACCCCCTCCGCGCGGAGCACGCGGATGATCCGGAACAGCTCGGCCACCTCGTCGGTGTCCAGGCTGGAGGTCGGCTCGTCCAGGATGAGCACGCGCGCGTCGACGGCGACCGCCCGGGCGATCGCGACGAGCTGCTGCACGGCGATCGGGTGGCTGCCCAGCGCCGACCCGGGGTCGATCGTCAGCCCCATCCGGGCGAGCAGCGTCGCGGCCCGGGCACGCATCGTCCGGCCGTCGATGACCCCGAACCTGCGCGGCTCCCGGCCCAGCAGGATGTTCTCGGCCACGGAGAGGTTCGTGCACAGGTTCACCTCCTGGTACACGGTGCTGATGCCGGCCGCCTGAGCCTGGGCCGGTCCGGGGAACGACACCGGCGCGCCGTCGAGGTGGATCTCGCCCGCCTCCAGCGGGTGCACCCCGGTGAGCGCCTTGATGAGCGTGGACTTGCCGGCACCGTTCTCGCCCATCAGGGCGTGCACCTCACCGGGGAACAGGCGGAAGTCGACGTCCTCCAGGGCCTTCACGCCCGGGAACTCGACGTGGATGCCGCGCATGTCGACCAGCGGCGGGGACTCGGTCATGAAGGCTGTCCTTCGGTGTGCGGGCGGTCCCCGTCACCACGCGGGTGACGGGGACCGGTGAAAACCTGCTCAGTACTTGCGGTCCGGCAGCGCGGCCTTGGCCTGCTCCGAAGTGAACGTGCCCTCCTCGGTGACCACCCGGGTCGGCACCTCCTCGCCGGCGACGACCTTCTCCGCGAGCTCCATCAGCTGCTCGCCGAGCAGCGGGTTGCACTCGACGATGAAGTTGATCTCGCCCTTGGCGAGCGCCTCCATGCCGGCCTTCACCGCGTCCACGGTGATGATCTTGATGTCCTTGCCGGGCACCTTGCCCGCAGCCTTGATGGCCTCGATCGCGCCGAGACCCATGTCGTCGTTGTGCGCGTAGACCACGTCGATGTTCGGGGTGGACCGCAGGAACGCCTCCATGACCTGCTTGCCGCCGGCCCGGGTGAAGTCACCCGGCTGCGAGGCGACGATCTCGATGTCGTCCCGGGCGCCGATCTCCTCCTCGAAGCCCTTCTTGCGGTCGATCGCCGGGGCGGCCCCGGTGTTGCCCTGCAGCTCGACGACCCGCTGCGGGCCGGTCGTGTTCTCCACCAGCCACTTGCCGGCCTTCTTCCCCTCCTCGACGAAGTCCGAGCCGAGGAAGGTCTTGTAGAGCGAGGTGTCCTCCGAGTCGATCGCGCGGTCGGTGAGGATCACCGGGATGTTCGCGCGCTTGGCCTCGAGCAGCACCGGGTCCCACCCGGTCTCGACCACCGGGCTGAACGCGATGACGTCGACCTTCTGCTGGACGTAGGACCGGATCGCCTTGATCTGGTTCTCCTGCCTCTGCTGGGCGTCGGAGAACTTGAGCTCGATGCCGGCGGCCTCGGCGGCCTCCTGGATCGACTTCGTGTTCGCCGTTCGCCAGCCGCTCTCCGCACCGACCTGGGCGAACCCCATCGTGATCGTGTCGTCGCCTCCGCCACCACCGGCGCCTCCGCCGGCGCCGGCGGAGCCCGACCCGCCCTCGCCGCACGCGGCCAGTGCGGCCAGCAGAACCGCGCCCAGCGCGGCCGTGATCTTCTTCACCACTGATCTTCCTCCGTATACGGCGAGTGACCCCTGTCACTGGGCCACTAGAGTGAACGTTCACAGTTCTCACGTCAACCCCACCGCAACCAGAACTTAGCGTTCTTGACTCAGTGGTGAACGCGTTCTATGTTAACGCTCACTTCGCGTGTCGCCGCCGACCGGAAGGAGCCCCATGCGGGCGTTTCCCGTTCGTCGCCGTTCCCGGTCGTTCGTCCTCGCCCTCGCCCTCGCGGTTCTGGCGTCCGGTGTCCTCGGCACCGGAGCCGCATCCCACGCCTCGGCCCGCCCGAGGTACGGGGGTTACGTCTTCTTCTACTTCACCGGCGAGGGCACCGAAACCGGCGAACAGGTACATCTCGCGGCGAGTCGAGGCAACGACCCGCTGCACTGGGACGAGCTGAACGGCGGCGCCCCGGTGCTCACCTCGTCGCAGGGGGACCGGGGGGTGCGCGACCCGTTCGTCATCCGCTCCCCGCGCGGCGACCGGTTCTACCTGATCGCCACCGACCTGCGGATCTTCGGCAACGGCGACTGGGACGCCGCGCAGCGCTTCGGCAGCAAGCACATCGAGGTCTGGGAGTCGACCGACCTCGTCCACTGGTCGGCGCAGCGCCACGTCCGGGTCTCGCCCGACACCGCGGGAAACACCTGGGCACCCGAGGCCTACTGGGACCGCACGATCGGCGCCTACGTCGTGTTCTGGGCCTCCAAGCTCTACGCCGCGGACGACCCGAACCACACCGGCGAGTCCTACAACCGGATGCTCTACGCCACCACCCGCGACTTCCGGACGTTCTCCACGCCGCGGGTGTGGGCCGACCCCGGGCACTCCGTGATCGACTCCACGGTGATCGAGCACCGCGGGCACTACTACCGCTTCACCAAGGACGAGCGGGCGAGCGCGCCGGACGCGCCGTGCGGCAAGTTCATCGTCGCCGAGCGCTCCCGATGGCTGCGCGACACCGACTACGACTTCGTGGCCGAATGCATCGGCGCCGGCGCGATCGCCCGCGGCGAGGGACCGGCGGTGTTCACGTCCAACACCGAGGACCGCTGGTACCTGTTCATCGACGAGTTCGGCGGCCGCGGCTACGTCCCGTTCGAGACCACCGACCTCGCCTCCGGGCAGTGGCGGCCCTCGGCCGGATACGAGCTGCCCAGCCGACCCCGGCACGGCACGGTCCTGCCGGTGACCCGAGCCGAGCTCGAGCGCGTCCGCGCGGCCCATTCCTGATCCCCCCGAGGAGTACAGGTATGTCCCGATCCCGACTGCTGTCCGCGGCCGTCCTGCTGACCGCGACGACGCTTCTGCCCACCTCGGCCCTGCCTGCCTCGGCCCAGCCGGCGGAGACCGAGTACACGGTCACCGTGGACGCCTCCGCGACCGGTCCGGAGATCTCCGACAACATGTACGGCGTCTTCTTCGAGGACATCAACCGGGCCGCCGACGGCGGGCTCTACGCCGAGCTGGTGCAGAACCGGTCGTTCGAGTACGACCGGGTCGACAACGCCGCCTACACCCCGCTGACCGGCTGGGCGCCGCACAGCGGCGACCCCCGGGTGGTCGACGACGAGGGGCGGCTCAACGAACGCAACCGCCGCTACCTGAGCCTCGCGCTGCCGGCGGGAGTGATCAACGCCGGGTACAACTCGGGCATCCGGGTCGAGCGCGGCAAGCGCTACGACTTCTCCGTCTGGGCCCGAACCGACCAGCCGTCGACGCCGCTGAGCGTGGGGCTCACCGACCCGGCCGGCACCGCGCTGGCCGACCCGCTGCGGCTCACCGTCCGCGGCGCGGCCTGGACCCGGTACACCGGCTCCTTCCTCGCCCGCACCTCGAGCATCACCGGACGACTGCTGGTCCGCGGCGAGGGAACCGGGACACTCGCCCTGGACATGGTCTCGCTGTTCCCCCGGGACACCTTCAGGAACCGGCCCAACGGCATGCGCCGCGACCTCGCGGAGAAGGTCGCCGCGCTGCGGCCGGGCTTCCTGCGCTTCCCCGGCGGCTGCCTGGTCAACACCGGCAGCCACTACGGCTACGAGGCGCCGAACTGGGAGCGCCGCCGCTCCTACCAGTGGAAGGACACCATCGGGCCGGTCGAGCAGCGGGCGACAAACGCGAACTTCTGGGGCTACAACCAGTCCTACGGCCTGGGCTACTACGAGTACTTCCAGTTCGCCGAGGACATCGGCGCGATGCCGCTGCCGGTGGTGCCGGCACTGGTCACCGGCTGCGGGGAGAACCGCGCCACCGACGACGAGGCCCTGCTGAACCGGCACATCCAGGACACGCTCGACCTGGTCGAGTTCGCCAACGGCCCGGTCGACTCCACCTGGGGCGCCAAGCGCGCCCAGATGGGGCATCCCGAGCCGTTCGGGCTGACCCACCTCGGGGTGGGCAACGAGGAGAACCTGCCCGACGAGTTCTTCGCCCGCTTCACCCGCTTCCGCGCGGCCATCGAGGAGCGGTACCCGGAGATCACCGTGATCAGCAACTCCGGCCCGGACGACGCCGGTGCCACGTTCGACCGGCTCTGGCAGCTCAACCGGGACGCCGACGTCGAGATGGTCGACGAGCACTACTACAACAGCCCGACCTGGTTCCTGCAGAACAACGAACGCTACGACGCCTACGACCGCTCCGGCCCGAAGGTCTTCCTCGGCGAGTACGCCTCACAGGACAACCGGTTCCGCAACGCACTCGCCGAGGCCGCCTACATGACCGGCCTCGAACGCAACGCCGACGTGGTCCGGCTGGCCTCCTACGCCCCGCTGCTGGCCAACGAGGACTACGTGCAGTGGCGGCCGGACATGATCTGGTTCAACAACCGGGCGGTCTGGGGCTCGGCTAGCTACGAGGTGCAGAAGCTGTTCATGACCAACGTGGGCGACCACGTGGTGCCGAGCGAGTCCACCGACACACCGTCCACCCTGGAGCCGATCACCGGCGCGGTGGGGCTGTCCACCTGGGGCACGGCCGCGGCCTACGACGACGTGCGGGTGACCTCCGCCCAGGGCGAGACCCTGTTCGCCGACGACTTCTCCGGCACGGCGGAGAACTGGACACCGACCGAGGGACGCGGCTCCTGGGCGGTGACCGACGGCCGTTACGTCCAGTCCGACACGGTCGCGGAGAACACGATGGTCACCGCGGGCGACCCGACCTGGCGCGACTACGACCTGTCGGTCAAGGCCACCAAGCTGTCCGGCCGCGAGGGCTTCCTGGTCGCGTTCGGAGTCCGGGACACCGGCAACTACTACTGGTGGAACCTGGGCGGCTGGAACAACACCCAGTCCGCGGTGGAGCGCGCCGAGGGCGGCGGCAAGTCCACGCTCATCTCCGACGGCACCCGGGTCGAGACCGGCCGCACCTACGACATGCGCGTGCAGGTGCGCGGCCGTCACGTCGCGCTGTACCTGGACGGCGAGCTGTGGGGCGAGTTCACCGACGACGCGGTCGTCGAGCCCTTCCGCCAGGTCGTCACCCGGGACGCGGCGACCGGCGAGCTGGTCCTCAAGGTCGTCAACGCCCAGGACGCCGCCGCCCGCACGACAGTCCACCTGCGCGGGGCGAGCGTGGAGCGCCGCGCCAGGGTGACCACCCTGGCGGGCCATCCCGACGACGTGAACACCCAGTACACCACCCCGATCGCACCCCGGGAGTCCCAGCTGGACGTCGCCGGCACGTTCACCCACACCTTCCCGCCGAACTCGGTGACGTTCGTACGGATCGCGACAAGGAGCACGAGATGACCGGGATCGACCGCAGGACCCTGTTCCATGCGAGCGGTGTGGTGGCCGGTGCGACCGCGCTCTCGGCGGGCACGCCGCTCGCCGCGGCGGCGGAACGCGGCGGCCACGGCGACCGGCCGGGCTCGCCGTTCCCGCTGACCACTCGCAACCCGCTGGTGGAGCGGCGGGCCGACCCGTTCATCACCCGCCCCGTGGACGGCATGTACTACCTGACCGGCTCGGTGCCCGAGTACGACCGGGTCGTCGTGCGCGGCGCCACGACGCTGGACGGCCTGGCGAGCGCGCGTGAGCGGACCATCTGGCGCCGGCCGGCGAGCGGCCCGATGGGCGGCTACATCTGGGCGCCCGAGCTCCACCGGATCGGCAACCGCTGGTACGTCTACTTCGCCGCAGGCGACTCCGACGACCCCTTCCGCATCCGCACCTACGTGCTCGAGTCCGACAATGCCGACCCCCGGGCGTCGGGCTGGCGGCCGCCGCGGCGGATGGTCACGGCCTGGGAGACGTTCACCCTGGACGCCACGACCTTCGCCCACCGCGGCCGGCGGTACTTCCTCTGGGCCCAGCACGAGCCGGGCATCGACACCAACACCAACCTCTACATCGCCGAGATGGCCTCGCCGCTCGAGCTCGCCACCGAGCCGGTGCGGATCGCGGTCCCCACCGCGAGCTGGGAGACGCAGGGCTTCCGGGTCAACGAGGGGCCGGCCGTGCTGATCCGCAACGGCCGGGTGTTCGTGACGTTCTCGGCCAGCGCCACCGACGCCCGCTACTGCATGGGCCTGCTCACCGCCGACGAGAACGCCAACCTGCTCGACGCGCGGTCCTGGACGAAGTCGGCCAACCCGATCTTCGTGACCAACGCGGAGACCGGTCAGTTCGGGCCGGGCCACAACTCGTTCACCGTCGCCGAGGACGGCCGCACCGACGTGCTCGTCTACCACGCCAGGGACTACCGCGACATCGAGGGCGACCCGCTGTTCGACCCCAACCGGCACACCCGGGTGCAGCGGCTGCACTGGAACGAGGACGGCGCGCCCAGCTTCGGCGTGCCGGTCGGCAGGGGCGGGCCGATCAGCCGGCTGTCCCCGATGGACGCGCCGCACCTGGTCGTGCGGCACTTCGAGTATCGGCTGCGGGTCGAGGGCAACGTCCGCGAACTGGCCGACACGCAGTTCCGCTTCGTTCCCGGCCACCTCGGCGCCCGCACCGTGTCCCTCCAGCCGGTGAACTTCCCCGACCGGTATGTCCGGGCCGCCGACATCCTCCGCGTCGATCCCTACGAGGACACCGACGCCTACGGCCGGGAGACCAGCTTCGTGCGGGAGCCCGGCCTCGCTCACCGGGACGGGGTCTCGCTGCGGGCGAGCACCGGCCGGCGGGCCTATCTCACCCACGTCGACGGGCGCCTCGTCCTCACCTCCCCAGGTCGGGGACGCGCCGAACGGGAGCGTTCGACCTTCTGGATTCGCTGAGGGTGGGACACTGGGCGAAAGGCACGATCATGAGTTGAAGCGAGGTTTCGGCGGTGGAGGACCCGGTAGTCACGAGCAAGGTGTCGCGCGACCCCGCGATGACGGACGTCGCCCGCCTCGCCGGGGTGTCCCACCAGACCGTCTCGCGCGTGCTGAACGGCCATCCCAACGTTCGCGAGCAGACCCGGCTGCGGGTGCGCGCGGCCATCGAGGAGCTGGGCTACCGGCCGAACAAGGCGGCGCGGGCACTGGTCACCGGGCGCACGCAGCTGATCGGGGTGGTCGCGGCCAACTCCACCCTGTACGGGCCGGCCTCACTGCTCGCCGCGTTCGAGCTGGCGGCGGCCGAGGCCGGGTTCGCGGTGAGCCTCAAGCGGGTGAAGGTGCTCGACCGCGGATCGATCGCCGAGGCCGTCGAGCACCACCGGGACCAGCGGGTGGCCGGCATCGTGGCGATCGCGCCGACCGGCTCGGCCAACGACGCGCTCGCCGACGTGCCGGCCGGGGTGCCGCTGGTGACCGTGGACGGCGACCCGGAGCGGCCGACGCCGATGGTCACCGTGGACCAGACGGCGGGTGCCTTCGACGCGACGACCCACCTGCTCGAGGCCGGCCACCGCACGGTCTGGCACGTCTCCGGGCCGCCGGACTGGTTCGACGCGATGGGTCGGGTGCGGGGCTGGCAGCAGGCGCTGGAGGCCGCCGGGGTGGAGGTTCCGCCGCTGGTCGCCGCCGACTGGAGCGCCGCCGCGGGCTACCGGGCCGGCCAGATGCTCGCCAGGATGCCCGAGGTGACCGGGGTGTTCGCGGCCAACGACCACCTGGCGCTCGGCATCCTGCGCGCGATGAGCGAGCGGGGCCGCCGGGTGCCCGAGGAGGTGAGCGTGGTCGGGTTCGACGACGTGCCGGAGGCGGCGTACTTCATTCCGCCGCTCACCACCATGCGCCCCGACTTCGACGCTGTGGCCAGGGAGACCCTGGGTCTCCTGCTCGCCCAGATCGAGGGCGGGGACACCGGTCCGAAACGGCGGACCATCGCACCCGCGTTGATCACGAGGAACAGCGTGGCCGCTCCGCCGGCCTGACCCGTCTGTCTATTGTGCACGTTCACCACAGCGGTTCCACGCTGCCCAGATGGCTCTTGACGCCATGAATGTTAGCGATAACACTCCTAACCATGGTGAACGAGCCGGTTGTGGTCGGTGTCGACTTCGGCACGCTGTCCGGTCGCGCGCTCGTCGTGCGCGTGCGCGACGGGGCCGAGCTGGGGACCGCCGTCCACGAGTACGCCCACGGCGTGGTGGACGAGACCCTCCCGGCGACCGGCGCCCCGTTGCCGCCGGACTGGGCACTGCAGGTGCCTCGGGACTACATCGACGTGCTGCGGACCGCGGTGCCGGCCGCCGTCCGCGAGGCCGGGGTCGACCCGGCCGACGTGATCGGCATCGGAACCGACTTCACCGCCTGCACGATGGTGCCGACGACCGCCGACGGGACACCGCTCTGCGAGCTCGACGAGTTCGCCGGCAACCCGCATGCCTACGTGAAGCTGTGGAAGCACCACGCCGCCCAGCCGCAGGCCGACCGGATCAACGAGCTGGCCGCCCGGCGCGCGGAGAAGTGGCTGCCCCGCTACGGCGGCCTGATCTCCTCGGAGTGGGAGTTCGCCAAGGGCCTGGAGGTCCTGGAGGAGGCTCCGGACGTCTACGCGGCCATGGCCCACTGGGTCGAGGCGGCCGACTGGATCGTCTGGCAGCTCACCGGCAGGTACGTGCGCAACGCCTGCACCGCCGGATACAAGGGGATCCGGCAGGACGGGGCCTACCCGTCGGCGGACTTCCTGCGCGAGCTGAACCCCGAGTTCGGCACGTTCGTCGTGGACAAGCTCAACCAGCCGATCGGGGCGCTGGGCGACCGCGCGGGCGACCTCTCGGCGCTGGCCGCGTACTGGACCGGGCTGACCGCGGGCATCGCGGTCGCCGTGGGCAACGTCGACGCCCACGTGACCGCGCCGGCGGCCAGGGCCGTGGAGCCCGGTCGCCTGGTCGCGATCATGGGAACCTCCACCTGCCACGTGGTCAGCGGCACCGACCTGCACGAGGTGCCAGGCATGTGCGGGGTCGTGGACGGCGGGATCGTGCCGGGGCTGTGGGGCTATGAGGCCGGGCAGAGCGGTGTCGGCGACATCTTCGGCTGGTTCGTGGACCGCCAGGTCCCACCGAGCTACCACGAGCTGGCCCGCGAGCGCGGCATCTCCGTGCACGAGCTGCTCACCGAGCTGGCCGCCGCGCAGCCCGTGGGCGCCCACGGCCTGCTGGCGCTGGACTGGCACAGCGGGAACCGGTCAGTGCTGGTGGACCACGAGCTGTCCGGCCTGGTGCTCGGCCAGACCCTGGCCACCCGCGCCGAGGACGTCTACCGGGCGCTGCTGGAGGCCACCGCGTTCGGCACCCGCATGATCATCGACGCGTTCACCGACGCCGGGGTGCCGATCGACGAGCTCGTCGTCGCCGGCGGCCTGGTGCGCAACCCGCTGCTGATGCGGATCTACGCCGACGTGACCAACCTGCCGCTGCGCACGATCGGCTCGGAGCAGGGGCCGGCGCTGGGCTCGGCGATGCACGCGGCGGTCGCCGCGGGCTACTACCCCGACATCCGCGCCGCCGCCGAGGCCATGGGAGCCGACGACGGGGAGACCTACCTGCCGGTCGGGTCGAACGTGGAGGCCTACGAACGGCTCTTCGCGGAGTACCACGAGCTGCACGACTACTTCGGCCGCGGCGGCAACGACGTGATGCACCGGCTCCGGCAGCTGCGCCGCACGGCCCTGGCGTCGCGGTGAGCGGCGTGCCCACGCTCGAGGAGCTGCGCCACGAGGTGGCCCTGCTGCACCGCGAGCTCACCCGCTACGGCCTGGTCAGCTGGACGGCGGGCAACGTCTCGGCCCGGGTCCCCGGCGAGGACCTGATGGTGATCAAGCCGTCCGGGGTGTCCTACGACGAGCTGAGCGCCGAGTCGATCGTCGTCTGCGACCTGCACGGCGCCCTCGTGGAGGGCGACCTGCGGCCCTCCTCGGACACCGCTGCGCACGCCTACGTCTACCGGCACCTGCCCGAGGTGGGTGGGGTCGCGCACACCCACTCGCCGTACGCCACGGCGTGGGCGGCCAGGGGCGAGCCGATCCCGTGCGTGCTCACGATGATCGCCGACGAGTTCGGCGGGGACATCCCGGTGGGCCCGTTCGCGCTGATCGGCGACGACTCGATCGGGCAGGGGATCGTGGAGACCCTGCGCGGCAGCAGGTCCCCGGCCGTGCTGATGCGCAACCACGGGCCGTTCACCGTCGGGCCGGACGCGCGGGCCGCGGTGAAGGCGGCGGTCCTGCTCGAGGACGTGGCCCGCACCGTCCACTTCGCACACCAGCTGGGCACGCCGGACACGATCGACAAGCAGCACGTCGACCACCTCTACGCGCGCTACCAGAACGTCTACGGGCAGTGAGCCCAACAGGGGAGGCCACGTGTCGTCTGCAGCCAAGCCGCAGGTCTGGTTCCTGACCGGGAGCCAGCACCTCTACGGCGAGTCGACGCTGCACCAGGTCGCGCGCCAGTCCGAGCAGATCCAGCGGATGCTCACCGACGCCGGCGGGATCAGCGCGGAGATCGTCTGGCGCCCGGTGCTCACCGACGCCGGGGCCATCCGCCAGGTGCTCGGGGACGCCAACGCCGACCCGTCCTGCGTGGGCGTGATCGCGTGGATGCACACGTTCTCGCCGGCCAAGATGTGGATCACCGGACTGGACGTGCTGCGCAAACCGCTGCTGCACCTGCACACTCAGCTCAACGAGGCGCTGCCCTGGGAGTCCATCGACATGGACTTCATGAACCTGAACCAGGCCGCGCACGGGGACCGGGAGTTCGGCTACATCCAGACCCGCATCGGCGTCACCCGCAAGACCGTCGCCGGCCACGCCTCCGACCCGGAGGTGGCCCGGCGGATCGACGAGTGGGTGCGGGCCGCGGCCGGCCACCACCACCTGCGGCACCTGCGCCTGGCCCGGTTCGGGGACAACATGCGCGACGTCGCCGTGACCGAGGGCGACAAGGTGGAGGCCGAGCTGCGGTTCGGCGTCTCGGTGAACACCTACGGCGTCAACGACCTCGTGGCGCTGGTCGACGCGGTCCCCGACGGCGAGGTCGACCTGCTCGTCGCCGACTATGCCGAGAGCTACGCCCTTGCCCCGGAGCTCGAGCGCGGGGGAGAGCGGCACGATTCGCTGCGCTACGCCGCGCGCATCGAGGCCGGCCTGCGGCGGTTCCTCCGCGAGGGCGGGTTCGGCGCGTTCACCACGAACTTCCAGGACCTCGGCGGCCTGCGCCAGCTGCCGGGGCTCGCCGTGCAGCGGCTGATGGCCGACGGCTACGGCTTCGGCGGCGAGGGCGACTGGAAGACCTCCGCCCTGCTCGCCGCGGTCAAGGCCATGGGCACCGGAACCGGGCGCGGAACCTCGTTCATGGAGGACTACACCTACCACTTCGGACCCGGCACGCCGAAGGTGCTCGGCGCGCACATGCTCGAGGTCTGCCCCACGATCGCCGCGGACCGGCCCTCCTGCGAGATCCACCAGCTGAGCATCGGCGACCGGGAGGACCCGGTGCGCCTGGTGTTCGACGCGGCACCCGGCCCGGCCGTCGTGATCGGGCTCGCCGACCTCGGCGAGCGGTTCCGCCTGGTCGCCAACGAGATCACGGTCGTGCCGCCGGACGAGCCGCTGCCGAACCTGCCGGTCGCGCGGGCGGTGTGGGAGCCGGCGCCGTCGCTGGGGACCTCGGCCGAGTGCTGGCTCACCGCGGGCGGTCCGCACCACACGGTGCTCACCCAGTCGGTCGGCTCGGCCGTGCTGCACGACTTCGCCCAGATGGTCGGCACCGAGCTGGTGCTGATCGACGAGAACACCACCACCGCCGGCTTCGCCGACCGGTTGCGCTGGAACCAGGCCTACCACCGGTTGGCCCGCGGGCTCTGACGGCCAGGATCACAACGAGGTACGGAGGAACAATGGCGTTTCCACGGTTAGCGGCGGCGCTCGCCGCCGCCACCGCGCTGGTGCTGGCCGGCTGCGGTTCGTCGGAGAAGACCGCCGACCAGCAGTCGGAGTCGGGGGAGGGGGCGCTGGTCGGGGTGACCATGCCGACCCGCTCCTCCGAGCGCTGGATCCACGACGGCGACAACATCAAGCGGGCGCTGGAGGAGCGGGGCTACCAGGTCGACCTGCAGTACGCCGAGAACGACATCCCGACCCAGGCGAACCAGCTGGAGAACCAGATCACCAAGGGCGCGCGGGTGCTGATCGTCGCCTCGATCGACGGCACCGCGCTGACCTCACAGCTGCAGCAGGCCGCCGACGCGGACATCCCGGTGATCGCCTACGACCGGCTGATCCGCAAGAGCCCCAACGTGGACTACTACGCCTCGTTCGACAACTTCACCGTCGGCGTGCAGCAGGCGACCTCGCTGCTGACCGGCCTCGGCATGCTCAAGCCGGACGGGTCGCCCGGCACCGCGAAGGGACCGTTCAACATCGAGCTGTTCGCCGGGTCGCCGGACGACAACAACGCGACGTTCTTCTTCGACGGCGCCATGTCCGTGCTCAAGGAGCACATCGACTCCGGCCACCTGGTGGTGCGCAGCGGCCAGACCGACTTCCGCACGATCGCCATCCTGCGGTGGGACCCCGCGACCGCCCAGCGGCGAATGGAGGACCTGCTCACCTCGACCTACGGCAACGCCCGGGTGGACGGCGTGCTCTCGCCCTACGACGGACTCTCGATCGGCATCCTCTCAGCGCTGCGCAGCAGCGGCTACGGCACCGCGGGCCAGCCCTACCCGGTGGTCACCGGGCAGGACGCCGAGGTGGCGTCGGTGAAGTCGATCATCGCCGGCGAGCAGTACTCGACGATCCACAAGGACACCCGCGAGCTCGCCGACGTGGCGGTGCGGATGGCCGACGCCGTGCTCAAGGGCGAGGAGCCGGAGGTCAACAACACCGAGGACTACGAGAACGGGGAGAAGGTCGTCCCGGCCTACCTCCTCGAGCCGGTGATCGTGGACAAGTCGAACTACCAGAAGGTGCTGGTCGAGTCCGGGTACTACAGCGCCGACCAGCTCCGGTGACCGACGACATCCTCACGGTGCACGGCATCACGAAGTCCTTCCCGGGTGTCACCGCCCTGCGGGACGTGGAGCTGACCGTGCGGCGCGGCGAGATCCACGGCGTGTGCGGCGAGAACGGGGCCGGCAAGTCGACGCTGATGAAGATCCTCTCCGGGGTGCACCCGCACGGGTCGTACTCCGGGGAGGTCGTCTTCGCCGGCGAGCCCTGCGCCTTCCACGGCATCCGGGACTCCGAGGCCAGGGGCATCGTGATCATCCACCAGGAGCTGGCGCTGGTGCCGCAGCTGTCGATCGCGGAGAACCTGTTCCTGGGCAACGAGCGCGCCAACCGGGGGTGGATCGACTGGAACCGCACGAACCACGCGGCGCAGCGGCACCTGCGCCGGGTGGGGCTGCGGGAGAACCCGACCACGCCGGCCGGGGACCTCGGCGTCGGCAAGCAACAGCTGGTGGAGATCGCCAAGGCGCTGTCCAAGGAGGTCGAGCTGCTGATCCTGGACGAGCCGACCGCCGCGCTGAACGACGACGACTCCGCGCACCTGCTCGACCTGCTGCGCGGCCTGCGCGACGACGGAATCACCTGCGTGGTGATCTCACACAAGCTCAACGAGATCACCGAGATCGCCGAGCGGGTGACGATCCTGCGGGACGGGCGCACGGTCGAGACCCTCGACGTGCGCGCCGACGAGGTCACCGAGGAACGGATCATCGCCGGCATGGTCGGGCGGGACCTCGAGCACCGCTTCCCGCCCCGCGATCCTGTTCCGCCGGGGGAGGAGGTGCTGCGGATCGAGGACTGGACGGTGCACAGCCCCGCGCACGCCGGCCGGGTGGTGGTCGACGGCGCGACGCTCTCGCTGCGTCGCGGGGAGATCGTCGGCCTGGCCGGCCTGATGGGTGCCGGGCGTACCGAGCTGGCGATGAGCGTGTTCGGCCGGTCCTACGGGGTCGACATCTCCGGCCGCATCCTCAAGGACGGCCGGGAGATCGACGTCCGGTCGGTCCGCGACGCGATTCGGCACGGCATCGCCTACGTCAGCGAGGACCGCAAGCGCTACGGGCTGAACCTGGTCGCCGACGTCACCGGCAACGTGTCGGCGGCCGGCCTCGGCAAGCTGTCCCGGCGGGGGTGGGTGGACCAGCACGAGGAGGTTCGGGTGGCCCAGCGTTTCCGCGACCGCCTGCGGATCAAGACCTCGGGCGTGCAGGCGCCGACGCACACGCTGTCCGGGGGCAACCAGCAGAAGGTCGTGCTGGCGAAGTGGATGTTCACCGAGCCGGACGTGCTGATCCTCGACGAGCCGACCCGGGGCGTGGACGTCGGTGCGAAGTACGAGATCTACGGGATCGTCAACGGTCTCGCCGCGCAGGGCAAGGCGGTGTTGGTGATCTCCTCTGAGCTGCCCGAGCTGCTCGGCCTGTGCGACCGGATCTACGCCCTGTCGGCCGGTCGGGTCACCGGCGAGCTCGACCGCGCGGAGGCGACCCAGGAACGCCTGATGCGGATGATGACCCAGGAGGTCCGCCGATGAGTCTGGACGTCGTTCCCCGTTCTACAGTGGACACCACGGTGGGCGCGCCGCGCCGGTTCCACATCAACCTGCGGCAGAGCGGCATCTATGTGGCGTTCGCGCTGATCGTGGTGCTGTTCGCGATCCTCACCGACGGGGCGCTGCTCCAGCCGGGGAACATCTCCAACATCGTCGTGCAGAACTCCTACGTGCTGATCCTGGCGATCGGCATGATCCTGGTGATCATCAGCGGCCACATCGACCTGTCGGTCGGCTCGGTCGTGGCGCTGACCGGGGCGATCTGCGCGGTGCTGACCGTCCAGCTGGGTCTCCCGTGGTGGCTCGCCGTGCTCGCCACGCTCGGCGCCGGTGCGTTGATCGGAGCCGCCCAGGGCTACTGGGTGGCGTACTTCGGAATTCCGGCGTTCATCGTCACGCTGGGCGGGATGCTGGTGTTCCGCGCGCTCACGCTGACCGTGTTGGGAAACCAGGGCATCGGCCCCTTCCCCGACGAGATCCGCAGGTTGGCCAACGGCTTCACCGGCGGCTATCTCGGCAACGTGGGCCTGGGCCCGCTGGGCGGCGCGGACATCGTCAGCCTGCTGGTCGGCATCCTGGCCGTGGCGGGCTTCGCGTTCGTCCAGTGGCGCAACCGCCGAGCGCGGCTGGGCTACGGACAGGACGTCGACCCGCTGCCCCTGTTCGCCGGCAAGATCCTGCTGGCGGCGCTGGTCGTGCTGTTCGTGGTGGTGCAGCTGGCGAGGTTCAAGAACCTGCCCTGGGTCCTGGTGCTGCTGGCGGTGCTGGTGATCGGCTACTCGCTGCTGGCGAGCCGCTCGGTCTTCGGCCGCCACATCTACGCCGTGGGCGGCAACCTCCAGGCCGCGACCCTGTCCGGCGTGCGCGTGAAGCCGGTGACGTTCTGGGTCTTCGTCAACATGGGCGTGCTGGCCGCGCTGGCCGGCGTGATCTTCTCGGGTCGTCTCAACCAGGCCGGCCCCACGGCCGGCACGGCGTTCGAGCTGGACGCGATCGCCGCGGCCTTCATCGGCGGCGCGGCGGTGCAGGGCGGGGTGGGCAAGGTCGTCGGCGCCATCACCGGCGGCCTGATCATGGGCGTGATCAACAACGGCATGTCCCTGATCGGCGCGCCGAGCGAACGGGTGATGCTGGTCAAGGGCCTGGTCCTGCTGGCAGCCGTGGCCTACGACGTCTGGACCAAACGCCGCGCCGGCGCGGCCCGGTAGGACCCGGCCCGGCGGTTGACACTCACAGGTGACTCTCAGCCCATCCGTGGTCGACGAGGCGTAGGATCAGGACATCCGGAAGCGATGACACCTCATTGGACGTGTCGGTTCCTGGGTTTCTCGAAAACCGCGTTTTTTCGACCCTCTCACGTCACTTTCTGACATGGGAAACGCGGTCGGTGCAAGGAGAACACATGCCCGAAACCACTTTTGTCTCCCGTTATCAGCGACGAGTCTCGTTCGTGGAAGATGTCCTTCGGAAGAACTCGAAGATGGGTGAGGAGGCGGCCCATGAGCTCGCCGTGCAGGTCGTCTACGCCATCGACCACATTCCGGAGCCGACCCGCTGAACGCCGACCGGTGGCCGATCGCCGACCTGGCCAGCAGGCGGTACCGACCATGACGTCTGTCGTGCCCACCGCCGCGACGCGAGCCGGCAGTGGGGACTACGGCGAGCTGTCCCAGCTCGTCAGGAAAGCCGGGCTGCTTCGCCGCCGGTACGGCTACTACGCCGCGAGGATCCCCCTCAACGTTCTCGCCTTCGCGGGTGGCTGGGTGGCATTCGTCCAGCTCGGCGACTCCTGGTGGCAACTGTTCGTCGCACTGTTCTTCGCCGTGATGTTCGCCCAGCTGTCGTTCGTCGGACACGACGCCGGGCACAAACAGATCTTCCGCAGCGGGCGGGCGAACGACGTCGTCGGCTTCTGGCACGGCGGCATGGTCGGTATCAGCTACGCGGCATGGATGTCACAGCACACCCGCCACCACGCCAACCCCAACCACGAGGACGACGACCCCGACATCCACATCCCGGCGATCGCGTTCACCACCGAGCAGGCCGCGCAGCGGCGAGGCCTGCTCCGCTGGATGGCCAAGTACCAGGCGTACCTGTTCTTCCCGCTCCTGCTGCTCGAGGGGTTCAGCCTGCACGTCTCCAGCGTAAGAGCGTTGCTGCGCAGGGATCTCAGGGCGCGTCGGATCGAGACGGTTCTGCTGGTCGGTCATTTCGCCGCCTACCTCACCGCGGTCTTCCTCGTACTCTCGCCGCTCACGGCGGTGGTGTTCATCCTGGTGCACCAGTGCCTCTGGGGTGTCTACATGGGATGTGCCTTCGCTCCCGGGCACAAGGGCATGCCCACCGTCAGCAACGGTCAGACGCTCGACTTCCTGCGCAGGCAGGTGCTCACCTCACGCAACGTCCGCGGCGGCAGATGGGTGGACTTCAGTCTCGGCGCGCTCAACTACCAGGTCGAACACCATCTGTTCCCCAGCATGCCCCGGCCGAACCTCCGTCGCGCCCAACCGATCGTCCGCGCCTTCTGTGCGGGCAAGGGCATTGAGTACTCGCAGTGTGGCTGGATGCGGACCTACGGGTACGTGCTGGGACATCTCCACGCCGTCGGCGGCCCGCTGCGGAGGGCCGATCGCTGACGACGACACCGAACACGGACCAGAAGGGCGGCCGTCGCCGCACATGAACGAAACCGCGGAGGTGTCGAACGTGATCGCCGAGAGGCTGCACCTCGCCACGGGTTTCCTGTCCTCCGAACGAGACTGGGTCGTTCAGCGGCTGGCCGCGCTCGGGACGAGGCTGCGGTCGTTCCGGGACACCCAGATCGATCTGGAGATCAGCCTCAAGGAACGGCACGGCAGTGGTCAGCAGGTCACCCTGGAGTGCTGGATCAGCCGAACGCCGCGGATGCACCTGGTGGCCACGTCGACAGCGCGGGAGTTGGCGGCGGCCGTCAACGAGGTTCGTGACGACCTGATCCGTCAGGTCGACGACGCCAAGACCCGGACCGAACCACGCAACGGCCATGTCCGTCGGCCGCCGCAGTACCCCGCCGACCAAAGCTGATTCGACCACGCGCGACGGAACACCGCCGGCGACCCGGAAGCGGGATGCCGGCGGTTCTCGCGTGCCCTCAGTCCGATACCGTGCCGCCGTCCTGAGTGGCGACAGCGGAATCGACCGTGTTCGCGGTGGGAGCACAGACGCAGCCGCGGTCAGATCCGCTGACGATGGTCGCGGCACAGAAGCGGGCCGAGATGCCGTCGTGCTCGGCCCAGCTGTGCTGACATGCCGCGCAACGCTTGTTGCCTTCGGTGCCGACGACGAAGTCGGCGCTGGTGGTGTTCGGGGTGGCCACGTTACTCATCATTGTCCTCAGGTGCTTGGGGGGAGGCCGTCACGGCCCTGCGCTGCAAAGGCTGAGGTCGATGAGGTTCGGCAACGGTGTGAACACAGTTTAGCGCGAACGCCGAAACGCGGCGCGTCCTGCCCGTGACCAGGGTCAGGGGGTGGACCCGGATCAGTCGCTAGAGGACGGTTCATTGTTTCGTGTCTGGCGGTGACCGAGCTCGGAGTCCGCGGGCTCACCCTCGTCGAGCACTGTTCCCCAGGTCAGGTACGGGACCCACGAGTACTCACTCATGAACTCCGTCAGCTGCAACATCACGTACAGGCCGTCACCCGTGTCTCCAGGCGATCTGGCTGCGCTGGTGATCGGCTACTCCCTGCTGGCCAGCCGCTCGGTCTTCGGTCGTCATGTCTACGCGGTGGGCGGTAACCTTCAGGCGGCGACCCTGTCGGGTGTTCGGGTGAAGCCGGTGACGTTCTGGGTGTTCGTGAACATGGGCGTGCTGGCGGCGCTGGCGGGTGTGATCTTTTCCGGGCGCCTCAATCAGGCTGGTCCCACGGCGGGCACGGCGTTCGAGTTGGACGCGATCGCGGCGGCGTTCATCGGCGGTGCGGCGGTGCAGGGCGGGGTGGGCAAGGTCGTCGGTGCCATCACCGGCGGCCTGATCATGGGTGTGATCCCAATGGCATGTCGCTGATCGGCGCGCCGAGCGAACGGGTGATGCTGGTCAAGGGCCTGGTCCTGCTGGCAGCCGTCGCCTATGAGGTCTGGACCAAACGCCGCGCCCGCGCGGCGCGCTGACCGGTCAGCGCGCCGCTCTCGACCACGTCCGGAGGCACCCGAACCCCGTGCCAGGAGTACGCGGTCCAGCCGTCCGGGTATCGGATCGCGGGGCCTCCGGGGCGCGTCGCGCACCTGCCGGAGCGACGTGACGCTGTCATCACGTTAGTCGAACACCAGCGAGTGCCCTCCCGGTCTCGTCGTCCAGCCGCCAGAACTCCCACCCGTTGCGGTTCGGGTTCACCCCCGGTTTGTAGTGCGCCACAACCGCGCGGGCCGCCCCGGTCGGCGTCTTGAAGCTTCGCCCGCTCAGCGGGCCTGATGTGATGTCGATCCTGGTCGTTCTCGGGTCGTACCTGCCTTGCGTGCGGTGGCCCTCGTAGTCAGCGTAAACCGCCACGGCGACGTCGGCGTCGGAGCGCTCCGGGGCTCCCACCGTCGTCGGGGGCGGCATGCTGGCCTGCGCCACCAGGCGGGCGACGACCTCGCCCGCCGTGCACCCACTCATGCGGGCCGCGAACTCCAGAGAGCTGTACGTCTGGGAGTCTACCTCGATTGTCTCAGTCATAGTTGCTTTCCTCCTCGAAGCGAGACTATCCTTTAAGAGGAAGCAAAGCAAGCAAATAGTGGATAGTGAGCAGTAGCATGTTGCCGGTCCTGGCGCGGGGGCAGAGGCAAGGACGCATGACTGCCATGCTGGTTCGTCTGGGCATCGACGGGAGCGGCAGCTGGTACGGCAAGGAATGGACAGTGGTCGACGCGACGTCATGACTGGGCTGGAGGCGTGTGGCTTGCATGCTCCCCGATCGCTCGATAGCCGTTTCTTCGGATTCCGGCGGCGCTCGCGGTGGGTGGAGAGCCGCGGCGGGTAGTCCCTGACGCCTTCGACCCGGGATTCTGGTCGGTGCCGTTAGCCTGTGAGGCAGCCGATCAACACAGGGACGCGCAGATGGATGTCTTCCAGGTACACGATCACCTGATCGATGACTACCGTGAGTTCACTTCAGGCTTCACGGAGATTCACGACGAGGGGATCAGGCGTCATGTGGAACGCCGGCTGCACGAGGGGGACCAATGGCCCGACCCGTACCTGTCGCTGAACCCGAACTTCGCCTCCGGTGGATCGGTGCAGGACCTGGTCACACAGGGTCTCCTGCACCCGGACTGTGCTCGCATCTTTCGCGTCGGAAAGGACGCGCCAGGTCAGACCGGGTACCCACTGGACCTGCACCACCACCAGCGCGACGCGATCGAGGTGGCCCGGGGGAGAGCCAGCTACGTGCTCACCACTGGGACAGGATCGGGTAAGAGCCTGAGCTACATCATCCCGATCGTGGACAGCGTCCTGCGGCAGCGCGAGGCCGGAAACTACCGGCCAGGAGTCAAGGCGATCATCGTCTACCCGATGAACGCACTGGCCAACAGCCAGCAGAACGAGCTGGAGAAGTTTCTCCGGCACGGGATGGATCCGGAGGACGAACTCGTCTCGTTCCGCCGTTACACGGGACAGGACCGCGAGGCGGAGCGAGCGGAGATTCTGGACAATCCCCCGGACATCATTCTGACCAACTACGTGATGCTCGAACTTGTGCTCACCAGGCCGGAGGAACGCGACCGCTTGATCACCGCGGCGAGCGATCTGCGGTTCCTGGTGCTGGACGAACTGCACACCTATCGCGGTCGTTCCGGCGCCGACGTCGGAATGCTGGTAAGGCGACTCCGCGACGCCTGCGCGGCGACGGATCTCCAGTGCGTCGGGACCTCGGCGACGATGACAACCGAAGGGCCCGAGGAGGACCGCAAGGCCGCCGTCGCCTCGGTGGCCACCGACCTGTTCGGCGCACCCGTCTCGGTCATGAACGTCATTGGGGAGACGCTCCAACGGGCGACCGTCGGTGACCCGGATGACGTCGGCGGACTTCGAAAGAGCGTCGATGGGGACGACGGCCTCGACGACTACCACCGGTTCGTGGCCGACCCGTTGTCTGCCTGGGTCGAGCGGCGCTTCGGCATCGTTGAATCAGAGGGCACGTTGGTCCGGCCGAAAGAGCCGTCCACCGTCCCGGAAGCGGCGGAAGCACTGCGGGCGACGACCGGTTTACCGCTTGAACGCTGCGCGGCGGCCATCGCTCGTACCCTGCAGCGCGGCGCTCGGACAGTCGACCCCCGTACCCGCCGGCCGGTGTTCGCGTTCCGGCTCCACCAGTTCCTGTCCAAAGGCGACAACGTCTACCTGAGCCTTGAGGCTCCCGACGTCCGCTACGTGACGACGAGGTACCAGGCAGTGGTACCGGAGCCGGAACGGCGCGATGCGATTCTGCTTCCCGCGGCGTTCTGCCGCGAATGCGGCCAGGAGTACCTGGTCGTGCAGCGGGTTGACGACGACGGCTACGTCCGGTTCATCTCCAGGGCCGATGGTGAGGGCCGCGGGGGCGATCCGGGGTACCTGTTCACCAGCGTGGACGTTCCGTGGCCAGCGAACCTGCACGTCGCGATCAGCGAACAGCGGTTGCCCGAGTCCTGGCTCGTCACCGACGAGCATGGCAACGTGTCGATTGCACCACGCCGTCGTGACCGACTACCCGAACAGGTCCACCTCGATCTGACCGGCCGGCTGACCGAGTCGGGTGAGGGCACCGAGTTCGCCTTCATCTCGGGCGCGTTCGCGTTCTGCCTGCGCTGCAGGGTCTCCTACGAACAGCTCCGCAGCAGCGACTTCGGAAAGCTGGCGTCTCTCGCAGCCGAGGGCCGGAGTTCCGCGGCGTCAGTCGTCAGCGCGAGCATCGTCCGGAGCCTCCGCGCCCAGACCGACCTGCCCGCCGACGCCAGGAAACTGCTCGCGTTCGCGGACAACCGGCAGGACGCCAGCCTGCAGGCCGGCCACTTCAACGACTTCATCCAGGTCAGCCAGCTGCGGGGAGCGCTCTACCGTGCGCTGTGCTCCGCACCCGACGGTCTGACCCATGAGATCGTCGAACAGAAGGTCACCGACGCGCTTGGTCTGACTCTTGCGGACTTCGCGCGCAACAAGACCGCCCGGTTCAGCCTCGAACGCCGCGCCTGGGACGCCCTGCGACGAATCGTTGGCTACCGCCTCTACCAGGACCTGGAGCGAGGATGGCGGATCACCATGCCGAACCTCGAGCAAACCGGTCTGCTGCGAATCGACTACGTCGACCTCCCGGACGTCGCCGCCGATCAGTCCCTCTGGAATGACCGTCACCCCGTGCTGCGAGATGACCACGCCGAGCACCGGCGTGAGCTGCTGAGGATTCTGCTCGACGAGTTGCGCCGGGTGCTCGCTGTCGAGGTCGACTGCTTTGATCCACACGGCTTCGAACAGCTCCGGAAGCTGTCCAGCCAGCACCTCGACGAGCCTTGGGCCTTGCCGGAGCGGGAAAGTGAGCCCCGCCCCGGCAAGGCGTTCGCCCGTCCCGGCGGCAAGGGCAGCCGTCGAGACCACCTCTACCTCAGTGGGTACGGTGCCTACGGTCGCTACCTGCTGCGCCCCACCACGTTTCCCGGCCTTCCGGAGAAGCTGAGCCGCGACGACGCCCAGAAGATCATCGTCGACCTCCTCGTGGTGCTCGCCGAGTGCGGTCTGCTCGCCGTCAGTCGTACCAACGAGGCGGACGGTGCGGCCGGCTACCAGCTCAAGTCCTCGGCCATCATCTGGCGCGCGGGCGACGGCAAGGCGGGCGCCGACGATCCACTGCGCAAGGAGGTGGCGTCCGAGCGTGGGCCACGCGTCAACCCCTTCTTTCGCCGGCTCTACTCCGACGTGGCGGAGACCCTGGCCGGAATGCATGCCCGTGAGCACACCGCTCAGGTGTCCAACGAGCATCGCATCGAGCGAGAGGAGAAGTTCCGACGCGGTGAACTGCCGGTCCTGTTCTGCTCACCGACCATGGAACTGGGCATCGACATCGCCAGCCTGAACGCTGTCGGCCTTCGCAACGTGCCGCCCACGCCCGCGAACTACGCACAACGTGCCGGTCGCGCCGGCCGTTCGGGTCAACCAGCGCTGGTGGTCACGTACTGCGCTACCGGCAACGCACACGACCAGTACTACTTCCGCAAGCGCGACCAGATGGTCGGCGGCTCGGTCGCCCCGCCCAGGCTGGACCTCACCAACGAGGATCTGCTCAGGTCCCATGTGCATGCCATCTGGCTGGCGGAGACCGGCCTCAAGCTAGACCGCTCGCTCGCGAAGGTGGTCGACACCGGCTCACCTGCTCTGCAGATCGCCGCCGGCGTTCGTCTGAAGATCGAGTCCGATCTGGCCCAGGAACGTGCACTGCGGCATGCCGGGCATGTCCTCTTCGGCCTCAACGAGCGACTGGAACGGACCTCGTGGTGGCACCCCGACTGGACCGAGCGGGTCGTCTCCGACGCCGCCCTGGAGTTCGACCGGTCGCTGGAGCGGTGGCGCGAGCTGTTCCGGTCAGCGGTACGGGAACAGGAGAAGCAGAACGCCATCATCCTCGACCACGCGAGTAGCCCGAAAGCCAGGGACGAGGCCACTCGCCGACGCCGCGAGGCCGAGAACCAGCTCCGGCTCCTCCGCCTCGACGACGCAGAGGAGTTCCAGACCGACTTCTACTCCTACCGCTATCTCGCCGCGGAGGGGTTCCTGCCCGGCTACTCCTTCCCCCGGTTGCCGCTGCGGGCTTACGTTCCAGGGCGACGCGGGATGGGTGGAGACGCCGAGTTCATCCAGCGTCCGCGGTTCATCGCGATTAGCGAGTTCGGCCCCGGTGCCCTCGTGTACCACGAGGGCGTGCGTTACCAGGTGAACCAGGTCCAGCTAACCCCCGGTGAGGACGGCGGCACCGGCCTGGACACCACAGCTGCCCGCCGTTGTTCCGCGTGCGGCTACCAGCACGACACCGAAGTCGGTTCGGACGTCTGCGACGCCTGCGACGCCCCACTCGGGAAGACGATGTACCGGCTGCTGCGCCTGCAGACAGTGCGCGCCGACCGGCGGGACCGGATCTCCTCAGACGAGGAGGAGCGCCGCCGCACCGGCTTCGACCTGATCACCTCCTACCGGTTCAACGACCACGGAGCGCGGCCAGGACGGATCGACGCCGAGGCAAGAACCGGCGACCAGCCCGTTCTCGAACTCCACTACGGGGACACCGCCACCGTCCGGGTGACGAACCTCGGGCTGCGCAGGCGGCGTGACCCGCACAGCAACATCGGATACTGGATCGACGTGCAGACCGGTCGCTGGCTGTCCGAGCGCCGAGCACTGGCTGACGACGGGCAGGGCGGCGAGGACCTGGAACCGGTCGACGACGTGCCACGGAAGCAGCAGGTCGTCCCCTACGTTGAGGACAGCCGCAACATCCTCGTGACCCGGGCTGTCGACCAGGTCGACAGACCGACGGCGCTGTCGTTCATGTACGCCCTCGAACGCGGTGTCGAGGCCGAGTTCCAGCTCGAGGACGGCGAGCTGAGCAGTGAGCTCCTTCCGGACAAGGACAGCCGGGGCCGAGCCCTGTTCATCGAAAGCGCCGAAGGCGGCGCCGGGGTGCTGCGGCGCCTCGTGGAAGAACCTGGCGCACTCCGTCGCGCCGCCCGACGGGCCCTCGACATCTGCCACTTCGACCCGGACACCGGCGAGGACCTGGGGGGTGACCTGGACGACACGGGGGAGCGCTGCGCGCGGGCGTGCTACGACTGCCTGCTCTCGTACGCCAACCAGGGAAGCCACCTGCTCATCGACCGGCATCTTGCCCGCGGTGACGCTCGCCGACGAGGACCCCGTTGCCCACGAACTACATCTCCAGCAGGAACGGTGCCTGCTCTTCGTCGCATGCACCCGGGCGCGGGAGACCCTGCGGCTGTCCTGGCATGGCGCACCGACCTCGCTGCTACCGCTGGCCTAGCGCACGGCCTGCGCGGTCTCGAGGAAGCGTTCCAGCTCCGCCTTCACGTCCGGTCCGCAGGGTTGGAACACGATCTCGATGACGCCGTGCCCGGCGATGTCGTCGAGCTTGCGTCGGACCTGGTCCCGGGTGCCGGTGAGTGTGACGTCGGTAAGGATGGCGTGCCCGCCGACCTCCCACGCCGCCTGGTCGGGCTCGCTCAGCTCCACGTAGTGTCCCGCGTGGACGGCCAGGTGGCGTTCGGTCTCGGTGCGGCCTTGACCGGCGCGAGCCACCGGTCCCCGCCGGGCAGGGCACGGACCGCCCTCGGGGCCGCCGAACTCGTACGCGCCGTGGTAGGCCAGTGCCCAGCCGGGGCCGTCGGCGAGCCGGCGTGTTCGGAGTCCGGCGCCTCGCCCTCGTCGAGCACGGTGCCCCAGGCCAGGTACGGGACCCACGAGTACTCGCTCATGAACTCGGGCAGCTGCAATGTGACGTACACGCCGTCGCCGTGTTTCGTGGCGATCTGGCGGCGCTGGTTGTGCTGTTCGTGGTGGTGCAGCTGGCGAGGTTCAAGAACTTGCCCTGGGTGCTGGAGGTGCTGGTGATCGGCTACTCGCTGCTGGCCGGCCGCTCGGTCTTCGGCCGCCACATCTACGCGGTGGGCGGCGGGCTCCAGGCGGCGACCTTGTCCGGTGTGCGCGTGAAGCCAGGGCGGGGTGGGCAAGGTCGGGCCTGGTCCTGCTGGCAGCCGTGGCCTACGACGTCTGGACCAAACGCCGCGCCGGCACCGCCCGCTGACTGGTACCACGTCGGCATGGCTGAGAGCTGACCTGCTCGGTGAGGACAGGGCTGGCGTGGAACACCACCCACTCCTCGCAGTCCATGCACCCGACCCCTCCGCAGCTCGACAAGGAATCGAATCCCATCTGCCAGGACGAGGTTGTTGGTTTCTTACCGAGGAGTCCGCCAGGACGACGAATGGTCAGTCTCGTAACCGACTAGTTCACGGTTGTTCGAACAAGCCCACCTGACCCCTTCCTCGAGCATCGCCTTCGCGTTGTGATCTACGCGGAAGAGGTCGACGGACAGCAGTTCCCAGACGAGGCGAGCTCCGCCGCGGGCCGCTTCGCCACCCGCCGGCAACACCGCGTCGGCGACGGCTTTCAGGAACTCGTGGGGATTGCTCGTCGCCTGACCGTACAGGTTGTAAACCCTCCGTGGGTCGTAGCCAGGAGGTTCTTCGATCTCGCGCATCTCGACGCGAATATAAGTGGTCAGAAGTTGGACAATATCGCTCGGAAGTCGCATACGGTTCTCCTGTTCCTCGGTATATCGCTACGTTCGTCAGCGGGGGGCGTCCCGTTACAGGAAGAATTATGTAACGCGACACTCGCGATCAGCGAAGTAGGTCAGCGAAGTCGGAATTGGCTCGAGAATCCGTGGTCGCGTTACTTCGCATCAGTTTCGTCGTGAGGAGGTCGTGAAGCTATGGGTGTCGCACTAGTGTTGGTTTATCTCGTGGGGTGCATCGGAGCGGTCGCCGTAGGTCGGTACCGCGTCAAACTCAGTCAACGCGGCCGGTTGGGCGCGGCGACGATCTTCGGCAGCTTGCCGTGGTTCATGACCCAGATGGCGACGGTCGTGGTCTGGCCGGTTTTCCTGTGTGTGTGGCTCGCGCGCGGACGGCCGGCGTCACCGTGGAAGTCCATGACCACCGGCGACGGCACGATCGTGATCCGGAGACGTACGGCGAGCTGACTCGGTAACAGGACCGCTTTCTATCTACATCTACCTGGTGATCATGGAGGTTGTCATGTGTGCATGCGTCGAGGCAGGTCGACCCAAGTGCGCGTGGTGCAAGGAGGCCGACGCGCACAGGATCCCGCCCTCGAGGCACAACTGCCAGTGGGGCCGTTGTTCGTGATTTCTGCTTTCGGACTCCGAGGTCGGCCTTGTGTCGCGCTGGCACAGGGCCGACGGGCTCCAGGGGCGACTAGCGAACCGTCTCCGCCGCCTCGAGGAAGCGTTCCAGCTCGGCCTTCACGTCCGGTCCGCAGGGTTGGAACACGATCTCGGTGACGCCGTGTCCGGCGAGGTCGTCGAGCTTGCGTCGGACCTCGTCACGCGTGCCGCTGATCGTGACATCGGTGAGGATCGAGTGCCCGC